>DATLFB010000062.1:0-1616 GCA_035525285.1 Thermoanaerobaculia bacterium
CTCCGCCTACTCGCTGGTCGCGCTCACGCGCGCCGCGCTGCCGCTCTTCGAGAAATCGGGCGGCGGCTCCGTGCTCGCGCTGACGTATTACGGCGCGGAGAAGGCGGTCGAGGGGTACAACGTGATGGGCGTGGCCAAGGCATCGCTCGAAGCGAGCGTGCGCTATCTCGCCGCGAACCTCGGCCCGCGCAACGTGCGGGTCAACGCGATCTCCGCCGGCCCGGTGAACACGCTCGCCGCGCGCGGAATCAAAGGCTTCACCGGAATGCTGCACCACCACGCCGAGCGCGCGCCGCTGCGCCGCAACGTGGAGCTCGAGGAGATCGCGAACGCCGCCCTCTTCCTGATCTCGCCGATGGCGAGCGGGATGACGGGCGAGATCATGTTCGTGGATTGCGGGTACAACATCGTGGGGCTGTAGTTCAGGCCTAAAGGGTAGCGCCCGAGATTTTTAGCGTGACGCGGCCTGCGGAACGGTCGGTTCAGGAGTGTTCGGCTGCAATGTTACTGCTGCTCGATCGCTCTGGCCTTCCCGTTTGCGAAGATATTCGAAAAACTCGTGAATATTCTCGCCAAACGGCGCCACGACCTCTGCGCGAGCCTTACGAGTTTCTTCAACAATTGGATCGAGCCACATGTTCATTCTCCCATGAGCTCTTCCGGTGTGCAGATTACCGGTGGCTCATAACCTTGTTCCCTGCAGGTCTTGACAATGGAACGCAGGATCGTAGCGTTCGCAATGTGACGACAATTCCACGTCAGCAAATATTGCATCCCATGCACTGTTGCGAGTGCAACGTGCGTCATGTCCGCGAAGACCTTCGCGGGAAGCCCAGTTGCACTCAGGAGTTCAGGTACGAGCGCTTCTGCTGCGGGCGTCGCAGAGAGACGGCTGGTTGCGGCAAGTATTTCCCGGCGCGACCGGACGGCTGCTTCGTCGCCGCGCTCGGCTTCAGCGACGACAACTTCGGACGTGAACAGTTCGAAAGAGGCGCGACGCGTCTCCCACCATTCTCGCGTAAGCTGCTGGTGCGCAAGGACTACGATGTCACGTGCAGGCCACGACGTGAGGTAGCCTATGAAACTGGTTTCGAGATAGACCTTCGGTTTCACGACTGCAAGCTACCGCATCACCACGAGAAACGAAAGCTCGACGAATCGATTCGGTTCCGGCGTTAACGCCGCTTGCAGAGTTGGGCGGCTGCTTCGATGCGCCCCGGCACACCTGAGGTTCTATCTGTCGAACCTGACCGTAATCCTCGCCTCACCGCGCACGGTCCTTCCAGTTTCATCCCTCGCTGGTGCGAATTGCCAGGAACTCAGGTTCGTGATCAGGTCTGCCCGAAGCTGGCCTGACGTCACACCGCTCCAATCCGGAACCGTCACCGATTGAACCGAACCGTCCGGCTCGACGATGATGATGATGAACAGGACGCCCGATCATGAGAATCGACGGCGTGTTCAACTCGCTCGGCGAATCGTTCGGCAGGCTCGACGCGCTCGTGCACTCGGTCGCGTTCGCGCCGCGCGAGGATCTCGAAGGAGACTTCGTCAACACCTCGCGCGACGGCTTCAGGACCGCGCACGACATCTCCGCCTACTCGCTGGTCGCGCTC
>DATLFB010000090.1:0-25690 GCA_035525285.1 Thermoanaerobaculia bacterium
CTATGACCTCATTCGCTCTCCGACAATCTTGGACAGCAGCTTTACGTGATCGAGAGGGGGTCTGATTCTCGAAGCTGCTCAAATCGTCCCTCAGTCTCCGCTAGCCGCCGATGTGAAGATGGCTAATTTGGACAGCAGTGACCTAGTATGCATGGCTGACATCGAGACCGACAAAGGGCTCATCCCAGAAAGCCGTGACGGCTCCGTCCTGCAAGCCGTCCACTTCCTCGATCAGGCCGACGAGGTGGATTTCGGTCGTCGAGCGCTCGTTGGGCGTGAGCCTGAATCCCCCCCGCAGGCGATAGGAGGCCGCCTCGTATTCGAGGTCGTGCACCCTCTCTCCGTTCACGTAAATCCGGTCGCTGAAGTGCGCGTTGACCGGAGTCAGATCGGCGGAGGCGACGAATGCCTGCTTTGGCGAGAAATGCCTGATCCATTGGCCGTCCAGCGTTCGCCCGAGAAGCGTGATGACATAGTCACTGGATGCCGGATCCGTTTTGCTGAATCGGACGAAGGGACCGACGATCGAGGAGTCTGCAAAGATCCCCGAAACGAGGAGCTTTCGCTCTTCCGCACCGGCGCCCGATGCGGCGAGGAGCACGAACCAGAACACCATCACTCGGCGTGCGCGCATACGGGAGCGGACAGTATCACGGCTCTGATAGACTTCGATCCAGATGAAAACACTATTCGAGCCGGCGGATCGCGATTCGATTCTGAAACGCCTCGAGGCGCTTCATCCCGACAGCACGCGACAGTGGGGAACCATGAACGCGGCGCAGATGCTGTGTCACTGCGCGATCGCGCTGGAAACAGGAACCGGCGACCGGCCGATGAAGCAGAAATTCATCGGAAAGATCCTCATGCCGTTCTTTCGAACGTCGATTCTGGGTGAGAAACCCTTCAAGAGAAATTCACCCACCGATCCGTCGTTCGTCGTCTCCAACGAATGTGACTTCGCGGCAGAGCAAAAACGTCTGACAGAGCTCATTGAGCGCTTCGTGCAACGCGGACCGTCTGCCGCGGCCACGGAAACGCACGCGTTCTTCGGAAAGCTGAGCGGCGAAGAATGGGGTGAGCTGATGTACAAGCACATCGACCACCACCTGCAGCAGTTCGGCGTATGACTCGGGGTTCTGGGTTGCGCAGTTTCGCGGTGACGCGGTCGCGCGGCAGAAACGACCGCGAAACTGCGCAACCGCGAAACCGCGCGACCAGGAAATCCATGTCTGATGAGTATAGCGACGTTTCGCGCGGCCGCGCTGCGGTAGAATCGCTTCGGAGTCACCGATGGGAAAACCACGCTCACAAACAACGTTCAGCGATGACGAGGCGCTTTCCTGGAGCAAAGCGGGACGCTACGCGACGAAGCTTTCCGAGGGAGCACGAACGGTCGTCGCTCATGGAGCCACTCCCGAGGAGTCGGAGCATCGCGCCGCACGGTTGTGGGAAACGCGGGAGAAACAGATCGCGGAAGTCGCACATCACGGGACCGATGAGGGTTTGCGCGTCGCGTTCGAGGAGCTCGCTCTCTCGTGGTCATCCGCGACAGCTCATTTGTCGTCTCCCTCGAAGATGGTCGAGCACTCCTCATATCGACAGATCATCGGCCTGGGACCCGCCGTGCTACCTCTCATGCTGCGTGATCTGGCGCAGAACCACCGATTCTGGTTCCCCGCGTTGAATGCAATCACCGGCGAAAATCCGATTCCCGATGACGCCGCAGGCGACGTCGAGAGAATGACAGACGCGTGGATTGGATGGGGCCGGGCAAATGGCCTTATCTGATGCGCGACTCGATCGAGCAACTCTTTCCTCGCCTTCAGACCACCGCATTCGAGATCACGAGCCCTCGCGACGGCCGTTACAACTGCGTTGCGTGGGCTGCCGCTGACACACGAAACGCTGGTGGTGGCCCGGCGAGGCGCTATTCTCGTTCTGGCCTACGGCTCAACGTGAAGAATCTGTGGCGAGTTTCGTTACTGCATTCGCCACGCTTGGCTTCGAATTGACCGCGTCCGGCGACCACGATCCGAATTATGAGAAGGTTGCTATCTTCGCCTCGAGCGAAGGAATACCAACGCATATGGTGCGGCAACTGCCGAATGGCTCATGGACGAGTAAGCTCGGCGGGCTGGAAGATATCGCGCATGTGGACGTGGCTGGAGTTGCCAGTTCCGAGTATGGAGAGGTTGTTGCCTTTCTTCAGCGCCGAAACTTCCCGGTCTCGTAGATCCTGACCAGTTCCACATCCGGCTCCCGAGGCGGGACGTCGATGAGGTCCGTGTCGCACTCCCGGCACCGAAGGTAGCCTTCCCGATACTCGCTTCCGCAGAGGGGACAGATCATGGGGTGGAGTGCTCAGGCGGCTTGTCGGTTTGTCTCAACGACGACAGCTTTCGGCAAGTCGATACCGGAAACGCTGACTGCCTCCAGAGTCGACCCGGAGCGCAATGCGGGGTAGCGTTGTGTAAATGCCTGCACAAACGGGTCGTTCGTGCGCAGGACGGTCGCTCGAGCGACGATCGGCCACAGCGATTTGTTCAAGCTTCGTCGGAGCGTCTCCGTAAACTCTCGCACAGCCTGACCACGCGCCTTCGCATCCAAACCATGCGCGCTCACGATCACGTTCCACGAGTCGAGTGTCTCTTCATCAGGCGCCACGAGCAGCAGCAGAGCAACGGGCCCGTAGGCTTTCTCGAGCTGTGCGGCTGCCTTGCGGAATGCCTTCACCAATGTCTCTTGATCCATCTGAGAACCTCTTCAACGGCAGCCAGAATGTCTCGCACGTCTTCGCGCTTTGCGGTACCTGGAACGTCGTATCTGCGCTCGGGTTTCCACAACGCAGCCGTTGACCAACTGTCAAACAGCGCCTTTTCCTGAAGCGAAGGCTTACGACTCAAACCGGAGAGCTTGAGCAACAGATCCAGATCGTGAGTCGCATACAGTCTTCGGAATTCACCGGAGTCAGGATACTCCTGGAAGTCGAGAATGCGGCAGATTCTCGCCTTCAACGCTAGTTCGAGCACGTATCCGGCCAGGTACCTCGCGCCGTCGTACAGCTGAGCGTCAAACAACACCTGCGCCTCGTGCCGGCGGAGTAACGCAAGGTCTTTCAGTTGGTTACGTGTGGCCATTCACCGCACCGCAATCGCTCGTATCGCAGAGGATAGCGGCACCGCCGTGGCCACGCAACGGACTCGAGATGTTCCATCCCGGAGGAGCGAGCCGCTTCCGACTCGCAGCGGCCGTGCGGCACGACAGTTGCCGCGCCCCGACGAAGCTTCGGCGGAAGCGACCTGCAACCCTCGGGAGGCCTTGCAGATTTGAAACTCCGGAGGCTGCTCGGCCGCCGGGTCACTGAGCGGCGGTGGCTCATCGGTTCCTACGCCGAGTTGGGCCGCCGCCAGGACGGTGTTTTGGCGTCCACAGGATCGCCTATTTGCTTTGGGCGACATACATTAGGGCGTTTCAAGCACAATCGACACACTTGCGTATTCGGTATTCTGGAGCTATGTTAAAACACGCCGTACGCGCAAAGAGCGTCACTTGAACTTGATCTATGTTGTGACAGGAAACGTAAGGTATGGTCGAGAGAAGTTAGCGCATTGATGAAGTCGCCGAGGGCGAGGATTAGAACATGCTCAACGAAGATATCTATATGACTGACCTCCGATGCGAGTCATGCGGACGCATCGTGCCGGAGAACGCCGAGGAATGGGACGCGCGACGCTTGCGGCCAGACGACTCGAGTGCCACGCCCGTTCATTGCATGCGGTGTGCTACTCGCGGCGTTATCGGGCCTGATCTTTTTCCGAGCAGGAATTCCTAGTGCGCCCAAAGTCTCCGGATGTCGTGATCGTTTGACGACGGCTGAGTGGATCTGTCCTTCGACGCGAGTGAGGTCGGCTCAACTCTCGCTTAACCAATAACCTCCACCCCCCCGCCCTTACCGCGTCACCAACCCCATCCGCCACGCCAGGGTCAGCACGTTCACGCCGATGACGATGCCGGGGATGATCGTGGACGCGAGGGCGGCGATGGGGCGGCCGCGCATTTCGCCGTTCATTTCGAATTGCGGGCGGCCGGGGGCTTCGTCGAGCAGATACGCGCGGTCGGGCTGGTCGGGGTCATAGAGGAGCGCTTCCTGCGCGTCGTCTTCCAGGCGCGCGGTCACGCTCGTCGACGTCGATGCCTGACAGCGGCGGCCGTCGCGCGCGGTGAACTCGAACGTCAGCTTATAGACGCGGCGGTCATTGACCGTCATATTGGTGCTCTCTTTATTCACCAGCGTGCCCATTGCGAGCGCGCCATTGCAGAGCAGGTGATTGCGGCGGACACCGGAGCGCGTCGAGAAATAGACGATCACCGCGCCGATGAACGCGAAAATGCCGACCAGCGAGACCAGCGGACCGAATCTCGCCCGGCGCATGCCCGCGATGCGAGAGCGCGCCGGATCGTCTTCGTTGTATTCGATCGCGACCCGGTCGCCGGCCACGCCGCCACCGCCGGTGCTGTACGACGTGCCGGTGAAGCGTTGTCCGCCGGCCGAGAACTCATAGTGATGCGCAACCACCGGCGTCTCGTTCTCCGACGCCCCCGTCTCCGCGACCTCCGTCAGCCGTCCCGCCGCCTCGGCATGCGGGCCGCGGAACGTGATCGCCGAGAAATCGGCGTTCCCGATGAACGCCCACGCGAAGATCATTCCGAAGCCGAAGACGAACCAGCCGATCTGGGCCGCGCCGTTGCAGAGATTGACCACGGCAAGCGACAGCGGAACGCGCCGCGGCGGCGGCGCCAGCATGACCGGCAGCGTTTGCATCGGCGTATGATAAGCGCTCCCGATGAAGAAAATCCTCCTCATCGCCGTCCTCGCGATCGTCGGAATCGCCGTCGTGCTCGTCGCCTGGATGATGATCCGCATGGGTCCGCGGAACTTCATCGGCATGCTGCGGTACGACCAGCGCAAGGAAGGGCATCTCAAAGTCGGCGACCGCGCGCCCGACGCGCAGCTCGTCGCGCTCGACGGCCGGCAGCGCGTCCCGCTGCTCGGCGACCGCGGCGGAAAGCCACTCGTGCTCGTCTTCGGCAGCTTCACGTGACCTCCCTTCCGGCGGTCGGTCGACCGCCTGCGCGCGATGTACGAGCGGTACGGCAGCCGCGTCGATTTCCAGACCGTCTACATCCGCGAGGCCCATCCGCTCGACGAGTGGCAGATGGAATCGAACGAGAAGGAAGACGTCTGCTATCGCCAGCCGCGCACGCTCGACGAGCGCGTCCGCATCGCGAACGATTTCGTGAAGCGCTTCCAATACCCGATCCCGCTCGCGGTCGATCCGATGGACGACGCCTGCGAGAAGACGTACGCGGGATGGCCGGAGCGCTTTTACATCATCGACGCGACGGGAACGATCGTTTACAAAGGGGAGCCGGGGCCGTTCGGCTTTCATCCTGAGGAAGTCGAGGCTTGGCTCGCGAAGAACGCCGGATAGCTGAGTGGACGGCGATCGTCCTCGCCGCCGCCGCAAAACTGTGGCTGACCGCGGCGAGGACGCTGGAAGCGATCGGATGGGCGGTCTACGACGATCGCTGGTTCACCGAGCGCGCTCGAGCCATTCTGCAGGGACAGTGGCTCGGCGACTACAGCCACTTGACGCTGATCAAGGGGCCGGCCTATCCGCTCTGGATCGCGTTCGTCGCGTCATTGAAGATCCCGTTGCTGTTCGCACAACAACTGCTGTACGCGATCGCGTGCCTCGCTGTTTGTCTTGCCCTGGCGCCGGCTCTCCGGTCCTCAATGGCACGCGCGGCGTTGTTCATCGTGCTGCTCTTCAATCCGATGACGTTTTCCGACGAGATCGCCACGCGCGTGACGCGGGAAGGGTTTTATCCCGCATTGACACTGCTCGTGTTCGCCGCCGTTGCGGCAGCAGTGTTGCGGCGCAAAGCGATGCAACTCCGATGGGCCTCATTGTGCGGAATTACGATCGCGTTCTTCTGGCTCACGCGCGAGGAAGGCGTCTGGATCGTACCGCTGCTCGCATTGGCGATCATTGCGTTGCGGTGGAAGCCTCGCTGGCTCGTAATGACGGCTGCGATGTTCGCGGCGATTTACGGCGCGGTCGTGCTCGGGAACGGTCTGCGCTACGGCGTTTTCGAAGCCGTCGAGTTCAAGGAGAAATCGTTTCTGCGCGCGTACGGGAGCCTCACGCATGTGCGGCAGCATCCGCCAAGGGCTCGCATCCCGGTGCCGAAGGAGACGCGGGAACGGGTGTACGCCGTCAGTCCCGCGTTCGCTGAATTGCGTCCATTCCTCGAGGGACAGCTGGGGACGAACTGGGCGAGCGCCTCCATGCCGCAGGGTGGAGGCGAGATCGGCGGGGCGTGGTTCATGTGGGCGTTTCGCGAGGCGGTCGCGGAAGCGGGGTATTACGAGCGCGGCGCCGCGGCGGTCAGGGAGTACTACGACCGACTGGCTCGCGAGATCGAGGCCGCGCGGCTCGCCGGCCGGCTCGATGCCAGACCGGCGCGCGCGTCGATGCTCCCGCCGCTGCTGCCCGGACAGAGACGAGAAGTATTGAAGACATGGGCGCGCCGCCTCCTGAGAACACCGGCATTCACGGAATTCGCCGTCACGCCGCGACCCTCGCAGGGACTGGAGACTGAATTGCGCGACTTCGCGCAATTCACGCGATCGCGGATCGCGCCGCGGCGGAAATCGATCGTCCGCAGCCATCTCGTCGGATGGGTCGTGCACGTCGACGGACCTCTCGACATCACCATTGAGCGCTCTGACGGCAGTCCCGTCCCCGGCGCCCGGGTCACGCGCCTTCCCAGCCCCGATCTGTACGAGCACCTGAAGCAGCGCTGGAAAGACTTCCCGCCGGCGCGCCACGCCCGATTCGACATTCGCGTTCCCTCAGGCGACGCGCTCCTTGTGCTTTCGCTGCGCGGGCGGGAGATCGAGCGGATTCCGATCACAGACGAACCGATGGTGAGTTTCGATCCCGGCGTACGCATGTCGATCGACAAGGCCGAGGTGGAGACCACCGAGCCGAAACTCGGCGCGCTCGATGCGTTTCGTCTGCGCGTCCTGAACGGAATCGGACGCGTGTACCAATGGGCGTTTCCGCCGATCCTCGGCCTGGCGGCGTTGCTCTACGCGATGAAATGGAGACGAGCCGATCGAACGATGATGCTCCTGATCGCCGGCCTGCTCGCCGCGGTCGCCGCGCGGGTCATGATCCTCGCGCTGATCGACGTCACCGCGTTCCAGGTCTTCATGGGCGGCTATCAATCGCCCTCGCACGCGCTGCTCCTGGCGGCCGGCGTGCTGATGGCTCACGAAGGTCTGGTGAGCCGCAAGTGATCGAGCTGTCGATCGTCATCCCGTCGTACGACGCGCTCGTTCGCGCGATGCGCCGTCTCGCTCAAAGCGACTCGTAAAAACGGAGCAGCCCGCGCGCTAGTGTGTCGCTGTCGTAACGCTGCGCGGCCTTCGCGCGCGCGGCCTCGCCGATGCGCGCCGCGGTGCCCGGCTCGCGGAGGAGGCGCACGACGGCGTTGGCGAACGATGCCGCATCATCCGCGAGAACGATGTCGCGTCCGTCCTCGACGTCGATTCCTCCCGCGCCGATCGTTGTCGCCACGACTGCTTTGCCTAGCGCCATCGCCTCGAGGACCTTGATGCGCATCCCTCCCCCGGCGAACAGCGGCGCGATGATGACCGCGTTCTCGCGAAAGAACATCACAGCGTCCGCGATGTCGCCATGAACGCGCTCGCGCAGCCAGGCGGGCGGCGAGCTTCCTGCGATCGACAGGCGCGCCGCCGGTTCCTGCTCGACGACGCGCGGCCAGAGCTCGTCGAGGATCCATCGCACCGCATCCTGATTCGGCAGGAAATCGAGCGAGCCGATGAATCCGACCGTGCCCGGCCGCGCTGCGTCAGACGCCGGATTCACGGTGACGCCGCAGGGCACCACGTACATCGGCGGCGTTACGCCAAGGGTTCGGAAGTCGGCGGCATCCGCTTCGGAGATCGGCACGATCGCATCGAGCCGCTGCATCGATCGCAACTCGTACGCGCGCATCGACGACGCGACATGTCGAAGCGCCAGACGGCGAAGCCCGCCGCGCTCGAGGCGCGCGAGTCCCTCCCAGATCCGGCACTCCACGTTGAGAGAGCGAAGCACGAGGCGCGCGCCGCTCTCCTCGCGCACCGTCGCGGCGTACGGCAGAAGAAACGGACTCTCGATCTGCACGACATCCGGCTGGAACCGGCGCAGCGTCATCCGCAGTGCGTCCCGATACGCGCGCGAGACGAAGCGCGCGACGATGTACGGCACGCGCAACGCAGTCACGAGCTTCCGCGACGTGTCGATGTCGACGGCCTGAATCGGCAGCGGCCCCTGCGGCGTCCCGCGATGTTTTCGCGGATTGAGCGACAGGATCTCCACCTCGGCGCCGCACGCCGCGAGCGACTGCGCGAGGCGCGACATCGCTACGCGTCCCCCGTCCGACGGCGGCCAGGGAAGACGGGGCGTGAGAAGGAGAATGCGCATCGGGGAAGGCGGCCCGCTATCATACGCGGCGGTCCCATTCCCCGAATGAACGTCCTCCTTCTCTCTTCGCGTTTCCCGTGGCCTCCATTCACGGGCGACCGCCTGCGTGCGACGCTCTGGCTCTCGGCGCTGGAGACCGAGGCGGACGTCGCGCTGGTGGCCCCGGAGGGCCGCGTTCCGGCGGACGCGCCGCGATTCCGCTTCTACCCTGCCGCGCGCTCGGCCGCGCGCGCCGCCGCCGGTGCGTTGCGCGTGCTGAGCGGTGCTCCCGTGCACGCGCTGCTCGCGGCACCGTATGACTGGGCGGGCGCGATCGCGCGCGCGCGCAACGACGTGGGCGAGTTCGACGCGACCATCGTGCTGCTCTCGCGTCTCGACCCGTGGGTTCGCGGCGCGCTTCCGAAAGGCCTGCACATCCTCGATGCGATCGACTCGCTGCGCCGCAACATGGACGAACGATCGCGAGAAAGCGCGCCGCTGACGAGCTGGTTCTGGCGCGCGGAATCGCAACGCGTCGCGCGACTCGAAGAAGAGGCCGCGCGCGCGTACGACCGCGTGCTCGTCGTCAGCGGTGAAGACTGCGCGGAGCTCGGCGCGGTCGCGATCTCGAACGGTGCCGACATCGCGCCGCTCGCCGGCGGGCCGCGCTCCTTCGACTTCGGATTCTGGGGACGCCTCGCCTACTTCGCGAACGCCGACGCCGCGGCGTGGCTGCTCGGCGAGATCTGGCCCGCCGTGCGCGCGCGGCGCCCGAATGCGACGCTCGTCATCGGCGGCGCCGACGCGCCGGCCAGCATCCGTGCGGCGCACGGGCGCGACGGCATCACCGTGCAGTCGCCCGTGCCGGATATCGCGAAGCTCGCGCGCGACGTGAAGGTCGCGCTCGTTCCGGTGCGTTACGGCAGCGGACAGTCGAGCAAAGTGCTCGAAGCGGCGGAAGCGGGATGCGCGATCGTCGCGACGAGCAAAGCGATGCGCGGGCTCGATCCGCTGGCGCGGCTCGCGAGCATCGCCGACGACGCGGACGAGCTGGCGCGGCTCGCGGTCGAGGCGATCTCCGATGAATCGCGCCGCAACGCGATGGCGACAGCGCTGCGCAACGTCATCGAGACTCGTTACGCGCGGCAGGACACGCGCGACCGCCTGGCCGCGATCGTGCGGCGGCGCGAGGCGGCGGCATGATCCGGCCGGCGTCGAAGGAGCGCATGGCCCGCATGGCCGTCCTCGTCGCCGGCCATGGTTTGATCGGCTGGGGCGCGCTCTACGCAATCGTCGAGCTGCGGCGTCGCGTGCATCTCTCGTTCACGCAGTCGCTGCTGCCGCCGGAAAACTTCGCGCTCGATCCGCCGATCGTCATCCTCTTCGCGCTCTCGCTGATCGTCGCGCTCACGCTCAGCGGCTTCTACACGAATCGCGTTACGCCGCGAACGAGGCCGTCCTTCATCACCGCCGTCGTGATCCAGGCCGCGCTCGCGGCGATCGGCGCGACGGCGCTCGCTCGTCCCTTGCCGCGAACGGTGCTCCTCGCCGTTCCGATGCTCGAGATCGTGGCACTGCTGCTCTGGCGCCGCCTCCTCGGCATCCTCGCTCCCATCCGCCCGCGCGAGACGATCCTCCTCGGCACGTCGCACGACGTCGACGAGGCGCTCGCCGGATTGCACTTCGCCGGCGATCAACGCATTCGCGTGCGCGAGAACGGTCCGCGACTCGAGCAGCTCGGCGAGCCCGCGACGCAGGCCATGCTGCGCGAGGTCGAGGAAGTCATCCTCGTCTCGCCGGACGCCGACCCGCGCCTCCGGCTCGAGCTGCTGCGCATCCGCGGCGCGCGCGGATTCCTCATGCTCGCCTCTCACGTCGACGCGCTGCTCGCATCGAGGACGCGCGGATGGATCGGCGATCAGCCGCTCGTCGCGGTCGCCGCGAGCTGCGGCTATGGGTTGAGCGCGGCGGTCAAGCGATCGATCGACGTCACCGGCGCCGCGCTGCTGATCCTCGTGAGCGCGCCGCTCTGGATGCTCACCTGGATCGCGATCCGGCTCGAGGACGGCGGGCCGGCGCTCGTGCGCCAGAAGCGCGTCGGACTCCGCGGCGAGCCGTACGGGATGTGGAAGTTCCGCTCGATGCGCGGGCCGGCCGACGCGGAGCCGCTCGGCACGATCGAAGAGAATCGCCTCACGCGAACGGGAGCCCTGCTGCGCCGCTATCACATCGACGAGCTGCCGCAGCTGATCAACGTCCTGTCCGGCGAGATGAGTCTCGTCGGCCCGCGCCCCGAGCGTCCCGAGCTCGTCGCGAAAATTCTGCGCGACGTTCCCGACTTCGATCTTCGCTCGCTCGTGCGTCCCGGAATCGCCGGCCTCGCGCAGGTTTCCTCCGAATACGACACGCGTCCCGAAGTGAAGCTGCGCTACGACCTGATGTACATGTGCGACTGGTCGGTGTGGCTCGACGTCCAGCTGCTGCTGCGCGCCGTCTCTTCCTCGCTCGCGGGCACGGGGCGGTGAGTTGAGCGTGCACCGCGACGTTTTCGATCATGACGAGCCTCTGCTCGCTACCAGCAAGGTTTGAAACTTGCTGTAGCTGGCGTTTCGGATGCGAGTCGCGATCGAAGACCTCTCCGTGTCGGCCCACGTGATCCCGACGGCGACGCCGGAGTCGGACGGCACGCTGGAATGGAGCTCGACGACGCTCGTGCTCGTCGAGCTGCAGGGCGGCGGCAGGAAAGGCCTTGGCTACACCTACGCGGACGTGGCCACGGCACGCCTGATCGCCGATCGCCTGCGGGACCTCGTCGGCGGCGGCAACGCCATGGACATCCCCACGTTGTGGTCCGCAATGCGGCGCTCGATCCGCAACCTCGGGCGTCCCGGAATCTGTTCGATGGCCATTGCCGCCGTGGATACGGCGCTGTGGGATCTGAAGGCAAAGTTGCTCGACGTTCCGCTGGTGACGCTCTTCGGCGCCGCACGCGAGTCGATCGCGGTCTATGGCAGCGGAGGCTTCACTTCGTACTCGATCGCGGAGCTGCAGGAACAGCTGGGCGGCTGGGCCGCTGCCGGCATCCGCAGTGTGAAGATGAAAGTCGGACGCGATCCGGCGGCAGATCGCGACCGTGTGCGCGCGGCGCGCGCGGCGATCGGCAAAGAGACCGCGCTCTTCGTCGATGCCAACGGCGCCTATGACCGCAAGCTGGCGCTCGAACAGGCGGAGACATTCGGCACGTTCGGCGTGACGTGGTTCGAAGAGCCGGTGTCGTCGGATGATCTGGAAGGGTTGCGGGTGCTTCGCGATCGGGCGCCGGCGGGCATGGACATCGCCGCCGGCGAGTATGGTTACGACCTCTTCTACTTCCGGCGAATGCTCGAGGCAGGCGCCGTCGATGTGTTGCAGGCGGATGCCACGCGCTGCGCGGGATTCTCGGAGTTCCTTCGCGTGGCCGCTCTTTGCGAGGCAAACAACATCCATCTTTCGGCCCACACCGCACCGACCCTGCACGTTCCGATCTGTTGTGCCGTCGCAGCAGCACGCCACGTCGAATACTTTTTCGATCACGCCCGGATCGAAGAGATGTCGTTCGATGGATTCCGCGCGCCGGCCGGCGGCGTGATGGCGCCCGATCGTTCCCGCCCCGGACTCGGTGTGGAGTTCAAGTCCGCCGATGCGCGCCGCTTCGCGGTGTATACGCCAGAGAACCTCTGCACAAGTGTCTCCGAGCCGCGAAGACGGCGAGGAATCCCCCGAATCTTCAACCTTGAAGCATGCGTCGCCAGCCTTGTCATCCCGAGCGTGAGCGAGGGACCTGGGCGGGCGGCGGCGCGACGCTCGGGCTTCGTGCCACCCTACCCCCCGGGTCCCTCGCTCACGCTCGGGATGACAAGCCTTGGTACTTACGCTTTCAATGTTGAATGTCCACTAGTCGAGTGCGAGCAGCTGCAGACTTGTCTCTTCGTCACGCCGGCGCTGCAGCGCAACATCGAACGCGATCAGGAACAGCTCGAGCGTCGGATGGACGATTCCGCTGAAAAGATGTCCGCCGATCATCGCACCGTCTCTCCTGCCGAGAGCCACATGCGCATGCACGCGCGGCCGGCCGTCTTCGCCGGCGGCCACATTGCCCGAGAGCGAGACGACTTCCACCTATTCGGGGATGGGGAGCTTTTCATATTCCTTCGTGACGGCGTTCCAGTAGGCGATGACCGCCCGGCTGCACGCGCCGATGGCGGTGAATGACGCGCCGGTGATCGCGTGGTCGCGCGCGAACGATGTGAGTCCTTCGGTAATCTCGTCGCCGCGATCGAAGACCAGCAGGAACGCGGATGGAGATCCGCTGACGGCCCTCGATCTCATTTCTTCTGTTCCCTGACCCGGAACTTCACGATCTCGCTGATCAGGTCGCACGGAATCGGCTCATCCAATGGAAACTGGATCGACCCCTTCCCGCTCTTGTAGGGAGCGAGCTCCTTCTGAAACTTCTTCGTGCCCGACGGTGCAGGATAGAAGCCGATGTGGTGCTTGTACGCCGCGAAGTGAACGAGATTGCCGTTCAGCGTGAAGGTCGGGATCGCATACCTGATCGTCTCTTGCGCGTCCGGCGCCGCTTTTCGGATGGTGGTCCTGATCTTCTTCAGAATCTTCTGAACGTCGTTCGGGAAGCCGGCGATATATTCGTCGATCGTCATCGTGGAGCCATCAGGCTAAAGTCACCGCCGAGCTTAAACGAATGACCAACGAGCTGCTCGACGTATCCGAGCGGACGGGACGAAAAGCTGTGACAATGAAAGCGGAAGTGCGCGTTCCTGCGCGACGAGCGCGGCGGACTCGATATTCGTTGGGTGAAGGTGGAGTGACGTGCAGACCGAATACCAGCTCAAGAAGGCGATCGTGCGCATCGCGCGCCGTCTCGATCAGAAGGGAATCCTCACCTCGACGGACGGCAATCTCTCCGCGCTGCTCGACGACGGCGGAACGCTGATCACGCCGAGCGGATCGTGCAAAGGAGAGCTGGAGCCCGAACAGCTCGTGCGCCTGTTTCGCGACGGCTCGCCGCGGTCGGGGCGTCCGTCCTCCGAGATCGCGCTGCACCGGATGATCTACGCGCGCCGTCCCGACATCCGGGCGATCATCCACGCCCACCCTCCGTACGCGACCGCTTACGCGGTGGCGGGCGTCGCGCTCGATCAGCCGATTCTCTCCGAGGCGATTCTCACGCTGGGGCGTGTGCCGGTGGCGTCGTACGCGATGCCGACGGCGGAAGAGCTCGCGCGCAGCGTCGAACCGCTCGTCGCGCATCATGACGCGGTGCTGCTGCGCTTTCACGGTGCGGTCTGTTTCGCGCGCGACATCGAGCAGGCCGGGTATCTGATGGAGACGCTCGAGCACGTGGCGCACATCGACTTCATCCGCCGCGCCCTCGGCTCGAACGAGCTGATCCCCGCAAGCGAAGTGGCGAGGCTCGAAGAGCTGCGCGCGGCGATGCGGATGCGTTAGCCGCGGGAGCGAAGCATGATGGCAACGATCGTTCTCTTCGTCCTTCTCACGACCACGACCGCGACCGCACCGCCGCAAACGGCGACCGCGCGGACCACCACGACTGCGACGGCGGCGCCCGCGCCCGCGACGCGTGACGCGGAGGTCGTCGAGATCCAGATCGCGCAGAGAGTCGCGGATCGTTTGATGTCGTGGGCGAAGCTCTTCGGTTTCTTCGTCGGCATTCCACTCGCGCTCATCGCCGCGTGGCTCGGCTTCCTCGGCTACAAGTCGGCGGCCGATTTCAAGGCCCTGACCGCCCGACTCGAATCGCTGCGCGCGGAGTTGGCGGACGCGGAGAAGCAGGTTGCGCTGCGGCGTGAACAGCTCGCACGGTTGAACGAGCTCGACGCGATGCAGACGAACCTCGAACAACTGCAGCAGAAAGTGCAACGGCTGGAGAACGTGTCCTTCAGCGGCAGCGGGGCGACCGGCGACGTGCAGCAGAAACTCGAGCCGCTGCTCGCGCGCTATCAGTCCTACCTGCAGAAGATCGGCTGGACCTTCGACGGAGGAAAGCCGTCGCCGATCTTCCGCATCGCCGACGACAGCGAGCAGGGCCCGACCATGACGTACTACGACGGCCGGACCGCGACGATGTTCGTCGGAACGAAATACATCGACGAGACCGATCTGACGCTGCGCGCCTACACGCACCACGTTCTGATGCAGGCGAAGGCGATGCCGCACCATGTTCCCGACTTCGAGCTCACGTGGCGGGCGGTGGAGTACGGATTGGCGGCCTACTTCCCCTGCTCGTTCAACAACACGCCGGCGTTCGCGGCGAAGCTGTACGGGAAACCGTCCATCGATCTGGCGACCACGCGCGGTTTCGACGAAACGCCGCGCGAGACCTACAAGCTCGCCGAAGTATGGGCTGCCATGTTGTGGTCGATCCGCGAGTCCCACGGCGCGGAGACGACCGATCGCCTGATCTTCGCCACTTGGCGGCAGTTCCGGCCCGATCCCGACAAGACGTTCAACGAATCCTTCGCGACCGCTCTCTTCGAGAACGCGGGCGCGGGGAAAGAGCATGTGCGCGCGGCGGCTGAGAAACGCGGCATCAGCGTTTGATTACACGGCCCCTCACCCTAACCCTCTCCCCGCGTGGCGGGGAGAGGGGACTGGAGCACGAGCGTCTCGCCCGGCTCCCGTTTCGTCACCGCCCATCCCACCGCCGCGAACGTGCCCAGTGCCAGGGCGAGCTCCCATCCAGTGAGCCGCGGCTCGGGGGCGTGCGCGGGAACGATGGTGACGTAGAGATCGAGCCAGTGGCCGATCAGCACGGCGACCGCGACGCGCACGACGATCGTGCGATTCCGCTTCGTCGTTTCGGAGAGCAGGACGAGGAACGGCAGTCCCCACTCGATCGCGACGACGGCCCAGAACAGCACGCCCCAGTTGCCGTATGCGCGGGCCGTGTACCACGACGCCTCTTCGGGGATGTTCGTGTACCAGATCAGCATGGCCTGGCTGAACCAGATGTACATCCAGAACGTGCTGAAGGCGAAGAGCAGTTTGGCGACGTCGTGAATGTGATCGGAGGTGATCGATGAATCGGTACGTGATCGAACGGCGGCCACGATCACGACGACGGCGAGTCCGCCGGTGAAGAGACCGGCGAAGTGGTAGACGCCGAAGACGGTGCTGGCCCAGTGCGGATCGAGCGCCATCAGCCAGTCGAAGCTCGAAAGCCAGACGGTGAGGGCGAATGTGACGAGAAACGCGGGCGCTCCTTTGCGGCGCCGCAGGAAATGGATCGAGAGCAGCCACGCCGCGACGTACGCGAATGCGCGCGCCGTGAAGAAGACCCGCTCGAGCCAGATCGCTTTGAATCCGCCGTGCGCGAGGTGTTCGTGCCATGCGGGATAGAGATCGTTTCCGCCGGCAACGATCGCGACGAGGACGATCACCGAGCCCGGAAGGACGAGTCGCGTGAGCGAGCAGGCGATCGCGCGCACCGGGCCGAGCCAGCGGCCGGCGCTGACGTCATGCACGGCGACGAGGAACGCGCCGGCGAGTCCGAGACCGGCGAGGAAGTAGCCGGAGAGCAGCACGTTGGGCCAGACGTCGCGCGGGGCGACGGCGACGCCGGTGACGGTCATCGCGAAGGAGAACGCGAGGACGGTGAAGAGGGGGGCGGCGATTTTCGGATTCATGATTTTGGCCCCTGATTCATGGTTTGGGCCCCTCACCCTGGCCCTCTCCCCGCACGCGGGGAGAGGGGACTGACTGCAGCGATCGGACGTATTCGATCGCGGCCCAGCGGTCGATGCGGTCGATTTGCGCGGCATACGACGGCATGTTGTTCTGCCCGTACGTGACGACGTGGAACATCTGGCCGTCCTGCATCTGCATCGCCTTCGGCGCGAGCAATGACGGCGGCATCGGGAATCCACGCTGTGCGACGCGGCCGTCGCCTTTGCCCGCCGGTCCGTGGCAGGTCTCGCAGAAGTTCGCGTACACGACCGCGCCGCGCGCGAGGCTCGCCTTGTTGCCGCTGACGGGACTGAACAGCTCACGCGCGGGGCGGATGGGCATGAAGCCGCGAATCACCGTGCCGCGCACCGGCATGCGCAGCGTTTTTCCGTCGGCGAAGTTCGGATTGCGCGCGAACGTGTCGTACGGCACCGACTCGACCATGTTCGGAAGGATCTCGACATTGCGCTTCGCCGGATCGCTGCGCATCAGCCAGTTCAGCGACAGCAGCGCGACGAGCGCGAGGAACAGGAGCGTGTTCGCGAGGGCGCGCATCACCGGTCTCCTTCTGTGTGGAGTGCGGCAACGCGAGTTGCCGCTTTCGCAGGACAGCGGCGACTGGCGTCGCCGCACTCCACACGAACGCCGTAGCGAGCCGCGATTTGTTCGGCGTGCTCGGGATCGAATGCGGCGTTTTCCGCGCGCAGCACGACGACGAACTGATCATCCGTTGCGCCGGCCTGCGCGCGTTTTCCCGGCCAGAGACGGCTGCGGAAGAGGAACGCGAGCACGGTCGCGAACGCGCCGAGGAGGACGCCGACTTCGAAGGTGACGGGGATGAAGGCGGGAATCGAGTTGAGCGGCTTGCCGCCGACGTCGATGCCCCAGTCGATCGCGGACGTCCACGACTGGAACAGCAGAATCAATCCCGCGCCGGTGAAGCCGCCGATGGCGCAGGCCCATCCGAGACGCGACGGCTTCACGCCGGCAACCTTCTCGAGCCCGTGCACCGCGTAGGGCGTGTGCACGTCCGCAACGACGTATCCGCCGCGCGTGAGCTCCCGCACCACCCGCTTGATCCGCTCATCCTCGGGGCGATGCAGCACCCCCTTCACTTCCGCCATCGCGATCATCGGCAGGAAGCGGCAGAACAGGAGGAACGCGGTGAAGAACAGGCCGAACGTTCCCGCGAGCGTGGCGATCTCGATGATCGTCGGTGTGTAGCTCGCCCAGCTCGACGGCAGGAAGTCGCGATGCAGCGAGGTGACGATGATGATGAAGCGCTCGAACCACATCCCGATGTTGACGAAGATCGACAGGATGAACACGGCGACGATGCTGCGGCGCACGCGGCGGAACCAGTACAGCTGCGGCAGTGCGACGTTGCAGATCACCATCGTCCAGTAGCCCCACGCGAAGGGTCCCATCGCGCGATTGACGAAGGCGTAGCGCTCGTACGGATTCCCGCTGTAGAACGCGGTGAAGAGCTCGGTCAGGTACGCGAGGCCGACCATGCCCGAGGTGGCGAGGACGAGCTTCGCCATCGCGTCGATGTGATTGACCGTGAGGTAGTCCCGCAGCGCCGGCATTACCGCGCGAGCGATGATCATCAGCGTCAGCACCATCGACATGCCGCTGAAGATGGCTCCCGCAACGAAGTACGGCGGGAAGATCGTCGCGTGCCAGCCCGGCAGCACGGACGTCGCGAAGTCGAAGCTGACGATCGAGTGCACGGAGAGCACGAGCGGCGTCGCGAGGCCCGCGAGGAGAAGATACATCTTCTCGTAGCGCGTCCAGGTGCGCAGCGAGCCGTTCCAGCCGAAGGAGAGGACGCCGAAGATTTTCTGCCGCAGTCCCGTCGAGCGATCGCGGATCGTGGCGAGATCGGGCATCAGTCCGATGAACCAGAAGACCGCGGAGACGGTGAAGTAGACGCTGATCGCGAAGACGTCCCACAGCAGCGGCGAGCGGAAGTTCACCCAGAGGGAGCCGCGCGTGTTCGGATACGGGAAGACCCAGAACGCGAGCCACGGCCGTCCCATGTGAATGAGCGGAAAGATCGCCGCGCACAGCACCGCGAACAGCGTCATCGCCTCGGCGCTCCGATTCACGCTCGTGCGCCACTTCTGGCGCAGGAGGAACAGCACCGCGGAGATCAGCGTGCCGGCGTGGCCGATCCCGACCCAGAAGACGAAGTTCGTGATGTCGAACGCCCAGCCCACGGTCTTGTTCAGCCCCCACGTGCCGATGCCGGTCGAGACCTGGTAGCCGATGGCGACGAGGCCGAGCGTCATCACGGCGGCGGAGGCAAGGAAGGCAAACCACCAGAGCGGCGTCGCCTTGCGCTCGAGCGGCGCGCAGACGTCGCGGGTGACGTCGGCGAGCTCCTTGCCGGTGACGGGGGGCTCGTCGTCGTGCTCGACCGCGGCTCTAAACGGTGAGATAGCCAACGGCAGGTTTGACATTGAGCTCCTCCAGCACGACGAAGTAGCGCTCGTCCTTGCGCAGCGCGGCGATGCGCGACTTCGGATCGTTCGCGTCGCCGAAACGAATCGCGTCGGCGGGACACGACTGCTCGCACGCGGTGCGGATCGCGCCGTCCGCGATGGGCAGGCCCTGCTGCTTCGCGACGATGCGCGCTTCTTCGATGCGCTGCACGCACATCGAGCACTTCTCCATCACCCCGCGGCTGCGCACGGCGACGTCGGGATTGAGAGTGAGGTTCGCGAAGACATCGTCGTGCGGGTAGTCGAACCAGTTGAAGCGCCGCACTTTGTAGGGACAGTTGTTCGCGCAGTAGCGCGTGCCGACGCAGCGGTTGTAGACCTGCTGATTGAGGCCGTCGGAGGAATGCACGGTCGCGAGCACGGGACAGACCGTCTCGCACGGAGCGTTGCCGCAGTGCGCGCACATCATCGGCTGATGCACGACCTGCAGCTCGTCGCCCTCGCCCTTGAAGTAGCGGTCGATGCGGATCCAGTGCATCTCGCGCTCGCGGAGCACTTCGTCCTTGCCCACGACGGGGACGTTGTTCTCCGACTGGCAGCCGATGACGCACGCGGAGCAGCCGGTGCACTTCGCGAGATCAATGGCCATCGCCCACTGATGTGCGCCTTTCGCTTTCGCGGGCCAGAGACTCGACCCCTCACCCTGGCCCTCTCCCCGCTCGCGGGGAGAGGGGACTGGGGCGAACGGCTCGGGGCGGTGCTCGTCGACGCGATTGTAGAGCTGCGTCGTCGCGAGCTCGTGGCGTTTGCCGGTCTTCGTGATCGTGACGGTGTCGTATTTTGCGAGCTGGATCGCGCGGCGGCCGACGGTGTCGCCGCCGGTGAGGTGCGTGCGGCGGAGGAGCCATTTCGGACCGACCTTCGCGAAGCGGTCGGTGCCCAGGCGGCCGTAGCCGATGGCGATCGCGACGACGCCGTCGTGCTGACCGGGCTGCACGAACGCGGGAAGCTCGACTCCCTGGACGTTCACGACGTCGCCGTCTTTCACGTTCAGTTTCTCGGCCGCTTTCGGCGAGAGGGATGCGTAGTTGTCCCACGTCACTTTCGTGATGGGGTCGGGGAGCTCGTGAAGCCAGGCGTTGTGCGCGTGGCGGCCATCGCGCATGGCGATGCTCGCGTAAAGCACCGGAGTGAATGTGTGGAGTGCGGCAACGCCAGTTGCCGCTTTCAAAGGCGGCGGCAAGGCCGCCGCCCGCCGCGGCTCTGCCGCGGCGTAGAGAGCGGCAACTGGCGTTGCCGCACTCCAGACAGCAAAGCCGTCGTGTAGGGTTTTGTCCCATTCCGCGGTTTTTCCGGTCGCACGAATCATGTCGTACGCGCGGGCCGGCTTGCCGCTCCATGCGGCGAGGCTCTCGATCACTTCGCGCGTGTTGCGCAGCGGCGCGATCGCGGGTTGCGTGACGGCATACACGCCCGCGACCGGCTCGCTGTCGTTCCACGATTCGAGAAAGTGCGGCGAGGGGCAGACGGCGTGCGCGCGCTTCGAGGTCTCGTCGATATGCGATGGGAACGTCACGACGAGGGGAACGTGGTCGACTGCAAATTCCGGCAGGTCGTAAACGGGATTCGCATCGACGACGAACAGCGCGTCGACCGGCTCGGCGAAGAGCTGCGCGAGCTCGTGGTCGTTGCCTTCGCGCTGATACGACGGCGCTGCGAGATCGAGTGTCGTCCCGTAATTGCGCTCGTTGATCCTCTTCACGAGCAGCTGATCTTCGACGCGCTTGCTGCCGCAGACCACGAGCGAACGGCCGCGCGCCTCTTCGAGGCGTTTCCGGATGCGCTCGAGCACGACGGGCTTCAGCGGCGGCTCGTTCGTCGCACCGGCGAGATACGCGAGCACCGCGGTCGTTTCGCGCGGATGCAGGCGCACGCGCTGATCGGCCTTCGATCCGGTGAGCGAGAGCCGCGCCTCGAACTGCGCGTGCCACGCGCGGCGCGAGCTCCACTGCTTCGTGAACTCGACCGGCGAGATCCACGTGCCGAGGAAATCGGCGTCGAGGCTGACGATCACGTCGGCGTTGTCGAAGCGGTAATGAGGAAGGACGCCGCCGTGCGCCTCGCGAATCGCGCTCGCCGACGGGACGTCGTACACGACGTGCTTTCCGTCGGGAAAGCGCGCGAGAAACTCGTCGATCACGCGCTTCGACGTCGGACTCGCGAGCGTGGTCGAGAGCACGCGCACGCGCTGCGCGCCGGCAAGCTGCTCGCGCACGAACGCGTCGACGCTCGCCCAGTCGCTCTTCGCGCCGCGCAGCATCGGACCGTCGAGACGCAGCGTGTCGTACAGCTCGAGCACGCTCGCCTGACCGACGGCGCAGAGTCCTCCGCGCGACAGCGGATGCTCGGGATTGCCTTCGATCCTGATCGGACGCCCGTCGCGGCACTTCACGAGCACGCCGCAGCGCGCGGGACATCCATGACACGTCGACGCCATCCAGTACGCCCGCCCCGGCACGATCTCCTCGGGTGCCGTAACGAATGGAATCGCCTCGGATACCGGCGACCGGCTGCATCCCGCCGCAACCGCAGCGAGCGAAAAGCCAGCCATCTTCAGAAAATCGCGCCTGTCGGCATCCAACTCCCTAAGAGCTAACAGCTGAGAGCTAAGAGCTTTCAAATGTGACATGACGAGCAATCCGATGACGCCTTCACGGGAAGTCCCGCGAGCCGCGTTCCATCGCGGCCGCGGTGGCAGTTCACGCACCAGCCCATGTTCAGAGACTCGACCTGGCGCACGCGCTCCATCGTCTCGACCGGACCGTGGCACTTCTGGCACTCCACTCCGGCGCTGACGTGCGGGCGGTGATCGAAGTAGACGAAGTCGGGCACCTGATGAATGCGCGCCCAACGGATGGGCGTGTTCGTCTTCATCGCCTTCTCGAGCTTCTCAATCTCCGGAGCGACGACGAGCCGCGGCTTGCGGTTTTCTTTCTTCGCCAGCTCCTCTTCCGCGCGCACCGTCGCGCGCTTTGCTTTCACGAAGCGATGGCAGTTCATGCACGTCGACGCCGCCGGAATCCCGGCGTGCCGGCTGCGCTCCGCGCCGGAATGGCAGTACTGGCACTGCACTCCGAGCTCCCCCGAGTGCAACCGATGCGAGAACTCGACCGGCTGCGCCGGCTCGAAGCCGCGGTGATCGCCCGGAAGCCGCGTCGCCCGCACGCGCGGCACGAGTGCGAGCGCGGAGAAGACGACGGCGACGCCGAGGACGATCGTGAGGATGCGCGAGGTCACGCGGCGCTCCTCTCCGGCCTCCGGTACCACCGAACAACCTGGCGCTTGCGCCAGAGGTATTGATTCGGAACGACGAGAATGTGCACGAGGCGCGTGAAGGGGAAGAACGCGATCACGAGCCAGGCGTTGACGATGTGCACCTTCACCATCAGCGGCATCGCGGCGACGACGTTGATGTCGGGATTGAGCTTCAGCAGCGACCAGAGATACGGCGAGGCCGAGGCGGCGAACCACGCCGAGCCCCACCGGTGGAACACGGCGACGTAGACGCCGCTGAAGACCTGCACGAGGAGCAGCGCGTAGAGAACCCAGTCGGCACGGCTCGTCACCACGCGCACGCGCGAGTCCGTCATGCGGCGCGAGATGATCGCGATGAGGCCGATGAGCGTGGAGATCCCGAAGATCAGCGCGGAGACTTCGAGCACGTAGAGCCGCAGCGGTCTGCTGTTGAAGAGCAGGAGCTGCCGCGGAATCGCGAACGCGATCGCGTGACCCGCGAGCACGGCGAGGATGCCGTAGTGAAACGGCACGAGCGCCCAGAAGTGCTGCTTGTTCTCGAGCAGCTGCGAGGAGAGGCTCGAGTATGTGAACGTCTCGCGGCGATAGCGATGGATCGTGCCGACGAGGAAGAGCACGATCGCGACGTACGGGAGGGCGGCGAAGAGGACGTTGTTGATCATGCGAGCACCGTCTTCACCGCCGCGATCAAATGCCGGTACGGATTCCCCTGCTCCTCGAGCGGCGCCGCGATCTTGTCGAGCGCCGGTGCGATTTTCGCGGCCATCGCGCTCGCGTCGTCCATGCGCGCGATCGTGGGAAGCAGCACGGTCAGGTGATCGGGTAGCTCGCTCCCCTCCTCAATCGCCAGCGACTCCTGCAGCGCGCGCAGATCGGCCAGGAACCGCCCCCGCTCGTACTGCTCGCCCCACAGATGCCATCCGATCTCCAGCGTGGCCACCGGATTGAGATCGAAGGTGCGCGTGTAGAGCTCTTCCATCCCCTCGGGATCGACGCGCTCGATCTCATCGAAAAATCCGCAAATGTCAGGCCCGTCATCGGACGAGCGCACGAGCGGCGTGTCGGGATAGCGAAGCAGCTCCGCAAGGCGCACCATTTCTGCCTTCTGCCTTCTGCCTTCTGCCTTCATCTAGAGCCCCCTCGCTGGTCCGTCGATGAAGCCGAAGCCCGCGGCCTGCTTGTGCTCGAGCGGGTCCTGCATCATCTCGATCGCTTCCTCGCGGTACATCGGCGGAATGACGAAACGCTCCTCGAACGTGCAGAGCGACGTGAGCCGGTAGATCGCCTCCGCCTCCTCGCGCGTCGTGTTGGCCTCGAGCAGCGCGCGATCGACCGTGGCCTCATCGACGTCGCCGACGGTGATCCATCGCCGATAGACCCGCACCGCCTTCTGCTTGCGCAGCGCGTATCGCACTTTGCCGTCGTGGCCCGCGCCGAAGAGACGCGCGAGGTACTGCATCGGGATGCGCGCGTTGTCGATGTCGTGGAAGAGATCGTCGCCGCCCGCGTGCGAGATCACGTCGTCGGTCTTCGAAGCCATCACCGGCGACATCGGCGGGACGTAGAAGAGCATCGGCAGCGTGCGGTACTCGATGTGCGGCGGCAGCGCGATCTTCCAGATCTTCACGAAGCGGTAGACCGGCGAGCGCTGCGCGGACTCGATCACCGACTCCGGAATCCCGTTCGCCAGCGCGCCTTCGATGACCTTCGGATCCCACGGATCGAGGACCATCGAGCGGTGCGCGTCGATGAGCTCTTCATCGGACGAGCGGGCCACGTCCTCGATCCTGTCGGCGTCGTAGAGCAGGATGCCGAGGTAGCGGATGCGGCCGACGCAGGAGTGGAAGCAGGCCGGCGCCTGACCGGTCTCGAGGCGCGGGAAGCAGAGGATGCACTTCTCGCTCTTGCCGGTCTGCCAGTTGTAAAAGACTTTCTTGTACGGACACGCCGACACGCACGCGCGCCAGCCGCGGCAGCGTTTCTGATCGACGAGGACGATGCCGTCTTCGCCGCGCTTGTACATCGCGCCCGAGGGGCAGGCGGCAACGCAGGCCGGATTGAGGCAGTGGTTGCAGATGCGCGGGAAGTAGAACATCACCAGCCGCTCGACCGCGCTCAATTGCGCGCGCTGCTCGTCATTGAGGCCGTCGAGATTCGGATCGTTCGCGGCGTAGATGCGCGAGCCGCCGAGATCGTCGTCCCAGTTCGGACCGGCATCGATCTCGATGTACTTCCCGTCGACGAGCGAGATCGGCTTCGCGGTCGGCTGATCGGTTCCTTCCGGCGCGTTGAAGAGGTTCGCGTAGTCGTACGTCCAGGGCTCGTAGTAGTCGTCCATGGACGGCATGTGCGGGTTGTGAAAGATGTTGAAGACCGTCTTCGTCTTCGAGGTCGAGCGCAGGCGCAGCTCGCCATTCTTCAGCTCCCAGCCGCCGTTGTACTTCGACTGGTCTTCCCACTTCGTCGGATAGCCGGTCCCCGGCTTGGTCTCGACGTTGTTCCACCACATGTACTCGGTGCCCTTGCGATCGGTCCAGATGTTCTTGCACGCGATCGAGCAGGTGTGGCAGCCGATGCATTTGTCGAGGTGGAAGACCATCGAGATTTGTGAGCGGACGTCCATATGTTTCTCCGTTGGTGCTGCGTGCTGCGTGCTGCGTGCTGAGGTCCTACGCAGCACGCAGCACGCTGCACGCAGCACCTACCAGTTGAGCTCCGGCAACTTCCTCACGAGCACGTGCGTATCGCGATTGCAGCCAGTGGGTCCCCAGTAATTGAAGTGGAACGTGAACTGGCCGTAGCCGCCGATCATCAGATTCGGTTTGAGGCGCGTGCGGGTGAGCGAGTTATGGCCGCCGGCTCGCTTGTTGCCGCGCAGGGGCGACTTCGGCACGGAGTACGTCCGCTCCGGCGAGTGGTACTGGATGCAGATGCCTTTCGGGATGCGCGCGGAGACCGCGGCGCGCGTGACGACGACGCCGTGGTCGTTGTAGACCTCGACCCAGTCGTTGTCGGTGATCCCGCACTCGTCGGCGTCGTGGTCGTTCATCCAGAACGGCTCGACGCCGCGGCTCAGCGTCGTCATGCGCTGGTTGTCGCCAAAAGTCGAATGGATGTGCCACTTCCCGTGCGGCGTGAGGTAGTTGAGCATCTTGCCGCCCGTGCCCTCTTCCGTGAATCGGAGATCGGAGTACTGCACCGGCAGCGGGCGCGGTTTGTACGTCGGCAGGTGCTCGCCGAACTCGATGTAGGTCGGATGATCGAGATACAGATGCTGGCGGCCCGTCAGCGTGCGCCACGGCACGAGGCACTCGACGTTGTACGTGAATGGCGAATACGCGCGCCCGTTTTCCGTGAGGCCCGACCACATCGGCGAATTCACGAAGCGGTGCGGCTTCGACTGCAGATCGGCGTACGAGACGCGCACGCCACGATGCTTCTCGACGAGATGCGCGAGCGGCAGTCCGACCTTCGACTCCATCTCTTTGTAGCTGCGATACGCGAGCTCGCCGTTCGTGACGGTCGCGAGATGGAGGATCAGGTCGACGGCGTGCTCGTCTTCGTGGAGGGAGGGATAGCGCTGGCATCCCCCAGTCCCCTCTCCCCGCTCGGCGGGGAGAGGGTCAGGGTGAGGGGCGCCCC
>DATLFB010000119.1:0-53960 GCA_035525285.1 Thermoanaerobaculia bacterium
GCTCCGCTTCGGCGCGCGGCCGGCGGAGTGGCATTCCGACGTCGCGCCGAAATGGCGGGCACGGGTCTGGCGCGGCGTCGCCGCTGGCACGACGGAGGTCGTGGTCGGCGCCCGCTCCGCCCTATATCTGCCGTTCGCCAACCTCGGCCTCGTCGTCGTCGATGAGGAGCACGACCTCGCCTACAAGCAGGAGGACGGCGCGGTCTACAACGCCCGCGACATGGCCGTGGTGCGAGCCCATCTCGCCGGCTTCCCGGTGGTCCTGTCGTCGGCGACGCCGTCGATCGAGAGCCGCGTCAACGCCGACGCCGGCCGCTACAGGCGCATCTATCTCGCCGACCGCTATCTGGCCGCGGCGCTCCCGACCATCGGTGTGATCGATCTCCGCAAGGATCAGCCGGAGCGGGGGCGCTTCCTGTCGCCGCCGCTGGTCGCGGCGGTCGGCGAAGTGATGGCCGAGAAACAGCAGGCGCTCCTGTTCCTCAACCGTCGCGGCTATGCGCCGCTGACGCTCTGCCGTACCTGCGGCCACCGTTTCCAGTGCCCGAATTGCTCGACGTGGCTGGTCGAGCACCGCTTCCGCGGCGTGCTCCTCTGCCACCACTGCGGCCACTTCGAGCCGCGGCCGGGGGCCTGCCCGACCTGCGGCGACACGGAAAGCCTGACACCGGTCGGCCCGGGCATCGAACGGCTCCACGAGGAAGTCGCTGCGCGGTTTCCGGAGGCGCGGATCACGGCGCTTTCCAGCGATCTCGTCGGCGGCGTGCAGCGGCTAAGGCAGGAACTCGTCGCCATTGCCAAGGGAGAAGCCGACATCGTCATCGGCACGCAGCTGGTCGCAAAGGGTCACAACTTCCCGTTCCTGACGCTGGTTGGCGTCGTCGACGCCGACCTCGGGCTTGCTCACGGCGACATGCGCGCCGCCGAGCGGACGTTCCAGCTTCTCTCGCAAGTGACGGGGCGAGCAGGGCGTTCGGGCGGCGCGTCGCGCGCCCTCCTGCAATCGTGGACGCCGGAGCATCCGGTCATCCAGGCAATCGTCTCCGGCGACCGCGAAGCGTTCTACGAAAAGGAGATCGCCGCCCGCCGCGCCGAACACCTGCCGCCATTCGGACGGCTGGCGGCGCTGATTGTCTCGGGGCTCGAGCGCGGACCGACGCAGTCCTATGCCACCGCCATCCGCCGCGCGGCGCCGCAGGATCCAAACGTGACGGTGCTCGGGCCGGCGGAAGCGCCGCTTGCCGTCATCCGCGGCCGCCACCGCTACCGGCTGCTCGTCCAGGCGCCGCGGAACGCCAATCTGCAAGGCTACCTCCGCGCCTGGCTCGCCGCCGCTCCAAAACCCCGCGCCGACCTCAAGGTGCAGGTGGATATCGATCCGCAGAGTTTTCTGTAGCGCGCGACCACCCCGCGTCCCCCCGCCATATTGCTCCGCAGTATCGCCTATGCTAATCGAACCCGCGACTTTCAGGGCTTGTGCAGCCGCGCGGCTGCCGCGCTCGAAAAGACAATCCGTTCAAGGCCTTACGACGGCGGGCCGGACCTCATCCGGATGAGGCCCACCATGTTGAAGGCAAGGGGTCAGGGTGGCCGGCAATACCTCACCAGTCTCAGGCGTCGCCGAGCGCTACGCCAACGCGCTGTTCGAGCTGGCGATCGACACCAATGCGCTCGCCGAGGTCGAAAAGGATCTCGGCCGGTTCGCCGATCTCATCTCGGAAAGCCCCGATCTTGCCAGGCTCGTCAGAAGCCCGGTCTTCTCCGCCGCTGACCAGAGCCGCGCCGTCGTCGCGGTCCTCGAGAAAGCCGGTATTGGCGGGCTCGTCGCCAATATCGTCAAGGTCGCCGCTGCCAACCGCCGCCTGTTCGTCGTTCCGGAGATCATCACGGCGTTCCGGCGTCTCGCCGCGCAACACCGCGGTGAAGTCTCGGCCGAGGTCGTCAGCGCCGAGCCGCTCGCCGACAAACATGTCGCCGAGTTGAAGGCTGCCCTGAAGGCGTCGCTCGGCAAGGACGTGACGCTCGAAACGAACGTCGATCCGTCCCTGATCGGCGGGCTTATCGTCAAGTTCGGCAGCCGCATGATCGACGGTTCGCTGAAGACCAAACTCAATTCGCTCAAACTTGCCATGAAAGAGGTCGGCTGATGGAAATCCGGGCCGCAGAAATCTCCGCGATCCTCAAGGAGCAGATCAAGAATTTCGGCAAGGAGGCGGAGGTCTCCGAGGTCGGCCAGGTTCTCAGCGTTGGCGACGGCATCGCCCGCATCTACGGCCTGGACAACGTCCAAGCCGGCGAGATGGTCGAGTTCCCGGGCGGCATCCGCGGCATGGCGCTCAACCTCGAAACCGACAACGTCGGCGTCGTCATCTTCGGCACCGACCGCGACATCAAGGAAGGCGACACCGTCAAGCGCACCGGCTCGATCGTCGACGTGCCGGTCGGCAAGGGGCTCCTCGGCCGCGTCGTCGACGCGCTCGGCAACCCGATCGACGGCAAGGGCGCGATCGAGACCAGCGAGCGCCGCGTCTCGGACGTCAAGGCGCCGGGCATCATCCCGCGCAAGTCGGTGCACGAGCCGATGGCGACGGGGCTGAAGGCGATCGACGCGCTGATCCCGATCGGCCGCGGCCAGCGCGAGCTGATCATCGGCGACCGCCAGACTGGCAAGACCGCGGTCGCCGTCGACACGATCATCAATCAGAAGGGCAAGGACGTCATCTGCGTGTACGTCGCGATCGGGCAGAAGCGCTCGACCGTCGCGCAGATCGTGAAGACGCTCGAGCAGTACGGCGCGATGGACTACACCATCGTCGTCAACGCCTCCGCCTCGGATCCGGCGCCGCTGCAGTACCTCGCGCCCTACGGCGGATGCGCGATGGGCGAGTACTTCCTCTACAACGGCCAGCACGCGCTCTGCATCTACGACGATCTCTCCAAGCACGCCGCGTCGTATCGCGAGATCTCGCTGCTGCTGCGCCGCCCGCCCGGCCGCGAGGCGTATCCCGGCGACGTCTTCTATCTCCACTCGCGCCTCCTCGAGCGCGCGTCGAAGCTCTCGGATGCGAAAGGCGGCGGCTCGCTGACCGCGCTGCCGATCATCGAGACGCAGGCCGGCGACGTCTCCGCGTACATCCCGACCAACGTCATCTCCATCACCGACGGCCAGATCTTCCTCGAGACCGATCTCTTTCACTCGGGCGTCCGTCCCGCGATCAACGTCGGCATCTCGGTCTCGCGCGTCGGCGGATCCGCGCAGGTGCGCTCGATGCGCTCCGTCTCGGGCACGCTGCGACTCGATCTCGCGCAGTACCGCGAGCTCGCGGCGTTCGCGCAGTTCGGTTCCGACCTCGACAAGGTCACGCAGGCGCAGCTCAACCGCGGCAAGCGTCTCGTCGAGATCCTCAAGCAGGGGCAGTATCAGCCGCTGCGCGTCGGGCTGCAGACCGCGTCGGTGTACGCCGGCACGAAGGGCCTCCTCGACAACCTCGCGGTTGAAGCCGTGCGTCCGTTCGAGGCCGCGATGCATCAGCACCTAAGTGACGAGCACGCGCAGCTCGTCGATCGTCTCGAGACCGCGCCGAAGTTCGACGAGGCGCTCGATGGCGATCTGCGCAAGGCGCTCACCGACTTCAAGGCGCAGTACATCAAAGACAACGCGAACGTCCTCGCCACATAAAAGGAGGGCGGACGTCTCGTCCGCCAACGGTAGGCGGACGGGACGTCCGCCCTCCTCGAAAGACTTATGCCCAGTACGATCGATCTACGACGAAGAATCCGCTCCGTGAAGAACACGCAGCAGATCACCAAGGCCATGAAGATGGTGGCTGCGGCGAAGCTGCGCCGCGCGCAGGAGCGGATGTTCGCCGCCCGACCCTACGCCGCGGGCCTCCGCGAAGTGCTCGCGTCCGTCGCGACGCGCGTCGACCTCTCGAAACATCCCCTGCTCGCCGAGCGCGAGCGCGAAGCGAAGGTACTGCTGCTCATCGTCACCGCCGACCGCGGCCTCTGCGGCGCGTTCAACACGAACGTGATCCGCGGCGCGCTGAACGCGATCGCCGAAAAAGGATGGGAGGAGATTCACCTCCTGCCGATCGGCCGCAAGGCGAACGATTTCTTCAAGCGCCGCAGCCTTCCCATTCGCCGTCCGGCCACGCAGGTCTTTCAGGCGCTTTCGCTGGAGACGGCGCGCGAGATCGCAAAGTCGCTCAGCGAGGACTTCATCAGCGGCGAGCTCGACGCCGTCTACGTGATCTACAACGAGTTCAAATCGATCATCGCCCAGCGCGTGACGCTCGAGCGGCTCCTGCCGCTGCAGCGCGAGTGGGCCGACACGCAGACTCCGGCCATCGAGTACCTCTATTCGCCGGCGCCGGAAGAGATCCTCAACGAGCTGCTCCCGAAACACATCGAGTTCCAGCTCTACCGGATCCTGCTCGAGAGCGCGGCCGCCGAACAGGGCGCGCGCATGACGGCGATGGAGTCGGCGACGAAGAACGCGTCGGAGATGATCGATCACCTCACCCTCACCTACAACCGCATACGGCAGGCGTCGATTACGAAAGAGATCATCGAGATCGTGTCGGGCGCCGCAGCAGCAAGCTGATCGACAACAACAGGAGGACGAACGATGAACGATGAACGATGAATTATGAACGATGAAGGCCACGTGCGCCGATTCATCGTTCATCGTTCATCGTTCATCGTTCATCGTTCACGTTCGACCAAACGGAGACAACATGGCAACAGAAGCACAAGTCGGCAAGGTGGTCCAGATCATCGGCCCCGCGGTCGACGTCCAGTTTGAAGAGGGGAATCTTCCGGCGATCTACAACGCGATCCGCATCGTCGACAACGGCGAGCTCGGAAAAGTGCCCATCGACGTCGTCGTCGAAGTGGCGAATCACATCGGCGAGAGCCAGGTCCGCTGCATCGCCATGAAGCCGACCGACGGCATGGTCCGCGGGATGAAGGCGATCGACACCGGCGCGCCGATCATGGTGCCGGTGGGACGCGAGACGCTCGGCCGCATCATGAACGTCCTCGGCGAGCCGGTCGACGAGAGGGGCGCGATCAACTCCGAGCATCGCTGGTCGATCCATCGCGAGGCGCCGTCGTTCGAGGATCAGGCCACGGGCATCGAGATGTTCGAGACCGGCATCAAGGTCATCGATCTCCTCGAGCCGTACACGAAGGGCGGCAAGACGGGCCTCTTCGGCGGCGCGGGCGTCGGCAAGACCGTGCTCATTCTCGAGCTGATCACCAACGTCGCGAAGCAGCACGGCGGCTTCTCCGTCTTCGCCGGCGTCGGCGAGCGCACGCGCGAAGGGAACGATCTCTATCTCGAGTTCGAGGAGACCGGCGTCATCACGCCCGGCGATCCGTCGAAGTCGAAAGCCGCGCTGATCTACGGACAGATGACCGAGCCGCCGGGAGCGCGCCTGCGCGTGGGCCTCACCGGCCTCACCGTCGCCGAATACTTCCGCGATCAGGAAGGGCAGGACGTGCTGCTCTTCATCGACAACATCTTCCGCTTCACGCAGGCGGGCTCCGAAGTGTCGGCGCTCCTCGGACGCATGCCGAGCGCCGTCGGCTACCAGCCGAACCTCGCGACGGAGATGGGCGAGCTGCAGGAGCGCATCACCTCGACGAAGAAGGGCTCGATCACCTCGGTGCAGGCGATCTACGTTCCCGCCGACGACCTCACCGATCCCGCTCCGGCGACCGCGTTCGCGCACCTCGACGCGACGACCGTTCTCTCGCGCCAGATCGCGGAGCTCGGCATCTACCCTGCCGTCGATCCGCTGTCCTCGACCTCGAAGATTCTCGATCCGCGCATCCTCGGCGACGAGCACTACAACACCGCGCGCGGCGTGCAGGCCGTGCTGCAGAAGTACAAGGACCTGCAGGACATCATCGCCATTCTCGGCATCGACGAGCTGTCGGAAGAGGACAAGGTCATCGTCGCGCGCGCGCGCAAGATCCAGCGCTTCCTCTCGCAGCCGTTCCACGTCGCCGAGCAGTTCACCGGCATCAAGGGCCAGTACGTGAAGATCGCCGATACGATCCGCGGCTTCCGCGAGATCGTCGAAGGCAAGCACGACGACGTTCCGGAGCAGGCCTTCCTGCTGCAGGGCACGATCGAGATGGTGCTCGAGAAGGCCGAGCGCATGAAGTCCGAGGCGGCGTAGGGAACACGCGATGGCCGACCTTCCGACGAAGATCAATCTCACCGTCGTCACGCGCGAGCGAAAGATCGTCGACGCGCAGGTCGACGAAGTCATCCTCCCCGCGAGCGACGGTGAGATCGGCGTGCTGCCGGGTCACACCCCGCTGCTCGCGCTGCTCAAAATTGGCGAGCTGCGCTACCGCAGCGGCAACGCGGTGAGCCGGCTCGTGATCTCGTGGGGCTTCGCGGAAGTGCTGCCCGACCGCGTGATCGTGCTCGCCGAGCGCGGTTTCCTGCCGACGGAGATCGATCGCGCGACCGCGGAGCAGGAACGAATCGCGGCCGAGAAAGAGCTCGCCGATCTCTCGTCGAACGACCCCCAGTTCGCGATCGTCGAAGCGCGACTCGAAGAGTCGATCGCGATGATCAACATTCATCGCGAGCACTGAGGTGTGGAGTGCGGCGACGCCAGTCGCCGCTGTTCTATGACAGCGGCAACTTGCGTTGCCGCACTCCACACCGACCCCGGCAATCCATTTGCATTAAGCTCTGCCCGGTTCACACCTCATGGAACGCTGGCTCGAGACTTTCGCGCGCGCGAACTTTCGCCGTAGTGCCGATACCGCGCATGACCTGAAGACGCCGCTCAACGTGGCCGTCCTCAACCTCGAGCTACTGCGCATGCGTCTGCGAAAGCTCGCCGACGGCGAAGACGAGAAGCTCGCCGCGTATACGGCCGCCATCGAAATGGAGCTGCGCCGGCTGGGACGCATCTTCGACTGCTTCTTCCTGCTCTCCACGCCGCCGAAGAACAGCGAGGCGCCGGAGCGCGTCGACGTTGCGGCCATCGCCTCCGATGTAGCGAGCGCGGCCGGATTTGCAGTGGATGCAGACGGCCCCGCCATGATCGAGGCACACGAGGCGAGAATCCGTCAGGCCTGCAGGATGTTCTTCGAGGGTGCGTCCTCGGTCCTTCAGCACGAAGGGCGGCGCGTCTCCGTCGAGCGCGGCGAAGCGTCCTTTACCCTCTGTATCAGCGGCGCCGCCGAAGGCGCCGATTTCGAGCTCACGAAGATTTTAAAGTTCTACTACACCGATCCGCACGGGGATCCTGATCTCTCTCTCGCGACCGCGCGACTCATCGCTGAAACCTACGGCGGTGAGCTGGCCGCCGCGCTGGACGAGCATGATAAGGTCTCTCTACGGTTGTCATTTCCTCTGGGAGCACGATGAAAAGAGTCCTGATTGTTGACGATGATCGCGCGACAAGCGCCGGAATGGCGGACGTCGTCGAGGAGTGGGGCTACGAGCCCGAAGTCGCCGATACGGTCAAGGCCGGCTGGAACTCGATCAACAAGCTCGTCCCCGACGTCGCCATCGTCGACCTCAAGCTTCCCGACGGCTCCGGCCTCGATCTGCTGCACCGGATCAAGGAAACCTATCCCGACATCTCGGTCGTCATCCTCACCGGCCACGCCACCGTCGACTCCGCCGTCAAGGCGCTGAAGGTCGGCGCGGAAGACTACGTCACCAAGCCCGTCGATCTGCCGCGTCTGCAGGTGATTCTGAAGACGGTCGAAGACAAGCAGATGATGAAGCAGGAGATCCTCGAGCTTCGTCGTCAGCTGCAGAAGATGGGCGCCCTCGGACATCTCGTCGGCAAGTCGCCGAAGATGCAGCGCCTGTTCGAAGAGATCGAGATGGTCGCGAACACCGACGCGAACGTCTTCATCGTCGGCGAGTCGGGCTCGGGCAAGGAAGTGGTCGCGAACACGATCCACTCCCTTTCCCGCAGGCGCAACAAGCCGTTCATCGCCTTCAACTGCGGCGCGATCTCGCCCACGCTGATCGAGTCCGAGATCTTCGGCCACGAGAAAGGCGCGTTCACGAACGCGATCAAGCGCCGCGAAGGCTACTTCGAAGTCGCCAAGGGCGGGACGGTGTTTCTCGACGAGATCACCGAAATGCCGCTGGAGCTGCAGGTCAAGCTGCTGCGCGTCCTCGAGGAAGGAAAGTTCCGGCGCGTCGGCGGCAACGAAGAGATCAACATCGATGCGCGCATCATCGCGGCCTCCAACCGCGATCTGCAGAAGGCCATCTCCGAAGGAAAGATGCGCGAGGATCTCTACTATCGACTCAACGTCTTCCCGATCGAAGTGCCGCCGCTGCGCGAGCGCCTCGAGGACATCCCTCTCTTCTCGCACTTCTTCCTGCAGAAACTGAACGAGACCGAGGACAAGAACGTCGACAAGATCGACGCCGACTTCATCGAGGCCCTGCAGGCGTACGAGTGGCCGGGCAACGTGCGCGAGCTGCGCAACGTGATCAACCGCGCCTTCATCATGGCGCGCACGGACACGCTCACGCTCGATTGCCTGCCCGACAAACTCACCGGCAGCCGCCGCAAGCGCTCGAAGAACAGCGTGATCATTCCTCTCGGCCAGCCGATGGAAGAAGTCGAGCGGATCGTCATCGAAGAGACGCTCCACATGACCGACGGCGACCGCCGCCGCACCGCCGAGATCCTCGGCATCTCGTACAAGACGCTCTACAACAAGACCAAGAAGTACAAGAGCGCGCCTGACGACGGCGACGAAGAGGAATAGCCCCGATGGAGGGCGGACGTCTCGTCCGCCCAGGGTGTGGCGGACGAGACGTCCGCCCTCCATATCTCTCGTGGCAGGAATAACGCCTGTCCCTATTCGCATTCGGGACCTACCGCAATGGCCAGGAACCTCGTCATCGTCGAGTCTCCCGCAAAAGCGAAGACGATCAACAAGTTCATCGGAAGCGACTATCTCGTCAAAGCGTCGGTCGGCCATGTGCGCGATCTGCCGAAAAGCACGCTCGGCGTGGACGAGGTGACCTTCGAGCCCGAGTACGAGATTCTCGAAGGCAAAGAGAAGGTCGTCAGCGAGCTGAGGGCGGCCGCGAAGAAAGCCGACTTCATCTACATCGCCTCCGACCCTGACCGCGAGGGAGAGGCCATCGGCTGGCACGTGATGAACCTCCTCGGCGGCGAGTCGAAGAAGGTCCGCCGCATCCTCTTCCACGAGATCACGAAGAACGCGGTCCGCAAGGCGATCGAGCATCCCGGCGAGATCGACATGAACAAGGTCAACGCGCAGCAGGCCCGGCGCGTCCTCGACCGCCTCGTCGGCTACAAGCTCTCCCCGCTGCTGTGGGACAAAGTGCGCCGCGGCCTCTCCGCCGGACGCGTGCAGTCCGTGGCGATGAAGATGATCGTCGACCGCGAGGAAGACATCAAAGCATTCGTTCCCGTCGAATACTGGACGTTCGCCGCGAAGCTTTCCGCGCCCACGCCGCCGCCCTTCACCGCAAAGCTGGCGAAGATCGACGGCAGGAAGGCCGAAGTCGCGAACGAGGAGACGGCGCGGAAGATCGAAGCCGCGCTCAAGAGCGGCACGTTCGTCGTCACGGAAGTCGCGCGCAAGGAGAAGAAGCAGTCCGCCGCGCCGCCGTTCATCACCTCGACCCTCCAGCGCGCCGCGTACAACCGCTTCAAGTATCCCGTGAAGCGGACGATGCAGATCGCCCAGAAGCTCTACGAAGGCAAGGAGCTCGGCGGCCTCGGATTCGCCGGCCTGATCACCTACATGCGTACCGACTCGGTCCGCATCAGCGACGACGCCCTCGGCGAAGTGCGACAGTATATCGCCGCGAAATATGGCGATAATATTCTTCCCGAGAAACCAAACGTTTATCGTGTCAAAAAAGCTGCACAGGCCCAGGAAGCCCACGAGGCCATCCGCCCGACCTCGATGGAGCTCGATCCCGAGAAGGTCAAGGACTTCCTCACCCGCGAAGAGCACAACATCTACAAGATGATCTGGGACCGCTTCGTTGCGTCGCAGATGAAGCCCGCGCTGTTCGATGTCACCGACGTCGATATCCAGACCGGCAACCTCACCCTGCGCGCCTCGGGCGAAGTGCAAAAGTTCGCTGGCTTCCTCGCCGTCTTCCAGGATGTCGCGCAGGGCGACGACGACGATGAGGAAAAGCACGACGAGAAGGCGCTTCCGCCCATGAACGAGGGCGACAAGCTCGAGCTCCTCGACCTCGATACGAAGCAGAACTTCACCCAGCCGCCGCCGCGCTACACCGAGGCGACGCTCGTGAAGGCGCTCGAAGAGAACGGCATCGGGCGCCCCTCGACGTACGGCCAGATCCTCACCACGATCCAGGCCCGCGACTACACGTACAAGCACGACGGCAAGTTCCACCCCACGCACCTCGGCTCGCTCGTGGTGACGCTGCTGAAGCAGTCCTTCGGCGACATCATCGACGAGGGCTACACGGCCAGTCTCGAAGAGAAGCTCGACGAGGTCGAAGACGGCAAGATGGAGTGGAAGGACCTGATGAAGGAGTTCTCCGGCAAGTTCAACGTCGATCTCGAGCGCGCCGCGACGGAGATGACGTCCTTCAAGGGCACCGGAGTCGAGACCGAGGAGAAGTGCGAGAACTGCGGCGCGCCGATGGTGATCAAGTTCGGCCGCTTCGGCGAGTTCCTCGCCTGCTCGAACTATCCCGAGTGCAAGACCACGAAAGAAATGGCGAAGGGCCACGCCGCCGAGGCGACCGCGGACGACGAGCAGATCATCTGCGACAAATGCGGCAAGCCGATGGTGCTCAAGCGCTCGCGCTTCGGACAGTTCTTCGCCTGCACCGGCTATCCCGATTGCAAGAACACGAAAGACCCGAAGCTGCTCAAGATCGCCGACGAGCCGCAGCCCCCGTGCGAGAACTGTGGCAAAGAGATGGTGCTGAAGAGCGGCCGCTACGGCCCGTTCTACTCCTGCTCCGGCTATCCGGAATGCAAGACCATCCGCAAGCTCGGCGGACGCAAAGGGACGCCTCCGAAGCCGACCGGAGTGAAGTGTCCGAAGTGCGGCGAAGGAGAGCTCGTCGAGCGCATGTCGCGCCGCGGCGTCTTCTACTCCTGCAATCGCTATCCGAAGTGCGACTTCACGCTGAACAATCGCCCGGTCGCGCGCGAGTGCCCGAAATGCCACGCGCCGTATCTCCTCGAGAAGGAAACGAAGCGCGAGGGCCACATCGAGTACTGCAACAACGCCGAGTGCGACTACCGCGCCCCGATCGCCCCGCCCGCGGCGGCGAACGAGTAGCGAGGCGGGCTTCCGCGCGTAAACTGAGCAACGTGATCGACGAGCCGATCGATATCGCGAAGTGGCGCGCGACGCCGGCGGTCGCTGGCCGTCCGGCGACCGACCTCGACGTGCGCGATGGCCGCGCCGTGTTCGCCGTCGGTGGAGAGCCTGTCGAGATCGATCTGCCCGCGTGCGCGATCGTGCGTGAGGAGCAGCTCGGCGAGCCGACGCCGGTGATCGTGATTCAGGTGGAGCGGATCGAGAACGACACGGTGGCCGTCGGCTTCCGTTTCCTCGACGGCGGCTGCGGCATCGGCACGCTCGAGGATGTGGAGTTTCTCAGCGAGCCGGATGAGAGGTTTCGTTAGCGAGAAACGACCGCACCACCGGCGAGATCAGGTCGTAGTCGATGAGGAACGTGTCGTGTCCGCTCGCGGAGATCATCGCCTCGTGATGGACGTCGATGGCGAGGGAGCGCATCGCGGACGCAACGCGCTCGGTCTCGCCCGGAGGGAAGAGCCAGTCGGTGTCGAACGAGACCAGCAGCACGCGCCCGCGAAAGCGTGAGAACGCCGACTGCAGATTGCCGAACTGCTCCTCGAGATCCATCTCGTCCATCGCCGCCTGCACGCGGATGTACGAGTTCGCGTCGTAGAGCGCGGCAAACTTGCGGCCCTGATGTTCGAAGTAAGAATCGATCTCGAACTGCCGCGTGTTGCCGCGGCGGCGGCGGCCGAACTTCTTCTGCAGCGCGTGCGAAGAGAGATACGTCATGTGTCCGAGCATGCGCGCGACCTGCAGACCGCGCAGCGGGTCGTGCTCGTCGTAATAGTCGCCGCCATGAAAGCGCTGATCCGCCTCGATGATCTTGCGTCCGAGGATGTGCCAGGCGATGCCGGTGACGGGCACCGCGGCGCCGGTGGCCATGGCGATGATCATGTCCGCCGCGTTCGGATACATCGCCGCCCACATCAGCACCTGCATTCCGCCGAGCGAGCCGCCGGCGATCGCGTGCAGATGCTCGATGCCGAGGTGCTGGATCACGAGCTTCTGCGACTCGACCATGTCCTCGATCGTCGGCCACGGATAGTGCGATCCGTACGGCTTGCCGGTTGCGGGATTGATCGACTTCGGCGCGGTCGTGCCGAAGGGCGAGCCGGGGAGGTTCACGCAGACGATGAAGTGCTTGTCGAGATCGAACGGCTTGCCGTAGCCGATGATCCCGTCCCACCAACCCGGCTTCTCATCGGGCGAGTCGGTGTACTTCCCCGCGGCGTGCGCGCTCGCGGAAAGCGCGTGGCAGACGAGGATCGCGTTCGAGCGATCCGCGTTCAGCGTGCCGAACGTCTCGTAACAAAGCGTGAACGGCGCGAGGGTCTGGCCATGCGTGAAGCGGAAGCCGTCCGCGAGCACGAGCTCCTGCGGGGGTCCACTGATGAAACTGTCGCCGGCCATGAGGCCGCGGAGCATAGCAAACGAACGCAGCGCCCCGGTTTCAGCCGGGCGTCTTCGGCGGGCTGAAGCCCGCCGCTACGTCATGCTGGGCTTTTCGGCACCACAATCCAAAGGATGATGTAGACGATCGTCCCGGGAAATCCGGCCGACACGACCGAGACGACGACATAGAGGAAGCGCACCCACGCCGGGCTCCAGCCGAGCCATTCGGCGATGCCGCCGCACACGCCGCCGAGAATGCTGTTTCTGCGAGATCGATAAAGAGGCATTGGTTCTCCTGGTTTCCCTCCGAGCGTTCCTTTCGCAGCAATCGCGCCCTGGCCTGGGGCAACCTGCGCAGGCGGCCGTGCCGCCTTAGTCTCCCTGCTCCCGTTTGAGCTGCCCCTCGTAGATACGGCGAACTTCATCAATGGTTGAGATCTGCTCGGGAGTTTTGTCGTCGCGGATGCGCACGATGCGCGGAAAGCGCAGCGCGTAGCCCGATTTGTGGCGCTTCGACTCCTGGATGCGGTCGAACGCGATCTCGAGCACGACCGTCGGCTCGACGCGGTGCACCGGCCCGTGCACCTCGAGCGTGGTCCTCCTGAAGTGCTCGGTCATCGTCGCGATCTCGGCGTCCGTGAGGCCGGAGTACGCCTTGCCGATGTTCACGAGCTCGACGCCACTCTCAGCAGGGCGCAGCACGGCGAACGTGAGATCGGAAAGCACGTGGCGGCGCTTCCCGTTGCCCCACTGCGCGTAGGTGACGACGCAGTCGAGCGTCGCCAGCGCCTTCTTGTACTTGAGCCACGACTTGCCGCGGCGGCCGGGCGTGTAAATCGACTCGGGATCCTTGACGACGAGCCCTTCGTTCGCACGAGCGCGGGCGGCGTCGAAGAGTGTGTCGACATGTTGCGCATTGCGGAGGGGAGACTGTTGGGAGAGGCGAATGTGGAGGACAGGCAATCCTGCCTGTCCAGGGACAGGCGAGATCGCCTGTCCCCCACCTAGTACGCCACGCAGCCTCTCCAGCCTCTCCCGCAGCGGCTTCTCGAACAGCGCCTCCCCATCCAGAAAAAGCAGATCGAACGCGAAGTACACCACCGGCGCGTCCTGCATCAGCTTCTCGCTCACCTCGCGGCGGCCGAGGCGCTTCTGGATCGTTGCGAACGGCAGCACGCGGTCGCTGAACGCGACGATCTCGCCGTCGAGGATCAGCGAGCGCCCGAGCGCGCGGGCCGCCGACTCGATCTCCGGAAAGCGATGCGTGACGTTGTCGAGCGTGCGCGAGTAGATCTTCACCTGCGCGCCGTCGGTGTGGATCTGCGCGCGGATGCCGTCGTACTTGTCGTCGGCGATCGCTCCGGCGCCGAGGGCGGCGACGATTTCCGCGGGATCTTCCTCCGCCTGCGCAAGCATGAACGCGAACGGATGGAACAGCGACATCGACACGCTCTCCAGCGCGTCGCTCTTCGCGAGCAGCGCGGTGGCGCCGATGTCGCCCGTGAACATGTTCGCGCGGCGCACCGCGTCGAGCTTCCGTCCGAACGCCTTCGCAATCGATGACTCGACGAGCCCTTCGACGAGACCGATGCGCAGTTCCCGCGTGAGGATTTTCACCACGTACCGCGCGCCTTCGCGATCGACTTTGCGAAAGAGCTCGGCCAGCACATCCTTCTTCGCCGTCGCACCCGGCGTCGCGGCGAGCCGCTCGAAGTACTCCCCGAGCTCGGAGAGCGTGATGGTGCGCGACGCGTCGGCCGGAAACGACTCCGCGATCGTGTCGCCGGGGTCGGCGTACTTCGGCCACGGCGCCCACACCTCCTCCGGCGTGCGCCCCGTCGCCTCGGCGACCGCGTCACCGATCGCCGCGCCGCCCACGCCCGCCACGCGCTCCTCCCGCCGCGGGAAGGGCGAGCCGGAAAAGAAGACGACCGCGCGCTCGAGCGAGGCATCGTCGAGCGCGACCAGGTAGCCGGCAAGAACGCGTTCTTTCTCGCCTTTCCTGGTGGTGGCCGCGATCCTGGTGGCGGCGGTCGTGAAGTCGCTCAGCATTGTCGGGAAGTGAGTGCTCGCGTCTCAGGCTGGGCCAACCCGCGCTGCCGGCCGTGCCGGCCGCTCTTTTTCGCTCTTTTTGGTGGTGGCCGCGATTGTGTTCGCTGTCACCGTGAAGTCAGAAAGCATTGCAGATAGAATCCGCCGCCATGAAAACGAAAGTCACCGTCGTGGGCGCCGGAAATGTCGGCGCGACTGTAGCGCAAGGCATCGCACTCAAGGAACTTGCCGACGTCGTTCTGGTCGACATCGTCGAGGGCGTTCCGCAGGGGAAGTCGCTCGACCTGATGGAGACCGCGCCGGTCGAGAAATACGATTCGATCCTCACCGGAACGAACAACTACGACGGCACCGAGAACTCCGACATCGTGGTCATCACCGCCGGCCTCCCCCGCAAGCCGGGCATGAGCCGCGACGATCTGCTGTGGAAGAACGAGGAGATCGTCGCCGGCGTGACGGCGGAAGTGGTCAAGCGCTCGCCGGACGCGATCCTCATCGTCGTCTCCAATCCGCTCGACGCGATGTGCGAGGTCGCGCGCCGCGTCTCGAAGTTCCCGCGCGAGCGCATCCTCGGCATGGCCGGCGTGCTCGACTCCGCGCGCATGCGCGCGTTCATCGCCATGGAGCTGAACGTCTCCGTCGAAAACACGCACGCCTTCGTCCTCGGCGGACACGGCGATACGATGGTTCCGCTGCCGCGCTACTCGACCGTCGCCGGCATCCCGATCACGGAGCTCCTGTCGAAAGAACGCATCGACGCGATCGTCGACCGCACGCGCAACGGCGGCGCCGAGATCGTGAACCTCCTCAAAACCTCCGCGTGGTACGCGCCGGGCGCGTCGGCCATCGAGATGGTCGAGGCAATTCTCAAGGACAAGCGCAAGATCCTCCCCTGCGCGGCGTACCTGCAGGGCGAGTACGGCTTCGACGGATTGTTCGTCGGCGTGCCGGTGAAACTCGGCCGCAACGGGCTCGAACAGATCATCCAGATCGAGCTCACCGCGGACGAGTCCGCCGCCTTGCGGAAATCTGCAGATGCGGTGAAGGAGTTGGTGGATAAGTTGAAGACGACCGCGTGAAACGCGGTCGTCCTGAGCGAAGCCGAAGGACCTCCCGCAGATTGCGGTAAACTTCCTTCACTTCCTCCTCCACCAATGAAAAAACTCGTCATCGACATCGAGACGGTCGGCACCCCGTGGGATGAGCTCGACCCGTACGTCCGCGAATACATCATCAAGGGCCTCAGCGACGGCGACGCGGAAGAAGCGCGCCGTGCCGGCGGGCTCTCGCCGTTTCGCGGCCGCATCGTCGCGATCGGCGTGATCAACATCGGCGACGGCCGCTCCTGCGCGCTCTACGAAGTGCCGGGGCAGACCGACGTGCGGACGGAGAAGGCCGGCGCGCGCACGTACATCTCCGGAACCGAGAAGCAGATCCTCGAGAAGTTCTGGGGATTCTTCGACAGCGACTCGCGCTTCATTTCGTTCAACGGCCGCCAGTTCGACGGCCCGTTCCTGATGATCCGCTCCGCGATCCACGGCATCACGCCGAAGCGCGATCTGGTCGGTTACCGCTACGGCTTCCATCCGAACTGCGATCTACGCGAGGCGCTGAACTTCTTCGGCACCACGAACTCGCGGCAGTTCAAGTTCAACCTCGATCTCGCGTGCAAGGTCTTCGGCGTCGAGACATCGAAGGGCGAAGGGATGGACGGCCGCTCGGTCGAGGCGAAGTACTACGCCGGAAAGCATCGCGAGATCGCCGACTACTGTCTCGAAGACGTGCGCGCGACCGCGGAGCTGTACGAGAAGCTCGCCTCGACGCTGCTCATCTTCAACAACGACTTCAAGGTCGCGGACGAGAAGGATCAGCGCCAGCGCCTCGCCGATGCGAGCGCGGTGCAGCTGCCGTTTCTCTCGCCGTCCGAGAGCGCGTTCATGGAGTCGGTCACGAAGACGTCGCTCACCCTCACCGACGCTCTGGAAGAGACGAACGCCCCGGCCGAGGAAGCGGTCACCAGCAAGCACTCGGCGATCATTCTCGAGAAGCTCGCCCAGACCGCGGAGACGGAAGAAGAGATCCCCGGCGGCGTCTGATCCCGCGACGGTACGCGGACCGGCCGCGTATCTTCTGTCGTGCGAGCAGCAGTTCTTCTCCTCGCGGCTCTCCTGGCGCGCGAACCGGATCCGGGCCTGCCTCGCGAAACGATCGTCGCCGGCGCGATGCGCGCGCAATCCGTGCAGATCTTCGCGCATGCCGCGGGCGCACGCGTACTGTGGCTCGAGCGCGCGGAGGATGATCGATGTTGCGATCTCCGCGTCGCGGACTTCAATCGTCGTGGACACGCGGTCGGGTCCGCCGCCACGATCGCGACCGGTATCGAATTCTTCTTCGCATCGGCGAGCGGCACCGATCTTTTCGTCGCGTGGCACGCTTCGCCCGAGTCGATCGAGGCACTGATCGTCGATCGCGATCGCGAAGTCGTCGCGCGATTTCCGGTCGTCACCATGCCGGAGGCGACGCTGACGAGTGTCGCGTGCACTGCAAGCGACTGCGCGGTGGCCTGGTCGCTGCCGCGTTTTCGAACAACTGGCGGATCCATCGCGCGATTCGCTCCGAATGGTGCGGCGATCGGCGCACCGATTCCTGTGCCGCAGGACACGAATCTTCCGCGGATCGTCGACGGCGACGGCGACTATCTCGTTCTGCTCACCTGGTACGACTACGGCCGTCCGGCGTACCAGTACGCGTTGCTGCGCGACGGCGAGTTCTGTTGTGGCGATTGGCTGGGAAGCCGCAGCGTCGGAGCGGATGCGACATGGAACGGACGCGAGTGGCTGGTCCAGAACTATCCGATGGCTCCGTACAGTCCGTTCGGCCTCGTGACGACGCGGATCGACGCAGGCGGGAAAAGACTCGGAGGCTTCGCGTACGACCGCGAAAACTACGTGTCGTTCTACAACCCCGCGTGGGACGGAGCGGCCTGGGTCTACGCGAAGAGGGTAGGCGGCAGTCTCTACGCTGGAATCGTCCGCAGCGACGGTGCGGTGCAGCCGCCCCACGTTCCCGTTGCCGGCACCTTCGATGGAGTGAGCATTGCCAGCGCCGGCGACGGCATGACGTGGTTTGCATACCACAGCAGCGGCCGCGTCATTCTCCGCCGTGTGTGGATCTCGCCGTGACTTACAATCTGCGCGCTTGCACGTTCATCGGGCGCGCATCTTCACCCCCGTCGCCGATCCGTTTGCAAACGGGATTGATGCATCGTATCGCTACTTCGACAGTGGCTACCTCGCGGTCGAGAACGGCCGCATTCACGGCGTCGGCGAGTGGAGCGAGCGTCCCCCTGCTGAGGTAATTGATGAGGTGATCGATCACGGCGAGAGCGCGCTGCTGACGCCCGGCTTCATCGACACGCACCTTCACGCGCCGCAGCTGGAGATGATCGGCTCGTACGGTGGGCATCTTCTCGAGTGGCTGAACCGCTACACCTTCCCCACCGAGCGAAAGTTCGAGGATCCCGTGCACGCGCGCCGCGTCGCCCGCGCGTTTTACGACGAGCTGCTGCGCCACGGCACGCTCAGCGCGCTCGTGTTCTCGACGATTCACTACGAGGCGACCGACATCTTCTTCGAAGAAGCGGAGCTTCGCGGGTTCCGCGGGATCATCGGCAAGACGATGATGGATCGTCACGCGCCCGAGTACCTGCTCGACCGCAGCGCGCGCGAGTCGTACGACCAGAGCCGCGCGCTGCTGCTCAAGTGGCACGGGCGGGGGCTGCTGCACTACGCGATCACTCCCCGCTTCGCGCCGACGTCGACGCCGGAGCTCCTCGAGGCAGCGGGCCAGCTCAAGCGCGAGTTCCCGGACGCGTGGGTGCACACGCACATTTCCGAGAATCAGAACGAGGTCCGCTGGGTGCAGGAGCTCTTCCCCGAGGCGGAGTACGCGGACGTGTATGACCGCTATGGACTGCTCGACGAGCGAAGCGTGCTCGCGCACGGCGTGTGGCTCACCGCGGAAGAGCTCGACCTGCTCGCGCGCCGCGGCGCGCGCATCTCCCACTGTCCGAACTCGAATCTCTTCCTCGGCAGCGGCCTGTTCCCACTGCATCGCGTGCTCGACGCCGGCGTCATCGTCGGCCTCGGCAGCGACATCGGCGCGGGAACGACTCCGTCGATGTTCAACGCGATGGCGGACGCGTACAAGGTGCAGCAGGTCCAGAACGTCTCGCTCAGCCCGTATCACCTCTGGTATCTCGCGACCCTCGGCGGCGCGCGCGCTCTCACGCTCGACGCCGAGACAGGCAGTCTCGAGCCCGGCAAGTCCGCCGACTTCCTCGTGATCGACCTGAACGCCACCCCGCTCCTCTCGCTGCGCACCGGCCGCGCCCATTCGCTCGAGGACCTCCTCGCGGGTCTGATCTTCATGGGCGACGACCGGGCGGTGAAACGAAGCGTTATTGCGGGGTCGGTGGTCTCAAGGAGGGCGGACGTCCCGTCCGCCACCTGAGCGGCGGACGGGACGTCCGCCCTCCACTCGGCAAGCGGTTTGCGCAAGGAAATCAGCGTTGGAGGGCCTTATGACAGGAAACCTGCGCAGTTCAGCGGTTTTCGCGATCCTCGTGTTGCTCGCGGTGTCCACTTTCGCGCAAAGCAGTCCACAGTACGGGACGACGGGCACGGTGGTCGACGTCGATACGGGAAACCGCCGGTTGCAGATTGAAACGGATGCGGGCGGTGCGCGCCTGACGGTCGAAGTCGATCCGATCTCGACGTCGTTCTATGGCTTCGGTACGGTGATCGCGGGCAAGCCCGAGATCTTCACCGGCTCCTCGGGGTTTTCGAACGTTCGTCTCGGCGATCGCATCCGCGTCGAAGGCACGAGCCGCGCTGCTGGCGTCACCACGGCGGCGAGCATTACGCTTCTCGGGCGCGAGGTTGCGGCGAGCCAGGTGGGCGTCGGACAGACGCGCACGCCCGGCAGCGTATCGACGTCGACGGAGACCAGGCCGACGCTCGCGCCGGGAACGAGCGGAACCATCGAGGGGACGATCCGGCAACTCAGCGCCGACGAAGGCCGCCTCGTCATCCAGACCACGCAGCGGCGGATGATGACCGTGCGGACGTACCGCAACACGCCGGTCGTGTATCGCGGCCAGACGTATCGCGTCACGAATCTCGAAGTCGGCGACGTGATTCGCATCGAAGCGGATCCGCGCGACGCGCAGACGGACGAGATCACCGCCCGGCGCATCGAAGTCGTGCAGTCGGTGCAGGAGGCAGAGCCGGGACGCGACGGCGGGACGGTGACGACGATCGAAGGACAGATCAAGCGCACCGAGCCCGGACTCGACTACGCGTATGTGAACGACGGGCGGCGCGAGATTCGCGTCGACATGAGTGATGCCGAGGATGCGGAGGGCGAGCGCATTCACGCGCGCGATCTGCGCACGGGCGACAACGTGGAGATCACGGGCGGCTTCAATCGCGTCGGCGACATCTTCCTCGCGTCGACGCTGCGGTTCACCAGCGGCACGCCGCGGGAAATCGTCGAGGAGCCGATCACGCGCTATAGCCTCGTGACGTTCACCGGAACGATCACCGAGACCCTCGAGGACGCGGCGACGATCGCCATTCGCGACCGCGACCTGAACCGCATCGTGCGCGTCTGGGTCACCGACGACTTCATCGTGCGGACGAAGGGCACGACCACGACGACGGCGGAGAACCTGCGCGTGAACGACACGGTGCTGGTGAAGGCGTTCCGCGATCCGAGCGGAAACCTGATCGCGCAGACGATCCGGCTGAGGAACCGTTGAGTCTGGTGTGGAGTGCGGCGACGCAAGTCGCCGCTGTAGTACAGCGGCATCTGGCGATGCCGCACTCCACACAGGAATAGTTATTCGTATCTCTTTGTCGGACTCTATGCACATGCCGAGACGAACGCTGCTCCCGGGGGTCACCGCCGACTCCTGTCCACCCGCCGTGGCCTGCGACGCGCACTCCGCGATTCGCGGTGCCCGTCGCCGCGCGATCGTGCGCGACGTCGCGCAGGTCGTCCTCCTCGTGGCGGTCGACTATCTCTTCATCCGCTGGCCGGAGTCGCACGTGCCGCTGCTCACGCGCGCGCACTCGCTTGCGGTGTTGCAGGTGCTCAACGCGCTGGTCGTGGCCGACGTCTGGCTCACGCGCGCGCTGCCGATGTGGTGGGCGAGGCGGATCGCGTCTACGTGGTGCCGCTCGGAGCGCGAGAAGTTTCAGCGCCGCCCGCTTTGATCACGAACTTCTGCAGCAGCAGGCCGACGAGCACGAGCGACACGGCGAGCCCGAGGAGCGATCCGACGCGATAGAGCCCGCCGAGGCGGGCGAGATCGTGCAGGAAACACTTCAGCACCGTGACGAGCAGGAGTCCGAGCGCGGCGATGCGCGCGGCGCGCGCGCGGAAGACGAGTCCGGCGACGAGCATCGCGATCGCGAACGCGGCCCAGCCCATCGTGTACGCGAGGTCTTTCGCCAGCCCTGACTGGAACTTCACCCGGCCGATCTCCTGATTCAGCAGGAAGAACAACTCAATCGTGCCCGCGGTCGCAAACACGAACCTCCACGACGGCGGCGCAAGCCGGGTCGCGGCGAACATGGCCGCGACGGAGATCAGATACGCGTGCCGCTCGTCGTACAACGACGTCTCGACCAGCAGCCACACGAGGACCACCACGGCGAGAGCCACGCTCCATGCGAGCAGGCCGCGATGCGAAATGCGCCCGTAGAGCCACACCAGCGCCGCCGCCTCGAGCGCCCACGCCGCGGCGCCCCAGTCGTTCTCGAACTGCATCGGAATCGCGGCCGTGAGAAACGCGAGCACGGTCGCCGCGACGAGCGCGATGCGCGACGACACGAGCTCGATGTTCAACGCGCGCCAGAGCACGGCGACCATCACCAGCGCCTGCGCGACGGGCAGAAGTCCAATCTGCTCTTTGTAGCCCATGTCCGTCAGCGCGTCGCACGCGCTGACGAAGAACACGAGGCTCGCCAGTGAGGCCGCGAGATACGGTGCGAACGCAGTCTTCGCACGCTTGCCGAGAGCGAGCGGATACGCGATGAACAACGCGTACGGCATCGCCGCGAAGACGAGGCGCGAGCCGGCGGTCGGCGCATCCGCGGCGATGACCATCGCTACGTAGAACGGAATCACGAGCACCGCCATCACGTGGCGCTCCGAGATCCACGCAACCGCCAGGAATGCCACGAACAGAATCGCGTGCGTGATGAACAGAATGCGCAGCGGCGGATCGAGCGTCATCAACGCGATCGACGAAAACGCGAGCGCGACCGCGGCGTGCCACGGCTTCGCGCGCTGCAGCGACACCACGAGCACGATCGCCAGCAGCGCGAGCATGCCGCCGGTCATCGTCGCGTAACGCTGCGGCTCGCGCACCGCGAAGCCGATGAAGACGAAGAAGAGCAGCGGCGCGAACCACGTCATGCGCACCAGGTAGAGCGCGACGAAGAGCCCGAGCCAGAGCAGCGACCACGGCCACGACGCGTGCGTGTACGACGCGGTGAGCCAGATGAGAAACGTGGCCAGCGTCGCCACGCCGCCGATCTGATGCAGCCACTCCGGCCCGCGCCACCACGCGATCGCGGCGAGTCCCGCCGCGCTCAGAAGAAGAAATCCGAACAGGACATTGTAGCGCGCCCCGTACTCCGGCACGACCGCCGTGAAGAACGCGAAGAGCAGCGGCAACACCGCCGCCGCGCCCGCGATGCGCCGGAAGATCGCCTGCCGCTCATCGGCGTGGCGGTCCCACAGCGCGCTCGCCCCGACCAGCGCGAACGCGAAAAAGATTCCGGCCGCGAGCGGCAGCTCGGCACCGGTGAGGAACTCGTCGACCCAGCTCCACTGGTGGTACGCCGTCAACCCGACGCTGAGCGCCGTCAGCAGCGGCCAGCGCTTGCGATACGCGATCCACGAGATGCCGCCATTGAGCAGCAGCAGATACGAGAAGAGCGCGAGCGGCCGATTCTCGTCGGACGCGAGCAGCGCGGGCGTCGCGAAGCCGCCGATCAGTCCGAGGAGCGCGATGAAGATCGAGTCGCGACGCGTGGAGAGAAACACGGCGGCCGCGGTCACGATCAGCATTCCGATCCACGCCACCGCGGTCGGCACGAGGTTCCACCGCCCGTGCATCGCGAAGAGCGTCGCGTAGAGGGTGGCGATGCCGGCGCCGTGCAGCGCATTCGCGGTGAATCGATAGTTCCGCGCGAGCCGCAGCTCGCAGCCGATCAGGATCGCGATCCCGGTGAAGAGTCCGAGCCCCGCGCGAATCGGCGGCCGCAGCCAGCCACGATCGACGGACAACTTGAAAAGGAACACCATCGCGAGCACGGCCGCGATGGCCGCGATCCATCCGAAGAGCTTGATGCCGACGAGATTCTCCCAGTCAATCGCAAACGCGGGTTCGACGAGGGCGCGGAGGTAGGTACGGGAGCCGGCGTTGGTGGCCGCGGTGGCTGGTAGATCGGGATCGGCGCCTCTTTAGCCGGTGGTTGTGAAGGGTGACCTTCCGGTTCGGAAAGCGGCATCGTTGTCCGCCCTCGCAGCTCGTGTTCCAGTTCCGCGACACGTTTCGACGCCGACCACGCGAATGCGAGGGCTACGACAGCAACGAGAAACGCGATGGCTACGAAGAACGAAACCGGTTCCATCGATCAGCTTGCGCCGACAGGAGGGTTAGTGCGGAGAAGATAGTAGGCGCGGTAAACGGTCTTGGCCCAGGTGCGGCTGAACTCACGGTAGGAGCCAAACGCCCACAGACACGCCAGGAACGAAACGCACGCCGCGGCCGACAGCGCGCCTACTGCGTGCGCGGTACGTCTGGCCGCGAGAACTCCGCCACTGGCGACGGCCAGAAGGCAAACGACCGCGAACAACAGCGGCCGGATTTGCCACCAGCCAGAGACGAGTTTGGCCCGCTGCGCATAAAGAGCATGGAACGTCGACTGGATCAACAGAATCGCAAACATCACGAAAAGCACGATCGGAAAGAGCAGCGGATGCCAATCGATGAACGCCGACCACAGCCAGCCGACATGGTAGGCACAGCCGACCGCCGCCGCGCAGGAGACGCCTCTCATCAAGGTATACATCCCCTGAAACTGCTCGCCGTACGACGTGCTCTTGGAGGCGATCAGCGCATCGCGGCAAAGCAAAAAAGCGGTGCGGCGATTCGATCGATGGGAGACGTCGAGCCGCAGATGCCTCTGGATCACCGCTTTCAGTCTCAATTTGTAGTCGGCGGGGAATGTCTGGTCGTCCTCGTCGAGCAGGCGGTCCGACGGATAACGGCCCTCCACTTTCGACGGCACCACGCGGTTGGCTACGATCTGCAGAATGTGTCCTGTCACATAGGCGGCAATCGTGGCGATCAGCGCCGCAGTCAGGTCCGTCGGCGTGTTCGCACCGAGCGCCACCGCGTGCGGAAGCCAGAGCAGCGCAATCAGGATCGCGCCCGGAATCAGGTATCCATAAACGTCGTAGAAATTGAAGCGCTCGATCACGAGCGATTCCGTTCCGCGGATGTCACGTCGGACACGATCCGCTCGAGCATCATTTCCGCTCCCTGCGGCGCGACCAGCACCGACGCGACGCGGCGATGTCCGCCGCCTCCGTAGCGCGTGAAGATATCGCCCAGGGCCACGCTCTCGAACTCCATCCATGGGTTACGCATGGCCGTGATCTTGGCTTCGTCCTCACGCCGCACCAGGCCGACCGAGTAGCGCGCATCGGGAAAAAACAGATACGGCGCGTAGCGCGGTACGACGACGTCGTGGGCATCGACGTCGAACACGACGATGCCGTCGCGCAGGCTCGCGGCGTCGCGCATCCGCTGCAGGCCCTCGCGGGTGGCGCGGCGGAACTCCAGAAAACGCTCGCGGACCTCCGGAAGCATGCTCACCTCTTCGAGCGACTGCTCGCTCAGCGCGCGCACCAGAAACTCAGAATACCCGTTCGTGCTCAGCGCCATGCTGGCGCTGATTTGCAGCGCGGGATGCTCGAACGAGAGCGCTTCCTCGACCGACTCGTAGCGAGCCGCGTCGATCTTCTCGGCCCACAGCACGAGCTCTGCGAAATGCGGATTGCGATACGACGCCGTGGCATGCAAATGCCGCCACAGCAGTCCCGCACACGAGTCGGCCTGATGATCGTAGACGATATGGCGGTCGCTGCGCCGCGCGAAGTCGCGGCGCATATCGTCATTCAGAAAGGTGGACCGATGATGATCCGCCCAGAAGGCCGCATCGGGGTGATACAGGAAATCGACGACGGCCGTCCGCGCTTCAAACCGCGTCGACAGCCATATCTTCTGAATGTCGTAGTTGACGTCCGCGATCTCCAGCTCGCCCCACTGAGCGCCCCTGCAGAGATAGTCGGCGGCAATGACCGCCGACACAATGCCGTCGAAGCAGGGGGAGTGAAACAGCAATCTCGCCTTACGCGTCATCGGCGGCCGGAACAATGAAGATTGTAGCGTGCTTCCCTACACGCTTTCGCGATGAATCAGAATCTTCTCCCGCCCGGTCAGGTACAGCAGGATGATCAGCACCGCGAACGGAATCAGCGAGAGCACGTCCGCCATCGGTCCCGAATGCAGCGGATTGTTCAGCTCCGCCCACTTCGCGACCTTCGCGTCGAAGTTCGATGTCACGCCCGCGAGGAACGCGATGATGATGCCCGCGATGGCCCCGCCGGCGATGTATCCCGACGCCATCAGCACGCCCGGGCTCTTGTCGCCTTCCGCGACGAGCTGCTCCGCGGTGAGGCTCTTGCCCGCGTGCTTCTTCGCGATCCACTTGTCGACTCCCCAGCGCACGATGCCGCCGACGAGAATCGGCGACGACGAGGAGAGCGGGAGATACACGCCGACGGCGAACGCGAGCGACGGGATGCCCGAGAGCTCGAGCACGACCGCGATCATCACGCCGAGGAGCACCAGGCCCCACGGCAGCTCGCCGCCGAGAATGCCTTTGATGATGTACGACATCAGCGTGGCCTTCGGCGCATCGAATTTCGTCACGGCATGTCCGCTCGGCAGATCGCGAATCGTGCCGTTGATGCCGGGGTCGACGTAGTAGACCGGCGTGCCGCCGTCGTCGACGAGGTACTTCTCCGCGTTGCCGCCGGATGCATCCTGGCGGAACCAGACGTTGTATTCCTTCGTATCGGCGGCACCGGTATACGTCTTGCCCTTGACCGTTTCCCTGCCGTGATAGTCCTTCGGATCGGCGACTTCACCCGGCTGCGCGGATCCCGCCGTCGTACCCTGCGTGCCGACCGGCACGTACACCGCGTACGCGTTGTTCAGCCTGAGCAGGATCGGTCCAAGAATCAGCGCGGACGCGAGAGCGCCGATGAGAATCGCGATCTGCTGGCTCTTCGGCGTGCCGCCGACGAGGAAGCCGGTTTTCAGATCCTGCGAGGTCGTGCCGCCGTTCGATGAGGCGATGCAGACCACGGCACCGATCGAAAGCGCGGTCACGAAGTAATTGCTGCCGGTCCAGCCGAGGATCACGAAGCAGAGGCACGTCAGAAGCAGCGTGGCCACGGTCATGCCGGAGATCGGATTCGACGAGGAGCCGATCTCGCCGGTGAGCCGCGACGACACGGTCACGAACAGGAAGCCGAAGACGATGATCAGGATTGCCGCGACGATGCGCGCCGCGATCCCCGTCCCGCCGACGTACAGCGGATTCGAGAACGCGATCACGACGATCAGCGAGATGATCCCGATGAGCACGAGTTTCATCGAGAGGTCGCGATCCGTGCGCGGCGTCGCCGCGGTCTCCGCCACCGTCTTCGAGCCCGAGAGATCGCGAAGGCCGCCACGAATGCCGTGCCAGATGACCGGCAGCGAGCGGAACACGCTGATGATGCCGCCCGCCGCCACCGCGCCCGCGCCGATGTAGAGGATGTACTCGTTGCGGATCGCGCTCGGTCCCATGTCGCGAATGAGCGTGGTCGCCGGCGCGAGCGGCTCGGTGAGCATCGAGCCGAAATACTTGATCATCGGGATGAGCACGAGGTAGGCGAGCACGCCGCCCGCGCACATGATCGCGGCGATGCGCGGTCCGATGATGTAGCCGACGCCGAGGAGCTCCGGCGAGACTTCGACGGACACCGATGCGGCGTTGAAGTGGCCGCCGAACACTTTCGTCGGCGCGTCCTTCCAGCCGCGGAATGCGACCATCGCGGTCTTGTAGACGAGTCCGATGCCGAAGCCGGTGAAGATCGTCTTCGCCCCGACCGCCGCGCCGCCCAGCGCTGCCTGTTCCCGTTTCGCTTCCTCCGATGCGGCGGCGCGCGACTCGTCGCTCGCTCCCGCCTTCAGCACTTCGGCGCACGCCGTTCCCTCGGGATACTTGAGGATGCCGTGCTGCGCGACGATGAGCGCGCGGCGCAGCGGAATCATCATCAGGATGCCCAGCAGGCCGCCGAGGATCGCGACGAGCATCACGCGCGTGATCTCGAGATCGAAGCCGAGGATCAGGATCGCGGGCATCGTCACGCCGACGCCGAACGCGATCGACTCACCGGCGGAGCCGGCGGTCTGCACGATGTTGTTCTCGAGGATCGTCGCGTTGCGCGCGCCGAGCTTCGAGAGAATGCGGAACAGCGTGATGGAGATGACCGCGACCGGAATCGACGCGCTCACCGTGAGGCCGACCTTCAACACGAGGTAGAGCGACGACGCGCCGAAGATCATGCCCAGGACCGTGCCGACGATCACCGCACGCGGCGTGAGCTCGCGCAGGATCGTTCCCGGCGCGATGTACGACGTGAACGGAACGGGACCTTCCGAACCTTGCGGAACTGCAGTCATGCGCATCTCCCTCGCTTGTAAAAGTGCGGGCATTCTAGCATCGGAGTTTGTGCACAAATCGGTGTCATCCTTAGCCGCGCAGACGGCGAAGAATCCCCGGCATCTGCGCGACGATCGTGTACCTGCCGGGGATCCTTCGCCGTCTGCGCGGCTTCTAATGAAGTCATTTTGTCCTTCTTCAGAATGAACAACTTGCTGGTGGACATTCAACATTGAAAGCGTAGGTACCAAGACTTGTCATCCCGAGCGTGAGCGAGGGACCCGGGGGTAGGGTGGCACGAAGCCCGCGGGTCGCGCCGCCGCCCGCCCAGGTCCCTCGCTCACGCTCGGGATGACAAGGCTGGCAACGCATGCTTTCAAGGTTGAAGGTCCACTAGTATCTTCACTACACGAGATCCGGCCTCGTCCTTCTTTAGCGCGGCGCCCGGCGTTTCGGCGACGGAGGCGGACACCGCGATCTGCATCGCGGACGCGATCGAGTTGCTGGCGAAAGTGCGCGTGTTTCTCGGCGTCCTTTGGGCGTAGCGTCAGCGCTACGATGCGCGAGGCATGCGGATCGCGATCATCGGTGCCGGCGTTTCCGGGCTCACGTGCGGGGTCGTGCTCTCCGAGGCCGGTCACGAGGTGACGATCTTCGCGAAGGAGATCGAGGACACGACTTCGCATGCGGCGGCCGCGATCTGGTTTCCGTATCACATCGCGTCGGAGCATGCGGAGCGATGGGCGGAAGAGACGCGCGGGGCGTTGATCGCGCTGACGGGCGAGCCCGGCGCGGGCGTGTCGATGATCGACTTCGATGTGAACGGCGAGACGTTCCGCGTTCCGCTGATGGACACGACGCGGTATCTGCCGTACTTGCGCCGCCGCGTTCGCGGCGACGTCGTGCAGCGCGAGCTGACGCGCGAGATGCTCGAACGCTTCGCACGCGATCACGACGTGATCGTGAACTGCGCCGGGTTCGGCGCGCGCGAGTTGTTCGGCGACGACGAGCTCGTGCCCGGCTACGGCATCGCGGTGATCGCGGATCGTCCCGCGATCGAACGCGCGGTCGTCACCGACGAGCCGCTGATGTACGTGATCCCGCGAACCGGCGACTGCATCCTCGGCGGATACGACTCGCCCCTCGCGCCGCCCGAGTCGGAAGTCGATGCGATCGTCGCGCGCTGCCGCGCGGCAGTGCCCGCGGTGAACGGACAGATTCGCGGAGTGAAGCAGGGGATCCGCCCCGTGAGGCCGAGCGTGCGGCTGGAAAGGACCGAGCTCTCAGGAACGCCGCTGATCCACAACTACGGACACGGCGGCGCGGGATTCACGGTGTCGTGGGGGTGTGCGTGGGAGGTGGGGAGGATGGTGGAGGACAGGCGATCCCGCCTGTCCTGACAGGCAGGATTGCCTGTCCTCCACCGCTACCGCGCTGCTTTTTTGATCGCGCCCGAGCGGATGCAGCGGGTGCAGACCTTCATGCGCCGCACGGCCGAGCCCACCATCACGCGCACGTTCTGGAGGTTCGGCAACCAGCGGCGGCTGGACACATTGTGCGCATGGCTGACCCGGTTTCCGAACACGGGCGCCTTGCCGCAGACTTCGCACATCTTCGCCATCGTTGACTCCCTCAAATAAACAGAAAGGGGTGGATTCTAACCACCGGCCCGGCCCGACGCAACCCGCCGCGACCGTGAATCGCGCGCAAACGCGCGTATCCGTGCCACTTATCTAATTCCTGTAGAGTTGACACGTTAAATTAAACGTTGTAATTTCGCTTCACCTTTCTACATCCTGGTGCCTGTGAGAAGTGGTGAGATGGTAGGGGTGAGCGGTGTTCTTCTCAAAGAGCAAAAATGTCGTCGGCCTTGATATCGGCTCCTCAGCGATCAAACTCGTCGAGCTGAAGGAGAAGAAGGGCGGGGCGTACTCTCTCGTCAAGCTTGGTTCCGAGCGCCTCTCCCCAGAGGCCATCGTCGACGGTTCCATCATGGATTCCTCCATGGTGGTCGAGACGATCCAGCGGCTGAACACGGACCAAACTGTCAAGAATTCCAGTTACGCCACCTCGCTCTCCGGCCACTCCGTCATCATCAAAAAGATCACGCTTCCGGCGATGTCGCCCGAGGAGCTCTCCGAGTCCATCCAGTGGGAAGCGGAGCAGTACATCCCGTTCGACATCAACGACGTGAACCTCGACTACGTTCCCCTCACGGCGCCGGGCTCGGGCGACAACATCGACGTGATCCTCGTCGCCGTGAAGAAGGAGAAGATCAACGACTACACGTCGGTGATCAGCCAGACCGGGAAGGTGCCGGTGCTCGTGGACGTCGACGCCTTCGCGCTGCAGAACTGCTACGAGATCAACTACGAGTTCGAAGAGGGGAAGGTCCTCGCGCTCTGCAACGTCGGCGCGTCGGTGACGAACGTGAACGTTCTCTCGGGCGGCGTGTCGATGTTCTGGCGCGACATCACCTTCGGCGGCAATCAGTACACGGACGCGATTCAGCGCGAGCTCAGCCTCTCGTTCGAGCAGGCCGAGGAGCTGAAGCGCGGCAAGCCGGTGGCGGACTACACGATTCAGCAGGTCATCCCGATCCTCAACTCGGTCTCGGAGGATTTCGCGGGCGAGCTGCGCAAGACGCTCGACTTCTTCACCGCGACCTCGGGTGCCGAGCGCGTCGATGAGATCGTTCTCGCCGGCGGCGGCTCGGGCGTGCTGAACCTCGACGCGATTCTGCGCGACAAGTTCGGCATGCCGGTGTCGATCATGGATCCCTTTCGCAGGATCACCGTCGATGAAGCTCAGTTCAACCCCGAAGAGCTGGCCGAGACCGCGCCGAGCATGGCCATCGCCGTCGGCCTCGCCATAAGGAAGTTGGGGGACGCTTGATCAAGATCAATCTGGTGCGGGAAGGGCGGGCGGTCCGCGGGACCGGCGCGGCGCCGGCGCTCGTGACGACTTCCATCCCCGGCGTCGCCGCGCCCGGCGCGAACGTGAACAACATCATCGTCGGCGTGCTCGTGCTGATCGGCATCGTCGCCGCGGTGGGCTACTGGTACTGGTACAAGCGCGAGCTGTCGGAGCGGCAGGCCATCGTCGAGCAGAAGACGCAGGAAGCGCAGAAGCTCGAGGCGATCATTCGTGAGGTCGAGGAGTATCAGCGCCGGAAGGACAGCCTCCAGCAGCGCATCGATCTCATCAATCAGCTGAAGCAGAACCAGAAGGGGCCGGTCCGGATCATGGACCAGATCAGCCGCGATCTGCCGGATCTGGTCTGGCTCGACGCCATGAACATCACCGCCGGCCGCATCTCGCTCAACGGACGCGGTCTGAATCCCAACGCCATCGCGCTCTTCATCGAGAACATCAAGAGGGATCCGTTCTTCGAAGAGCCGGCAGTCGGCACGGTCGCGCAGGTCTCCGCGGCGCCGCTCGTGTACGCCTTCGACATGACCTTCGCGTTCACGTACGCGCCGAAAACGCCTGAGCCGCCGCCCGCGGCGGGAGCAGCACCTGGGGGCACAGCGCCGGCGGCGCAGTAGGAGCAGACGATGGCGCTGACACTCGAAAACGTACCGAAATGGCAGGCAGCGGTCCTGGGACTCCTTCTCGCCGTGGCCGCGGTGGCGGGGATGGAGTACGGCCTGGTGAAGGGCATCAAGGTCCAGATCGCGGAAGCGGACACGCAGATCAGCGCGCTCGAAGAGAAGATCCAGCAGGGCCGCGCGGCGGAGCGCAAGCTGCCGCAGTTCCGCGAAGAGGTGAAGCGTCTCGAGCTCGAGCTCGAGAAGCTGCGCCGCATCCTGCCGTCGACGCGCAACACGGAGGAGATCATCAAGAAGGTCAAGTCGCTCGTGGATCAGGGCGACTTCACGCTGCACCGCACGTCGTTCCCGGCGGTCAATCTCGGATCGAGCGATCCGTACGTGGAGTGGCCGATCTCGATCTCGCTCGACGGCCGCTATCACGACCTGGCGATTCTCTTCAATCGCCTCGGCAACTTCTCGCGCATCATGAACGTCGAGAACATCGTCCTGCGCGCGCTGCCGAATCAGGAGTCGAGGACGATCACTGCGCAATTCATCGCGAAGACATTCGTGTACATCGAACCGAAGGCGCCGGAAGGCGCCAAGCCGGGTGGCGGGTAGGGGGCGCGCGTGAAGCTTTCCAACATCATTTTCTCGCTGCTGCTCGTCGTCGCCGCCGTCGCGTCGGTGGTGGCGCAGGCGCCTGCCACCAGCACGACCGCGACCGATACGGCCGCCACCGGCGCCCCCTCGGATGTGCAGAAGACGCTCGAGGAGATTCTCGAAGAGCCGACCACGACGGATACCTATCGCTACGACCCGCAGGGCCGCCGCGATCCGTTCCGCTCGCTCATCGGCCCGACGCCGAGGCTCGAGCCGGGGCAGCGGCCTCCCGGAGTGCCGGGATTCCTCATCGATGAGATGAAACTTCAGGGCGTGTTCCGCACGCGTGCAGGACTGCAGGCGATGATCAACGGTCCCGACAACAAGGGGTATCTGATCAAAGTGGGCGACAAAGTCTTCGACGGCGAGGTCATCCGGATTACCCCCACCTCTGTCGTATTCCGGCAGGAAGTCAACGATCCGACTCGCATCGAGCGGTACCGCGAGGTGGTGAAGGATCTGTCTCCTGCGGGCAACAGATGAGCGCGGAGTGGAGTGGCGAGTGGAGGGCGAGATGGTGAAGGTCGGAAGTATGAGAAGAGCCAAGCGGGTCCTGGTCATGGCCGGCGTCCTCCTGATCGGTGCGACCGCCGCGGATGCGCGGTTGTGGGGCCGGAAGAAGGCGCAGAACCCCGCCGCGGCCGCCGTGCCGGGCGCGATGACCCTGATGGGCGTGGAGATCGACGGCTCGCGTGTCGTTCTGCGAACCAGCGCTGCTCCCGCGTACACCTCTTACAGTCCTTCACCGGGCGTGTTCGTCGTCGATCTCACGAACACGAGCCGCGACGCGGCGGCGACGATCCCCGAGACCACGCTTCCTCCCGCGGTCGTCTCGATCTCCGCCGACGACGTCGTGGAGATGGGCAGCCATCTGACGCGGGTGACCTTCCGCCTGTCCGAGACCATGCATCCCGAGGTTTCCGCGATCGAGAAAGCGGTCGTGGTGACGATTCCGGCGACGGCGGTCGCGATCGAGAGCGCGCCGGAAGTGGACGTGCTGCCGGCGGTGACGCGCGCGGCAGAACCGGTCGTGGAGACGATCGACGTGGAGCCGCAGGTCGTCGAAGTGGTGGAGCCCGTTGCGAAGAGTGAAGACATTCCCCTTCCGCGCGCGCGCATGCTGCGCGGGATCGCGGCGACGGCCGCGAATGGATCGGTGGAAGTGCGCATCTCCGGAGACGGCGCGCTGACGTACAAGGCGTTCCGCCTCGAGAATCCGTCGCGGCTGGTCATCGATCTCGAGGGAGTGAAGAACGCGGCGGCGAAGAACGCCGTCACCGTGGACGATGAAGTGGTGAAAGGCGTGCGCGCCGCGCAGTTCCAGTCGGCGCCGCCCGTGGCGCGCGTGGTCATCGACCTCACGCGCAAGGCCGAGTACAGGATCGATCCGATCGGCGACTCGCTGCGGGTGAGGTTCGGCGAACGTAGCGGCGGACTCCAGTCCGCCGAGGCCGCGTCGCCGAAGACCGTTGCCGAAGTTGCACCCAGGCGCGCCGAGCCCGACCGGCTGAAGCCGGTCGCTACGCCGCCGCCGGCGCCGAAGGCGCAGGACATTCCGGCCCAGGTGCCGGCGATCGCGGAGAACGCGCCTTCGTGGAAGGTGCCGATCAAGGATGCGACCGCGTCGAAGGGCGCGCGGCGGGTGATCAACGCGCCGCTCGACCAGGCCCCTCCCGCGCAGCTGCCCCAGACGGAGAACGTCTTCGAGCAGCCTGCGATCGGAACGGCTCCGTTGATGAACGCGCAGACGCTCACCGGCTCCCGCACGCTGAGCACCGGCCCGCGCGTCTTCACGGGCGAACCGATCTCGCTGAACCTCAAGAATGCCGAACTGAAAGACGTGCTGCGCACGTTCGCCGAGCTGACCGGCCTGAACATGGCCATCGATCCCGACGTCGGCGGATCGGTCACCGTCGACTTCGTCGACGTGCCGTGGGATCAGGCCCTCGACATCATCCTCCGCCAGAACGGTCTGACGTGGATGCTCGAGGGCAACGTGATGCGCATCGGCCGCGTCGAGCGCATCGCAGCCGAGACCGCAGCACAGCGCCGTCTCGCGGAAGAAGAGCGGTTGAACGTTCCGACGACGACGGTGATCTTCCCGATCTCGTACGCTCGCGCGGGCGAAGTGGCGGGAATGCTTCGCGATCTGGCGTCGCCGCGCGCGCGCATCATCATCGACGCGCGCACGAATCAGATCATCGTCAGCGAGATCCCCGGCTACCTGCAGACGATGCAGAACCTCATTCGCACGGTGGATGTCCCCACGCGCCAGGTGACGATCGAGGCGCGCATCGTGGAGAGCTCGCGCACGTTCTCGCAGCAGTGGGGCTTCGACTGGGGCTTCAACGGCAATCTCGATCCGGCCCTCGGAACGGGCACGGGCCTCGTGTTCCCGAACCGCGTCGGATACCGCGGCGGTCCGTTCGGATTCGGCGTCGGCGACAACGTGTTGAGCTTCACCTTCTTCGATGTGCTCGGCGCGTTCTCGCTCGATCTCGCGCTCAGCGCGGCGGAGTCGCAGGGCTACATCAAGGTCGTCTCCGCGCCGCGTGTGACGACGCAGGACAATCAGGCCGCGAGGATCACGAGCGGCTTCCAGATTCCGTATCAGACGCGCATCAACTTCACGACGACGGTGCAGTACCTCGACGCGACGCTGAGCCTCAGCGTCACGCCGCAGATCACCGACGCCGGCACGGTCATCATGGACATTCAGGTCCAGAAGAACGAGCCGGCGACGGGTCTCAGCATCGCCGGCGCCGCGGGCACGCCGCTCACCACGCGCCAGGCGAGCACGCGGCTGATGGTGCGGGACGGCGGGACCGCGGTGATCGCGGGCATCTTCCAGACCCGCGACAACGACGCCGAGACGCGGCTGCCATTCGTTCACAACATTCCGGTGATCGGAGCGCTGTTCCGGTCGCACGACATCAACACGTCGCATGACGAGTTGCTCATCTTCATCACGCCGCGCATCGTTCGCGCGTCGTGAGCGGGATGAGGCGAGGGAGGGTGCTGCACATGACGAGGACGACCATGAGACACCGGATGATTTCGATCGTTGCCGTGCTGACGACGGCAATGCTGGGATGTGGCGGCGAGTACACGCAGAGCGGTTCTCCCATCGCGCTGCTGGTGACGAGCGTGCCACTGATGTCGCAGATCGATCTCGCAGGCGGCGCGGGCTGCGACGGCTTCGCGGCCGAGGTCAAGGTCCAGGCCGTTGCGAAGAACGCATCGGCCGGCGGCACGTTCAATCAGGTGCGCCTCAGCAGCTACCGCGTGTCGTACATCCGCACCGACGGCGGCTCGCAGGTGCCGGCCTCGTTCGTTCGGACGCTGGATACGATCATCGCCTCCGGTGGAAGCGCGTCGCTTCCGGAGTTCGTCATCCTCGAAGGAGATGCGGTTGGGCAGGCTCCCTTTGCCGCGCTGCAGCCGCAGAACGGCGGCCGCGATCCGGTGACCGGGAGGCCGCTCGTCAAGATGGATGTCATCGTCGAAGTCTTCGGCGAGACGCTCGGCGGCGATCGTGTGTACGACGCCACGCGCTTCCCGCTCGACTTCTGCTTCAACTGCGGTGGGTGTGACTAGCGCTCTCGTCCCGAGAGAGTGGGTGTGAGACGGTAACGGGGGTTCTGAAATGACCAACAGAAGAGAGCGGAAATCCTGGAGCGCGCTGCTGCTGGCGATGATCGTCGTGATCCTCGCCGCCTGCAAAGGCGAGACTCCCACCGCACCGCCCACCGGTGGCGGAGGCGGGGGCGGCGGCGGCCAGTCGACGACGCCAACCGTCGTGCTCACGGTCTCCAACGCCTCACCGGTGATCGACTCCACGGTCACCGTCACGGCCACCGTCACCATCAACGGCGCGCCCGCTCCGAACGGAACCGCGATCGAGTTCAGCACGAGCGCCGGCAACTTCACCGATACGAATCCGCCGTCGCAGGCCGTGATTCGCACGACCACGAACGGCGTCGCCACCGTCAACCTCACGCACAGCTCCCCCGGCACCGCGCGCGTGACGGCGGTCGTCAACAACGTCATTCGCTTCATCGACGTGACGTTCAGGGCCGTACAGCCGTGCGTGCCGCCCGCACCCGGATGTCCCGACGACAAGCTGCCCGTGATCACCGGGCTCTCACCGACGGTGGGCCGTCCGCAGGGCGGCGAGCTCATTCGCATCACCGGCAGGAACATCAAGGCGCCGGTGAAGGTGCTCTTCGATGTCGGCGGTGTCGTGCCGGTCGAGGGGTTCGTCACGAACGTGACCGACACGTTCATCGATGTGCTGACGCCGGCCGTGAACATCGGCGCGGGCCAGCAACTCAACGCGCCGGTCATCGTCATCACCGAAGCCGGAACCGCGAACGAGATCCGGCATACCGTCGCGGGCGGATTCACGTTCCGCAACACGACGCTCACTCCGGTCGTCTATTCGCTGTCACCGACGTCCGGCCCGATCAACGGCGGCACGCGCGTGACGATCTCCGGCGAAGCATTCCAGGCGCCGGTGCAGGTCTTCTTCGGCGCCGCGGAATCGCAGGTGGTCGAAGTGGACTTCGGCAGGATCGTCGTGATCGCGCCCGAGGCGCGCGCGACGAGCATCGACGGCAGCTGCACGCAGCCGGGAGGCTGCACCGGTCCGGTCGCTGTCTCCGTGGTCAATGTGGGCTCGAACACGCGTACGACCTCGCCCCAGTCGTTCCGCTACATCGCCAAGATGCAGATCACGACGTTGAACCCGCTCGTGGCTCCGGCAACCGGCGGAACGAACATCGTGATCGACGGGACGGGATTCGATGGTCCGCTGCAGGTAACCGTGAATGGTCTGCTGGCGCAGGTTCTCGGTGTGACCGGAACGCGTCTCACGGTCGGCATTCCGGCGGCCCCATCGCCGTGCGCGCCTCCGGGTACCATCCCCAGTATCTTCGTCACCAATACGGAGAACGGCGATTTCGACGCGTGGGGCGACTCGATCAATGAGACGAATTTCACCTACCTCCCGATTCTGCCGGAGATCACGTCAGTGACCTCCGCTGCTCCGGGCGGGACGATCACCGTCGCGGTGCGCAATCCGGGGATTGGCCCCCTCGGCGAGGGCAGCATTCGATTCACGATCATCGGCCGCACGATCATCCCATCGCCGAGCCTGATCACGACCGGTACAGGGACGCAGAATTTCAGCGTCACCCTCCCGCTGACCGGCTTCACCTTCCCGACCGAGGCTTGCGTCACGGGCGGAGGAGAACCGGGAGTCAGGTTTACCGCGGCGGAAGTGCCGATCACGTTCACGAATTCGTCCACGGGCTGCACCGCGCAGGGAACCGTCATCGTGCAACCGCCTACACCGAATCCATGTCTGACCGAGCCGCAGCCGATCATCACCGATCCGGCTGGCGGCTGCGCGACGCCGCCGAACACGACGGTTTCCGGCGCGCCGACGACGGATACGATCACGATCGCCAACGACACCGAAGCGCAGCCGCTGAACATCACCAGCGTCACGATCACCGGTGCGGACGCTGCCGATTTCGGCATCTCGCCGACATCAGCGAACAATATCCCCGCCGGCGGCAGTCGGACGTTCACGGTGACATTCAATCCGTCGACGGTCGGGGTGAAGACAGCGACGGCGACGTTCAACACCAACTCGAGCAGCACACCGACGCTTACCGTTTGCCTGCAGGCGACGGCGGACCCCGATCCACCGTAGCGCTCTGACAGATCCGAATGCCGAACCGCCCCCTCGCGGGGCGGTTCGCGTCTGGTGCGGGTAGAATTCACGGTCCGAGAGATGGCTCAACCGGCGACGAATGCAAAGATCGAAGAGCTTCGATTCCGTCTGAAGACGGACCCGAAGAGCCGTCTTTTCTATCCGCTCGCCGAAGAGCTGCGCAAGGCCGGCCAGTCCACGGAAGCGGAACAGGTCCTTCGCACCGGGCTCGAAGTTCACGCGACCTATCTGTCGGCCTGGGTGAGCCTCGGCCGCGTGTTGCGCGAGCTGAAGAAAGACAACGAAGCCGTGGACGCGCTCTCGACAGCGCTGCAGCTCGATCCCGGGAACGTCGTCGCCGCGCGGCTTCTCGCCGACGCCTACATGAGCCTCGGTGACAAAGTCGAGGCGATCAAGAAGTACAAACTCGTGCATGCACTGATGCCGGGGGATGAAGAGCTCGAGGCCATGATCGCGACGCTCGATCGCGATCTGCATCCCGTCGAAGAGCCGCCGGTCGAGGAAGAAGCTCCGCCGGTCGCGGAATCACCCGCGCTCGTGCCGATGGAAGAAGAGTCTCCGTTCGATCGCACGATGCCGCCGTTCTCCGAGGCCGCGACGATGCGCGGCGAGGAATCGGCGGCCGAAGACGCGACGGGCGATGCGGAGCCGATGAGTCTCGCGCATGAAGAGAGTCCGTTCGAGGAGCCGGTGAGCGAGTACACTGCCGCCGCCGTGGAGATCGAAGCGCCGGCCGGCATGCATGTCGCCGCGGCGCCCGAGATCGCGGAAGTCCCGGCGCCGGTGGTCGAAGAGTTGCCGGTCATCGATGCTCCGCCGATTGCGGCGGCCGAGCCGCCCGCGGAAGAAGCGGATGTGTTCGAGCCGACCGAGCAGCCGGAAGTGCAGCCCGCGCCGAAGATCGCGCGTCTCGAGGGCTGGCTTTCGAGAGTCGCGAAGAAAGAGGTGGGGCGTGTTTAGAGAGGTGCTGGCGGGTCTTCGCGATCGCATCGAAGGCGTGCTGGCGGTGAGCCTCATCGGTCTCGACGGAATCGCGGTCGAGACGATCAACGACGAAAAAGTCCCGCTCGACGTGATCAGCGCCGAGTTCGGCGGCTTCATCAAGTCGATCCGCCATGCGAATACGGAGCTCAACACGGGCGAAGTCCTGCAGTTCTCGCTCGTCACGGAGAGATACATCACCTTTCTCTCCGAGGTCACGCCCGAGTACTACATCCTTCTCGTCATGAGGCCCGACGGCAACTACGGCCGCGCGCGGTTCGAGCTGGCGAAGGCGAAACATCTGCTTCGCGACGAGTTGGTCTGAGAGGTCAGCGAACTTGAATTTCAAAGAAATCCTCGAGCTCATCGACAAGGTGGCCGAGCGCGGCATCGCCAGCGTCGAGGTCGAGCAGGCCGGAACGAAGCTGCGCATCGAAGGAAAGTCGTCGCATCCGCAGGTCTACTCCTACGCCGGCGACAAATCGGAGAAGCCGATGCTTCCGGCAATCCCGATGTCCGCGCTTCCGGCGGTCGCTCCGGAGCCGCCCAGGTCTGAAGAGGCGGGGATGCACATCATCACCTCGCCGATCGTGGGCACGTTCTACCGCTCCGCGAATCCCGAGGCGCCTCCCTTCGTCAACGCCGGCGATCGCATCAGCAAGGGGAAGGTCCTTTGCATCATCGAGGCGATGAAGCTCATGAACGAGATCGAATCCGACGTCGAGGGCACCGTCACCCAGGTCTATCCGCAGAACGGACAGCCGGTCGAATACGGCGAGAAGCTCTTCGCGGTGAAGGTATGACGTGCGCGCACACCCCCCAGTCCCCTCTCCCCGCGAGCGGGGAGAGGGTTAGGGTGAGGGGTTCCCTCGTCCTGCTTCGCAAGTTGCCCCTCGCCCTGGCCCTCTCCCCGCGAGCGGGGAGAGGGGACTAGCAAAGCATGTTCTCGAAAGTCCTCATCGCCAATCGCGGGGAGATCGCCCTGCGCGTCATCGCCGCCTGCAAGGAGATGGGCCTCAAGACCGTCGCCGTGCATTCGGAGGCGGACCGCGACTCGCTGCACGTCCGCTACGCCGACGATGACGTCTGCATCGGGCCGGCCGCATCGAAGCAGAGCTACCTGAGCATCTCCAGCATCATCGCCGCCGCGGAGATCTCCGGCGCCGACGCGATTCATCCCGGCTACGGCTTTCTCTCCGAGAATCCGCACTTCGCAGAGATCGTCAGCGAATGCCAGCTCACGTTCATCGGACCGCCACCCGAGGCGATTCGATTGATGGGCGACAAGGCGCGCGCACGCGAGACCGCGAAGAAGGCGGGCGTGCCGATCATCCCCGGCAGCGACGGCGCGGTGACGAGTGTCGACGAAGCGGCCGGTGTCGCGCGCGAAATCGGCTTTCCGGTGATCCTCAAAGCCGCTGCGGGCGGCGGCGGACGCGGGATGCGCATCTGCTGGGAAGAATCGGATCTGCAGAATCAGTACGAGACCGCGCGCAGCGAAGCGGAGCGCGCGTTCGGCGTGGCGGACGTCTATCTCGAGAAGTATCTCGAGCGTCCGCGCCACATCGAGATTCAGGTCTTCGGCGACACGCACGGCCGCGTGGTGCACCTCGGCGAGCGCGAATGCTCGATCCAGCGCCGCCATCAGAAGCTGATCGAAGAGTCGCCGTCACCCGCGCTCGATGACGAGACGCGAACGCGGATGGGCGAGGCCGCGGTGAGGCTCTGCCAGAGCGTGAACTACGTCAACGCCGGCACGATCGAGTTTCTCTATCAGGACGGCGAGTTCTATTTCATGGAGATGAACACGCGCATCCAGGTCGAGCACCCCGTGACCGAAGAGGTGACGGGCATCGATCTGGTGAAGGAACAGATCCGCGTCGCGGCGGGCGAGCCGCTGTCGATTCCGAACGGCGAGTTCCGCCTGCGCGGACACGCGATGGAGTTCCGCGTGAACGCCGAGGACCCGGTCACGTTCGCGCCGAACCCCGGAAAGATCCGCGAGCTGCATCTCCCCGGAGGCCCCGGCGTCCGCATCGATACGCACATCTACCGCGATTACGTGATCCCGCCGCACTACGACTCGCTGCTCGCGAAGCTCATCGTACGCGGCAAGGACCGCACCGAGACTCTGGCACGCGGGCGGCGCGCGCTCGAGCAGTTCGTGCTCGAAGGCGTGAAAACGAGCCTTCCGCTCCACCGCGCGATTCTGAACAACGATCAGTTCATCCGCGGGGAGATCTCGACGCGGTTCATGGACAAATTCTCGCTGTGATCGGTCCCCTCGCCCCGCTTCAGCGGGGAGAGGGTGGCGCGCAGCGCCGGGTGAGGGGCTCTCACGGGCACACGTGCTACCCTTCCTTCTCCTCCAGCATGAAGATTTATCTCGTCGGATTCATGGGCTCCGGCAAAACGACGATCGGCCGCGAGCTCGCGGCGCGGATCGACGCGCCGTTTTTCGATCTCGATGAGCTCATCGAGTCCGCCGAGAAGATGTCCATCAAGGACATCTTCGCCCAGCACGGCGAGCCGTACTTCCGCAAGCGCGAGCGCGACATGCTCCGCTCGACGAAACACCTCGAGAGCGCCGTCGTCGCGACGGGCGGCGGGACGTTCACATTCGACGAGAACATTCAGTTCATTCAGTCCGAGGGGCTGTCGGTGTATCTGTCGGCGCCGTATGCGATCCTGCGGACGCGCGTGGGAACGAAGTCGGCCGAGCGTCCCCTCTTTCGCGACGATCTCGCGACGCATGAGCTGTTCGCGAGCCGCATCCGCTACTACCGCATGTCCGATCTGACGATCGAAGTCCGCGAGGAAGAGACGCCGGTGGAGATCGTGGAGCGCCTGCTTCTCGAGCTGCCGAAGAGCGTGCTCGACTCCGCGCGCAAGACGGCGTGGAGGCGCGCGTGAGGGCGCTCGTCGTCAGCGATCTGCATTCGAACGCCGAAGCGCTGCGCGCGGTGATGCAGCACGTCCGCCGCAAGAAATTCGACACCGTCGTCTGCCTCGGCGACTTCGTCGGCTACGGCGCGCAGCCGAATCAGGTCCTCGACACGATGCGCACGATGCGCGGACGCAAGTTCTACATCCGCGGCAATCACGACCGCGTCGCCTCGGGCCTCGACGACGCGAGCGGCTTCAATCACGCGGCGAAAGCGGCCGCGCTCTGGACGCGCGATCATCTCAGCGCGCCGAATCGCCGGTTCCTGCGCGACCTCACGGTCGGGCCGACGAAGGCCGGCGACGTGCTGCTCTGCCACGGCTCGCCGTACGACGAAGACGAGTACGTGTTCAACGTGCATCACGCCGCGCAGGTGCTGGTGCTCTTCGAGGCCCCGGTGATTCTCTTCGGACACACGCATCTCCCGGCCGTGTTCTCGATCGACGAGGATCGCAACATCAAGGGCTTCGCCGTGCGCGGCGACGCGACGGTGAAGCTCGCGCCGAACGAGCGCTATCTGATCAATCCGGGATCGGTGGGCCAGCCGCGCGACCGGAATCCGAGCGCGTCGTTCGTGATCTTCGACTCCGTGAAGCGCACCGCGCAGTTTTTCCGCGTCGCGTACGACGTGCACAAGGCGCAGTCTTCGATTCTGAAGGCCGGACTGCCCGACGTCCTCGCGACACGCCTGAAGTACGGGACGTAGGAGGGCGGACGTCCCGTCCGCCTCTTTGGGAGGGCGGACGAGACGTCCGCCCTCCTTTTCGGACGCCCTCTTCCATGATTGAGGACAACAGCCAGGCGACCCCGGCACGCAAAGCATTGAAAACACTCGCGGAATACTCAGCCGTAGCGTGGCATGTGCGCCGCAATCGAGCACGAGCAGTTGCAGGAGATTGACCCGCCATGAAAAAAGCGATTCTGCTCACGCTGCTCACCGCCGCAATCGCGCTGCCTCTCTCCGCCGCCGAAGAGCGCGAGCGGCATCAGTCGTACATCTCGTACGACGAGGGTGGCACGGTCGTCCGCTCCGCCGAAGACGGCAAGGACATCGAGGCGCACCGCAATCTCCCGGTGTATCCGGGCGATGAAGTCGTCACCGCACGCCGCGGGCGCGCGGAAGTGCATCTCTCCGACGGCAACATCATCGGCATCGATCGCGCGAGCGCGATCCGCTTTCGCTCGATCCTCGACGCCTACGAAGGCGAGGACAACGAGACCGTCGCCGAGCTGCGCTACGGCAAGGTCGCCGTGCAGCGAACGGACATCGGCCGCGATCATGTGCGCCTCGACACCGACAACGCGAGCTACGTGGCCAACCACGAATCGATCTACTCGGTCGAGAGCGACTCGCGCGGCCGCGACCGCGTGACGGTGTTCGAAGGATCGATCGAAGTGCGCACGCCGGCGCGCTCGACGCGGTTGCGCGCGGGCGACGCCGCGTCGGTCGACGATCGCGGCGTGTTCGATCTCGTCGGCGATCAGCGCACCTCCGCGGACGACTTCGAGCGCTGGTTCCTGAAACGCGCCGAGCGCGCCGGCAGCTATACGAGCAAATACATGGATCGCCGCCTGTCGCACTGGAACAGCGATCTCGACGATCACGGGCGATGGGTCTTCGCCACCGGCATCGGCTGGGGATGGCGCCCGTACGTTTCCGTCGGCTGGCGTCCGTACTACAACGGCTACTGGTCGCACCGTCGCGGATGCCTCACGTGGGTCTCGTACGATCCGTGGAGCTGGGGCACGTATCACTACGGGCGTTGGGCGCACGACCCCTTCCAGGGCTGGTTCTGGGTGCCCGGCTCCGGCTACTCGCCCGCATGGGTGTACTGGTGGTACGGCCCGAGCTACGTCGGCTGGGCTCCCTCGGGATGGTGGGATTGCCATCGCGGCTACTACAACTGGGCGTATCGACCCTATCGCCATCACGGCGCGCGTTTCGGCGCGGGCTTCTACGGCCGCGTGCGCGTGTCGGACATGGACCTGCGTCCCTGGACGTTCGTCGACTCGAACACGATCGTCTCCGGCCGCATCGATCGAGCCGCGCTCACGACCGACGCGATCAAGGGCCGTCTGACGCGCGACAACAGCGGCTTCGCCACGATCGCGGGTGGTCCTTCGCGCTTCACGCGTGAGCAGCTGCGCGATCCGGCGGAGTCGATCCGCCGCCGCGGACTCGGCAGCGACGCCGGCATCGAGGCGGGCACCCCCGCGGATCTGACTCCGTTCTTCCGCCGCGACGGGCAGGTCGCCGCCAACGTGCGCGATCGCATCGTCCGCGGAAGCGGCAGCGCGCCTGCGAACGCCGGCTCTTCGAATCCCCGCAATATCGGCGGCGGCTCGGTCGCACCGATCGGCAGCGGCAGCCTTGCGCCCATCGGACGCGGAAGCGTGGCTCCCATCGGCAGCGGCAGCGTTGCGCCGATCGGCGCCGGCACGCGTCCCGAGGCAAACGAAGGACGCATCAACCGCGGCGGAGGTCGGGTGATCGGCAGCGAGCCCGCGCCCGAGCGCGATGCCTCCGGCTCCGGCAATTCGCGCGGTGCGTGGCGCGATCGCATCGATCGTCCCTCCGCGGCGCCGCCTTCATCGACGACTTCGCCGGCGCCCGCGCCGGAAACGCCGCGCAGCGGCGGCAGCAGCGACTCGTGGCGGCGCCGCGTGCGCAGCGGCGATGAGCCGTCCGCGTCCACGCCTCCGCCGTCCGCCAGTTCATCGGACGAGACGCCGAGCCGCGGCAGCGGCGATGTGCCGCGCCGCGTGATCGATCGCATCGGCGGCGCGCGCATCGTGCCGCGCGAGCGCGACAGCGGCAGCGACTCGAAGCCTCGCGAAACGACTCGCGAATCCGCGCCGCCGCGAGACAGCGGCGGCAGCACGACCCGCGATCGTGGAAGCCGGGACAGCGGAAGCCGCGACAGCGGCAGCAGCAGCAGCGGCGGCTCCGTCGATCGCCCGTCGCGCCCGCAGAGCGACAGCGGTGGAAGCTCGCGCTCGAGCAACAACTCCGGCTCGAGCAAGAGCTCGGGTGGCAACCGCGAGAGCGGCGGCAAAATCAAACGCGATCTCTGATCCCAATCCTCACGCATCGCTGGAGGGCGGGCTTTCAGCCCGCCCTTTTTGCCTGGCGGACTGGAAGTCCGCCCTCCATTACAATCGCGCCGCCGGATGACTGTTCCCCTTTTCTTCACCCTCTACTGCCTCGAGGCGGGGATCTTCTTCACCATCGTGCCGTGGACGCGGGTCTGGACGCTCAATCCCTGGCTGCACAACAGCGTGGCCGTGGGGATGTGGGCGGATAATCCGTACGTGCGCGGATTCGTGTCGGGGTTCGGAGTGGTTCATCTGATCGTGGGGATACGCGATCTGCTGCGCATCACCCGCGCGCGGCGGAGCGAGCAGCAGTGAAGCGGCTGGCCGGCGCGATCTCCGACAAGGTGATGGAGCGAGGAACGGTGTTGTCCAGGATTCGCGCGTATTTTGGGCTGTGAGAATGAAGGCAGAAGGCAGAAGGCAGAAGGCAGAAGTGAGAACGCAGGGTGCGCTCATTTCTCACTTCTGCCTTCTGCCTTCTGCCTTCTGCCTTCATCCATCATGAAACGCCTTCTCATCGTCGAGGACAAGGAATCTCTCGCGAACATGCTTCGCGAGAGCGTGGCTGCCGAAGGATTCGAGGCCGAGGTCGCGGCGACGGGAAGCGCGGCGATCCGCTGGCTGGCCGAGGGGCGGAGGTACGTGGCGGTGCTCACGGACCTGCGGCTGCCGGGAGCGGATGGGATCGCGGTGCTGCGGCAGGCGAAGGAAAGCGATCCCGATTGTCCGGTGATCGTGATGACCGCCTTCGGCACGATCGAGAACGCGGTCGAGGCGATGAAGCTCGGCGCATACGACTTCATCCAGAAGCCGATCGACGTCGATCATCTCTCGCTGCTGCTGCGCCGCTGCCGCGAGCATCGCGAGCTGCGGTACGAGAATCTCCTGCTGAAGGACGAGTTTCAGAAGCAGTACCGGCTGCCGGCGATCATCGGAGACTCCGCGCCGATCGTGGCGGTGTCGCAGGCGATCCAGCGCGTCGCGCCGACCGACTCGACGGTGCTGCTGCAGGGCGAGTCGGGAACGGGAAAGGAGCTCTTCGCGCGTGCGATCCATCAACTCTCGCCGCGGCGCGCCCGGCCGTTCGTTGCCATCAACTGCGCGGCGATTCCCGACACGCTCATTGAAAACGAATTGTTCGGCCACGAGAAGGGCGCGTTCACCGGCGCGTCGGCACGTCAGCTCGGCAAATTCGAGCTCGCCGACACGGGGACGATTTTTCTCGACGAGATCGGCGAGCTTGGATTCGGCGTGCAGTCGAAGATTCTGCGCGTGCTGCAGGAGCGGCGGTTCGAGCGCATCGGCGGCACGGTGTCGATCGACGTCGACGTGCGCATCATCTGCGCGACGAATCAGGATCTCGAGGCGCAGGTGAAGAACAACGCCTTCCGTGAGGATCTCTTCTTCCGCGTGAATGTCTTTCCGGTGACGGTTCCGCCGCTGCGCGAGCGGCGCGACGACATCGCCGCGCTCACCGACTTTTTCGTGCAGCGCTTCGCGCGCGAGCTGCCGCGGCCGGGATTGCGCGTCACCGAGGAGGCGCGCGCCGTGCTGCGTCAGTACGACTGGCCGGGCAACATCCGCGAGCTGCAGAACTGCATCGAGCGCGCTGCGATCCTCTGCGATCGCAGTACGATCGAGGTGCGCGATCTCAGCGTCGCGCCGCCTGAGCCTCCGCACACGAAGGGGAAGCGATGAGCATTCCCACGTCGAAGGACGTCGTCGCGTATCTCAACGAGCGCTTCGCCGCTCTGGGCCTGCCGCATCGCGTGGAGCATCTCGCCGTGCTGCCGTACGTGAGCCCGATGTGGCTCGCGAACTGGGACGTGCCGCAGCTCGCGGACGCGGAGCCGCGCGAGGTCATCGAGGAGGAGATTCGCGAGGCGCGCTGGCGTTTCCCGCAGGTGCTCGAGGAATTCTGAAGACGGCGTCGCTGCCGAAGCGCTGCAGCGGCTCGAGTCTCGCGAGCAGCGGCGCGACGGCGCTTCGCTGCTCCGGCGTCATGCGCGCTTCGTGGACGATGACCGTCGTGCAGCCGTTTTCGATCAGCGCGCGCAGGAACGCGTCGTCGTACTCGAGCTTCGTTTCCTTCTCGCGGAGAAACTGGTGTGACGGCGGCTCCCAGCCGGACGTGCCGTTGATGAGCGGCACGCGATGCATCGTCGATGCGATCAGATATTCGAACGGCACACCCTCCGCGAGCATCGGCAGCTCGACGACGGCGCCGGGACGTTCCTTCGCGAGCCAGCGATACACCGGCGCGGGCGATGCGTCGACGTGAACCCACTTGAGCTTCGGCCACACCTCGACGACGGCGAGCACGAGCAGCAGCGCGGCCATCGCCCGGCGTCGCTTCGTCCGCTCGAGCAGTGCGGCTGCTCCCATGGCCGCCCAAACGGCGAGTCCTGCGTAAACGATCACCGCCCACCGCGCGGGCGTGCGCGTCGCGCGGAAGGCTTCGATCACGCGAAACAGAAACGGATGGAGAAACGCGTTCCAGCCGAGCGAGGCGATGAAGCCGGCGACGATCCACACCGCGGCCGCCAGTTCTTCGGGCGTGAAACGCGATGTGCGTGCCGCAGCGCGTAAGCGCGGCATGAAGAGCGCGATGAGGAGCGCGACGAGAATCATCGCGGGAACGTCGGAGCCGGCGAACGAGAAGCGTCCGATCGTGATGCGATCGTGCACGACCGTCAGCCACGTGAGGATTGCGAAGACAATGATTGCGACGACAACGTAGGGGCCGGCTTTAGCCGGCCCGGGGGACGACCGGCTGAAGCCGGTCGCTACGTTCGGTCGAGTACAAAGTGCGTAGATCGCGAGAAAGAGAATCAGCACGCCCGGGAACAGCTCGCGTTCGTCGAGATGCAGTGCGGGGTCCGCGAGATCTCCGTAGATCGCGCTGCGCGACGACGGCACGAGCCACGAGATCCACGACGCCGATCCCGCGCTCGCTTCGCCGGTCGTGCGCCGCACTCCGTACTCGTTTGCGACTGCCTGATACGGAAGCAGGAACGGGAGAAGCACGAGTCCCGCGACGAAGAGCGCAACGAACAGGCGCGTCCAGAACACGCGCTCGCGGCGCGGATCCGCGATCGCGAGGACCCCGATCGCGGCAAGCAGCGCGACTCCGCCGAAGAGCAGCCAGTAGACGTTCGTCAGCCCGTTCATCACGAACGCCGCGGCGAGCATCGCGGCATGCTTTTTCTCGCCGCGCCTCCAGTAGATGAGCAGCGCGGCGAGGATCAGCGGAAGCCAGCCGCTCCAGATGATGTGCGCGTGCTGGATGTGCGCGATCTTGAAGGAGCCGAAGGCGAAGAAGATCCCCGCGATGAGCGACGCGACGTTGTTGCGCGTGACGACGCGCGCGAGCACCCATGCGCCGTAGCCGGCGAACGCGAGGCCGAGGAGGAGGGCGATGTTGTATTTCGTCAGCACCGCGACGCCGAGGAGATGGAGCGGGAGGACGACGAGCGCGATCGCGATCATGTTCTCGCTGTAGGCGAGCGGATAGAGGCCGGGGTGGAAGATCGGAGGGTTGTAGAGCTCGAGCGGCGCGTGCGTGAGCGCGTGGCAGACCCAGTCGAGGACGAACGCGACGAAGAGCGGATCGCCGCGATCGGGGACCGCCGTGTCGAGGTGCAGCACGAGCGGCCACGTGAGCGCGATGGCGAGCACGAGGAAAAACGCGAATGCGCCTGTTTCTCGTTTCATGGCGCGCGCTCCCAGTCGATGACGACGTCCGGCGTACGCATCACGCGCTTCCCTTCGTCCTCGATCTCGATCTGCACGTTCGTCGACCGCGGCACACCCCGCGGACGCTCGGGAATCACGATCTCGAATCCGGGAACCGGCGTGAAGTAGTACCAGTGGAAGTCGCGCTTGACGTCCGGCCGCTTGTCGGTGAGCGGCACATCGATGCGCACGTTCTCGTTGTCGATCAGCACCGTCACGCGCGTGATCGTGAAGGGCGAGAGCGCCCAGCCGCGCACGCGCAGCGGTCCGCGCACGAGCTCCCCGTATTGCGGCGACTCCACGCGCGCCATGATCGCCTCGCTGTGCGTCGTCTGTCCCGCGAGCATGCGCGCCAGTTTCTGTTGCGGGACGTGGCCCGCGGCGTCCGGGGCCTCCGGCTCGCGCGCGAACGAGCGGAGGTTGCGCGTCACCGCGAAGACGAAGTCGCCGCCGATGTCGTGATCGAAGCTGCGCATGGACGCGAGCCGTCCGCCGGCGAGATGCTGTGCGAGCCAGGCGCGAACGCGCGCGCTGTGGTCGCCGAGGGCGTGGACGTGCACGACGATCAGCTTGCAGCCGTTCTGCTCGAGCAATGCGAGGAGCTCATCGTCGTATTCGAGCGCGTCGGTCTTCGTGCGTAGCTTCGCCTGCAGCGGCGGGCCGAAGTGGGCAATCGTGCCGTTGAACTGCGGGAGGCGATGATGGGCGGAGCCGAGGAGGAAGGCGAACTCCTGTCCGCCGGCCATCGGCAGCTCGAGGAGCGGCGCGATGCGCTCGTGTCCGAGCCAGCGGTACACCGGCGCGACGGCGGGCACCGCGTGCTCGTAGCGCGGCGTGGGCCAGAGATCGAGCGCCGCGAGCGCGACGAGCGGAATCGCGAGCCGCTTCCGATCGCGCATCAGTGCGAGCGCTCCGATCGCCGCCCAGACCGCGAGACCGATGTACGCGATGATCGCCCATCGCACCGGCGCGCGGACGGCCTGAAAGACTCCGATGCGGTGATGGAGAAACGCGTGGAAGAACGCGTTCATCCCGAACGAGCCGAGGACGCCGATGATGATCCACGCCGCGGCGGTCCACGCTTCGGGAGTGAATCGCGATCGCGCGACGAACGCGCGCAGCGCGTGACGCTGCCGGATCACGAGGAGGATGACGAGCAGCGTCGCGGGGATGTCGGCGCTGTCGAAGGAGAGGATGCGGCGACCGAGGATCGTCCACTCGATGCGGTCGGTGATGATGCCGAGCCAGGTTGCGATGGCGAGGAACGCGATTCCGACGTCGAGCATGTGTGGAGTGCGGCGACGCCAGTCGCCGCTTTGCGATCGGACAGCGGCGACTGGCGTCGCCGCACTCCACACCGCAAGCAGGATCGCAAAAACCCCCGGAAACAACTGCATCTCATGCCGGTGCAGCTCCGGCGCGCCGACTTTGCCGTAGATCAGACTCCGCGGCGTCGTCACCAGCCATGCACTCGGTGTCGCCGAGCCGCTGCGCGCCTCGCCTTCGGTGCGGCGCATGCCGTATTCCTTCGACACGATCCGGTACGGCAGCAGAAACGGCAGCAGCACGAGGCCGCCGATGACGAACGATGCAGCGAGCGTGGCCCAGAAGCGGCGGCCGCGGCGCGCATCGACGATCGATAGCAACGCGATCGTCAGAACGGCGGTCAGCGAGCCGAAGAGAAAGAAGTGCACGTTGGAGAGGCCGTTCATCACGAACGCGGCGGCGATGCATGCCGCGGCCTTCGCGCTCGGACGCCGCCAGTAGGCGAGCACCGCGGCCAGGAGGAGCGGGATCCAGCCGCTCCAGATGATCTGCAGATGCGAGAGGTGATCGAACTTGTACGGCACGAACGCGAACACGACGCCGGCGACGAGCGAGGCCGCGGCGGAGCCGGTGATCAGTCGCGCGAGCACGAACGCGCCGTAGCCGGACAACGCGAAGCCGAGGAGCATGGCGATGTTGTAGACGGTGATCGGAGAGAGACCGGCGAGGTGAAACGGAAGCACGGCCAGCGCGATGCCGATCAGGTTCTCGCTGTAGGCGAGCGAGTAGCGCCCGGGGTAATAGATCGGCGTGTCGTACAAGTCGAGCAGCGCGTGCGTGAGCGCGTGGCCGGCCCAGTCGAGAATCCACGCGTTGAGAATCGGATCGCCGAGGTCGGAGAGGGCGGTGGAGAGCTGCCGCGCGAGCGGCCACGTCATCGCGATCGCGAGCGCGAGATAGAACGCGAAGACGGCGGCTTCCCGTGCGACCCGTTTCATCATCATTCGGCCGATGCGGGAGGCTGCATGCCCAGCAACTGCGCGACGAAGCGGGCAATCCGCGTCTGCGAGATCTCCGCAGGGAACGTGCGAGGCACGCCTGCACCGCGCGCGAGAAGCAGCGTGTGCAGCTCGCGATGCGTGTTGAGCGCGCCGTGATGCGCCGTGTTCTCCGGCTTCACCACCGCCGGCGCGTCGCTCGAAGGTGTGAGCGTGACGTTCGGATGCGCGTAGGCAATGACGTCGCCGCTGTTGCGATGGGCATTCGCTTCTTTCTTCGTCACGCGCTCGAAAACGTAGGGGCCGGCTTCAGCCGGCCCTTCGGACGACCGGCTGAAGCCGGTCGCTACGTTCACGGTCGCTATATTTTTCAGCATCGCGACGAGCGCATCCGCGTCATCCGCTCCCTCGAAGCGGTACAGATGCGCGATGCTCCCCGACGCGTACGCGCGCCATCGCGGCGCGAAGCCGCGGTCCGCGAGCAGCCGGTTCATCCGCACCTCGGTGTCGATCCGCGAGAGTCCGTGATCGCCGGTGACGAGGAACGCGTCGCGGGAGAGATCGAGCGCCGCGGCGATCGCGGCGACTCCGCGATCGGCGTTCGCGTACGCGGCGCGAATCGCTTCTTCCGACACGCCGAGATAGTTGTGGCCCGTCGAATCGATCGCGGGGTGATAGGCGAGGAGGAGGTCGAACGGCATGCGCCGGATGGCGAGCGTCTGCGCGTGCCTGAGGAAGGCGGCCAGGCGATCGGTCTGCTCGATGAACGTCGTGACGTCGATCTCGCCGCGCTCGTCCGGCGCGCCGGGCCAGAATCCGATCTCCGCATCGAGCATTTGCTGGAACGACGCCGGCCACGCGTCGGTGCGCGTAATCGGACCCCAGTAGAGTGCGACCCCGAGCGACGCATCCGCTCGCAGGATCTTCGACCACGAGCCGTACAGGCCTTCCGTTCTCTGCGCGGACAGCGCGAACCAGCCGCGGGCGTCGGGTGCGATCTCTCGCTCGTCGGTTTCGATGATGAAGAGATCGTAGTTCGCCGCGGCGTCGTTGGTCGTGTCGTAGGCGACGACGTCGACGTCGTTGCGCATGCGCTGCGTGATGCTCCATTCGATGCGCGCGCGCATGATCGGACTGTACGACGTGCGCCGCGCCGGCCGCTGTGTCCACGTCGGCGGGACCCACTCGCGATGAAAATCCGTGCGCGTGAGCCGGATGATGCGCCCGCTGGTGACGGAGCTCGAGTACGCGAACCCGAAATCGCCGCGCCTTCGCGGCGAGCGTCCATCGACGGTGGGGAAAGGCACGGTCCCGACGCGCTTTCCCTGCCGGCGCGCGGCTTCGACGATCGTCTCGGCGTCGATTTCCGTTTCGAGTCCGCGTGCGGTCGAATCGGGCGGCGTGCCCGGAACATGAAAGCGATTGGCGATGATGCCATGCACATCGGGCTGTGCACCGGTGAGGATCGACACGTGCGTCGACGAGGTCACGGTCGGATTCACCGGGATCACGCGCGTCGATGCGCCTTCACTCGTCATGCGCGCGAAGGCGGGAAGGGTCGTCTGCGACGCGAGCGCGCCGGCGCCGAGGCCGTCGAACGAGAGGAGCACGACTCTCTGTGCAGTGCCGGTGGCGAGGAAAGGAGGGCGGACGTCCCGTCCGCCCTGGGCGGAGGCGGACGGGACGTCCGCCCTCCTCGGCGGTGGCGGCGCCGACTCTGTGTGACCGGAAGGCTGCACGCATCCGAGAAGCGCGAGCAGCGGGAGGAGGCGGCGGATCACTCCTTCAGACTCGCCAGCACCTGATCGCGAATCTCCTTCGCCTTCGCCAGCGTCTCACGCTCATTCACGGTGAGCACTTTGCCGCGGCGCATGAGGATTTTGCCGTCGCAGATGGTCGTCACGACCGAGCTCCCCGAGGCCGCGTAGACGATTGCAGACTCGACGGAGTACACGGGCTGCGTCTTCGCCTGATGCAGATCGACGATGGCGATGTCCGCGCGCTTGCCTTTTTCGAGCGTGCCGATCTTGTCGGCGAGGCCGAGGGCCTGCGCGCCGCCGATGGTGGCGAGACGCAGCAGCTCGCGCGCGCTGATCGCCTTCGGATCGCCCGTCGTCACTTTCTGCAGCCGCGCGGCGCTGGCCATCTCCTCGATCATGTCGAGGTTGTTGTTCGAGCCGGCGGGACCGTCGGTGCCGAGGCCGAGCTCGACGCCGGCTTTGATCATGTCGACGACGGGCGCGACGCCGGAGGCGAGCATCATGTTGCTCTCGGGACAGTGCGCGACGCCGACCTTCTTCGCGGCCAGCATGCGAATCTCGTCCGCGGTGAGCCACACGCCGTGCGCGATGTGCACGTCGTCGCCGAGGAAGCCGATCGAGTCGAGATACGCGGCGGGCGTCATGCCGTTGTACTTCTCCGCGATCTGGCGCAGCTCGTCCTTCGTTTCGGAGACGTGAATGAGGATCGGCGCGCCGAGCTCCGTCGCGAGCGCCCGTACCTGTTTGAGGTGGTCGGTCGAGACGGTGTACGGCGCGTGCGGCGCGAGCGCGGGCGTGATCAGCGGATCGTTCTTCCAGTCACCCACGAACTTGCGGATGTAGGCGACCGCTTCGTCCCATGTTTTGTTGTCGGGAACGGGGAAGTCGATCATCGTCTCGCCGAGGACGCCGCGGAGACCGGCGGCCTTCGTCTCGCGCGCGATGTCGGACTCGAAGTAGTACATGTCGCAGAAGGTGGTGGTGCCCGAGCGGATCATTTCCGCCGCGGCGAGCCGCGTTCCCCACTTCACGAACTCCCTCGTCACGTTCTTCGCCTCGGCCGGAAAGATGAAGTTCGTGAGCCAGTCCATCAGCTCGCGATCGTCGGCGATGCCGCGGAAGAGCGTCATCGGCACGTGCGTGTGCGCGTTCACGAATCCCGGCACGACCGCCATCCCGCCCGCCCGGATGACCGTCTTCGCGCGGTACTTCGCGTCGATGCCGGCGGATGGACCGACGTCGATGATCTCGCCGTTGCGAATGACGACCGATCCGCGCTCGATGTTCGGCCCCGCCATCGTCACGACCGTGCCGCCGGTGATGAGGATGTCGGCGTTCTGGGCGGCGCGCGCGGAGAGGGCGAAGGCGAGGAGGATGAGGAGGCGCTTCAGCATGCGGGGGAAACTTAGCACACGCGGAGTTGCTGAGGTGCCAGGAGTCTGCGCGGCAGAAAACCGTGTCATCCTGAGCGGGTTAACGGCGCACGCGCCGGTGAAGCAGAGATGAAGTTCTCGCGCAGCTTTGTGTTGAGCAAACTTGACTCATTTTGCCTGGCGGACGTTCAACCTTGAAAGCATGCGTGGCCAGCCTTGTCATC
>DATLFB010000091.1:0-13196 GCA_035525285.1 Thermoanaerobaculia bacterium
CGCTTCCAAGAAACTCAATTTTCTCGAATCCGCAAACCACACGTGATCAGTACTTTGCAAACTGCTATGAGTCCTGCACACTCAAGAGGTTTCTTCCTCTCAGGCGCGGCGCTGCGCGCCGTCCCCCGCTCGGGATGACAAGGCTGGCCACGCATGTGTTGAAGATGAAGAGGATTGGTTTGATTACAGCTCGAACACGATCCCCGCTTCATTGCACGCATGGACGCCGCGCGACGGAGCATCGAGGCTGGACACGGCATTCCAATCGAGAAGGTGCGCGCGCAACCGGGACTCGAAGCCGAGCCTCGCCGGCGTGCCGCGCCGCTCGCAAGAGGAGCTAAAGGCGGGCTGAAGCCCGCCCCTGCGTCAGAACGGCAGGAACGCCTTCCACCACGGCTCTTTCGCCACGTCCTGCGCCGCGACAGCGGGCACTCTGGCGAGCGTCTCGTTGCCGCGCTGTACGACGATCGTGCCGATGCGCTGGCCCTTTTTGATCGGCGCGGTGACCGCGGCGCCGTTGAACGCGACCTTCACGCCGCGCTCCTCGCCGCGTTTCACGAGCGCCTTCACGTCCGTGCCCGCCATCACCGGTACCGCCTTCGCTGCGCCTTTGTTCACGGACGCCTGTCCGACGACCGTGCCCTGCTTCACCGGAGTGAGCATCTTGTAGCTCACGAAGGCCTGGTTCATCAGCCGCGCCGCGATCTCGAACGAGCTCTCCGGGCCGCGCGACGTCTTCGCACCCATCACCACCGCGATGAGCTCCATGTCGTTGCGCTTCGCCGACGCGGTAATGCAGAAGCCCGCCGGAACCGTGTATCCCGTCTTGATGCCGGTCGCACCTTCGTAGAAGCGCAGCAGGCGATTCGGGTTGTAGATCCTCGCCAGCGTTCCGTTGCGAAACTCCATCTCCGGAATCACCGCGAGGGCGCGCATGAAGGGATGCTTCATCAGCTCCTTGCCGAGGATCGCGAGATCGACGGCGCACATCACGTCGTTGCGCGAAGGGTCCTTCGCAGGGAGGCCGTGCGGATCGTAGAAGCGGCTGTGATCGAGCTTCAGCTCCTGCGCCTTCAGGTTCATCAGATCGGCGAACGACTCGCCCGATCCGGCGATCTTCTCCGCGAGCGCATGCGCGGCGTCGTTCGCGGAATGCACCATCGTGGCGATGAGGAGATTCTTCACCGGCCAGATCGAGGCCGCGCGCAGGTAGACCTGCGAGCCGCCCATCGACGCGGCGCGAGGCGAGACGGTGACCTGCGTGTCGTAGTGGAGATTGCCGGCCTGGATCTCTTCCATGACGATGAGCAGCGTCATCATCTTCGCCATCGATGCCGTGGGCATCGCCTGATGCTCGTTCTGCGCGAAGAGCACGCGGCCCGTGGACGGCTCGATCACATAGGCCGCGGTGAAGCCTTTCGGATTGCTCAGGACCGCGGGCGATACGGGCCCGCCTTCTTCATTCTGCGCAAGGGCGGGGATCGCTGTCGCGGCGAGGAAAACAGCGACGAGAATCTTTCTCATGAATGCGACTCCACTGCATGGCGCATACCACGGTCGAGATTACTTCGAGGCGCGTTTCTTGTGCGCGCGCGAGGTGCGCGGAATGGAGCTGATCACGGTCCAGTCGTGCTTGTGGACCACGACCGGCTCCTTCGCCTTCGGCCACAGATCGATGGGGATGTAGTAGTAGCCGTCGCCGAGAACGCGCGACTTGATGGCCAGGTCGCGCATGCTCTTGCACAGCCCCTTCTTCCCCCGGATCGCGCTGCGCTCGACGACGATTCCCGTCGACTCGCCGACGCCCTGAAAGACGGAGATCTCGGCGCAGATAGAGTTGACCAGCGTCACGGGGCAGGCCTTAGCAAGAAGTGGTCCTGGTCGGGCGGGGGGACGGGCGCGGGGGTGGTGAGGGGCGCGCACAGCGTGCTTCGCGCGGGCAGCGCGCACGGCACGGGAGGTTCGAATTTCGAATGAAGAATTAAGAATTGAGAAACACGACCACCCGACGGAGAACGACGCCGACGCCGTTCTTCGTAGGGCGGGCGGGATTCTTCATTCTCAATTCTTCATTCGAAATTCGAACTTCCCGGGCCGTGCACGAAAAACGAAAGCGAGCGCAAAACGCGCCCGCTTCACGACGAGTCCATCCCGCGCGCCCGCTACGGCCTGAGCTCCACGTTCCAGTACGCCTCATCCAGAAAGTTCTTCCAGATCTCCGGATATGTCCGTCCCTGCAGCCGGTGCAGCGGGTGCCACTTCGGGCGGTGCGGATGACGGATCAGGCGGATGTCCGACTCGCTCAGGAGCTTGTTGCCCTTGCGCACGTTGCACGGCAGGCAGGCGCAGACGACGTTCTCCCACGTCGACTTTCCGCCGCGCGAGATCGGGACGACGTGGTCGAGCGAGAGCTCGGACGAGGAGAACTTCCGGCCGCAGTACTGGCAGCGGTTCGCGTCGCGCAGGTAGATGTTCCCGCGCGAGAACTTCACTTCCTGCCGCGGGAGGCGGTCGAAGACCAGCAGCTGCACCACGTGCGGGATGAGGATGTTCCGGCTCGGCGTGCGGACGTAGTGATCGTCCGGCTGCACCGCGATGTCCGCCCAGTTCTCGAAGTCGTAGGTGCGGTACTCGGAGTCGACCGCGCGCACCTGTCCCTTGTACAGAAGCGTCAGCGCGCGGCGCACCGACGTGATCTGCACAGCCTGGAACACCCGGTTCAGTACGAGTACGTGGCCTTCGAGCATGCGATCAGTCCACCACCCCAAACACACACTTCAGCGGATCTTGTTTCCATGATACACCGCACCCTCTCGCGTGACCCCGCCGCCCAATATTGCAAAAAAACCCTGATTTGAGACACACTTAGCGTTCAGACGAGACTCGAACTGCTCTTTGGAGCGGGGGCCGCGCCGAAGATGGCGCGCGGTGTCCGCGTATCGTGAGACGCTTCGCGCGCGGGATCCTTCGACTCCGCGGGAGGACAGGCGCCGGGCGTCGCGGGTGTGTTTTTGGGAGGCTATATGCGCGTTTGGTCACGGATCGCTCTGGTTGTCGTATTCGTCGTCTCCGCTCCATTCCTGTTCGCCGACCACTTCATTGGCGAGTGTCCGCTCTCGCTGGTGGACTCGACGCCGGCCGCCACGGAGTTCGACACGTCTCCCCACGGCGTGTTCCGCAACGGCAACCTCGTGCACGTGCTGCGCGGGAACATTCTCGCGACGTACAACACGAACGACGTCGGCAATCTCTCGCTCGCGCGCGAAGATTTCCTCGGCTCGCTCGCGGGTCGCGAGACCGAGGCGGGCGTCGCCTTCTCCGCCGGCTACCTGTTCATCAGCAGTGAGGCCGGCCTCGAGATCTACGATCTCCGCAACGTCCGCACCGGCGGCAACGCACCGATCCTCGTGACGCGCAGACCGGGCCTGCACTACCGCCGGCTCGCCGTCAACGGAACGCGCCTCGCCGGCCTCTATCCGGCGACGGACATGCCCTGCTTCAACATCAACCCCGGCGGGCACTGCTTCACGACGGTCGACATCTACAGCATCACCACGATCTCCGCGCCGACGTTCGTCGGGAAGATCGACTCGCGCGAACGGGTGGTCTACCGCGGGTTCAACGACATCGCCTTCAACTTCGGCTTCCTCATCGTGCTGAGCGACTTCGCCGTCGCGGCGTACAACGTGTCGAACCCCGCCTCGCCGATTCTCGTCGAGGTGAATCAGACGATCGGCGGCAAGTGGCTGGTCAGCAACCATGCGGACTTCCTTGCCGTGGGCGACGACACGATTTTCCGCACGTTCCGCATCGACCCCTTGCGGCCGTTCTTCAACCTCACGCGCCTCCGCTCGATCGCGCCGTATCTCACCATCGAGCGCGCGAACGCTCTCCGTTTCAATCGCCAGCCGTTCTACGACGAGGCGAACGGGCGCTTCATCACGCTCGTCGAGGAGATCGATCCGATCACGCTGAAGCCCGCGCGCACGATTGCATTCGACGTCTTCGATTTCTCCGTCCCCTTCTTCGAAGGCGCCGCGGAGCGGATCTATGAAGACGTGACCCAGACCTTCGAAGACGAGATCAAGTACAACCCCGTCGCCGTCGGTCCGTTCGTCTACACGATCGGCGAGGAGAGCGGCATGCAGTCGTGGGGGGCGTGCGCGATCGTGACGGGACGCATCGAGCTCGACTCGATCAACTACCTCACCTGCCGCGGCGCCGAGATCCACGGCTGGGTGACCGGCACGCAGAAGATCGTCAACGTCGAGCTGTTCCTCGACAACACGTCCCTCGGCGCAGCCACCGTCGGCGGCCCGCTGCGCACGAACGTGTCGTCGTCCACTCCCGTTTTCAACTGGCGCATCAATGTGAATCTCGACAGCACCGCGGCAGGCGAGCACCTCCTCCGCGCGATCGGCACCGACGCGCTGGGCAACCGCCGCCAGTTCGCGTTCAAGCGGATCTTCTTCCCCGGCTCGCCGAACAACTGCGTCACGCCGCGGCGGCGCGCAGTGCGCTAGGGGGGACCGCGCGGCAGAAAACAGTGGAGGACAGGCAATCCTGCCTGTCCTTGAAGGCCGGACAGGCAGGATTGCCTGTCCTCCACTACACCATGCTGCCGGCCGTGCCGGCTAGCTGCTCATCTCGTCCACGATCCTCAGTGCGGCCGACCTCGGGTCGGCCGCACTCGTGATGGGGCGACCCACGACGATGTAGTCGGCACCCGCGGCGACCGCTTCGCGCGGCGTCATCGTCCGCCGCTGATCGCTCGCGTCCGCACCGGCCGGCCGGATGCCGGGTGTGAGGATCACGAAGTCGGTGCCGCAGGCGGCGCGAATCGTCTCGATCTCCTGTGGCGAGGCCACGACGCCGCGCAGCCCCGCCCCGCGCGCGAGCCGCGCGAGCCGCACCGCGTTGTCGACCGGCGAGCCGGTGAGACCGATGCGTTCCAGCTCCTCCCGATCGAGACTCGTCAGCACGGTGACCGCGAGCACGAGCAGCGAGTCGTGCACGCACGCGCGGAGCATTGCCTCGCCGCCGGCGGCGTGCACGGTGGCGATCGAGGCGCCGAGGGACGCGGCTTCGGCGACGGCGTGCTGCGCGGTGTTCGGGATGTCGTGAATCTTCAGATCGAGGAATACCCGCTCGCCGCCGGCGACGACCTCGCGCACGATCGGCGGCCCGTTGCTGATGAACGCCTGCAGGCCGAGCTTGAACATCCCCGCAACGCCGCGGAGCTGGTCGACGAGGCGGAGCACGTCGTCGCGCTTCGAGACATCGAGGGCTACCACCAAACGGTCGTGTGATTGCATGATTGCTCGCCGTGGACAAGTTTACCGTTGCCCGGATCCTGGACGAGATCGCGCACTACATCGAGTTGAGCGATCCGAAGCCGTTTCGCGCGCGCGCATTCGAAAAAGCCGCGCGCGCGATCGAGCGGCTCGATGACGACATCGCGCAGCTCGTCGCGTCCGGCGCGATCTACGACGTTTCCGGCATCGGGAAAGGGACAGGCCAGATCGTCGAAGAGATCGTCCGCACAGGCTCGGCGAGCTATCTCGAGGAATTGCGCGCGCAATATCCCGCCGGCATCTTCGAGCTCCTCCGCGTTCCTCACCTCGGCCTCAGGAAAATCGGCGCGCTCCACTCCGAGCTCGGCATCGGCTCTCTCGACGCGCTGGAGGAAGCGGCGCGCGAGGGCCGGCTCGCGAAGCTGAAAGGCTTCGGACCGAAAACCGCCGAGCAGATTCTGAAAGGCATCGAGTTCGCGCGGGTGCGCGAGTCGCAGTTCCTGCTGCCGGTCGGCATCGAAGCCGGCGAGTCGTTGCGCGAGCGGCTGGCGGAGATCGACGAGCTCGAAGATGCGGAAATCTCCGGCAGCGTGCGCCGCCGGCTCGAAGTCATCCGCAACGTGAACCTCGTCCTGGCCACGAAGAAACCGGACGCGGTCGCGCGCAGGCTCGCCGGTCTCGTCGGGAACTTCGAGCAACTGGACGACAACACGTACAAGGGCGTCGTGCGCAGCGAAGTCGATGTGCTGTTCCACCTCGTCGCGCCGAACGACTTCGGCGGCGAGATGCTGCGCACCACCGGCTCGCGCGAGTTCGTCGAAGCGTTCGGCAGGATTCCGAAGGCGCGCACGGAGAAGGAAGTCTTCGCGAAGGCAAAGATCGCGTACGTCGAACCGGAACGCCGCGAGAGCGCGGACGACCTGAAGGTGAAGAAGCGCCCGAAGCTCGTCGCGCTCTCCGACATCCGCGGCACGTTCCACGTGCACACGACGTGGTCCGACGGCCGCAACACCGTGCTGGAGATGCTCTCCGCCGCGCGCGACCGCGGATGGGAGTACGTCGGCATCTCCGATCACTCGAAGGCCGCGTTTTACGCTGGAGGGCTCACCGAGGAACAGCTCGCGATGCAGCAGGCGGAGATCGCGAGGCATGAGAAGAGCGTGCGGCCGATGCGCGTCTTTCGCGGAACGGAAGCGGACATCCTCCCCGACGGCTCGATCGACTACGGCTCGAAGATCCTCTCGAAATTCGACTTCGTCATCGCCTCGATTCACTCGAACTTCAGGATGACGCAGGACGCGATGACCGAGCGCATGCTGCGCGCGCTCGACGATCCGCACGTGACCTTCATCGGCCACCTGACAGGCCGCAAGCTGCTCTCGCGCGAGGGCTACACCGTCGAGTACGAGCGCATTTTCGAGAAGGCCGGCGCGCGCGGAATCATGATCGAGATCAACGGCAACCCGAACCGGCTCGACATCGACTGGCGTCACCTCCGCCGCGCGCTCGACTTCGGCGTGACCTTCAGCATCCATCCCGACGCGCACTCGATCAGCGAATACAACGCCGTCGTCACCGGCACGTGGGTCGCCCGGAAAGGCGGACTCTCGCCGAAGCAGATCTTCAACACGCGAAGCGTCGACGAGGTGGAGGAGTTTCTCCGCGCACGCACACGGACATCCAACTCATGACCCTTCCCAACTTCCTGATCATCGGCGCGGCGAAAGCCGGCACTACGTCGCTCTACGAGTACCTCGCGCAGCATCCGGACGTCTACATGAGCCCGATCAAGGAGACCAATCATTTCTGCGACGAGGAGCAGATCGACATTCCGGCGGTCCGCTCGCGCGAGGCGTACGAGCGTCTCTTCGCCGCCGTGAACGGCGAGCGCGCGATCGGAGAAGCGTCGCCGAAGTACCTGAACACGATCCGCGGCCTCGAGCGAATCGACTCCGACCTCCCGGGTGTCCGGCTCATCGTCTCGCTTCGAAATCCTGTCGACCGCGCCTATTCGAGTTACCTCGGCCTATGCCGCGACGGGCGCGAGCTGCGCGCCCCCGAAGATGCCCTCCGGCCCGGCGGCTACTCGTTCGAAACGAGCTTCTACGCGCCGCGGCTGCGGCGCTACTTCGATCGCTTCCCACGCGAGCGGATCAAGGTCATTCTCTTCGATGACCTCGTCGCACGGCCGGCGGAGACGATGCGCGAGATCTTTCGCTTTCTCGACGTGGATCCTTCCTTCGCAGTGGACACGACCGTGCGTCACAACCCGGCGGTCGTGCCGCGGTTCCCGCGTCTCAATCGCGCCATCACCGGCGGGCTGAGACTCGTCCGGCCGCTGATGCCGCAACGGTTGCTCTGGCGAGACTACGGCACGCGTCTGCGCCGCGCGATTCTTCGCACCCCCGATCCGCTTTCGCCGGCTCTGCGCGCACGCCTGCTCGAGCAATATCGCGACGACATCCGTGCAACCGGCGATCTGATCGGCCGCGATCTGTCGCAATGGCTCGCGTAACGGTCGCGCTACGCTGACACGCTCGCGAGCGCGCGCTCCCAGGCGCGCTTTCGCGCGGTTGCCATGTGCGTGATCGTGAAGCGCGACTGATACCGCTCGCGCCCGGCCACGCCCATCCTCGCCGCCAGCTCACGATCCGCGAGGATCGTGCGCAACACGGCCGCCAGCGCCTCGGGGTCGTCGGGAGGCGCCAGCAGTCCCGTCTCGCCGTCGACGACGGCTTCCACCAGTCCACCGACTCTGCTGGCAACCACTGGTCGCGCCGACGCCATCGACTCCGTTGCCACGCGGCCGAATGACTCGCGCCGGCTGGGAATCACGATGACGTTCGACAGCGCGTACCACAGCGCGACGTCGTCGCGGTGGCCGACGAAATGGACCGGCACCGGCGCGCGTGCGGCGAGCTCGCGCAACGCGGCCTGTTCGGGTCCCTCACCCGCGACGACCACGTGCAGGTCACGAATGTCGCGCAGCGATCCGAGCGCGCGCAGGACGATGTCCAGCCCTTTCTCGCGGCGAAAACGCGACACGATTCCGATCACCCGCGCGGACTCGGCGATGCCGAGGGAGTCTCGCGTGGCCGCGACTTCTTCCGGCGGGACGATGCGCGGCGCGACCGAGCCCGATCGAGCGACTTCGATGTGCTCGAGCGGAGTGTGATCGTCGACGGAAGCCGCGCGTCGCGTTGCTTCCGAAAAAACGATCGTCCGCTGTGTAACCCGCGCCGCGAGCCAGCTCGCGGCGTGAATCCGCAAACGTCCGCGCAGATGCTGGCGGTGGTACACGACCACGCCTTTGTGGCGCCGCCCTCGCGCGGCGAGGCCCAGCGCGATGGCCGGGATGGCTTCCGTGCCCTCCATCACGTCCGGCTCCAACCTGCGGATGAGAGCCCGCAGATGAATGACCGCGGATGGAAGGCTTCGCAGCGCGGACGGCGCGGGAGGAAGCGGGGTGGGCAGAACTTCCACGGCGATGCCGGCGGCTTCGAGCGCTTCGGCCGTGCGCACCGGATCGCCGAGCAATGCCACGACGGGACTCACTCCCTCCGCGGAGAGCTGCTGCAACATCGGCAGCTCACGTCGGAGAAGAACCGTCCTCACGGCGGCGCTGCCCGGACCGTTCCAGGCGAGAAGGACTTTCATTTAAAAAAGACGCGGACCGCGCGGAGGGGATCTTAGCGCGCGGCCGTCGCGGGTCAAGGAGGAAAAAAACATCGGGCGCGGCGCGCGCGATACGACGCCGTCGTCACCGGAGTCGCGAAGGAAGCGCCTGAAGGGCTGAAGCGGCAAGGAGGCTATGCCGGCCAGCGCCGCCGGCCGTGCCGGCTCGGGCGCGGCGCAAGGGGTGAGCATCCCGCGCCGCGCCCTTCGGAAGTGAGGAGAAGTCAGCGAGTTGCTGACACAACAATCATCAGCGCGCGCTGGCTGTTGGCCTGTTTCGTCGCGCCGATGATCACAGTCTGTCCGAGTTTGAGATTCAACGTGGTCTTGAGCATGGGCGAAAGCTGATCGCCCTCGAGCCGCGCAAGCTTGAAGTCGCTCAGCTTGATCGAGTCGCTGGCCGGGTCGTACTCGCCGAACCTGAAGTCCGCGCGATAGCCGTTCAGATCGACGATGCCCGCCTCGCCTTCCTTGCCCAGCACGTCCGCCGCGCCGACGGCGTCGAACGCGTTGTAGCGGAGGACTTTCAGGTTCGGTGCGACGTCGCGGAGCTCCGCGGCCATGCGCTCCTTCTCGCCTTCCGCGAGACGGCTGGCGGAGACGAGACGCACCGCGAGGCGGAACGACTGCGCCTCGGTGTCGAACTTCAGCAGCGTGGCCGCGATCTTCTTCAGATTCTCCGGCGCATCGGTCACCACCAGCGAGTTCGCCGACGGCTGAATGGACATCGACCCTTCCACGCTCAGCAGCGCCTTGATCACCGACGCCGCGTTCTCAGCCTGCTTGTGCTTGAACTGGAACGTGCGCACGGAAAGGCTCTTCCCCACGTCGCCAGCGTCGTCCGCCATCGCGGAGCCGCAGACGAGGAGAAGGGTCAGGGCAAAAAAGAAAAATCGTTTCATAGATCCGCCGGCAGACTCTCGTCGAAGATCATCACGATCTTCACGTTGTTTTGTTCGGATGGGACTTCCACGATCATGGCCGCATCGCCCTCATACGACTCGACGATCGGCTTCTCGATCAGCGCCGCGGACACCGGGCGCGGCGTGTAGTGGGCGATCGATCCCGGCGCGGCCGCGCGATCGTTGCGCACCACGAACGTCGTGCCCGCGAGTGCGATGGCCACCGTCGCGGCGACCGCGAACCGGCGCCACACCGGCACGTGCGGCGGCATGGCCACGGTGTTCTCCGCGCCGCGCACGCGCACCTGGCGCATCACGTCGTCGACGAAGGCATCGACACCGCCCGGCGGCACCATCTCTTCGCCGCCGAGGGCGCGGAAGAGAATGTCCGCATCGATGCGGGCCGCGAAGTCGAGGCACCGGTCGCAGGTACGGAGATGCGCGAGCAGCGCGGCGTCTTCGGTGCCGGCGCTGAAGGAGGAGCGGAACAGATCGCACGACATCATCGCTCCCTCCAGAGCTGCGCGTATTCGGGATAGCGCTGCTGCAGCTGCTGCTGCATCAGCTTGCGCGCGTTGAAGAGGTGATTGCGCACCGTCGACTCGCGGCATCCGAGGATCTTCGCGATCTCCGCGGACGGAAGATCCTCCATCTGATTCATCACGAAAATCGTCTTCTGCTTCGGCGAGAGGACGGCCGAGACGTTCTCGAACACGCTCTCGACTTCCTTCCGCTGCACGATCACGCCCTGCTCCGCCTCGGCCGAGGTTCTCACCAGGCGGAGATTCGAGTTCACGGCGTTGTCGCGCGACTGCTTGTTGCGCATGAAGTCGATGGCCACGTTCGTCACCATCCGGTACAGCCAGGTGTCGAACGTGTACTGCGGGTCGTACTTCTCGAGGTTTTCCCACAGCTTGATGAACACGAGCTGGGAGATGTCCTTCGCGTCCTCCGCGTTGCCGATGATGCGGTAGCAGAGCGCGTAGACCTTGGTGGTCTTGCGGCGCACCAGGGTCTCGAATGCCTCGGCGTCGCCCTCGCGAATCGTTTGCACGAGCTGGCGATCGTCGATCTCGACCGGGGGTGTCATCGGCATCATCAGACGGATATCCGCGGACATCGTGCCCTAGTTACGGGCGTGCCGTGGAGAACGTCCAGGGCAGCCTTTGTCATCCCGAGCATCGCGAGGGACCCGGGGGTCAGGGCGGCACGCGCATCGCGCCACCCGCCCTCCCAGGTCCCTCGACTACGCTCGGGATGACATCGGGCAACTGTTACAATCGCAGGAACATGCGAGTCCTCGTCGTCGGTCAGGGTGCGCGGGAGCACGCACTCTGCTGGAAGCTCAAACAGTCCCCGCTGGTGAAGGAGATCTACGCCGCCCCGGGGAACGCCGGGATCGCGGGGGTCGCGGACTGTGTGCCGATCGGCGTCGCCGACATCATCGAGCTCGCTGATTTCGCCGAAAAGCTGAAAATCGACCTCACCATCGTCGGCCCCGAGCTCCCCCTCACCCTGGGCATCGTCGACGAGTTCCAGAAACGCGGCCTCCCGATCTTCGGACCTACCCGCCTCGCGGCCGAGCTCGAGGGCTCGAAAGTCTTCTCCAAAGAGTTCATGCGCAAGTACGGGATCCCCACCGCGAACGCGATCGCCGTCAATTCGGTGGACGAGGCGAAGGCGGCGATGAAGCAGATCGGCTTCCCCGCCGTGCTCAAAGTCGACGGACTCGCGGCCGGCAAAGGCGTGATCATCGTCAACTCCGCGAAGGAAGCGGCGGAGTATCTCGACGCGGTCTTCGAGGAGAAGAAGTTCGGCAACGCCGCGAACCGCATCCTCATCGAAGAGTTCCTCCGCGGCGAGGAAGTCTCGTTCATGGTCATCACGGACGGGAAGAAGTCGCTCCCGCTCGCGCCGGCGAAGGACTACAAGAAAGTCTTCGACGATGACAAAGGCCCGAACACCGGCGGCATGGGCGCGCACTCGCCCGCGGTGGTGCTCGGCGCGGAGACGGCGGCGGATGTCATGAAGTCGATCATCCTGCCGACGGTCGCGGGGATGGCGTCGGAAGGACGCCCCTACTCCGGCGTGCTCTACGCGGGGCTGATGCTCACCGCCGACGGGCCGAAGGTGCTCGAGTACAACTGCCGCTTCGGCGATCCGGAGACGCAGGTGCAGATGCTGCGGCTCGAAGACGATCTCGCCGACATCTGCCTCAAGGTCGCGGGCGGAAACCTCGGCGACCTCAAGGCGCTGAGCTGGAAAAAGGAAGCGGCCGCCTGCGTGGTGATGGCGGTGCAGGGCTATCCCGACGAGTTTCAGAAGGGACAGGAAGTCGCGATCGATCCGATCGACGATGACTCGGTCGTGGTGTTCCACGCCGGCGTCGTGAAGCGCGGCGCGAAGTTCGTGAACCAGGCGGGCCGCGTGGTCAGCGTCTGCGCGACGGGCCCGACCCTCACCGGCGCGCTCGCGAAGGTGTACGCCGCCGTGCCGAAGATCCGCTACGAAGGCGCGCACTACCGCCGCGACATCGGCTATCGCGCGCTCGAGGCCGTGCAGACTCCGGGGCGGAGCGGGATAAGCTTCCGCTCCGTGTCATGAACAAACCCTGGGTCCTCATCGTCATGGGCAGCGACTCCGACGCGGAAGTTATGTCCCAGGCCGCCGCCGCACTCGATGAAGCAGGCGTTCCCTACGAATTCACCGTCGCGTCCGCGCATCGCAGTCCCGAGCGGACGAAGCAGGTCGTCACCGAAGCGGAGGCGAACGGCGCGCGCGTGTTCATCGCCGGCGCGGGAATGGCGGCGCATCTTCCGGGCGTCGTCGCGTCGCTGACGACGCGTCCGGTGATCGGCGTGCCGCTCGCGAGCGGGGCGTTGCAGGGAGTCGATGCGTTGTACGCAGTCGTGCAGATGCCGCCGGGCATCCCCGTCGCGAGCGTCGCGATCGGCGGCGCGCGGAACGCGGGCATTCTCGCGGCGCAGATTCTCGCCGCGGGCGACGAAGAGCTGGCGTCGCGCCTGAAACAGCAGCGCCTCGCTATGGCAGACGCGGTGGCGGCGAAGTCGAAAAAGGTGGAAAAGTCGACACGGTGATGACAGATATGTCATCCCGAGCGTGAGCGAGGGACCTTGCGGGCGGGTGGCGCACCGAGCGCGACCACCCGCACAGGTTCCTCGCGCACGCTTCTAAGAAACCATCTGTGTTTACGCGGGTTTAGGCTGCCTCCGTTTCAATTGGAACCAGGATCATGCCGAATCGTCGGGCACGTTTGGTGAGGGCGATCAGATTGCGCTCTCGATGGACGAGGTGGTGATAGTCA
>DATLFB010000093.1:0-12507 GCA_035525285.1 Thermoanaerobaculia bacterium
TCAAGTTTGTAACGAGGGGTTTGTCATCCCGAGCGTGAGCGAGGGACCTGGGTGGGCGGGTGGCACGAGACTCGAGCCGCACACACACCCAGGTCCCTCGCTAACGCTCGGGATGACAAACCTGGGTAGCGCACGCTTTCAGGATTGAACGAGCACTAGGACGGCACGCCTTCGTTTTCCGCGTCGCCGATCCGCCGCGTGATCGTGTCCTCGTCCTCCTGCCCGATCATCCGATGCAGGCGCTGCGCTTTCATCTGCTCGAAGATGCCGCCCGTGTGGCCCGCCGGAATCCAGCTGTTGCCCGCGCACTTCGGACAGCGTCCGCGGAAGGCAATGTTCTTCCCGCAGTCCGGACAGATGATGACGAGCGAGTGCGAGAGCTCGAACTTCTGCTCGCCCTCCGCGTCGAGACTGTTTAGGAACGCAGCGAGATTGCCAAACGTTTCTTCCAGGGACATTGCGACTCCGAGCGTGTCGATAGTGCACGGGACATGCCGGAGGCGGCGGTTCAGTGCAGATAGCCGAGGGCTCGAAAGTCGGCGGCGGAGCCGTGCGTTCGCGCGGCCTTCGTGGCGATCTCGCGAAGCGGTTGCGCGATGTCCTCGTTCGACAGCGGATGCGTCTCCTCCGGATCGCGCCGATAGTCGTAGAGCGCCTCGCGGCCACTGAGCCAGCGGATGAAATGATGATCGCCGCGCGTGACACTCACGGCGCCTTCGCCGCTCGGACTGCTGAGGTAAAACGCCGTGACGGTGCGACGCGTCTTCGCATCGAGGAGCGGGAGCCGCGCGCGGCCGCGCGACGGATCCGCGAGCGTGAGCAGCGTGCGATGCAGGTCGCTGATGCTGACTGCATCCGTGATTCGCGCCGGAGCGAGTCCGGGCGCCTTGATCATCAGCGGCACGTGCAGGACCTGCCGGTAGACGGAGTTCCCGTGCCATCCGAGGCCATGCTCGCCGAATTGCTCGCCGTGATCGCCCACGATGGCGATCACCGTGCGCGGATCGCGCTCGACATCATCCAGCAACTCGCCGAGCGACCGGTCGAGACACTGGAGCGCCGCCCGGTATTGTGCGTGGACGCGTTCCGCGATCTCCGGGTTGGGAGGAGATGCCGGCGTCGCGTTCAGGACGTGTTCGCGCTCCGCGCGCGACACCTGCCGGAACGACGCATCGTGGCAGCGCCTCTCGACGTAATACGGATCGTGCGCGTCCATGTAGTTCGCGGCGAGGAGGTACGGCCGCTTCGCGTGCGCGACGAAGCCGCGTGCAGATGCCGTGATCCGGCTCCCCGTCTGCACGCCGCACCACGGAATGCGCGGCGCGTTGTAGAGCCACACACGAAACGCGAGATTGGCGATGCCGGAGGCACAGACGCGCGACTCACGCGAGCGTTGCAACGTATCGAAGCCGGCGCCGAAGCCGCCGCCTTCGGAGAGCAGATAGTTCGCGAAGATTGCGTGCGTCTCGTATCCGCGCGCCTGCAGTTGCTGCGACAGCAGCGGCGCGTCGTGCGTGTATCGATGCCGCTTCGCGTCGTAACTCGCGATCCACGGCTCGATTCCCGTCAGCATCGCGAAATGCGACGGAATCGTCCACGGCGCGGGTGCCCACGCGTTCTCGAACGTCACCGCCTGCCGCGAAAACGCTCCGAGACGCGGCATTGCGCGCGCATCGCCGGCTCGCACTGTGTCGAGAAAAATCAGCACGACGTTTCGCTGCGTGGCGTTTGACGTGCCGGCGGCACGAGACGCGGGCGGCTGCGGCAGCGGCACGTCGGCACCGCAAAACGCGATCGCGAAGACGCTGACCAGCGACGCAGCGAGATACCTGCGCACAGCGCGCGTCTCCGCGAGCGGAATTAACGCGATCGCTGCCGCGATCGCGCACGTGACCGCAGCGATCACCATCAACACCGTGCGAGCCTGCAGGCCTCCCGTATTCTTCAGCCATGCCGCCGTGCGGCTGAGCAGCAGCAGTCCCGGTCCGGCGAATGCGATCGGGATCGCGCGCAGGCGGCCGAGGCGCGGCGAGGAGAAAAGCGCGCCCGCGAGACAGCACACCGTCATCCACGTCCAGATCACGCCGAGCCAGGTGAACGACGCCACGTGCGGTGTCAGCGTGATCGCCCACGGCGGATTCGTGTGCACGATCACCGCGTCCGCGATTCCGGTCACGGCGCCGGCGAGGAGGCCCGCGGCAGGGGCAGAGAGACGCATTTCAGATCCGCATCACATCGAACTGCTCGTGATGCAGCGTCTCATCCGGCTTGAACACGAGGTGGATCCCCATCGTGCGCTCCACTTCCTCGAAAATCGGATCGCCCGTGTGCAGCGTGCCGTAGACGATCGGATTCACGCGCACGATCACGTCCTGCCCTTCGTGGAAGTCGCGCAGCTTCATCAGCTCGCGCCAGATCTCCAGCGCGATCGTGGTGTTCGACTTGATCCGCCCGCCGCCTCCGCAGTACGGGCAGGCCTGCGTCAGCGAGCGCTCGAGACTCTGGCGCACGCGCTTGCGCGTCATCTCGATCAGGCCGAACTCGGAGATCTGCAGGATCTTCGTCTTCGAGCGATCCTTGCGGATCTCGTTCTCCAGCGTCTCGAACAATCGCTGCCGGTTCGAGAGGTCCTCCATATCGATGAAGTCGAGGACGATGATGCCGCCGAGGTCGCGGAGACGGATCTGCCGGACGATTTCCTTCGCCGCCTCGAGGTTCGTGCGGAACACGGTCTCCTCGAGATTTTTCTTCCCGACGTACTTTCCCGTGTTCACGTCGATCGCAACGAGCGCCTCGGTCTGATTGATGACGATGTAGCCGCCCGACTTGAGCCAGACCTTCGATTTCAGCGCCTTCGCGATCTCCGGCTCGATTCCGAACTCGTCGAAGATCGGCTCCTCGCGCCGGAACAGGCGCACGCGCGGCACGAGCTGCGGCTGGATCTGGTCGAGAAACTCCACGATGCGCTGGTACTGCTCGACCGAGTCGACCCAGACGCTCTTGAACTCCGGCCCCAGCACGTCGCGGATCGTGCGCAGGACGAGATCGAGATCGTGGTGAATGGCCGACGGCGCGGACGACTTCTCCGCGCGCCGGCGGATGTGATCCCACAGGTCGGTGAGGTACTTCATGTCCGCGACGAACTCTTCGACGCCGCGTCCCTCGCCGGCCGTGCGGACGATGAATCCGCCGTGATTGCCGAGGCGGACGTTGTCGAGGATGTCCTTCAGGCGCGTCCGCTCTTCCTCGTCTTCGATGCGCCGCGACACGCCGATGTGCGACACCGTCGGCATGTAGACGAGGAAGCGTCCCGGCAGCGTGACGTGACTGGTGATGCGCGCGCCCTTGCCGGCGATCGTGTCCTTCGAGACCTGCACCACGATCTCCTGCCCCTCGCGCAGCAGGTCGGCGATCGACGCCTCGGGGCGTTGCGAGTTCTGCACGTCGTCGAGGTGCAGCTCGTCCGGCGTTTCGCTCTCGTACTCCTCGAGGTCCTCGATCACGTCGGAGACGTAGAGGAACGCGTCGCGGTCTAGGCCGAGGTCGACGAAGGCGGACTGCATGCCGGGGAGCACCTTCGTCACGCGGCCTTTGTAGATGTTCCCGACGATGGTGCGGTGGCGGGTGCGCTCGACCCACAGCTCGACGACCTGTCCCTCGTCCAGCACGGCGATGCGCGACTCGTGTCGCGTCGCATTGATCACGATTTCACGCGACATCGGCGCGCATTGTAGACCGCGCGGGAAGGGAAAACGCCACGCTCGTCTCTCTCATGGAAAAACGGGAGAGAGAAACCGTGATGAACGTGATCCGAACGAGTGACGAAGTCCTGCCGTTTCCCAGCGTTTCCGACCGTCCCGTGACCGCGCTCCGCGGCGCGGTCGAGGATTTCTGCAGCCTCGACGCCGCGCCGCCCGCGGGCGACGACGTGCTGCATCACGCGGTGATGACCCGAGTGCACGCGATCTGCTCCCGCGTGCTCGACTGCGAGGCCGCAGGCATGAGTCGCACCGAGATCGTCGAAGTGCTGGCGCCGGTGCGCGCGATCCACGCGCGCTCGCCGTTCGTGCGCCGGCTCCAGGAGTGGCCGCGCGGCTATCCCGGCGACTTCGAGACCGTCGAGTACATCTGCGACTCCGAGAATCGCGCGCCGCGCGGAACGGTGGAGTATCACTGCGAGTCGTACTCGCTCAACCTCCCGATCGCCCAGCAGCACCGCAACAAAGTGCGCCACCAGGCCGCGCGCATCATGCGCACGCTCTTCGCCAGGCCGGCCGCGTCGCGCGTTCTGGCGCTCGCGTGCGGAAGCTGCCCCGACTTCGAGCTCATTCAGCCGCATCTCGCGTCGCTGGCCGGTGAGATCTATCTCAACGACAGCGATCCCGCGGCGATCGCGTTCGCGGAGAGCACGTTCGACTCCGTCGCCTCGCGCTGCCGCTTCGTGTTGGGGAACGCGCTGAAGGTCGCGCGGAAGATGGAGCAGATCGGCAGCTTCGATCTCGTCATCGCCGGCGGCCTGTTCGACTACCTGCCGGAAAAGCACGCGGTGTATCTGATCGAGAACGTCTACCGCGGCCTGCTCGCGCCGGGCGGCACGTTCTTCTTCACGAACATCGCCCACGGCAATCCCTGGCGCAGTCTGATCGAGTACCTCGGCGACTGGTTCCTGATCGAGCGGACGGAGGAAGACATCCGCGCGCTGTGCGAGGCGGCGTCCGTGCCGCGGGAGGCGGTGAGCATCCGCCGCGACGAGACCGGCCTGGCTCTGCTGATCGAGGTCACGCGATCCTGATACACTCCGCGCTCGCTTGGCGACGACAATTTACTTTTCAGGCGCGATCAGCGGTGGCCGGACGGATGTTCCGCTTTACCGCCGCATCGTCGACGTGCTCGAACAGGACGGCTATCGCGTCCTGGCGGGCTCCGTCGCGTCGGAGGACGTGACGGATCACGGCGAGGACTTCGATCCGTGCGTTGTCTTCACGCGCGACATCGGCTGGATCGAGCAGGCGAACGTGCTCGTCGCCGAGGTCTCGACGCCGTCGACGGGCGTGGGCTACGAGATCGCGACCGCGCGCTACCGCTACCACATGCCGGTGATCTGCCTCTATCGCCCCGCGTACACGAAGCGCTGCAGCGCGATGGTGTCCGGCGACATGGGCATCGAGGTGATCGAGTACGACGAAGCCGGGTTCGCCACGATGCTCGAGCGCCTGCGCGAAGCCCTCGCCCGCGCGCGCGAATAAAGTCCCGGGAGGCGGGGTTTACCGGCCTGCCTGCCTTGACCGAGGGGTACCGCGGTGCTATTTTCCGGCCCCTTTCGGAGCAAGTACTCCGGCATAGCTCAGTTGGTAGAGCAGCGGACTGTTAATCCGCGGGTCGTAGGTTCGAGTCCTACTGCCGGAGCCAGTTCCCTTCAGGCTGTACCGTCACTATATAACTTACCTTCAGAACCGGAGTTCTCCTTCCCGTAAGATTGGGGGTAGGGAAATCTGCCCGGACGCAACTCCTTACTCGAGGCTACCTCAGCAGCGTGGGCTCGTAACGCCGGCGACAGAGGTCCGAGAGAGTCTGGAGGTGAGTTCGTGGGAACCTTTCGCGATGGAATCGGCCGATTTCGTGACTGGAGCTGCCGAACGTGGACGCCGTCGATTTTCTTGATCGCCGTCACGATCGGCGCACTCCTGTTCATCTACAGAACGCCGGCGCCGCTCATCGGCGTGGTGCTTGCCGTCCTTGCCGTTGCGGCTTATCTCCTATACGTGGGAGCGTGCCGCACCGACAAGTTTTCGATGACTGCCGCAAGCGTGGCGTTTGCGATCGGTCCGATGATTGCGACGATGTACGTGCACGTTAAGAACAAGCAGCTCTACGCAGAGCTCCACGACAAGGGCGACGTGCTGATTCAGCTTTCGTCATTCTTCACCGGCTGCATCGTTCTCATCGGCGCATTTCTCTCGACGCATTTTTCGAAAGATGCAGACGATCTGCTCAAGAAGATTGATCAGCTGCTCATCTTTCTAATGTTCGTTGGAATGTTCATTTGGATGCTGTTCTTTGGTGGCGACCTCACGACGATCGAGACACCGACAATCGAGCTGTTCGCCGGTATCTATGCGCCGCCGCTCACGTCTTTGACAGTCTTCCGAATGGTCTTTCTAATTATTTCCATCTACTTCGCCACACGTCCCAGGACACACAGGAAGCAGCAGGTTGCCGGCTAGGAGGCGACACAATGAGCACCGAAGGTTCCGCGACTCTGAATCCGATCTTTGACCTGTACCGCTCGAAGTCCTCGCTCATCGAAAGGACGCGCGCGGCTGTGCTGACGGAAGTGCGCCGAACGTCAACCGGTCTCGCTGCCACAGCCGAAGAAGTTCTGGTGAAGAAGCTCCGAAGCGATCTGCCGCCTCTCGGCGAAATGCTGCCATGGGTTCTGGGAGAGTTGTCGGGAGTCTCCCCCGCGGCATTGAATCGGCTGGCGAGAGGATGGCTGGCGATCTATCTGTATGGACACCTTCTTGATGAGCGAGCGGACCGCAATGAGCGGCTGACTTCCGAGGAGCAGTTGCTCTGTTGGATTCTCTTTCAGTTCGGCCTGCACAACCTCCATTCGGTGACACACGGAACACCGTTTGAAGCAGGGTTTGAACGTTATCTGAGCTCCGCCGTCAAATACCAGATGCAGGATCTTTCCGATCGTGGACAACGGCATTCTTCCCGGCGCGCCCGATACTCGTCAGGCAAGAATAACTGTCTCGTGGCGTGTGCCGCTGCTGTTGCGGCGACGCGACGCGCGAATCCTCGTGTCGTCGAGTTCACACTTCGACTCGTCCCCGGGCTCCAGCATCTCGACGACATCGCCGATCTGACAGAAGACGCACAACAGGGGAATTACACGGAGCTCCTCGGCAGGGCGCTGGGAGGCCGCGTCGCCGATCTCGCGGAGTGCGACGAACTGGAGATCATCGACGCGGCCGTTCGATCCGGCGCGCTGGAAACCATTCTCGCCGCGGCTGAGAAAGCGCTTGTCGCCGCGCGGAAAGCGCTCGGCGCGAAGCAGTGGCAGGCGATCCGCGAAACGCCTTCCGGAATGTTCTTCGACCGCCTGGACGGGTGCGTACGTTTCGTCAGGCACGACGTCGAGTCGATTCGACGCGAACTTCTGGATGCTCCGTCTCCTGCACGAGAACAACGGCTGATTCGATCGGTCCGCCAGAAAGTGAAGTTGGTCGCACAGGGATCGTGATGCCGGAAACACATATGTGGAAACAGGTCAAGACCGTCATCGCGCCCGGAATGCTGCCGCTGGCATGGGCGGCCATTCTCACGGCATTCATCATTCTCTACAGACTCTTCGATCTTCCGACGCCGGCAGAAATCGTTCCGGTTGCCAAGCGGTATTTCGACGCTTACGGCTGGCCGGTTCTGATCTTTGCCGCGTTCGTCGAGTGCCTGTTCATGATCAGCGTGTATTTTCCGGGCTCACTCGTCATCGCTATCGCGGTGCTCGTGTCGGACAAGACGCTGGCCGATTTGTTGCGCGTCGGATTGTTTTCATGGGTCGGCTTCGTGGCTGCGCTGCCGGTGAACTACTGGCTAGGCGAAAAAGGGTTCTACAAAGTCCTGCTGAAGATCGGGCGGAAGGATGTCGTGGCGAGAATGCAGGACCGGCTCGAGAGGCGAGGCAGGCTCACGCTATTCCTGTCGGCCATTCACCCGAATTTCCTTGCGATCACCATGGTGTGTCTTGGAATCGCCCGACAGGGAGTGCTGCGGAGTACATTTCTGGGGGGCTTGTACCTGATTCCGTGGGTAGCCTTGATCATCACGGTTCTGGGCGCGACGACGAGCAGGGTCGATGTAACGGATAAGAACCAAGCTTGGTATTTTGTCGCAGCGTTCCTGATCTGGGCGATCGTCGAGATTCTTCGCGCGCGGCGTTGGAAAACGTCGGCAGGTACGTAACCGCGCCGAGCCCTCCGACGAGGTACGATTTCGATTACTCTTGATGCTCGCTCCATGAGCATCGCCCCCTTCCCCACCACCCGGCGCAGCGTCATCGTCGCGTTGTCGAGCGCGGATGTAGCGGAGCGCACACGTGCGTTTGACACCCTCCTCGCCTGTTACTGGAAGCCGCTCTACAAGTACGCGCGGGTGGCGTTCCGCCGGACGCGCGAAGACGCGGAAGATCTGACGCAGAGCTTTTTCGCGCGGGCGTTCGAGAAGGAATCGCTTGCGGCCTACGATCCCGCGAAGGCTGGCTTCCGCACGTTCCTTCGACTGCTGTTCGATCGCCACGCGGCGAACGAATGGCGTGCCGGGCAGCGCATCAAGCGCGGCGGCGGCGAGGTGCATCTCGACTTCGACACCGCGGAGAGCGAGCTCGATCGCGATGCGTCTTCGTCGGTCACGCCCGAGGAGTACTTCCAGCGCGAGTGGGTGCGGAGCGTGTTCGCACTCGCGGTGGCGCGGTTGCGCGAGCGTTGCGACGAACGGCAGTTCGCGCTCTTCGAGGCGTACGACCTCGGCGACGACCGCTCGATCTCGTATCGCGCGCTCGCCGAACGGTTCGGCGTCGCGGAGACGAAGATCACGAACGACCTCGCCGCGGCGCGGAGGAAGTTTCGCGAGATCGTGCTCGAGGCGCTGCGCGAGGTCACGGCGAGCGAGCAGGAGTTCCGCTCCGAGGCGCGCTCGCTCCTCGGAGTGACGCTGTGACCTGGCTGTCGGACGACGCGATCGCGCACCTGCGCGACGTCGCGGAACTGCCCGATCTCGCCGGCTCGCGCTACGAGCTCTTGCGCGAGCTCGGCCGCGGCGGCATGGGCGTCGTGTACGAGGTCTTCGACCGCGAGCTCGAACGAAACGTGGCGATGAAGATCGTCGCGCAGCGGTTCGGACGCGAGGCGCGAACCATTGCGCGGCTCGAGCATCCGGGCATCGTCCCGGTCCACGACGCGGGACTGCTGCCCGACGGCCGGATGTACTACACGATGAAGCTCGTGCGCGGCGTGAACCTCGCGCAGTGGGTGAGCGAAGGACACGGCCGCACCGACGCGTTGCGCCTCTTCGCGCGCGTCTGCGAGGCGGTCGCGTTCGCGCACGCGAACGGCGTCGTACATCGCGATCTCAAACCGGAGAACGTGATGGTCGGCGAGTTCGGCGCGGTGCTGGTGATGGACTGGGGCGTCGCGCAGACGCACGGCGACGAAACAAACGAGATCGTCGGCACACCCGGCTACATGGCGCCCGAACAGGCGCGCGGCGAAGATGCCGACGCGCGCTCCGACGTCTACGCCCTCGGCGCGATCCTGCGCTTCCTCGTGAACGATCCGTCGAAAACGCTGAAGGCGATCATCGCCCGGGCGATGGCCACGGATCCCAACGCGCGCTACGCCGATGCGCGGTCGCTCGGTGAAGACGTGCTCCGCCATCTCGACGGCGAGCCGGTCAGCGCGTATCGCGAGAACGTCTTCGAGCGCGCCGGACGCTGGCTCGCGAACAACCGCGTGCTCGTGGCGCTGCTCGCGGCATACCTGCTCATGCGCGCGATCGTGTTTTTCTGGGCGAGGCTTTAAAGGATTTCAGCGGGACGCTGAATCAGAGAGTGGAGGAACGAAGGCAATGAACAAGATTCTCGTGGGACTGATCGCCGGAGCGGTGCTCGGCTTCATCGACGGCGCGTCCGCGTGGTTCACCCCGGAGGTGCGCGATCAGATGCTCGGCATCGTCATCGGCTCGACGGTCAAAGGCGTGATCGCCGGCATCGCCGCAGGCTGGTACGCGCGCCGCGTGCAGTCGGTGCCGAAGGGAATCGCCTTCGGCTTCGTCGTCGGACTCGTCCTGGCGTTCGCGGTCGCGGCGATGCCCGGCCCGAACGGCGAGCATTACTGGTGGCAGATCATGCTCCCCGGCAGCGTCCTCGGCGGCGTGATCGGCTGGGCCACGCAGCGTTACGGACGTCCCGTCAGCGCGCGCGCGGCCACCGCGGCCATCGCGAGATGATCAACATCAACGGCAGGTCGAAATGACCTGAGGCCTCATGGTGGTTAGCCCCTTCAGAGCGAAGGGGCCAACCACCATCATCACCGTCCAGCAACTTCCCGACAGCCGTCGTGCGATTCTCATCGCACTCAAGCAGCGCGGCACCGCGACCATCGCGCAGCTGGCCGTGGAGCTCGAGCTCACCGGCGAGGCCGTGCGGCAGCAGTTGCTGCTGCTCCATCGCGAGGGATGGGTCGACTCCGGGCTCGAGCGCGGCGAGCGCGTGCGCACCGGACGCCCGGCGACTGTCTATCGTCTCAGCGCCGCGGGCGACGAGCTCTTTCCGAAGCACTACGACGCGCTCTCGGTTGCCGTGATCGATGCCGTTGCGGCCGAGCTGGGACTCGACGCCGCGATCCGCGTGCTCGCGCGTGTGGCCGACGATCGCGTGCGCGCGGTCGCGCCGTCTCTCGAAGGACTCACGCTCGCGGAGCGCGTCGACGCGCTGAAGAACTGGTATCTCGCCGGCGATCCGTACATGGGCGTCGAGCGCGATGGCGACGACTTCCGTCTCATCGAGCGCAACTGTCCATTCTACAGCACCGCCATGCAGCGCCCCGCGCTCTGCAGCGTCTCGGTCAACGCCCTCACGCGCCTCCTCGGCGCGCGCGTCGAGCGCGAGGAGAAGTTTCAGAACGGCGACGGCCGCTGCGTGTTTCGCGTTCACGCGAAGGAGACAGTGGATTCGGCGGCGTGGACGTTCCAGCTCGAAACGACGAGCTGAATGGAGGGCGGACGTCTCGTCCGCCAACGTGGGGCGGACGGGACGTCCGCCCTCCTGGACACGTCAGGCCACCCACACCGTCTTGATGTTCACGAACTCCCGGATCCCGTAGACGCCGAGCTCGCGGCCGAAGCCGGAGTGCTTCACGCCGCCGAATGGCATGCGCGGATCCGAGGCCACCATCGCGTTCACGAAGACCTGTCCCGCCTCGATGCCTTCGATGAGGCGGTCCATCTCCGCGCGATCGTTGGTCCAGACACTTGCGCCGAGGCCGAACGGAGTCGCGTTCGCGAGGGCGATGGCCTCGTCAATGTCCTTCACGCGAAACAGTGCAGCCACCGGTCCGAACGTCTCCTCGGCGTATGCCGGCGCGCTTTTCGGGATGTCCCGCAGCACGGTCGGCGCGTAGAAGTTCCCGCGCTCGCCGGTGCGCTTGCCGCCGGTGAGCAGCGTCGCGCCGGCGCGCACGCTGTCGTCCACCTGCTTCTCGATCTCGTTCACGATCTGCGGAAGCGCGAGCGGGCCGACGTCGGTCGACTCGTCCATCGGATCGCCGAGGCGGAGGGCTTCCATCGCGGCGACGAAGCGGCGCTCGAACTCCGGTGCGATGGACTCGTGGAGGATGAAACGCTTCGCGGCGATGCATGACTGTCCGTTGTTGACGATGCGCGCCTTGATTCCGGTTTTCACCGCGGCGTCGAGATCCGCGGACGGCATCACCACGAACGGATCGCTTCCTCCGAGCTCGAGAACGCTCTTCTTGATCCGCTTTGCCGCATTCGACGCGACGCTCGCACCGGCCGGCTCGCTGCCGGTGAGCGTCGCCGCCTTCACGCGCTCGTCGTCGAGCAGCGCCGCGACCTGGCCGGCCGCGATCAGCAGCGTCTGAAATTCGCCGGCGGCGAATCCGGCCTCGCGGAAAATCTCCTCGATCGCGAGCGCCGACTGCGGCACGTTCGACGCGTGTTTGAGCAGGCCGACATTGCCCGCCATCAGCGCGGGGGCGGCAAACCGGAAGACCTGCCAGAACGGAAAGTTCCACGGCATCACGGCGAGAATCGCGCCGAGAGGCTCGAAGCGGATGTAGCTCTCACGCGCATCCGTCTTCACGTGCTCGTCGGCGAGATACGCCGCCGCGTGCTCCGCGTAATGACGGCACACGAGCGCGCACTTCTGCACCTCGGCGACCGCGGCCTTGACCGGCTTGCCCATCTCCAGCGTGATCGTGCGCGCGAATTCCGCCGCGCGCGCGTCGAGAATCTCCGCCGCGCGATGCATCCGTTTCGCCCGCTCGTCGAGCGAGCGCTCGCGGTTGATGCGGAACGCCGCGAGGGCCGTCTGCAGCTTGTGCTCGATCTCCTCGGCGGTCAGCGGCTCGAAGGTCGCGACGGTCTCTCCGGTAGCGGGATTCACGGTGGCGATGGTCATCGGGGGCGGATGATATTCGCCGCGGTGCGCAGTACTACTACGGGTGTCATAGGCGAATCCGCGCATAAGGTTGCATCGCCTGTCATCCCGAGCGTGAGCGAGGGACCTGCGGGGGCGGGCGGCGCGAGGCCGGGGCTTCGTGCCACCCTACCCCCAGGTCCCTCGCTCACGCTTCTAAGAAACCATCTGTGTTTACGCGGGTTTAGGCTGCCTCCGTTTCAATTGGAACCAGGATCATGCCGAATCGTCGGGCACGTTTGGTGAGGGCGATCAGATTGCGCTCTCGATGGACGAGGTGGTGATAGTCA
>DATLFB010000094.1:0-15033 GCA_035525285.1 Thermoanaerobaculia bacterium
TTCACCCCGCGGAAGCGCCGAGTACCGTTCGCTTGAACCTCACCATCATTCGGGTCGGAATTGACGCCCTCTGGCGGCACTTCCATATCGCCTGCCTCAATGCGCACGGGCGATTTCGGGCATTTTAGGACAGGAACTAGATAAACAAGGAGAGCTGCATGCCCGTCGAGACAAACCGCGTACTGGTGAAGCTGCGTCCGTCGACCGCGCTGAAGGCAGCGGAGTCGCGCGCTAACCTGAGGCCTTTGTATGACATGCCGCAGGCGACGACCTTCGGCTTCGACTCCACGCCGCAGTGGTTCCTCGCCGAGCTGCCGGATGCGGCGGCGACGCCGTGGGATCTCGCTCACGCCCGCGTCGCCGATCAACTCGGCGTGGCCGAGTCGGACGTGATCTTCGCCGAGCCGGACATGATCCATGATGTCTACCAGGATACGAACGAAGAGCTGACGGCTGAGGGCTTCGGCGCGACGAAGATCGAGTGCGTGCAGAATCCGCAGGACAACACCCGCGGCAAGGCTGTCGGCCCAAATGAGATCTGGCACCTTGGCGACGACTTCACGCAACTGGCCAGCGCCCGCGCTGCCGTTCCATTCACCGATCCGCCGACACGCATCGCCCACATCGACACTGGCTATTACCCATCCCACGTGACCACTCCGGCGCGCGTGCGCCGGGATCTCGAACGAAACTTCGTCGAGGGTGACCAAAATCCGAACAGCGCCGTTGATCCGAACAACGAGCGGCACATCCTCGACAACTCCGGTCACGGCAACGGCACGCTGAGCATCCTCGCCGGAAAGGCATTCGCGCCATTCAACGTGGTGATGGGCGGAGCGCCGGACGCCGAGATCGTGCCGCTGCGTGTCGCGGATAGCGTAGTCCTTCTTCGGACCAGCGCTCTGGCTCGCGCGCTGGCCTACGCCGTCGAGAAGGAATGCGACGTCATCACGATGAGCATGGGCGGCCTCCCCACGCAGGCGTGGGCGGAGGCCGTCGACCGGCTCTACGAGGCGGGCATCGTCTTCTGCGCCGCGGGAGGCAATCGCACTCGTCCTCTGCCGCCCAGCGTGCTCGTCTACCCGGCACGCTACCCGCGGGTCATCGCCGTTGTCGGCGTGATGGCCAACGGCCGCCCTTACAAGAACCTCGATGGTGCTCTCGAAGGAAGCTTCGGTCCCGTCGCGGCGATGAAGAAAGCACTCGCCGCCTACACGCCGAACATCCCCTGGGCGCGATTCGGCTGCGATGCAATCGTTCGTCTCAATGGCGAAGGGACGTCCTCGGCCACGCCGCAGGTCGCCGCCGCGGCCGCACTCTGGATCGAGAAAAACAAGAAAGTGCTGCCCCGCAACTGGCGGCGTGTCGAGGCCGTGCGCAAAGCTCTCTTCGATTCGGCGCTGAAGGCGGACCCGGAGAACTTCGGCAACGGCGTGTTGCGCGCTCGGGCAGCGCTCGAGGTGAAGCCGGATCTCGGCCTGCCGATGAGCGACCGTTCGAAGAACTCCTTCGCCTTTCTCCGCCTCATCACCGGCCTCGGCATTACCGAGCCGACTCCCCACGAGGAGATGTTCAATCTCGAGCTCGCGCAGCGGTGGCTGAAAAACCCTCGCCTGCAGGAGCTCGTCGATTCTCCCGAGGACCTGGCCCGCCTCGAAGGTGACAAGCAGCGCGAAGTGATGGAAGCGGTGATCGAGGACGAGGGGGCATCGCTGTCGTTGCGCAGACACGTAGCATCTCGTTACCCCGCCGCTGCCGGAGGCAAACCGGCGCCGCACAAGATCGAGACGCGCGCCGTCGTGCCGCAGGTGCTTGCCGCGTGTGATGCCGCGCCGGTGCCTCGCAATCCGCCGCATCGACGTCTGCGCGTGTATGCAGTCGACCCGAGTCTCTCCACGCGACTTTCCACTGCGTCGATGAACGAGGTGACGCTGAAGATTCCGTGGGACCCGAAGTACAAGGACGGCGCCGGCGAATACCTCGCCTTCGACGACGTCGATCCCGCGGACAACCATTACGCGCCAGTAAATCTCAATGAGCCGAGCCTCCTGGCCCAGGACGGTTGGGCTCCTGCGGAAGGCAACCCGCAGTTTCACCAGCAGATGGTCTACGCGGTCGCGATGAAGACCATCGCCCATTTCGAAACGGCTTTGGGCCGGCCGGTCCTCTGGCGGCCGGCTCCGAATCCGGAGAATGAGTTTGACGACAGCAGGTACGTCGGGCAGCTTACCGTGCGCCCTCATGCGCTCAGGCAGGCGAACGCCTTCTACAGCCCGGCCGAGGTCTCGCTCAAATTCGGCTATTTCGAAGCGTCGGCCGACCATCCCGGCGAGCACATGCCCGGCAGCCGCGTCTACACCTGTCTCACGCACGACATCATCGCCCACGAGACAACCCACGCCATTCTCGACGGCATGCACCGCCGCTTCAACGAAGCCACGAATCCCGACGTGCTCGCATTTCACGAGGCCTTCGCGGACATCGTCGCCCTCATGCAGCACTTCACGATCGCCGAGATCCTGGCGAGCGAGATCGCGCGGACGCGAGGGGACATCGAGGCCGAGTCGATGCTCGGCATGCTGGCCGTCCAGTTCGGTCAGGCCATGGGAGGGCGCGGCGCGTTGCGCAGCGCCATCGGCCGGATGGAGGACGGCGTCTGGAAGAGAAACGCGCCCGACCCGGCGGAACTGCAGAAGCGGCTTACACCACACGCGCGCGGCGCCATTCTCGTGGCGGCCGTCTTCGATGCCTTCATCGCCATCTACAAAATGCGGATCGCCGATCTGCTCCGCATCTCCACCGGTGGCACGGGCGTGCTGCCGACCGGTGCCATTCATCCCGATCTCGTGAGAAGACTCGCGGACGAGGCCCGGAAGGCCGCCACTCATGTCCTGGACATGTGCATCCGGGCACTCGATTACCTCCCACCCATCGACGTCACCTTCTTCGAGTACCTGCGCGCGCTGATCACGGCGGACGCCGATCTGGTCAGCGATGGCCACGAGTATCGCGTCGCGTTCATCGAGGCATTCCGCAGCCGCGGCATCTATCCGCAGCACCTCGATCCTTCGGCGAGGGAGACGCCGCGCACCCTCTCCGTCGACACGCTGCGATGGAAGGGCGGGATCAACCTATCGAAGTTCACGAAGGAGGAGCAGGACGCGGTCAAAGAACAATACGGCGCCATCATCCAGAAGCTGAAGCAGTACGCCGATGCCGCCATCTACATTGAGGACCGCGAGACCTTGTTCAAGGTAACGCGCAAGCAGCGGATGGAGCTCCACAAGATGCTGAAGGCGGCGTTCAAGGCCGTTCCGGCGTTCGCCACCGAGCTCGGGCTGAGCTTTGGGGAGGACTTCGATCCGAAGGACGACCAGTTCGAGGTGCACGCCCTCCGTTCATCGCTGCACGCCACCCCGGACGGCAGGTACATTCCGCAGGTGGTGGTAGTGCTGACGCAGGCGAAAGACAGCGCAGCCGCCAGCGGCATCCAGGTGCCAAGGTTCCGGGGCGGCTCGACGCTGGTCGTCGATCTCACCATTCCCGACGTGAAATACCGGATCATCAAGCACATCGAGAATACCGAGCGCGAGCGAAGCACGACTGCGTTCGTCGAGGCCGCTGTCTCCGATCCGCTACGCGCGCTCCTGTTCGCACCGGATCGAAACGAGCCCTTCGCAGCCCTGCACTCGTTGGCGGATGATGGGTTCTGAAGCGTCCTGTCGAGGAGGACCGCGGTAACTAGATCCGCGAGACGCGCGCAGATGCGCTCCGCGAACTCGAAGTAGAGGCGGTAGCACGGCGTCTTGTAGGAGTGAATCGGCGTGAAGTCGATGAGACGCGCCTCGTCGCGCAGCTCCCTGATCCGGAGCGCGAGCGCATCGGCGCATGCGTCGGAGAGAACGTCGCGTACGGCCTGGCGCTCGAAATGGGACGCAATCGAGGAGCAGCGGCAGGAGCACCCCGCGGATCACGACGTCCTTCAGCGAGTATCCCCACAGCGAACCGCCTTCCGCTTCGGCGATGTCGCGCAGCGGCTTCGCCGTTGCCGCGGGCCGGACATCTTCCATCTCGAAGACGCCGTTGCTGCCGTACGAGCATCCCGCGACCATGTCGTCGAGCTGCTCGTTCACCCGGCGCGGATCGATCTCCACGCGCGACTGCTCGCAGAAGACGACCTTTCCGCCGTGGGCGACGACGCGCACGCCGAAGTCGAGATCGTCCGAAGGATGGGCGAGGAACTGGCCGCGCTTCATTTGATAGAGGATCTCGATGCCGCCGACGCGCTCGTAGGTCTCGCGGCGGACCGCGAAGCCCTTTCCTTCCGGAAAACCGCCGAGGAGGCGGTTCAAAGCAGTGCGCGCCTCCATCGTGATGCGGACGATCTCCCACAAACGCGGACGCGTCGCGAAATGGGCGGGCGAGTAATAGCAGTCGGCGACGCCGAGGTCGGCGTCATCGCGGCGCATGCCTTCGAGCAGCTCGACCACGAAGCGCTTTTCGACGATCGATTCCGCATGGGCGGCGATCAGGCAGGACGGCCGCGCGCCGCGGCGACGTCCAACCCGCGCCGCAGCGCCAGCGCGACTCCTTTTCGCGGCTCGTGGCACACCGAAAGCGGGAATGACGGATGCCGCCGCGCGTAGTCGCGAACGACGTCGGGCGTCCCGTCGGTGCTGCCGTTGTCGGCCACGAGAACTTCGAAGCGGACATCGCCCGCCTGCGCGCTCAGCGCGTCGAGCTGCCGGCCGATCCGCGGCGCCTCGTTCAGCGCGTTGATGACGACGCAGGCTTCGAAGGAGCCGCTCATGGACGCGAAAAATCATACAGCAGGATTTCCGGCAGGACGGCGTCTTGCGGACCGCGGTGACCATCCGGTCACGCTCCGCGCAGCCTCGGCTGCCGCCGCGAGACCGCGTGCTACCCTCACCCCGAGATGAGAGTCACTGCGCGCCTGCTGTTGTCTCTTCTTCTTCTCGCCCCGATCGTCGTGGCGCAGCAGTATCGCGAGTCCGTCGAGGTGCGGCTGCACAATCTCGACACCGTCGTCACCGATCGCGAGGGCAAGCCGGTCACCGGCCTCACGAAAGACGACTTCATCGTGCTCGAAGACGGCGTGCCGCAGGAGATCACGAACTTCTCCTCGTACGAGAGCGGCGTCTCGACCGTTGCCCTCGATGGATCGTCGCCGGCCGCGACGCCGGCGCCCGCGGCGGAAAACGCGCCGCCTTCGCGGCGCTTCGTCTTCTTCATCGATGAGATGGCGATTCAGTCCAGCGCGCGCGAGAAGCTGAAGAAGCACGCGCGCGAGCTGGTGAGGTCGATGCGTCCCGGCGACGTCGCGACCGTCGTCCGTCCCACCGCGACCGCGCGCATCGCGCAGGATTACACCGGCGACGCCGCCGCGGTCGAGAAGAGCCTGATGAAGGCGATCGACGACTGCAAGATCCGTCTGACCGCGCCGGCGTTCCGCGAGTTCACGATGTTCCGCCGCGCGCTGGAGACCGCGCGGACTCCGAACGAAGTCTCCGCCGCGAAGCGCCTCTACGTCGACGCCGCGCGGCAGCGTGTCGAACAACGCATCGGACAGCTCAACGCGCTGCTGACGACCCTCGCCGGCTCCGACGGAAAGAAGGTCCTCGTGATCGTCACGAGCGGCCTGAGCTCGCAGCCGGGCCGCGAGGCGTACGACCTCACCGAGCAGATGGGCCTCTTCGAGCCGCCGCCGGGGCTCGAGCCGCTCGATCAGGGAGATCCGGGCGCGCCGAGGCCGCCGCGCGGCCCAGGCGACAACAAGAATGCGCTGCGCCAGGATCTCCGCGAGACGGAACGCGCCACGACGAATCCCTCATGGGCGGGGATGGAGCGCACACCGACGTTCGACTTCCGCCCGCGCATCGATGCGTTCGCGCGCGCCGCGGCGGCCGAGGGGGTGACCATCTACGCGCTCGAGCCGGAAGTTCCGCTGCTGCTGAACAGCACGCGCGGCGCCGACTCGCGCACGATGGGCTCGACGCTGATGGCGGAGCACGTCGATGCGTCCCGCGTCGTGCCGAACGAGATGCTCGACCAGCTGCTGTACTACGAAGGCCAGACGCTGACGTCGATGGCGGAGAAGACGGGCGGGAAGTGGTTCCGCGGCGTCGGCGCGATCGACGACACGTTCACGCAGGTCTCGAGCGATCTCACCGCGTACTACTCGATCGCCTATCGCCGGAAGGGAGGCGACGGTGACAGGAAACCGCGACGCGTGCAGGTGAGCGTGAAGAACCGGCCCGAGCTCAAAGTGCGCACGCGCACGGAAGTGATCGATCCGGTGGCGGGGGAGGACATGTCGTCGCGCGTGCTCGCCAGCCTGCTCTATCCCCGCGACGTGAACGACCTGAAGATGTCGGTGACCACCGAGAAGCCGCAGCGCAAGGGGCGCTCGTATCTGGTGCCGCTGCAGGTCGTGATCCCGGTCGACAAGATCACGTTCCTGCGCGCGAACGACGGGAAGTACACGGGCAGGGTGGCCGTGCATTACGCGACCGCGCGCGACGACAAGGAGTTCGTCTCGTACGGCCGGCAGGAGCAGATCATCGAGCTCTCCGCGAAGCAGTACGCGGAGCTGCAGCGGATCCGCTACCGCTACACGTCCGAGATCACCGTGCCGAAAGGCCGCATCCGCATCTCCCTCGGCGTCACGGACGCGACGTCGAAGCTGTCGTCGCTGCAGACCGTTTCCGTCGAAGCGAAGTGAGGCCGGCCGCGGCGAGCGGCAGGACCAGCGGCTCGACGGCGAGCCGGTGCCGCCCTTCGACGTAGTAGACGCTCTGGCCGAGCGAGATGAGCAGCGCGAGCGCCGCCATCAACCAGAGATCGCGGTGACGTGACCTCACGAGACCCGCGGCGATCAGGACGAGCAGGAACGCCCACCACCCGCGATAGATCAGTTTCGCCGTCGGCGAGAACGCCTGTCCCCATTGCGGCGAGAACCACCAGAAGGAATAGATCCTCTGGACGACGCGTCCGATCGCGGCGAGGGGATCGGCGCGGATGTACTCCCATGCCGCGTCGTGCAGCATGCGATCGCGCTCGAGCTCGCCGGAGGCAACGAATCGGATCCGGAGATCCGGAGGCGCCTTCTCGATGATCCTCATTCCTTCGGCGTCCTTCGCCGAACCGCTGCTCGCCGGGTTGTGACCGAGCCAGAACACGAGGCCTGTCCCGCTGCGCGTGAGCATGAACGTGCGATGCACGATCGCATTGCGGATCGTCCACGGCGCGACGATCGCGAACGCGACGAGTGCGACGAGCGCGGCCCGCTGTACGCGCCGCGCGAAGGTGTCGCGCGAGCGCCATGCGATCCAGCAGAGCGGCGCGAGGAACACGAGGATGGTCGGACGCGTGAGCGCGCCGAAGCCGATCACGGCGGCGGCGATGACGCCGCGTCGAGAAAGGAGGGCGGACGTCTCGTCCGCCTCCCAGGGCGGACGAGACGTCCGCCCTCCTTGCCGATAGCGAAGAAGTGCCGCCGCTGCGGCGATGAAGAAGAACGCGTCGAGCACCAGCGGATGGAGGATGGAGCTGTAGCGGATGAAGCCCGGATGAATCGCCATGAGCAGCGCGGCGGCGTTCGCGATCAGCTCGTCGCCGGTCGCGAGCCGCGTCGCGTATCCCGTCATCCACACCGTCGCGGCGGCGATCGCGAGTTGCAGCAGGACCAGCGCGGCGAAGTTGTGATTCGTGACGAGGTAGACCGCGGCCGCGAGGAAGGGATAAAGCGGCTCGGCGTAGGAGCGGTGGTGACGGCCGGCGCGGTCCTGATAGAGAAAGGTCTGGTGCTCGACCAGATTCGTCGCGATCTGCTCGTACTCCCACGTCTGCGGCTTGCGCAGCTCGCCGCTCCCGACGGCGTATCCGAGGCGGAGCGCGAACGCGGCGGTCACGATCGCGAGGAGGATCTTGTTCATGGCGACGGCGCGCCATGATAGGTGAAACCCGCGCCGCCGTCGCGCGCTCCGAGGTAGGGATCTCGCCCGCTGCGCACTCTCCTTAGGCAAAGGAGATCGTCATGCGCATCCTCGCCACGCTGGTGGTCCTGGTGTCTCTGTTCCCGGTCAACGCGTTCGCCTGGGGTCCCGATGGACATCGGATCGTCTGCCGCATCGCATTCCTTCTCCTCGACGACAGCGAGAAACAGGAAGTGATCCGGCTGACGGATGCCTACGAGCGTCCCGACGGCAAGCCGACGAAGTTCTTCACCGACGGCTGCATCTTTCCCGACGAGGCGCGCGCGAAGGCGAGCAAGCCCGGATGGGAGCACTTCAAGCGGTTCAACAACCAACACTTCGTGAACCTGCCGCGTACGTCGGACACTCTGACCGAGGACGACTGCAACAACGATTGCGTGCTCACGGGCATCGCCACGCAGTCGGCGGCGTTGAAGAGCGGCGCGGACGATCAGGCGCGCGCCGAGGCGTTGTTCTTCCTCGGGCACTTCGTCGGCGACGTGCATCAGCCGCTGCATGTCAGCTTCGCGGATGACAAGGGCGGCAACGCCATCAAGCCGATCCGCGGCGGCGTGTACCGGTCAGGCTCGCTGCATTCGGTGTGGGACTCGGGGATTCTCGTCGTCGCGATCGGCAATCGCGGCTGGCGGATCTTCGGCGAGAGTCTGATCGACGACATCACGGACGCGCAGAAAACCGAGTGGCTGTCGAATGCGCCGATCGATTGGGCGAACGAGTCGCTCGCGATCACGACGCGGAAAGACGTCGACTACTGCGAGCCGTCGGCGGACAAGTGTCGCAAGGAGCCGGGCCCGCGCACGTTGCGGCGGTCCTATCAGAACAAGCATGACGACCGCGTCGAAATGCGCCTGCGCGCCGGCGGCGTGCGGCTGGCCAACGAGATCAGGAAGGCGTTGGAGTAGTTACGCAAAGGTGTCTTGACGACATTACGTCACTACGTTAACGTGCCTGAAATCGAATTGGAGGCAGAAATGCGGAAACTCGTCACCGGTGCGTTCATTGTGGCGTCCGTTCTGTTTGCGACACCGTCGAACGCGAAGATGGAGTGCTATCCCGGCGAGATCTGGATGACCAAAGAAGGGGTTCCCATGTGTGCGCTCGCGAGCGATCAGGGCGCGTGCGAATGGTGCGAAGTTTCGGCGACGCAGCCCTGACCGTGATCGCACGCACTGCTGCCGCGCTCATCGCGGCGCTGGTTGTCTCCGCCGCAACTGCGGAATGCGTCGAGCGGGCCACGCCGCTGTTCATCCGTGAGCTTTCTCCGGCCGATGGTTTTGCCTACACAAACGATGTCGCGTGGCTGCCGAACGGACACTTGCTGATCGGCGCGCGCGACGGCGTGACAGAGTATTCCCCGTCCGGCGGCACATCGGAGCGCGTGATCTCCGGCGGCGCGGTTCCCGCCGGCCTGCCGATGGTGCAGGGCCTCGACACCGACGGCGCCACCGTCGTCGCGTTCAACATGGACTACGGCGACATCGCCTTCGATCTCGCCGGCAAGCGCGTGCTGCGCGCGCGCCGTCATCCGGCGTTTCAGATCTTCGATCTTGCCGTCCGCGGCAGGACGGTCGTGGTCCTCGGACGGCCACTGTTGCTGAAGAACGCCGGCTACGGCGTGCTCTGGATCGGGGAAGCCGGCGCGCCATGGGAGAGCTTCCGCGTCGTTCGAACGGTGGATGGTGCGGCTGCGGACCTCGTGCGGAAAACCCTGCCGCCTTATGGCGGAGGCGTGCAGTTCGCGTCGGATGGAACGATCGCGATCATCACGCCGGCGGAAGCGGGCGTCCTTCGATACAAAGCCGATGGCACACCTTTGGCCGCGCTCGGGCGCCATCTCGATGAGCTCGTCGTCCGGCGATTGCCGGAGGTGGTGAAGCGCTATGGCGCTGATCTCACAGGCCGCTATCAGGAGATCCTCAATCATCAGCCGCTGGCTGACGACCTGATCGAGACGAGCGACGGACTGGCGATCGTCGTGCGCCAGTGGGCCGATGGCGAGGCCTGGTGGGAGTTGTGGTTTCCCGATGCCAATGCCGCGCGACGCCGCGTCAGACTCGCGTCCGACCGGCGTCCGATCGGCGGTCACATGCGATGCGACGGGTTTGGGCGGATGGTCGCTTGTCTCTTCGACCGTTTCGTCGCGGCCGACAAACCGTCGCGCCCGCATCTCGCGATGTATGACCTCGCAGCGGTCAAACGGGATGCATCGTGTCGATGAACGTCGTTCTCGCGGTCATCATCTATCTCACCGCCGACCGGTGGCCGGCGAAGCTCGACGAGATGCCGAAGGCGATTCCTTCCGGCGATGCGATGTGGGTGTGGTCCGATGACTGCGCGCCGCGGCGCGTCTCCGATGTTCGCGAGATCGGCGAATGTGACGGCCTGCGCGAGGTCGATGTGGTGGTCGATGCCAAACGCGCCGGCGAGATCGAGGTGCGTTGGGGTACGGAGGCAATGCTGCGCGACATTCCGGACGCGATGCTGCCGATGGCGCGCGCGGGGGCGAATGGTGAGGTGAGGCTGCGCGTGCCCGAGGACGTGCCGGTCTTCGCGCGAGCCGCGGGTCCGGTGCTCGCTTCTCGCTGGACGGAGTTGCGCGGCGCGCGGACCCGCATCGAGGCGGTCGCGGCGAAGCCCATTGCGTTTCGCGTCATCGAGAACGGCGGGAAGAACGCCGAGCATGCAATGGTCGAGATCCGCAGCGTCGATCTGCGGCAGCCCCTCGGACTCGCGTATCGCGGCGCGGGAAACGGGGCAGTCGCATTGCCGCCGATTTCCGCGGCGGGCTACCTGAGCACGCTCGCGTGGAGCGAGAGCGGCGCGCCCCTGGTGGTGAACGGGACGCCGCGCGTGATCGAGCTCGCGCATGGATTTGAAATGCGCGGGCAGATTCTCGACGAGCGGGAACACCCCATCGAGGGTGCAGCGATCTCCGCGCTCTTCTTCGCGGGAAACAGAATGAGTGCGGTGCGGAAGCAGACCCGCTCCGACGCGCGTGGGCGGTTCGCGATCCGCGGTCTGCCCGCCGGCAACGTCGAATGGCACGCGGCGAAAGAGCCGTTCGCGCGGGTCGCGCAGATGGTGAGCATCGCCTCCGATCTCGACACGGGCTCGCTGATCCTGCGCCGCGCGCGCGATGTTCCGTTCATCGTCATTGATGCGCACGGGAAGCCGATCGCCGGCGCGACGATCCGGACCAGCGTCCTGACCGCGATCGCCGACGCGAAGGGACGCGCAGTCCTGGCGGGTGCTCCCGCCGATGGCTTCAATGCTCGCATCGCGGCGCGCGGCTTTCTCCCGCACGAGGTGTCCGTCAACGACGAAGCATTGCTGCGCGTCGAGCTGCGCGATGCCGCGCGGCTGCGCGCGCATCTCATTCGTGTGAGCGACGGCGCGCCCGCGGGGCCGGGAACCGCCGCGGTGGATCTCGACGGACGCAAGACCATTGCGACATTCGACGAACAGGGCGTGCTGGAGATCGACGATCTCGAAGCGGGAACGCTGTCCGTGGAGTTGCGCGCGGATGGGCTCTCGCCTTTCCGCTTGCCGCCGCGCGCGATCTCCGACGGAGAGGTCGTCGACCTCGGCGAGATCCGTCTCGACCGCGGTCTCACGATCTCCGGAAGAACGGTCGACGAGACCGGTGCGCCGCTCGCCGGCGTCACCGTGCGCGTGCTGCGGCCGAGCAGCTTCGGACCGCTCCTCTCGTACGTGCGTCGCGACTGGGTCTCCACAGAATCCGATGCGGATGGCTTCTTTCGCGTTCACGGACTCGCGCCGGGGATCCACACGCTCTTCACCGAGGCGGCATCGCGAGCGCCCGCTGTGCGCGGAGGGATCGAGCTCGTTCCCGATCTCGCAGAGCTCGCCATCGGCGATCTCACGATCCCGCTGGGGCGCACGCTCGTCGTCGACTGCCGCCCATCCGCTCGCTGCGGCACGGAGGCGAAGCTGATCGTCGATGACGCGGACTGGTTCGACACCGGCGCGCCGATGCGAGACGGTCACGCGACGATGGCGCCTGTGCCGTGCGGAACCGCGACGCTGCGGCTCTCCGACGCGCGGGGTGTGATTCACGAGCGCGAGGTCTCGATCTCTCGCGACCACGCCGAAACACACATCGACGTCCGCCTCACCGGCCTCGATGTGAGTGGGCGCGTCACGCGTGCCGGACGTCCACTTTCGGGCGGACGCGTGATGTTCTCCACGACGTCGCAGTCTGCGCGCTTCGTTCAACTCGCGTATTCGGCCGGCACCGGCCACCTCGGCAACGAGATCATCGGAACCGTGCCACGCCAGATCTCCGCGGCAGTCGCGGATGACGGCACATTCGCGCTCACCGGCGTCAATGCAGGCGATTACCAGGTCGCGTGGAGCGACGGCGTCGCGCAATCGGCGCCGCAGCAGGTGACGATCGCGGCGAACGCGCCGCTGCACATCGAGCTGCCGTCCGCCGGCATCGCGGGAATCGTGCGTACGCGAGAACGCGGCCCTCTGCCGCGCGTGTTCGTCGCTGTCGAGCAGGGCGACCGGCGCGTGCAGGTTGTCGCGGAAAGCGACGGATCGTTCGCGATCGTCGGCCTCGCGCCGGGACCGGCGACGATCCGCGCATCAACCGGCCCGTCGCGCGCCGCGAGCACCTCCGTCGTCATCGCGGAAAATGAGGTCGAGCACGTCGATCTCGTTCTCGATGACGCGCGCGAACGCGAGCTCGCGGTCCTCGTGCAGTCGCGCTCTCTTCCGATCGCGAATGCCTTCGTGTTTTTGCGCGAAGGCGCGAGTCTTCGCGCCGTCACGACTGCCGGCGACGGACGTGCGGTCTTCCGTTCGCTGCGCGGCGACAGCGTAGAGCTCGCGGTCTATGCGCCAACGGCAGGGTGGACGTTCGTTCCGGCGCGCAGCGCCCAGGCTGAGATCGCCGTCGAGCTCCAGCACTCCAGCTCCTCACTCGTCGTGCGCAAGAGAGAGGGGAGCGCGGCGCTCGCGATCCGGACGGCAAGCGGATTCCCGCTCCACTCCGCGCTTGCGATTCTCGGGATGCCCGCCGCCGCCCATGCGTCCGCGCCGTTCCGCATCGACCGTCTTCCGGCGGGTCTTTACTCGGTGACCGCCGATGGCGCGCCACGAAGCGTGACCCTCGCCGCGGAGCCGAGCGAGATCAGCTTTTGAAACACGCGGGCGAATGCCCGCGCTACTCCCTCACCTTCGCCGTCCCGTTGAAATACTCCTGGTATTTCGGCCAGCTCCACGCCGCGATCTCGCGACCGACGTCGAGCCCGACATTGTTATCGATCGGGATGTGATAGCCGCCGAGCGCCCGTGAGAGCGCGGCCATCTCGGCGGTGGCGCTCCACGTGGGAAGGTCGAGCATTTGCGGCTCGCCGGGACTCGATTCGGTCAGCTCGCAGTGGTTGCGTTTTTCGGCGAAGCCGTATTCGTCCGTTCCGGTGAAGAGCTCCAGGATCTTTGCGCATGCACCGCTTACGGTGGCATGGCCGCTCGTGTAACCAGGGAAGGGAGGGGTGACGAAGTTTGCCGGAGAGTAGGGATGCCACTCTTCGGCGGGCATCTCCTTCACGCCTCCGGCGACACCCGCCCATCCCGTGATTTTCTCTCCCTTGTGGTAGTAGCGAATCAGAGTCCACGGGCGTGAGGAGTCGTAATAGCGCTTGGTCTCCCAGCAGGAGATGAACGCATCGAAGGCGACGTTGGCGACGGCGAAATAGAGCTTCACGTCCTTGTCGAGATCGTGCTTGTCGCGGCGGGAGACGTCCTGCGCAAAGCGCAGCCAGTGCCCGCTCTGTCCCGTCGAGCGCGGGCCATCGCGCATGAACTCGACGACAGCCTTCTCATGATTCGTGAGCTGCGCATTGTAGGCAAGGACCTGGTCGGACTCCCTGCGTAGAAGTTCGTTGTCCGTCGTCGTTTTCGGCGGCGGCCCCGGACGGAACTGGGAGCCGCGTTCGAGGACGAACGGTTTGACGCGGTACCAGTGCGGGGTGAGAAAGCCGGGCGTGACTTTTGTCCCGTCCTTGCGTGTGAAGGTGATCGGTTGCCAGCGATCGGGATCGAGGATCCGGTCCACGGGGTTCACCGGCATGTAGTAGGTGTAGTCGCCGTAAGGCGTGCCGTTGCCGCCGATCTCGTTGCCGAGCTGGTTCGCGCCGTCGTTGCGGCGGTAATCGATGACCGCCTGCGCGGCGAGATTTCCCACTCCCGCGGGATTCGCAGGATCCATCGACTGATCCGCCGGATCGTAGCCGAGCCGTTTCATCTCGCCGGCGAGGAAGTCTCTGGCCTCGGGATACACGAACAGCAGCGCCCTGTAGGAGGCGTAGCTGATGGCCTCCTTCTTGTTTTCCAGCGTGTGCTCATTGCGAGGCCTGCGGAGCTTGCCGCCGAGTCGCGAGCCGGCTGCTTTCTCGTCGTAGGCTGCCCACGCGTCGTACATGGCCGTCGCCCAGATGGCGAGCGTGCGTGAGCCGACCGTCGGGCGTGGGCTGTTGACATCATGCTCCCGCGCCGTCACCTCCTCGGCAATGTCGAGCCAGACGTAAGCGAGCGAGACGTTCGACTTGTCTTCGATGGGCAGAAATTTATGAAGCGGCTTTTCCGCCGCCGAAACGGATGCGACAGCAATGCAGAGACACGTCAACCCAATGAGGGCACACCGACCTGGACGGATCATGATGGAGATAAAAATAGCGCGGGAAGGAGGGCGAGGCAAGTTGGACCGGATGATTGATGAGTGTCATTCCGAGCCGCCCTTCGGCTACGCTCAGGGCAGGCTCCGACGGCGCGGAATCCCCGGCGCTGGGGCGCGACTCGTGCTTCGGCCGGGGATTCCTCGACCGTCCTTCGCTGCTTCGCAGCTCCGGCGGCTTCTAAGAAACCATCTGTGTTTACGCGGGTTTAGGCTGCCTCCGTTTCAATTGGAACCAGGATCATGCCGAATCGTCGGGCACGTTTGGTGAGGGCGATCAGATTGCGCTCTCGATGGACGAGGTGGTGATAGTCA
>DATLFB010000128.1:0-5220 GCA_035525285.1 Thermoanaerobaculia bacterium
GCCACGAGCATCGCGGAAGGCTGCCGCCGTCTCGGCCGCGCGCTCGCGACGATCGTCGGGATGTGAGGGCCAAACCATCGCCGAAGTGGGAACTGGGGCAACGACGACAGGAAACGGCGGCGATCAATGCCGGACCGCGCGAGAAGTGGTGGCTCACCGAGCCAGGGATTCGGAAAAGCGCGCTCGGCGCGCTCATGACCGCTGGCGGAAGGCTCGCCGGAATTCCCGTCGAGCTGTGAGCCGGCACGGCCGGCAGCGCTGGTTGGCCAAGCCTCCTTCAGGTTTGTCGCCAGTTGGCGGGGTTTCTGCCGCGCAAGCTCCTAGCGATCGGACGGCCCGCGCCAGAACAACTTCTGCGAGCGAACTACGATCTCGACGCTGAATCGGGTGAGTCCTTCGGCGGGTCTGCCGGCACGCGGCAGGAGCCGGACATTCACGTCGGGACCCCGAAGCGCGGCAGAACGAAACGCATGAGCACGAACCAGGCGACGAGGATAAGGAGGGGCAGGAGAAAGGACGTCACTTCATCTCGTCGCAACGAACAGTAAGCCGCCCGGATTTCATCATTAGGAGAAACGACCAGCTTCATCAGTCCGACTTCTTCATAATCGCCTCATGCAGAACGTCCTCTGGTTCATCGTTGCCGCCGCCTGCGAGATTGCCGGATGTTATGCAGCGTGGATGTGGCTCCGCCTCGGGCGCAGCGCATGGTGGCTCGTGCCCGGCACGGCAAGCCTGATCGTCTTTGCGATCGCGCTCACGCGCGTCGACGCTGCCTTCGCGGGACGCGCGTTCGCCGCGTATGGCGGCATCTACATCGTCAGCGTGCTCGTCTGGATGGCCGTCGTGGAGCGGGCCACCCCGCGCGCCAGTGATCTGATCGGGAGCGCCGTCTGCCTGGCCGGCGCAGCCATCATTCTCTATGGCCCACGGTGGACCCCCGGATAAGGGGCCGTCAGTGCGGCGTCGCCACCGACGTCCGCCGCGCCGAGGCGGAGCCTCCAGAGCCGGCGCCGGGGGCGCTCGCTAGTGCCTGACTGCGCTGCGAGAGCGTTACCTTCGTGCCGACCGCATCTCCTTGGCAATCCGCACCGTGGTCACGCTCACGCTCGTTACGCGTGCGAGCAGGTCGATGACCTTCTCCTTATACTCGGCGAAGCGATAGGTGTCGAACCGGGCGCGGATGGTCGGATCCTTCGGCTTCTTCTCCTTGTATTGATCGAGCACCCACTCGAGCGCCGAGCGGTTTCCGAGCTGGTAGTCCCAGGCCTCGGGTGGGACGTCGCCGAGGACGGTTTCGCTGTCCAACGTGATCCGACCCGCCACTTTGTCTGCCTTGAGAACCGTCTTGGGTGGAGTGCCACCGCGCTTGGCCTTCTCGTCCAGCACGTCCGTACGGCGGAGTGGCCACCGCTCGACGGTTTCGTAGCCGATGTGCAGATCCATGAGCGTCTTCCCCACTCGACCCACTGCCAGAAGTCCGCGTAGAACGGGATGCGTGGGAACTCGCGCCGCAGGTTCTGAGCATACTTCTCACGGTAAACCGGATCGTGAAGGACGCCGTAGACGTAATGGAAGATCGATTCCTTCGTGATCGGGCGCTCCTTTTTGCCGCGGCCGGGCTGATAGTGCTTCCTGAACTGACCGAGCGCCCAATCGGTAATGTTGTCGTGGGCCTCCCCTGATTCGTCGAACCTCAATCGCGGAACCTGCTGGTACGCGTCCACTGCGGCCCCAAAATGCAGGTCGGCCACGCCGTCGACGGCCAGCGCGACATATGCGGTTCGCGAGCCGATATCACTGAAGCAGATCGCGGCATTCTTCTTCGTCGTACCGGGAGGGAACATCGCACCACATGCGCCAGGCCGATCAATGAACAACGTCGACTGATACAAGAATGCGGAAGTGAAAGGCCGATATGCAGCTCTTTGGATTCGTTCAGGCGAAAAGGGCTCCCGTTCACCGGATTGGGCACGGCGCTTAAGGGTCTCGGACCATTTGATCAGACTGCCGAATTCGCCAACTAAAGGTTTGTATGCCTCGTAGCCTCGTACCAGAAGATCTGCTTTCTGCTGAAGCACGTCGCGGTTGACGTCGTACACCCATTCGTCTCGGTTTGTCGACACTCCGAGTGAGAACAGCCTAAAGATCGCCCTCTCCTGAGAGACCTTCTGGGCTGCCTTCGTTTCCCTGCTTGCAATTGGCAGGAGCGTATCGAAGTCGTTGCTTGTTTGATTGATCCAGTTGTTCTTGAAGTCTGGCCGTACCTCGTCGAAGGACAGCTCACTGATCTTCGCTCCGTCGAGGAACTCCAGTTTCTCTTCCGCCGTCTCCAGCTCTGGCCGACGCGTGTAGTAGATTCGACAGCCGTGTCGCTTCGCGCGTTTTACCAAGAAGCTGATGGCGACACCGGTTTGGATTCCAAACACGTTGTGCTTCGTCCCCGATAGCTTCGGATTGGCCCGCACGTCGCCGCCGAGATCGACGATTCGAATCTCACTGAACTCATCGGCCACTACCTTGCGGAATCCGTCGAACGTGCGGCTGGCGATGAAGCTGCGGTTGGTGATCAACGCCAGAACGCCATTTGCGGCCAGCCGGTCGCTTGCCCAACGGAAGAATCGCGCGTACATGTCGTAAAGCTTGGTTTTCTGGGCGGTGCTTTTGGCGATGTAGGTGGCCTTGATGCGCCGGTCGATTTCAGGGTATTCGCGGTTCTTGTTGTTCTCGTTCTCGTTGAGCTGGTTGGCGTTGTAAGGCGGATTGCCGATGATCACGCTGATGGTGCGGCTGTTCTGCCGCCGAATGCGCGCCACGTTTTCCTGCGTCACGCTTCCGAACAACTTTGCCTGAGTGCCGGGAGCAGAAGTGTGCAGGCCTACGTTGTCGAGCGTGTCGACGAAACAGAGATTGGGAAACTCCCGGTACTCGCCGGCGATGGCCGCGAAGGTCGCCTCGATGTTCAGGTTGGCCACGTAGTACGGCAGGATGGCCACCTCGTTGGCATGGACCTCTTCTTCGTACTTGTGCCTGAGTTTTGCGCCCTGACCCCTGAAATGCTCCAACAGCTCGCAAACGAACGTGCCCGTTCCCGTGGCCGGATCAAGGATCTCGACGTCCTTGTCGATCAGGTTGCGGCCGAAGTGCTTCTCACACAGCCAGTCGGCGCTCTCGATCATGAATCGGACGATCTCGTTCGGTGTGTACACCACACCCAATCGGTCCGCCGCCTTGGGGTTGTAGACCTTGTAGAAACCTTCGTAGATGACCTTGAGGAAGTTCTGCTTCTCGTGGTGCGTGCCGATCTGCGCCGCGGCGGACCGGATCGCGCCGTAGTAGGGCTCCAGGCCTTTGAGGGTCTGGAACTTGGTGTTGCCGGTGAAGAAGGTGCCTTCCAACTTGTAAAGCTCTCGGGCGATGTTGTTGTCCTGATGGAAGGGAGTTCCGGGAAAGACCGCGACGAAAATCTCTTCGGTCAGGATGTGCTGGATGAGCATCTCCCGCACGTCGGCCGCGGTCAGGCTGGGGTTGATGGTTCCTTGCGCATGCGCAAGAAAGACCTTGGCCGCCTCGCGGAGCTCGAGAAACTCCTTCTTCTGTTTTTCGACTACGCCCGCCCCGAGATCGTGCAGTTTCGCAAGGCGGTGGAGCACAGTTCAAGACCGATCTCCCTGCCGTGGTGGGCGCGCTACGCGACATGATCGAGGAGGCCGAGCGCACCAACGCCAGCAATCACGTCGTCGACGGCACACCGCATGACCTCGGTCCTGGCCTGCATCAGGACCGCCTGCTTCGAGTCTTCGAAAATGATGTTGTCGTGCGGATATCCGCGCCGCAGCTTGGTGGCGATCTCGGTGTCGAGGTCGTCCTTTTCGTCTTTCGCCTCCCAGTACCCGAAAGGCACCCGCAACGCGTGCAAAAGCGCGCCGTCCACGTAGCGGCGCTCCTTCGTCAACGTCGTGATTTCGTACTCGGGAACGAAGATGAGGTCGTGCGCTCGAGCCCAACCCTTGAGGAGGTCTTTGAAGGCCTCGCGGACGACCGACTCACGGTGCGTTCCTCCGACGCGACGGAGGTCCTGGAGCTGATTCAGGTACTGTTGGATCAGGAGCTGGCTCAAGATGTGGTGACCTCACGGGAATGTCGCCGGGAAGTCTAGACGATGTGCCGTGATGCGACCACGGTCCGCAAGGCGCGCTGCTCGATCCGCTCGCGCTTCTCTTCGTTGACGTCGGCATACACACGCCGGAGCAACGTGAGCCCGGGAAGGACTTCGATCACGCTGTCGAAGCCGAAGCGAAGTTCTTCGCCAGCTTATCGAATGCACAGTCATCGCAGGAGTCATTGGCCCGCGGGGCGTCAGTGTTTGTCGGCGAACTCCACCGCCATCGGTCGGGGTTCTATGCGAGCGGCGGGTAAGTCCCTACGATGTGACCGTGCGTACCATCGGAATCATTGGTGGCATTGGTCCCGAGTCCACCATCGACTACTACCGGCTGCTGATCGACGCCTATCGATCTCGTGTCCTGGACGGAAGCTATCCCTCGATCGTCATCAACAGCATCGACGTGGGGAAGGTGCTCGTGGTTCCCGGGGACGACGACGACCGGTACTCTGGAGTCCGCGAGCCGCTTGAGCGGCTCGAAGACGCGCAGGACGAGCCCGGGCTTCACTTGGCTCCCGAAGAGGATGTCGCCGCCGTGGACGACGAGGTCCACCTCGCCCCGAAACGCCGGCTGCAGGGCGCGTTCGAAGCTCGCGAAGAAGTCCTCACCCCGCCGGGGGCGGTCGGTGCGCGGACGCACTGGAAGGTCGAACCCGAGATGCGTGTCCGCGATCAGCAGGAGACGGACGGTTCCGGCCACGACAAAAGCGTAGAACGCGCGACGATCGTTCGGTTGACAACGTGCCGGGTCCCTCGGCCGGCCGACGCCCGGAGATCGCGTCGATCCACGCGCCGTAGACTCGCGCGCGACTCGGTCTGCCTAGTCGTCTAGTCTGGTCCCAGGACAAAGATCACCCACGGCGCGATGCGAGTCTCGTTGACCCATCGAGCGCACTCACCCGCACTCGTCCACACGATGCCGGCGTTCCACAACCCGACCGGCATCAGCACCAGCCACGAGCATCGCGGAAGGCTGCCGCCGTCTCGGCCGCGCGCTCGCGACGATCGTCGGGATGTGAGGGCCAAACCATCGCCGAAGTGGGAACTGGGGCAAC
>DATLFB010000026.1:0-11351 GCA_035525285.1 Thermoanaerobaculia bacterium
TGCCTCCTCGGGAACCGTTGCCCGAGGCCATCATCGGCGAGCACCTTCGCGTTCAAATCGAAACCACCAAAAATCTCAGCTATCTCTTTGCCTTCGTGATAATTACGCGCCGCAGGTCCGAAGTTAACCGGACAGTAGTGAAGCCGAATGAAGAATTTCGAATTAAGAATGAAGAATGAAGAATCCGAATCCGTGGCGCCCACTGCTTCTCAATTCTTAATTCTTCATTCGAAATTCTTAATTCTCTTCCTTCTCATCGCCACCTCCGCCCTCGCCCAGGAAGATCAATACAAACCCCTCCCAAAACTCCCCACCGGCGACTGGTTCCTCTCCCTCCCCTCTTGCCACATGCCCGCAAAGGGCACGTGGGAGATCAGGTTCTCGCATCGCTTCAACCAGTCGCTCGCTCAGGGCGGCTTCTCCGATCAGCTGCACTCGCTCTTCGGGCTCGACTCGAATGCCGACGTCGTCTTCGGCGCGTCGTATGCCGTGCGGCCGGATCTGCAGTTGTCGCTGCATCGCAGCAATACGAATGACACGCTCGAGGCGGCGGCGAAATTCGTCGTGTTGCAGCAGGCGCCGGCGGTACCGGTGTCGCTCAGTCTGCGCGGCGGCGCGGATGTGCGCACGGAACGGGATCTCGAGGACCGCACGTCGTTCTTTGCGCAGGCGATCGTCTCGCGACAGCTCGGAAAACGCGTCGAGGTGTTTCTGCTGCCGACCTTCGTCACCGACGCGGGACGCGCGGTCACCGGCGACTCCTCGGGCGCGCTCTTCTCGCGCGCCTTCAATGTTCCTTTCGGCATCGTGCTCCTGCTCCGCCCCGGAGTCAGCGCGATCGCGGAGATCACGCCGCCAAACCGCGATCTTCCCGACGAGATGAACGCGGACCTCGGCTGGGCGGTCGGCATCAAGCGCCAGATCGGCGGACACTGGTTCGAGATCCTCTTCACGAACAGCCAGGCCGCCTTCGCCGACCAGTACACGACGAGCACGTTTCAGGGGACGGCACTCGACGCGGGGAACATCCACCTTGGCTTCAACATCGAGCGAAGATTCGGACGGCGAAGGAGATAGCGCCGTGGCAGCCGCGTTGCACTGAAATGCCTCGCGATGCACTGCCCCGAATGCAACACGGTCAACGAAGCGGGCACTGCGGCCTGCGCGAACTGCGGCCTGCTCCTTCTGAATGTCGCGCCGAAACGCCGCGCCGACGACCTCGCGGTGCAGCGGCGCCGCACCAGCGATCAACAGAGCACGCATTGCCGCTTCTGCGACGGGACGATCACGTCGCGCGCGATCCGCTGCAAGCATTGTTCGGAAGTCCTCGATGAAGACTTCTACCGCGACCGCGCGCAGCGACTCCGCTCCCGCGTGAACTACGCGAGCTGGGTCATGTATCTCTTCGGCCTCGGCGCCCTGCTCGTGTTCCGCCCTGTCGGCGTGCTCTCCGTCGCCGCGGGCCTGCTGCTCTCGATCGCGTACTACGCGATTCCAGTCGAGCCGCCGCAGTCCCCGAAAACGAAAAAGCGCTCGCACCTCGGCACGCTGATTCGCAGGCAGCTGAAGATGGAGCGCGTCGCGATTCTGCTGCCCGGGCTGCGCAACAAGAAGCTCGTCTTTGTCGGCACGCCGCTCATCGCTGCCCTCATCGGCTACTCCGCGAACCTCTTCCTGCTCCAGGAGCCGGTGAACGACATCCTCCGCCAGAACGACGCGTTCCGCGGAATGAAAGTCTCCGCACACTACGAGTACTGGGTGATTCCCGGCGTGGTCGTGTACGACCTGCAAGGGCTGAGCATTCGCCAGACGCCGATCGACGTGCATACGGCGTTTCTCGAGTTTGCGAAGAAGCTGAAGGAGAAGCGCTACCAGCGCGTCGATCTCTCGTACCGCGGCCGCCCGAAGTTCTCCATCGACGGCGCCTCCTTCGCCCGCCTCGGCGACGAGTACGCGAAGCGCAACTTCGACTTCACCCTCTACGACTTCGCGCGACTCTTCCACGCCGTGCAAGGCACGCCGCCGCTCGATCCGAACACCGACCGCGATGCGCTGCTCCAGTTCCACCGCCGGTGGTACGGCGAGGATTTGATGACGCAGACCGTGGAAAACGGCCTGCTGCGCTGAGAAACGTAGGGGCGGGCTTCAGCCCGCCCACGCCCGGCTGAAGCCGGGCGCTACGTCACGCATCGCAAGATTTGGTGGAGGACAGGCAATCCTGCCTGTCCGGACAGGCAGGATTGCCTGTCCTCCACTGCCGAAACGCTAGAGCAGTCCTTCGATCTGCAGCTCCTTCATCAGACTCTCCGCATCGACGAACTGAAACGCGCGCATGCCGATCGTGCGCGCGCTGAGGACGTTCTCGATGAGATCGTCGATGAAGACGACGTGATGCGGGAGCGCGCCGAGGACTTCGAGGGCGCGGCGGAAGAGCTCGGGGTCGGGCTTCGCGACGCGGAAGCGGTGCGAGAAGATGAAGCGGTCGTCCTTGTGGAACAGCGACGCGAAGCGGCGCGGGATGATCTCCGCGTGCACCTCGTTGGAGTTGGTGAGAAACGCGATGCGATATTTCTCGCGCACCAGGTCGAGCAGATCTTCCGAGCCGGGGACCGTGCCGTCGAAGAAGTCGCTCCAGACCGCGCGGAAGTCCGCCAGCGAGCCGCGATAGCCGGTGCGATCGCACACGAACTCGTAGAAGTCGGCGAAGGACACCGCGCCGCGCTCCATGTCGCGATAGCCGCCCGCCTGCTCGAGGATCTGCACGAGCTGATCGCGCGACACGATCGCATCACGGCAAACGTTCTCCAGCACGCGCTCGTACGCGAGCTTGATGAGCGTGTTGCCGAGGTCGAAGAGGAACCAGTTGGCCATCGTGGGGTTGCCCAGTTGCCCGGTAGCCCGGTTGCCCGGTAGACCCAGTCAACCCACCGGGCAACCGGGCAACTGGGTAACCGGGAAACCTACATGCGAAACACTCCAAACCGAGGATCATCCACGCGCGCGTTATAGGCCACCGACAACCCCAACCCCAGATACACGCGCGTCTCCGCGGGATCGATCACGCCGTCATCCCACAGGCGCGCGGTCGAGTAGTACGGGCTCCCCTCCTCCTCGTACTTTGCGAGCACAGGATCGGCGATCGCGCGTTCTTCTTCCGGCGAGAGCTCTTTTCCCGCGCGCGCGAGCTGATCGCGTTTCACCGTCGTCAGCACGCCCGCGGCCTGCTCGCCGCCCATCACCGAGATGCGGGCGTTCGGCCACATCCAGAGGAATCGCGGCGAATACGCGCGGCCGCACATGCCGTAGTTGCCGGCGCCGAACGAGCCGCCGATGATCACTGTGAACTTCGGAACGGTCGAATTCGCGACCGCGTGCACCATCTTCGCGCCGTCCTTCGCGATCCCGCCGCGTTCGTACTGCTTGCCGACCATGAAGCCGGTGATGTTCTGCAGGAAGATCAGCGGAATGCGGCGCTGGTTGCACAGCTCGATGAAATGCGTCGCCTTGAGCGCCGACTCGCTGAACAGCACGCCGGCGTTCGCGAGGATGCCCACCTTGTAGCCGAAGATGCGCGCGAAGCCGGTCACGAGCGTCGTGCCGTAGCGCTCCTTGAACTCGTGGAACTTCGAGCCGTCGACCACGCGCGCGATCACTTCACGCACGTCGTACGGCTTGCGCACATCGCGCGGGATCACGCCGTACAACTCTTTCGGGTCGTACAGCGGATCTTCCGGCTCGATGCGCGTCTCCGGCTCGTGCTTGTCGAGCCGCAGGTTCTCGACGATGTTCCGCACCAGCGCGAGCGCGTGGTAGTCGTCGTCGGCGAAGTGATCGGCGACGCCGCTGATCCGCGTGTGCACGTCCGCACCGCCGAGGTCCTCGGCCGTCACTTCCTCGCCCGTCGCTGCACGCACGAGCGGCGGACCGCCGAGGAAAATCGTGCCCGTGCCTTTGACGATCACGGCCTCGTCGGACATCGCCGGCACATACGCGCCGCCCGCGGTGCACGAGCCCATCACCGCGGAGATCTGCGGGATCTCGCGCGCCGACATCACCGCCTGGTTGTAGAAGATGCGCCCGAAGTGCTCGCGGTCGGGAAACACATCCGCCTGCAGCGGCAGAAACGCGCCGCCGGAATCGACGAGGTAAATGCACGGCAGGTTGTTCTGCAGCGCGATCTCCTGCGCGCGCAGATGCTTCTTCACCGTGAGCGGCAGATAGGTCCCGCCGTTCACGGTGGCGTCGTTGGCGATGATCAGACACTCGCGCTGCTGCACGCGTCCGATGCCGGTGACGATCCCCGCCGCCGGCGCCTCTTTCTCGTACACGCCGTTCGCCGCGAGCGGCGAGAGCTCGAGAAACGGCGTGTCGGGATCGAGCAGCGCCGCGATGCGCTCGCGCACGGGCACCTTCCCCTGCTCGCGATGGCGCTCGATGTACTTCTCCCCCCCACCCTGCCGCGCCGCGGCGAGCTTGTGATTCAGCTCGTCGACGAGCGCGCGGAGGCGCGCGGCGTTGTCGGTGAAGTCGGGCGAGGAAGGATCGAGGTGGGTTTCCAGCGCTTCCATTCAGGAGGAATATATCCCGGCGAGGCGGCGGGCCACGAGCAGCATCTCCGCGCGCGAGAGCCGGTCCGCATGGATCGTCAACTCCTTGACCAATCGCGCGTCGACGTTTTCCAGCGAAGCGAGAGCCTCCTCGTGCGACTCCGCAACGCGATCGACGAGCCCCATCGCCAGCGCCTCGTCCGCGGAGAGCCCGCGATTCGCGAGAAAGAGCTGATGCGCGGCGCGACGCGTGAGCACCTTCTGCCAACGCGACGTCCCGCCAAACCCGGTGACGATGCCGAGGCGCGCGCCGGGATGCGCGAATCGCGCGCGGGGCGTGGCGAAGCGGAAGTCGAACGCCAGCACGAGATCGAGCGCGCCACCGAAGCAGTCGCCGTCGATCAGCGCAACGGTGAGGCACGGCAGACGCTCGATCGCGTCGAACAGCTCCTGGGCGAGGGCCGCGAACTCGTGAGCATCGCGCGGCGAAAACCGTTGCATCTCCGCCATGTCCGCGCCGGCGGCGAACAATCCCGGACGCGCGGACCGAAAGGTCAGAGGTTGCCCGGTTTCCCGGTTGCCCGGTTCCCCGGTGGGGAGCAGGTCACGCAACTCACAGAGCGCTTCGGATGACAACAGGTTCATCCCGCCGTCATCGAACACGATCGCATTGCGCATCAACCTGAAGCGGCTCATCGACCTGCCGGGAAACTGGGCAACCGGGCGACCGGGCAACCCCTACCCCGCGACCGCGTTGCGAATCGCCGCCACCGCCGCCGTCGTCGGCGTGCCGGGCAGGAAGATCTCGCGAATCCCCATCTCCTTGAGCTTCGGGATGTCCTGCTCCGGAATGATCCCGCCGGCGAAGACGACGATGTCCTCCGCCCCTTCCTCTTTCAGCATGCGCATGATCTCGGGGAAGAGCACGTTGTGCGCGCCGGAGAGAATCGACAGGCCGATCGCGTCCACGTCTTCCTGAATCGCCGCGGACACGATCTGCTCCGGAGTCTGCCGCAGTCCGGTGTAGATCACTTCCATTCCCGCGTCGCGCAGCGCGCGGGCGATGATTTTCGCGCCACGGTCGTGGCCATCGAGGCCGGGCTTGGCGATGAGGACGCGGATCTTCTGTTCGCTCATGGTGTCTCCTGAGGCGGCGCGTCGCGGAAGACGGAGAGGAGCAGCAGATCGTGATACGTCCCCTCGCGATAGAACTCGCGCTGCAGCCGCCCCTCCTGCGCGAAGCCGTGCGACTCGAGCACATGCTTCGCGCGGTCGTTGTACTCGAACACGCTGATGCGCAGCTTGCGCAGGTTCATCTCCTCGAACGCGAAGCGCATCAGCGTGCCGATCGCGTCGCTGCCGAAGCCGCGGTTCCACGCCGCCGGCTCGCCGATGAAGAGCCCGAAGCTCGCCGTGCGCGAGACCCAGTCGATCTCGTGGAGCGAGGCGTTGCCGATGTGCGTCCGGTCGTCCTTCCGCTCGATCGCGAAGTGCCGCTCGTTGCTGCTCGCGTGCATCGCCCGGTCGAGCCACTCCATCTCGTTCTGAAACGCGATCGGATAACGCGACTTCAGCGTGCGCACGATGTTCGGATCGTTCATCCACCGATAGCAGCGCTCCGCATCCTCCCGCTCGAACGCGCGGAGGATGATGTGCTCGCCCGCGATCATGAAGCGGCGCCGCGGCGTCTCGCGGGAATCGGGCGCAAAGGCGCGCTCGGTGCGATCGGTCATTCGGGCGGCGATTATACGCAGTCCCCTCTCCCCACTTGCGTGGGGAGAGGGGACTGTGAGGTGCCGGCGCTCACGACTCGCCGGCAAGATGCCGGCGAGACGGCGGGCCGGAGGCCCGCGCTACAGCGCCACCAGCTCCAGATTCTCGATGTCCTGCTCGAGGAACTCGCCCGCGATGCGCCGGAAACGTTCTTCTGCATCCGTGACGAGGAAGTGATGTTCCGGTTCGGCGACGCCGCGTGAATCGCGCAGTGCTTCCTTCACCGACAGCGCGGTCGTCTCCGCGCTGTCGACGATCTGCACGCCGTCGCCGACGACCTGCTCGATCGTGCCGCGCAGGATCGGGTAGTGCGTGCAGCCGAGGACGAGCGTGTCGATGCCGTGGTCGATGAGAGGCTCGAGATAGATCTCCGCGACCTCGCGCGCGACGTGCGTGTTCGCCCATCCTTCCTCGGCGAGCGGCACGAAGAGCGGCGCCGCGGCCTCGATCACTTCGACGTCGGGATCGAGAGCCTTGATCGCGATCGTGTACGCCTTCGACTTCACCGTTCCCTCGGTCGCAATGACGCCGACGACACCCGAGGTGCGATGGACCGCCGCGCGCGCGCCGGGCTCGACGACGCCGATCACCGGAATCGTGAGCGCCTCGCGCAGCGCCGGCAGCGCCGCGGCCGTCGCGGTGTTGCAGGCGACGACGAGCATCTTGATGTTGCGGCTCATGAGATGCCGCGCCGCCTCGAGCGAGTAGCGCACGACGGTCGCGGGCGACTTCGTCCCGTACGGCACACGCGCGCAGTCGCCGAGGTAGACCAGCGGCTCGCGCGGAAGCGCGCGGGCGATCTCGCGGAACACGGTGAGTCCGCCGACGCCCGAGTCGAACACCCCGATCGGTCGATCACCGTTGGAAATTGAAAATTGAGAATTGAAAATTGAAAATGACATTCCGTCGGTGCACTCTTTCAATTTTCAATTTTCAATTTTCAATTCGCCTCGCCGTCAGGCGAGGCGCTGCCGCCGCTTTCGCGCTTGATGTTGTACTGCTCGATCTTCTTGTAGAGATTCGACCGCGGCGTATCGATCGCCTCGGCGGTCTTCGACACGTTCCAGCCGTGCTCGCGCAGTTTGGCGACGATGAACGCCTTCTCCGCCTCGTCCTTGAACTCCTGCAGCGTCGAGAGGCGCATGGCCGTGCTGATGATGTCGGACGGCGTGCGAAAAAACTCCGACGGCAGATCGGTGATGTCGATCGCATCGCCGGGCACCATGATCACCAGCCGCTCGATCATGTTGCGGAGCTCGCGCACGTTGCCGCGCCACGGCGCGTCGGCGAGCGCCTTCACCGCGGCGGGGGTGAAGCGCTTCGCGTGATAGTTGTGCTCCTCGGCGAACAGTTTCGCGAAGTGCTGGCCCAGCACCGCGATGTCGTCGCGACGCTCGCGCAGCGGCGGCGTGCGGATGGGAATGACGTTCAGTCGATAGTAGAGATCCTCGCGAAAGCGTCCGTTGCGGATCTCCTCGGTCAGGTCCTTGTTCGTCGCCGCGATCACGCGGACGTCGACTTTGATCACCGTCGCCGAACCGACCGGCTCGACCTCGCCTTCCTGCAGCACGCGCAGCACCTTCGCCTGCGTGCGGAGCGACATGTCGCCAATCTCGTCGAGGAAGATCGTCCCGCTGTCGGCAGCGACGAATTTCCCGGTCTGCTTGCGCACCGCTCCGGTGAACGAGCCCTTCTCGTGTCCGAAAAGCTCCGACTCGATCAGCTCCTCCGGAATCGCGGCGCAGTTGACCTGGATGAAAGGCTGATTCGCGCGCGAGGAGCGGCGGTGGATCTCGCGCGCGACGAGCTCCTTGCCCGTGCCCGACTCGCCGGCGATCAGCACCGTCGCCTTCGTCGGCGCGGCCCGCTCGATCTGCGATTTCAGGTCGGCGATCGCCGGTGCATTGCCGACGAGCTGATACTCCTTCTCCGTTTTCTCCTTGAGCTCCGTGTTCTCTTCTTCGAGCGAGCGCTGACGCACCGCGTTGCGGACGGTGAGCAGGAGCTTGTCGCGGTTGAGCGGTTTCTCGAGGAAGTCGTACGCGCCGCGCTTCGTGCACTCGACGGCCGTGTGCACGTCGCCGTGGCCGGAAACCATCACCACGGGCGCCGTGATGCGCTGCTCTTTCAGGTTCTCGAGCACTTCGATGCCGTCGAGGATGGGCATCTTGATGTCGAGCAGAATCGCGTCGTACGGCGTTTTGGCCGCCTTGTCGAGTCCATCCTGCCCCGATCGCGCCTCATCGATTTTGTACCCCTCGTACTCGAGGGTCATCCGAATCGCCTCGCGAATCCCCGTCTCGTCGTCGATCACCAGTACCCGATACGGCATTCCATCTCGCTTTCGTGCATGAGTCCGGCCAGGCATTGTATTGGAGGGCGGACGTCTCGTCCGCCATTCCTCTGGCGGACGGGACGTCCGCCCTCCATTAGAATGCGCGCGCCATGCAAGTCGACATCTCTCGCGAACTGAAACTCTCGAAAATTGCCAACCTCTTCGTCCTCCTCGCCGAGGGGAAGGATCACGGCGCGTTGCCGGACGTGGTTGCGAAGGCGGTACGGGAGGCCGGGTTCGAGGCGCGCTCCGAGGAAGCGATCACCGTCCTCGCCGGCGAGCCGCGAAAGATCACGCTCATCGGACTCGGGAAGCGGGACGCGCTCTCCGTCCGCGGCGTGCGCGCGGCGATTGGCGCCGCGGGGCGGACGGCGAAGAAGCATCGCGACAAGTCGATCGGCGTGATCGTTCCGTACACGCTGCCGAACCTCGCCGGCGAGCAGAGCACGCTCCTCATCGCGGACATGCTCGCGCAGAGCGACTACAAGTACGACCCGTACATCACCATCAAGAAAGAACTGAAGCGCTTTCCGATCGCGGCGACGCTGCTCTCCACGCTCGACGCGAAAACGGTGAAGCGGCTCGACGCCACCGCGCGCGCGATCGCGGTGGGCGTGAACACGGTACGCGAGCTCGGCAACATGCCCTCGAACGTCCTCACGCCCGAGCGGCTCGCGGATCGCGCCGCGGAAGTCGCGAAAGAGATCGGCGTGAAGTGCACGGTCCACGGCCTGCGTGAGATCGAGCGGATGAAGATGGGCGGCCTCATCGCCGTCAATCGCGGCTCCGACCTCGAGCCGCGCTTCGTGGTGATGGAGTACACGCCGCGGCGCGCGAAGAAGCACGTCGCGCTGGTCGGCAAAGGCATCACCTTCGACTCCGGCGGCATCTCCATCAAGCCGGCCGAGAAGATGGAGGAGATGAAGTTCGACATGTGCGGCGCGGCGGCGGTGATCGGGGTGGTGGAGGCGGCGGCGAAGCTGGAGCTGCCGGTGCGGATCACCGGGGTCATTCCCTCGACGGAGAACCTTCCCGGCGGCAGCGCCTACAAGCCCGGCGACATCATCACCATGATGAACGGCAAGAGCGTGGAGATCGTGAACACCGACGCGGAGGGGCGGATGATCCTCGGCGACGCACTGCACTACGCTTCGAAGCTCGAGCCCGATCACCTCCTCGACTTCGCCACGCTCACCGGCGCCTGCGTGGTGGCCCTCGGCAGCGAGGCCACCGGCCTCTTCTCGCCGGATGACGAGCTGGCTCGGAAGTTGATTGAATGCGGGGAGCGAACCGGCGACCGCCTCTGGCGTCTCCCCCTCTGGGACGAATACAAGGACCTGATCCGCAGCGAGTGGGCCGACATGAAAAACTCGGGCGGACGGTGGGGAGGGGCGATCAGCGCCGCCGTCTTCCTGAAGGAGTTCGTCGATTGTCCATCGTGGGCCCATCTCGATATCGCCGGCACGGCCTACGCCGACCGGGAGACGCCGCGGGAAGTCCGCGGTGCGACCGGCGCCGGCGTGCGCGTGACCGTCGAGTTCCTGCAGTCGCTGGCGCGCTCCTAGCGCTGCTCGCCCTCGCCTGCCGGGAGGAGCCGCGCAAGGCGGCCGCGGCGGCCACGGTTCCGCCGCAGCAGGAAGAGAGCTTCGCCGCCATCGAGTCGCCGAGCCTGCAGTTCCTTCCGCGCCAGCAGGAGGCCGCCGGCTGGCAGCTCGAGGAGAACCCCATCGTCATCCCCGGCGACCGCCTCGCCTCCTACCTCGACCAGGGCGCCGAGCACTTCGCCGGCTACGAGGTCATCGACACCACCATCGGCGAGTACTCCGCGGTGGGAACGGATGCGGGGTTCGCCATCGTGGAGATCTATCGCTTCCCCGACTTCGTGAAGGCCTTCGGCGCCTACTCGGCGCAGAAAGAGGGGCCGATCGAGTTCATCTCAATGGAGAACGAGGCCTTTCGCGGCAGGCACTCGCTGCACCTTTGGCGCGGGCCGTTCTACGTCCGGGTGATCGGCGGCGGAACCCCGGAGGCGGCCAAGGCGCTCCAGCAGCTCCTCACCGTCGTCGCTCAGCGCATGCCCGCGGCATCGTCCAGGCCGGCCGTCTTCGACTTCTTCCCCACCGCGGGCCGCGTGCCGAACAGCGAGCGCTACTCGGCCGGCAAGGGGCTGGGACAGGAGATCCTCGGCAACTCCTTCCAGGCCACGTTCAACGTCGGGGGCGACGTCATGGAAGGGCTGATCGTCCCCGCGGCGAGCAAGGCCGCGGCCACGCAGATCCTCGACGCCTACCGCGACCTCTACGTTCGCAACGGCAAGCTGCTCGATCCCATCCCCAACCTCGCCGAGGACAACTTCACCGGCGAGGACCGTTTCCTGGGGCGGACCGTGGCCTTCCGCCTCGATCGCTTCGTGATCGTCTTCAACGGCTTCCGCGATCGGAAGAAGCTGATCGACCTCGCCATCGCCACCGACGCCCGCATCCTGCAGTCGATCCGCAGGCAGTTGCGGGGCGCCCGGCCGGGTAACCGGTAGAACCGGTCAACGGCGCCGGCGCCGGTGAAGCGGAGATGAACCGCAGAGCCTTCTCCCCCGCCTCCGGTGGGAGAGAAGGTGGTCCTGAGCGGAGCGAAGGACCGGATGAGGGGGCGTGTCGCGAGAAATCCGAGTGCCCTCACCCGGCGCTTCGCGCCACCCT
>DATLFB010000027.1:0-52699 GCA_035525285.1 Thermoanaerobaculia bacterium
AGCGTCATCGGCTGGATCGGTGCGAACGATCCGAGCGGAATGGCCTATTTGCAGCAGACGATCGGTGGGATTCAGAAGCGCAATCACGAGATCATGGAGGGATCAGTTCCCGATATTTTCGTTCGACTGAATTCGGCCGAACAGGATCAACTGCATGGTCAGTACTTGTGGCTCGCTCAGAAAGGGAGCTCGAGCGATCCGATAGGCGCGGAGCTCGTCGCGGGCTGGTACGAGCGCAATCTGAAGATCTTCGCCAACGTCGCTCGTCTCGCGGAAACCCCCGGTGCTCGAGTGCTCGTATTGGTGGGCGCAAGCCATGCCACTCTGTTGCGTGAGTTCGTTCGTCACGCTCCGAACCTCGAGCTGATCGATACGCTGATCCATCTGCAGCCGACGGAGTGACCGGCTCGGCCGGCCCGGGACCGATTTCCGAGTTCAATCCCGATCGCGCGCGTAGAACTGGCGCCGCAGCTCCTCGATGAAGCGCTGGTCGACCAGCCCGGCCGGGTTGCCCTGGAACTCGAGCTCATTTGCCTCTCGAAACGCGTCCACCGCCTCGGCGGTCTCCACGTCGTAGACGGCGTAGCGGCCGTCCCACGCGTTCCGCTTCTCCCTCCATGCTGCGACGAGCTCCTCGTAGCGCTTCGGATCGGAGGTCATCAGTTCCCGATCGACGTCGAACTCCGGAGGCTCCGGAACCCCTGTCGAGTCCGCCCTCCAGTACCCGAGCGCGTGGAGCATCCTCTTGAGCTCGATGACGTCATTGCCGCGGATCTCCGAGAAGCTCCGGTAGCCGAGCTTTCGGGCGGTGCGGTAGTAGATCCGCTTCATCTCCCCGACCGGTTCCTCGTGCTCGCCGACGTCGATCGAGAGCGAGATGTTGTCGCCACCGCGACCAGGATCGTTCGGATCGGCGATCCGGATGGCGGCGCTCTGGAAGAGACCCCACCGCTTGTCGCCCCCCTCTGCCTGCCCTGCCTCGAGCGCCAGAATCATCCGTTCAGCCAGCGCCATCCCGGTGCCGCCGGTCGATTCGAAATGCGCGGCGACAGCTTCGATTACTTCCGGACCGACGAGAATGTTGCCCTGTATGGTGTAGTTCGTTCCCTGGCGGCTCCCCGCCCACGCTCCCGTTCCGCTCCCGGTATGACTCGCCGTCCGACCCTTCATGTCGATGATGCCGAGCTGGCGTCGCTCGCGACCCTGGTCGTCCGAAAGGAGGCGCCTCAGAACCTCATCGGGAGCGATTCCCTCCTCGAGAAGGTCGAGCCCCCTCGGGCCGTACTCGACGACCGTCCACGCCTGGGTTGCCACCGCACCGACTCCGGCGCGGACGAAGGGGACGGCGCGCCCGACGAACGGAACCCGCGTCGTCACGGCAACCCCCGACTCTCCGGTCTCCGGGTCGATCGCACAGAGGGAAAAGGTCGCGTAGTGGGGGTTCCCATCCGCATCCAGCGCGACTCCGTCCGGCGAGACGACGACCGTCTCCGAGGCAGCGAGCGGAAGGATCGATGCAACGCAAAGCAGCATTATCGCGGCGAACGAGATCTTTCGAATCATTGCGTTTCCTCCGGTACTTTCTCATGATATCTCGCGAGCGACGGAAGCCGGCGAACGACTGGCTCCCGGTTCGCATAACGTCGTGAGGCATTCCGAACGCAGTTCATGAGTAAAGACAACGAGCCACGACGCGAACCACTCCTCTCGATGCCCATCGAGGAGTATGCGACGAGTGGGATGTACGGATCGAGACGATCATCCCGGACGACCTCGGCACGGCGAAGCTCGACCGTGTCAGGCTCCATCAGATCGTCTGGAACCTGCTCAACAACGCCGTGAAGTTCACTTCCGCCGGTGGGGCGGTGACGCTCGTCGCGCGACGACGGATGGACGAGGAGCTCGAGATCGTCGTGCAGGATGAGGGTGAAGGAGTCGATCCGGAGTTTCTTCCCTACATCTTCGATCCTTTCCGGCAGGCGAAGATGGGGGTGAACCGCACGCATGGTGGTCTCGGGCTCGGGCTCACCATCGTTCGGCATCTCGTCACTGCTCACGACGGATCGATCGTCGCGGAGAGCGAGGGACTGGGAAAAGGCGCGACGTTTCGCGTCTCCATCCCGATCGTCGCCGCCGCCCCCTCGGCAGAAAGCGAGCCGGCCACGAAGCATGACCGGCACCTGGAAGGCAGACTCGACGGCTGTCACATCCTCGTCGTCGATGACGACGCAAACAGCCGGAGATTCATCTCCTCGCTCCTGCAGAAGGCCGGCGCCTCGGCCGACGTCGCCGATTCGGTCGCCTCGGCGCTCAGCTTCCTCGACAAGAACAGACCCGACCTGATCGTCACCGACATCGCCATGCCGGAGCTCGGAGGAGAGGAACTGCTTCGCCGGCTTCGCGAATGACACGAAGGAGACGCGGGTCGTGGCGATCTCCGCGTTCGACTCGCCCGGCTCGGAGCACTCCGAAGAGTTCGACGCGTTCCTCAGGAAACCGGTCGACCCGTTCGAGCTCGTTGCGTGTCTCGAGGGGATCCTGAGAAAGAAGAAACGCGCCAGCTGAACGACTCGCAGCAGAGCCGCGTCGCGATCTCTCCCACCGCCTGTCGTCTCTGACCAGATGCCGGGTTCCGACGAGGATCTCTCACCCGCAGCATGACGTGCATCCGTTTCAATGTCCTTCTCCTTTCGCCTGGGGCGGCCGGATGCCGCCCCTCGCACAGGTAGTCGGAGAAGGATGAAAAAGGAAGCAAAACAATCGCGACGTTCGTGAATCTTCGGTTGAGCCGCGGCTCATGGCCTCCATATTGCTGCATTCACTGCTCATGGCACGCGGCTGGGAAAGTAAGTCCGTCGAATCGCAGAAAGAGGACGACACGCCTTCGCCAGAATTCAAAGGCCCGACAACGCGTGAAGAGCGAGTTCTGGAGCGGAAGCGGAAGTCTCTCGAGCTCGACCGAACCCGTATGAGGCAGGAAATACAGTCCGCCTCCTCGCCGGCTCGCAGGGCCGATCTCGAGAACGCGATGAAGTTTCTCGACGGAAAGCTCGACGAGCTCTGACGCGCCGGTTCCCGTCTACTCCGTCCGCGGCGTAATTTTCCAGAGCTCGCCGTCCGATTCGTCGGTCACGACGTAGAGCGCGCCGCCGGGTCCCTCGCGAACGTCGCGGACGCGCTGCAGCCGGTCACCGAGCAGATGCTCCTCGCCGTTCACGCGATCGCCATCGAGCGAGAGCCGCACGAGCGCCTGGGTGACGAGCCCTCCAACGAAGATGCTCCCCTCCCAGTCGGGGAAGCCCTCTCCCGAATGGATCTCCATACCGGATGGTGCGATCACCGGATCCCAGTAGTAGACCGGATCGACGTAGCCGGACCGGGTCGTCTCGGCCGACTGGACCGGATCTCCCGAGTACTCCTCGCCGAACGTCACCAGCGGCCAGCCGTAGTTCTTCCCCTTCTCGATCAGGTTCAGCTCATCACCACCTCGTGGTCCGTGCTCAATGGTCCAGAGCCGTCCCTGATCGTCGAAGGCCGCCGACTGGATGTTGCGATGTCCGAAGGTCCAGATCTCCGGCAGCGTGCCGGAGTCGCCGACGAACGGGTTGTCGTCCGGGACCGAGCCGTCGGGATTGATCCTGACGATCTTCCCCATGTGGCTGTCAGGGTGTTGCGCCTGCGGACGGATGCTTCTGTCGGAACGCTCGCCGAGCGTGACGAAGAGCTTTCCGTCGGGACCGAAGGCGAGCCGAGAACCGTAATGCAGCCGCCCGTCATAGGTCGGCCGGGCGCGGAAGATCACGCGAACTCCCTCGAGGCTCCGTCGATCCTGCGAGAGCGCACCGCGGGCAACGCTCGTCCCGTTGCCTCCCTGGCGCGGCTCGGTGTAGCTCCAGTACACCATCCGGTCGCGGGCGAAGTCCGGGCTGAGAGCGACGTCGAGCAGACCACCCTGCCCGCGCGCGTCGACCTCCGGAACTCCTCTGATCGGCTCACCGACCGAGCCCGACGCGGTGACGATCCGCAGCCGTCCCGGCTTTTCGGTGACGAGAAGGTCGCCGTCCGGGAGAGGCTCGACCGCCCAGGGCCTGGAGAGCCCGTCGGCGAGAACCGCGACGTCGAACGCGACGCCGGTCGTCTCTTCACAGGCGCGCGTCTGTTCGGGGAAGGTGGGCTGCTGCCGGGCGGCATTCGGCGCTCTCGTCTCGATCGGCTGGCAGGGGGCGGCCCCGGTGGCGCGTTCGCGGCCGCTCGCTTGCGGCTCGCCGGCATTGTCAACAGTGTCGGCGCACGCGGCGAGCACGACGGTCGCGATCAGTGTGGTGATCCGATTTCGATTTTTCGACATGGTGGTGGAGCCTCCTGATTGATCCGGCGTGTCGGTGCAATCACGGGTCCAGTCGCCGGAATTGAGACGTTCGACGTGTCCGACCTGTCCGACGTGTCTGACAACCAACCTCCAACCTCCAACTTCCCGGGCGGGCGGAAGGGCGGCGAAAAAAAAGGCGCGGCCGGAAGTCTCCAGCCGCGCCGACGAAAAGTCCGTTGCCTCGAATGTCAGGCCACGTCGAACCGATCCGCCATCATCACCTTGTCCCAGGCTTTCACGAAATCGCGCACGAATCCCCTCTCGCACTCGTCCGACCCGTAGACTTCCGAGAGCGCCCGGAGCTGGGAGTTCGATCCGAACACCAGATCCACCCGGCTGGCGGTCCATTTCACTTCACCGTTCTTCCGATCACGCCCTTCGAAGACTTCGTTGTCGTCCGAGAGCGGCTTCCATTCAATCTCCATGTCGAGCAGATTGACGAAGAAGTCGTTGGTCAGCGTGCCGGGCCGCGTCGTGAAGACGCCGTGCTTCGAGTCCCCGGCGTTCGCCCCCAGAACCCTCAGCCCTCCGAGGAGAACCGTCATCTCGGGAGCGCTCAGCCCCAGCAGCTGCGACCGGTCGACCAGCAGCCGCTCGGTCGGCACGGAGTACTTCGCCTTGAGGAAGTTGCGGAACCCGTCGGCTTCCGGTTCGAGCGGCTCGAACGATTCGGCGTCGGTCTGCTCCTGCGACGCGTCGGTCCGGCCGGGCGTGAAAGGAACCTCGATGTCGTGGCCGCCATCTTTCGCTGCCTTCTCGACCGCTGCACAACCACCGAGGACGATCAGGTCGGCGAGCGAAACCTTCCGGCCGTTGGATTGCGCCTTGTTGAATTCCGACTGAATCGACTCGAGCTTCGCGAGCGCCTTCTTCAGCTTCTCCGGCTGGTTCACCTTCCAGTCCTTCTGGGGCTCGAGCCGGATGCGTGCACCGTTCGCACCGCCGCGCCTGTCGGAGCCGCGGTAGATGGATGCCGAGGCCCATGCGGTCGAGACGAGCTCGGAGATCGAGAGGCCCGAGTCGAGGATCTTCTTCTTGAGGTCCCTGATGTTCTCCGCGTCGACCAGCTCGTGATCGACCCGGGGGACCGGATCCTGCCAGATCAGATCCTCGTCCGGAACCTCCGGACCGAGATAGCGGACGCGCGGCCCCATGTCCCGGTGCAGCAGCTTGAACCAGGCCCGGGCGAAGGCGTCTTCGAGCTCCGCGAAGTTCTCGTGGAAGCGCCGGGAGATCTTCTCGTAGCTCGGGTCGACCTTCAGAGCGATGTCGGTCGTGGCCATCATCGGGGGATTCTTCTTCTTCGGATCGTGCGCATCCGGGACGAGATCCCTGCCGGCATCATCCTTCGGCTTCCACTGCCATGCGCCGGCCGGGCTCTTGGTCAGCTCCCACTCGAAGCCGAACAGCATGTCGAAATAACCGGTGTCCCATTTGATCGGCGTCGGTGTCCACGCTCCCTCGAGGCCGCTGGTGATCGTGTGACCTGCCTTGCCGCTCTCGAAGGTGTTCGTCCAGCCGAGACCCTGATGGAAGATGTCGGCGCCTTCCGGCTCCTTCCCGACGTACTTCGACGGCTCAGCTGCACCGTGACACTTCCCGAAGCTGTGGCCGCCGGCGATCAGCGCGACCGTCTCCTCGTCGTTCATCGCCATCCTGGCGAACGTCTCGCGAATGTCTTTGGCGGCCGCGGCCGGATCGGGCGTGCCGTTCGGTCCTTCCGGGTTGACGTAGATCAGCCCCATCTGGACCGCGGCGAGAGGATTCTGCAGAACGCGCTCGCCCTCGTAACGGCTGTCGCCGAGCCACGCCTCCTCGGTGCCCCAGTAGATGTCGTTCTGCGGCTCCCAGATGTCCTCGCGGCCGCCGCCGAAGCCAAACGTCCTGAATCCCATCGATTCGAGCGCGCAGTTGCCGACCAGAAGCATCAGGTCGGCCCAGGAGATTTTGTTTCCGTACTTCTTCTTGATCGGCCAGAGCAGCCGGCGCGCTTTGTCGAGGCTCGCGTTGTCGGGCCAGCTGTTGAGCGGCGCAAAGCGCTGCTGGCCGTCGCCGCCACCGCCGCGGCCATCGGCGATGCGGTACGTGCCCGCGGCATGCCACGACATGCGGATGAAGAGACCTCCGTAGTGGCCGTAGTCGGCCGGCCACCAGTCCTGCGACGTGGTCATCAGCTCGATGAGGTCGCGCCTCAGCGCGTCGACGTCGAGGGACTTGAACTGTTCCGCGTAGTTGAAGTCCTCTTCCATGGGATTGGACAGGTGCGAATGGTGGTGGAGCACCGACAGGTCCAGCTGATTCGGCCACCAGTCCTGATTGGTCCTCGGCCGCCGTCTCAGCTTCGGAGTCGGGGATGGGATTACAGGGCTTTCGCTTTCGCTGACGCTACGAGTGTGTTCCTTGTCCGGCACGCGATCCTCCTGATTTGGACGTTTGTCTTGCTTCCTGAGAAAAAAGGGGAATTCAGCGTCGAGCGCGACGGCGGCGGCCGCGCATCACGACTTGATAGTCGTCAACCTCGAGGCCCGGCAGCGGTGACGCCTGGATCACCTCGATGTGATTCCAGGGGATGTCGTGGATCCGGCCGGTGCCTTCTTCGATGAAATGGTGATGACGATCCGTGTTCGGATCGAAGAGCACCGAGTCGGGAGCGAGATGCAACTCCCGGAGCAGCCCTTTTTCCACGAAGAGATGAAGGGTGTTGTAGACGGTGGCCCGGGAGATCATCGGGAAATGCTCCTGAACGCCCGCCCACACTCTGTCGGCAGAGGGATGCTCGGCCGTGTGGAGCACGTACTCGGCGACGGCGACGCGCTGCGCCGACGGCTGGATGCCGTGTTCCTCGAGAATGCGTACGACGTCCGGTTTCATGTCGGGCTCCCCTTATAGATAAGTTCTGACGCTGGACTTTGTCAATGGGCCGCGCATGAAAAGTTGGAAAGAACGCCAATCACCCTCGACCGCGGATGTGAACGCAACGCACACGATGACGTCGAAGGCGTTCGACGCAGCCGGCAACAGCGCCACATCGGCTGCCGTGAGCGTCAGCGTCTCGAACGGGACCTCCTCGGCGATCACGCTCTCGGTACACGGGTACAAGGTGAAAGGCCTGCAGAAAGCCTACTTGTCATGGAGCGGCGCGACGTCGACGAGTGTCGACGTGTTCCGCAACGGCGCGCTCATCACCACGACGGCGAATGACGGTGCCTACACCGACAACATCAACGTCAACGGCGGCGGCACGTACACGTACAAGGTGTGCGAGGCCGGCACGACCGTCTGCTCGAACGACGCCACCGTCACGTTCTGAGCTCCGGCTGCCGTCGGGCGAGGAGTCCTCGGACCGCGGGGCTCCTCGTTTTTCGCTCGCGCGGGTGCCTTGTCCGGAGCGCTGACGTTTCCGCGCGGTCAGCGCTCTTCGATGATCACCAGATGGGCGCGGCGGTTCTGCGCCCACGCGGCTTCGTCGCTTCCTTCGTCGAACGGGCGCGACTCGCCGTAGCTCACCGTCCGGATACGGGTGCGGTCGATGCCGAGGGCGGCGAGATAGTCGGCTGCGGTCGACGCGCGGCGGTCGCCGAGAGCGAGGTTGTACTGCTCGGTCCCGCGCTCGTCGCAATGGCCTTCGATACGGATCGCGTAAGCCGGGTTGCTGCGCAGCCACTGCGCCGATGTGTCGAGCGCGCGGCGCGCGTCGTCATCGAGCGTGAACTCGTCGTACGCGAAGAGCGCGTCGCGGATCCAGCCGCGCTCGCGGGCCATGTCGTTCAACTCGCCGAGATCGCGCGGCAGGACTTCGTCGTCCTCGCCGCGCGATGTCTCGAAGTCCGTCGTCGTGGGAGCGACCGGTGTCGCCGGCTCCCCCCTTGGTTCCACCGGAGCAGGCGGGACGGTCGCCGGTGTCACCTGCTTTCGCGAGCGACAACCGGTAGCAGCAAACCCCACGACCACGAGCAGGAGAAGAGCAACCTGTCGCCTCATGCGTACCATCCCTTCTTCGGAAAAAACTCTGGCCGGCTCCACCGGGCGCGAGGTGAGACTACGCGGCTTCGGCGCGGCGGCCAATCGCACCACGGATCAGGACAACCTCGACTTTGGATAGGAAGCGCCGTAAGCCGAGCCGTCGTACATTGATGCCGTGGATCTCGCGACCTTCGCGCCGGAGTACACCCCGCAGACGCGCGCCGAGCGTCTGATCGCGCTCGGGCGCTTCATCCTCGCCTTCTCCTCGCTCGGCGCGGTCTACCTCGAGCCGTCGACGCCCGCGCGTCATCAGCAGACCACCTACACGCTCCTGGCCGCGTACACCGCGTACGCGCTGATCGTGCTCGTGCTCGCGTGGCGGTCCCCTGTACCACCGCCGCGCCAGCGCCTCGCGTCGCACGTGCTCGACATCGTTCTCTTCACGCTGTTCATCTACCTCACCGAAGGCCCGGCGAGTCCGTTCTTCCTCTACTTCGTCTTTTCGCTCTTCTGCGCGACGCTGCGGTTCCGCTGGCCGGGTATCGTGGCCACGGGCGCGGCCGCGACGGCGATCTACGGAGCGATGGCGGTGATCGCGGTGATCCTCGATCAGACGCCGATGGAGTGGAGCCGCTTCGCGGTGCGCGTCGCCTACCTCGGCGTCATCACGGCGCTGCTCGGATACCTCGGCGTGTACCAGGAGCAGCTGCGCAGCGAGCTCGGCGCGCTCGCCGCCTGGCCGCGCGAGCCGGCGGCCGATCTCGATCGCACGCTTCGCGGCTCGCTCGCGCACGCGGCCGCGCTGCTGCGCGCACCGCGCATCGCCTTCCTCTGGGAAGAGCCGGAAGAGCCGTGGGTCTACATCGCGAGCTGGACGAGAGGCGATCTCACCATCGCGCGCGCCGCGCCGGGCACCTACGACCTGGGCGAGCTGCGCGACGCGAGCTTTCTCTCGCGCCCCGGATCGCCGGTTGCGCTCGTGCTCGACGCATCGGGAAAGACCACCGAACAAACGATCGATCCCCTCGGCGAGCGCCTGCGCCGCGAGTTGCGCGGCGACTGCACCATCATCGGCGTGGCCGTCGAGAGCGAGAGCGTGAGCGCCAGGATGTTCGCATTCGATCCCGACAGCGCCACGACGGACGATCTCGTGCTCGCGCGCATCGCCGGACGCCTGCTTCTCGCCTCGCTCGAGCAGCTCTTCTTCATCCGCCAGGTCAAGCAGACGGCGAGCGCGGAAGAGCGCCTGTGCATCGCACGCGATCTGCATGACGGCGTGATCCAGTCGCTGAGCGGCGTCGGCCTGCAGCTGCAGTCCATCGCCAACGATCCCGCCGCGGCGGCCTCGCGCATCGCCCACGTGCAGCGCGTGATCGAAAGCGAACAGCGCGAGCTGCGCGAGCTCGTGCGCGAGCTGCGGCCCGCGGAAACCACCGGCGCCTTCGATCTGTACGATCGCCTGCGCCAGACGGCCGAGCGCTTCTTCCTCGAATGGGACATGACCGTCCGCGTGACGCCGCCGGTCCATGGAACGCTGCCCGGACCGCCCGCGCTCGAAGTCGTGCGTATCGTCACCGAATCGCTTTCGAATGCGGCGCGTCACGGGCGCGCGTCGCGCGCGGACGTCGACGTCGGCATCCGCGGAAACGCCGTGTGCATTCGCGTCGCCGACAACGGATGCGGCTTCCCCTTCGCCGGGCGCCGCGATCTGGAAGCGCTCGAGCAAACCCGGCTTGGACCGAAAACGCTGAAGGAGCGCGTGCGCAGGCTCGGAGGGACGCTGTCCGTCGAATCGAGCGAGTCGGGAGCGGTGGTGGAAGCGTCTTTTCCGATCGGGGCCGGCGCATGATCCGCATCGTCGTGGCGGACGACCACCCGTTCATCCTCGACGGACTGGATCAGCTGTTTCGCGGAGAATCCGACTGCGAGATCGTCGCGCGCTGCACGAACGGCGTGGAGGCGCTCGCCGCGATCGATTCGAGGAAGCCAGACGTCCTGGTACTCGACGTGCGCATGCCGGGCATGGACGGGATCGAGGTGCTGCGCGAGCTCGGCAAGCGCGCGTCACCGCCTCGCGTCGTTCTGCTCACCGCGTCGCTCGATGACGCGCGTCTGCTCGAAGCCTTCCGCCTCGGCGCGCGCGGACTGGTGCTCAAGGAATCCGCGCCGCGCCTGCTCGTGCAGAGCGTACGGCAGGTCGTCGCGGGCGACGAGAGCTGGAACGGCACCGCGATCGCCGGCGCGCTGCGCGTGCTGCTGCAGCGCCATCAGGCGTTCGAGAATCTGAGCGCGACGCTCACCGCGCGCGAGATCGAGATCACGCGCATGGTCGCGCAGGGTCTGCGCAACAAAGACATCGCACGCCAGCTCGACATCACCGAGGGAACGGTGAAGTTCCACCTGCACAGCATCTACGAGAAACTGCAGATCGACGGACGGTTCGCGCTGATCACGTACGCCCGCGATCACGGACTGGGCTAGCCGGCACGGCCGGCAGCGCTGGTTGGCCAAGCCTCCCTGGAGCGTTGTCGCCAGTCGGTGTGTTTTTCTGCCGCGCAGACTCCTGGCAGTGAACAGTCAACATTGAAAGCGTAGTACCAAGGCCTGTCATCCCGAGCGTGAGCGAGGGACCCGGGTGGGTTGGGCGGCGCGATCATCGTGCCACCCTTCCCCCAGGTCCCTCGACTCACGCTCGGGATGACAAGGCTGGCCACGCACTTTCAAGGTTGAAGGTCCACTAACGCCGCCGACGGATTTTTCGCTCGACGGCCGCCACGAGAAAGCGGACGTCGGGCGAACGGTCGTCGAGTGCGGCGATCGCGGCGAGCTCGCGCTCCGCGGCGGCGTCGTCGCCTTCGCGCAACGCGTCGTTCGCGCGCCAGTAATGCTCGGCGATCTGCGCGCGAATCGTGCGGTCGTGGCGCAGATCCCGCGGCGTGATCTCGTAACGCCGCAGGAACATCTCGATGTGCGAGGCCCGCGTTCCGGACGCAGCGAGGAGGTCGCGCTTTTTCGCGGCGTAGGCCGGATTCGCCGGCGAGGGCTCGTGCAGCATCAGGTCGTGCAGACGCGCGTACGTGGCGCCGTCGAGTCCGAGGGCACGCGCCTCGAACAGGCGGCGGCGGAGAATCGCCGGCGCGCGATCCGGCGTGTCGCGCGGCCGCGGGCCATCCGACTCTTCGATGACCTCCGCATTCCCGGCATCGATGTGAAAGGTCATCTGGCTCTTGTCGCCGAACGTCGAGTTCCCGCCGCCGAACGGAATGTCGTGCGCATCCCAGCAGTGCCCGACTTCGTGAAACAGGTAGTAAGCCGCGAGGTCCGCCGTGACACCGGGCGTGGAGCTCACGAGCACCGCGTCCGAGCCGCGGAAGGCGAGGCCGCCGATCACTGTCGCCGCACCGTTCGAGTACACCTCGATCGGCTGCCCGACGAGACGCACGTGAAGCGTGTCCGGCTCGGCGCGCGTCCGATGGACCAGCGAGGCCAGCATCCATGAAGCGTCACGCTCCCCATCCGAGGCGCGCAACACCATCTCCTCGATGACGAACGATTCACGCCGGTAGCGATGCCATTCATGCGAGTGAATCGCCACGACTTCGCGGATGAACTCTTCGACGCGCTCGCCGTGCTGGCGCACCAGATGTTCGTCGTACTCGATGCGAAGGTGAATGACGGGATCGCCGGCGGAAATCGCAGTGCGCGCGGGAGGCGGCGGATACGAAGGAAGCAACCGGACGGCGATGAAAAGCAGGACCGAGAAGAGCATCGCGAGATTCGACGATGCCCGAGGCGGCTGCGTTTCTTCGCTGCACGATGGTCGAGCGAAGCTCTATCGTTGGGTGAGGGCGGAGTGCCCGGCGCCTTGTGCTAACCTCCGCCCAGTGCAACTCTGGACGGCGTTTGGTGAGACCGGGGTGGTGGGAAAGTCCGTCCTGGCCATCCTTCTGGTCTTCTCGGTCATCTCCTGGGCGGTGATGTTCCTGGTGTGGCAGCGGTTCCGCCGCTCGCAGCGCGCCTCGCGCCGTTTCGTGGCCGTCTTCCGCAAAGCAAAGCGCCTCGCCGACGTGCAATCCGCCCTCGGACCGCTCGCCCACTCCTCGCTGGTCGGCCTCTTTCGCGCCGGCTACGCGGAGATCGAGGCCCAGATCTCCCACGCCGGCGACCGGCAGACCGTGAAGTCGCTCGACAGCGTGGAGCGCTCGCTCATGCGCGCGACGCGCATCGAGTCCGCGCGACTCTCGCGTTTCGTTCCGTTTCTCGCCACCACCGCCGCCGCGACGCCGTTCATCGGACTCTTCGGCACGGTGTGGGGAATCATGGTCGCGTTCGGCAACATCGGCGTGACCGGATCGACGTCGATCACCGCCGTGGCACCCGGGATCTCCGAGGCGCTGATCAACACGGCGGCGGGCCTCTTCGCCGCGATTCCCGCGCTTCTTGCATACAACCATTTCGTCGGCCGCCTGCGACAGGCGCGCGGCGAGATGGAGGACTTTACGCTCGAGTTTTTGAATCTGACGGAGAGGAATTTCACATGACGGGGTAAAAGGAAAAAGGTGAAAGGTAAAAGGGGCTTCGCCAACCGGCGCGAGCACTTTTACCTTTTACCTTTTTCCTTTTACCTTTTCCCGTCTCACCCGTCTAACGAACATGGCCTTCCGATTACGCGAGCAGGACGATCTGAGCGACATGGCGGAGATCAACGTCACTCCGCTCGTCGACGTCATGCTCGTGCTGCTGATCATCTTCATGGTCACGGCCCCGATGCTGCAGCAGGGGCTCGATGTGGCCCTGCCGCAGGCGGAAGGAAAGAGCTTCGAGCTCGCATCGAACAACCCGGCGAAGATCACCATCGGCGCGAACGGCGCGGTGTACGTCGACGGCATCGCCATCGGCGCGCAGAGTCTCGAGATGTCCCTCGGGCCGATGCTGCGCAATCGGCGCATCAAACGCGCCCTCCTCGAGGCGGATGCAGGCGTCCCGTACGGACGCGTGGTGGCGGTGCTGGACGTGATGAACAGGGCGGGCGTGGAACAGCTCGGCATGATCACGCAGCCGAGGGAGCGGGATGCACGACCGCGTCGCTGAGGTGCTGCGGCAGCGCGCGGCGCTCGATCGCGGCGCGAGCGCGGGCATCGCGGTCTCAGTGTTTCTGCACGCCGCGCTGGCAGCGCTCGTGGTGTACAGCGCGCTGCATGCGTCGCCGCCGGAGCAGGTCACGACGCTCAACATTCAATTCGCGAAGATGCCTGCCGCGCCGGTGATGCAACCCGCGTCCTCCGCGCCGAAGGCGATCGAGACTCCGAAGATCGAAGAGCCGAAGCTGAAGGTGCAGGAGCCGCCGAAGAAGCCGGAGAAGAACACCGTGCCGCTCTCGCCGTTCGGCCGCTCGACGAAGAAAGGCGCGGAGGAGCCCGCGCCCGCGAAACCGGCGCCAGCCGCGCCGGTCGTGCCCGCCGTTCCGGTCGGCGGCTCCGGCGTTGCAGGACTCGAAGGCGGCGCCTTCCCGTACACGCTTTACCTCGAAAGCATGCAACGGCGCATCGGCAGCAGCTGGTTCCGTCCGCAGGTCGCGCCGGGAACGGAAGTGGTCGTCTACTTCCGCATCAACCGCGACGGCACGATCAGTGAAGCGAAGATCGAGAAGCCGAGCGGCAACGGCACGTTCGACCGCGCCGCGCTCAGCGCCGTGCGGTCCTCGATCCCGCTCAATCCGCTGCCGTTCGCGTACAACGGGAACTATCTGGGAGTGCAGCTCATATTCCGATGATTGCGAAACTGTTCTGCGTATCGTTAGGGCGGTTGCCGGGTTACGCGGTGCCCCGGTTGCCCGGTTGCCCGGTTGCCCGGTCTGCGGGTGCAACCCCACCGGGAAACCGGGTCACCGGGATACCGGGCAACCTCGTCCTCCTCCTCGCCCTCCTCGCGACCCCCGCGTTCGCTCAGACGAAAGTGCAGGTCGAGATGGATCCCTCGCGCGCGACGCAGGTGATCCGCATCGCCGTGCCGTTCCCCGATCTCGTGCCGAGCACCGCGCCCACGTCGCCGTCGCCCGTGAACGCGACCGAAGTGCGCGAGGGGTTCTTCGCGCCGTTGACGCGCGACATCGCCTACTCCGGCATCTTCGCGATCGCGCATCTCCCGCCGTCGGTGCCCGTCACGTCCGATCTCCTCAAGCGCACCAACGCGCAGTACCACCTGAAGCTCAACGTCTGGAACGAGAACGACGAATACGTCGTCGAAGCGCGGCTGATCGACGCGAGCGGCGCGACGCAGCTCGGGAAGCGCTATCGCTCGCCGGTCGCGGCGCTCGCGCGCACCGCGCATCTGCTCGCGAACGAGCTGCTCAAGACGCTCAACGGAAGGCCGGGCGTGTTTCTCTCGCAGATCGCCTACGCGTCGAACCGGAGCGGGAACTGGGAGATCTGGCTGATGGACTGGGACGGCGCGAATCAGCGCCGCATCACCTTCCACAACGCGCTCTCGATTCTCCCCAGCTGGTCGCCCGACAACGAGCGGATGGTCTACACCTCCTTCGCCCGCGGCACGAGCGACATGTACATCGTGCATCGCCGCGGCGGCGGGCGAAAGCGCGTCAGCAGCGGGCTGTCGCTGAATACCTCCGCGACGTTCTCGCCTATCAGCAACGACATCGCATTCGTCGGCTCGGTGCGCGGGAATCCCGACATCTACCTGATCAAGGACGACGGGACGAATCTCCGCCAGCTCACGACGTCGACCTCGATCGAGTCGACGCCGGAGTGGAGTCCGAACGGACGGCAGATCGCGTTCACCTCGGGGCGCAGCGGCACGCCGCAGATCTACGTCATGGATGCCGAGGGGACGAACGTGAGGCGGATCTCGTACGATGGCAACTGGAATGACGATGCCGTCTTCTCGCCGGACGGCGAGCATGTCGCGTACACCTCGCGCGTGAGCGGACGATTCCAGATCCGCATCTCCAACCTCATCACCGGCGAGAGCCGCATCGTCGCCGGCGAGGGATCGAACGAGCAGCCGACCTGGTCGCCCGACGGACAGTGGATCGCGTTCCAGTCGAATCGCGGCGGACGCTGGCAGATCTACCGGATGCGCGCGGATGGCGGCGATCTGTTGCAGCTCACCGAAGTTGGTGAAAACAAAGAGCCCGACTGGTCGAAGAAACCGGAGTAAGGGATATATCATCCCGTGAAGGTAGTGGAGGACTTGCAATGAAGAAGTCGAGAATTCTGGCCACGATTCTGATCCTGACGCTGATCGCGCTCCTGCCCGCGTGCAAGACGACGCGCAAGAAGCCCGAGGAGCTGAAGCAGCCGGCGATGGAAGAGCCGCAGCCGCCGGTCGTCGAACCGCCGCCCGCGGAGACCGTGAAGCCGGTCGAGGACTTCGTGAAGACGGATCCGGAGCCGGCGGAGGAAGTGCTGCCGGCGGACATGGACCTGCTCAATCAGGTCGTGCAGGAGAAGGGCTACATCCGCGACGCGTACTTCAACTATGACGAGGCGACGCTCGACGCGGACGCGCAGGCGGCGCTGTCGACGTCGGCGGCGTGGCTGAAGGGACGCGACGGGACGACGTACAACGTGCTGATCGAGGGCCACTGCGACGAGCGCGGCACCGAGCAGTACAACCTCGCCCTCGGCGACCGCCGCGCCAACACGGCCAGGGACTACCTGGTCACCCTCGGCGTCGACGCGAGACGCATCCGCACCGTCAGCTACGGCGAGGAGCGTCCGTTCGACGAGGGTCATCACGATGGGGCGTGGGCGAAGAACCGCGTCGCGCATCTCGTCCTGGTGAGATAGACGATGAAGATTCTCCAACGGCTGCTCGTGCCGGCCGCGGCGCTCGCCGCGGCCGGCTGCATCTCCACTTCGGACTTCGAGGCCGTGCAGAGCCAGGTCGCCGAGCTGCAGGAAGAGCTGGCGAACATCAAGCGCACCGCGTCGAGCAAGGAAGAGGTGCAGAACGTCAACACGCGCATCGCCGAGCAGACGGAGATGCTGCTGAAGTCGAACGCGACACTCGTCGCGAAAGTGAACGAGATCGAATCCCGCATTCAGACCACGACGGGCTCGGTCGAGGAGTCGGCGCATCGCGTGGATCAGCTCTCGCGCCAGCTCGCGGCGGCGCAGCGCGACCTCGAGGATCTGCGGGCGCGCATTGCGGCGCTGCAGACGCCCGTGGCTCCCGCGACCGGCGAGGCGGCGAGCAGCGAAGTCAACGTCCCGGCGCCGTCAACGCCCCTTGCGGACCCGATGGAGACGTACCAGGCGGCGTATCGCGACTACCAGCGCGCGAACTTCGATCTGGCCATCGAGGGCTTCCGGGAGTTCGTCGAGGACAACGCGAATTCGGATCTGGCGGACAACGCGGCCTACTGGATCGGGGAGAGTCTTTTCTCGCAGAAGAAATATCGCGAGGCGATCAAACAGTTTGACAGCGTCGTCAACCGTTACCCGAAGTCGGACAAAGTGCCCGGCGCGCTGCTGAAGAAGGGGTACGCGTACATCAACATCGGCGAGAGGGCCCAGGGGGTGGTGCAGCTGCAGTACGTGCTGCACGAACATCCGAAGTCGCAGGAAGCCTCGCTGGCGCGGACGAAACTAAGGCAGCTGGGGATCGAGCCGAAGTAGAATACGCAGCCTTTTGGCCCCAGGAACCCAGCAACCCAGCAACCCAGCAACCCAACATCGAAGGAGCATTCAATGGCGAACATTCGCTCGGCCGAGAAACAGAGACGTCAGGCCGAAAAAAGAAAAGCGCGCAACCGCGCCGGGAAGTCGTCCCTGCGCACGACGCTGAAGAAGGCCCGCACGACCATCGCCGGCGGCGACGCCGACAAGGAAACGCTCTCGACGAGCTACTCCGCGATCGACAAAGCCGCCAAGCGCGGCCTGATCAAGGAGAACACGGCCAACCGCTACAAGTCCCGCCTCTCCGCCGCCTCGAAGCGCGCGGGCGCGAAGTAGGGGGCCGGGCAGGTTGCGCGGCGACGCAGTTGCGCGGTGACGCGGCGGAAGAACGCCGCGAACCGCGTCACCGCGAAACTGCCGCTCTCAAGACCTTCGAGCAGATTCGTCACAAATACCTTCGCGAAGCACGCGCGCGCGTGATCACCTGCGAGCTGCCGTTCCGGCAACTTCGATCAGCTCGCCTTATCGTACTTGCGCCAGCGCCGCATGAATGCGGGGGCGTAACCGCGAAACTGCCCTCTCCAGGCGCGCGAGCTCGAAGTAGCGGGCGGGCGGGTTGCGCGGCCACGCGAGTGGCCGCGCGTATTCAGCCTCGCTCCTCCCCCTCACTGCCCTTCGCCGCAGCGCGCGAACGCTTCCGCGTGCGCGCGTAAATCGCCTTCATCTCTTCGTAAAACGGCCGCAGGTACGAGCCTGCGTCGTCCATGCTGAGCGGGGGAAGAAGAGCGTACAGGGTGAGGATCGCGTTGCCGAGGCTGTGCTTTCGCCGCAGATTGGCATCGGCGACACCCTTCGCGAGAGCGCGCAAGTGACGCTCGACCTCGTCCCACCTCCGGATCGCATCCAGTTCCTGACGCAGCTCGTCGCCGGTCTGCCCCGTGACCTGCTTGCATTCGCGCCACGCACGGGTCCGCCTGGATTCCGATCTCGAGAAACTGGGGATCGAGGTGCGCGGCATTCCCCATCGATCGCCGTTCCCTGGCCAGCAGGACGGCGAAGCCGGGAATCCGCTGCTGCAGGTAACCGAGAGCCTCGACGAGCGCCTGCGGATCGGCGAGCGCCGCATCCAGCGTGGCGAGAGCGTGCGCGCGCGCGCTCGTCTCGACGATCGCCCCTTCCGGCTTCCGTTCCTCATCATCGTCGCCGGGCATGTCCGGGATGATGGCACGTACACAGCAACTAAATGATGTGGAGTGACATCACGATCTTCGGACCGGGACACCTTGTCGATGTCCAGCGATATCAACCGCGTGTCCGCCGGCGCCATCAACATGCCGTCGACGCAGCCTGTTGATCTACCGCGATATCAGCGAGCCGCGAACGCGACTCCGTTTGATATGGAGCGACATCAACGACCTGCTCGTGGAGACCCGCATGACATCGAGCGATATCAACGAGCCGTCGAAGACGACCCGCTTGATGTGGAGCGACATCAACCGCACGCCCGCGGGAGCGATGAACATCCGGCCGGCGCAGCCTGTTGATCTCCCGCGATATCAGCGAGCCGCTGAACGCGACCCCGTTGATATGGAGCGACATCAACGACCTGCTCGTAGAGACCCGCATGACATCGAGCGATATCGACGAGCCATCGAAGACGACCCGCTTGATGCTCCGCGAGCACCTTCACAGGCTCCGGGAGCACAATCACATGCTCGGCGAGCACAGTCGCATGCTCGGCGGACACGGTCGCATGCTCCGCGAGCACGGTCACATGCTCCCGGAGCACACTCACGCGCTCCGGCAATTGATTCGCCGCGCAGTAGAACGCAGCGGCGAGCAGCCCCGGGAGGATCGTGTCAGCCGAGATCGGCTGTTCTACCGCCACAGCCCAGTCGCGGCTGCTACGCGGGCTTGCCGCAGTGCTGGCCGGAATGGCCGCGCTGAAGTTGCGGGCGTAAACACCGGACGCGACGACGCAGAAAGAAACGCCGCTCCGTCTTCGACGGAGCGGCGTGGAGGGATTCTCGAGTTGGTAGGCGCCAGGGGTTCACCCTGTCCCAGCCTGCGCTTGATCATTTTGCTGGCTTGTTGCCGAGAGTGGCGTGACGAAGTCGTCACGCATTCGAAACGCTGCCGACGAACCGGTTTCCACGAGCGCGTCGAGGAGGAACAGCACTGCAGCGCGCATGTCTGACCGACGTTTGAGCTCGAATGGCTTGGCGTAGACGTATCGCAGTAGAAGGGATTCGAGTGCATACGCGCTGTCGCCTTCAGCGAGGAGTTCTGGTGCGTTCCCGTTCCGCATCTTTGCGTGCAGCCGGATGAACGCTTCCGGTAGGGACTGCTCTCCGACGTGGTACAGGAAGAGGAGGTGTCGGCGAAGTGCCGCTCGGCTCAGCGGAAGTTGCTCAAACAAGGTGTGAACGTTGTGCGCGTACCCCTCAAGGGTCGGCCAGTGGCGCGTACCGTCTTTCCAGCCACGAGAGAGAAACACCCAGTCGAGGAGTTGACGTCCCCACGCATATTCGGAGTCGATGTTCGGCAGCCACCGGGCAGCGCGGACCCGGTCAGCGAACAACTTCCACAGGAACCAGAACCGCGCGGTCGAGTGGTTTCGGTCCTCGCGAATGATGATGTCATGGAGGACGTCGGCAACTTTGTCGGCGTGCGTATCGACCGCGTCGAGAAGTGGATGAACGATCTGTGCTGCGTCAGTCTCTGCCACGCGGAAGAGTCCCTCGGCGAGCAACTCCTTGAGGGTGTACTCCGTCTCGTATGAATGATTCTCGTGGTTTGACCGATGGTGTCGATCTGCTTCCCACCATGCCACGAGCGTCGTTGCGACCTGCGCCAAAGCATCGATCGTCGTTCGCTCCGTCAGCGCGTTCGAGAGCATGATCAGAATCGCGATACTCGCGTCGGCCGTGAACCAGCCGTCAACCGTGAACGCCGAGACGTCGTCCGCCGAGATAGGACGACGCCCGCGGATGATCTTGCGTCCGACCGACGCAGCCTTGCTGCGAAGTTTTCCCGTGTCCGCACGTTTGCGGTAGGGCTTTGCCTGTTCTGCGTCGAAGCTCCGCTGCAAAGTCATGGCCTGGACGCGCAGCCCATGCACGCACTGCAGTGCGATGTCGCGATGCTCGTCCCAAAGAACTCGACTGGCCCGGGCTGCTGCTAAGTGCACCTCACGATTTGGGTGCGTCAGGGCCGCTGCGAGCGCTGTAAGTGCGGCCGCTCGACCCGCGGTGTCGGTCTGTATGACGATCTGGGGGATGACACTCGCCGCTGGCACGGCGCCGTTCATGAGCCCGAGCATCTGCGGAGTCTCAGACCAGTCATCTGCGGTTCTTATGATTTCATCGCAAACGCGACGTGTGCACCATGCCCGTTCCTCGCCATTCATCTCATCCCAGTGATCGCGCACGCACACGGCGGAGGTCACTGCTGCGCCGTCGCCGAAGAACATCTCGTCGGCGGGAGCGTCGCCGGCGGCCTCACCTGCTCGCACCGCGGCGAGCCTACTGCGCCATTCGTCCGGGTCGTAGGTACCGCTCTCGCGCTCGAATACCTTGATACCCCACATCTGGTTGCCGATTCGCTCGCTTACGCGCGCGTGTCGGTTGGAACTCTCCTCCACCATTTCCTGGAGATCCGCTTCAGGAGTCGTGGGGGTGAACAGGACGTAGTTCGCAGGCACGTTCTCCTTGATGGTTGGCGTCTCTTCGGCGGGCACGGGTTCGTAGTTGCGCAGATCCATGCGGTGCAAGGCAAGTCGCCAGAGTCGATCCTCTTCCGTCTGCTCCTCAACGAGTGGGATCGCGGTCCGATGCTTGTCGATTGCCTCGCACACCCGTGCCGCGTAGGGGCTGGCCTGCAGCAGTGTGATTGCGGTTTCGAGATCCTGCTGGCGGTGCTGCTGTGCGTCGGCTTCCGCGCGCTCCTTCGCGAAGATTTCGTTCAGCGGGTCGTGTTGCGGAAGCCGTGGGTAGGGGGAGCCGCCCATGCGGTCGGTTGCCATCCGCGCGCGATCTAACCGGATGCACGCGGAACTGGAGAGCAGGACGAGAAGCGTTTCGCCGCACGCTCGCGGGTGCGCGACAGCGAGGCTTGCGACAACGGCGGTCACGGCCACGGTCGTGCTCGCGCGCAGTAACTGCAGTAGAACGGGATCGAGGAGATTCACGTCCTGCTTTGCTACCTCAAAGAGGAACGCTTCGAGCGCCATCGCTGCCGATTGCAGCGGGTAGGGCGTGCCTGATGTGCCGCGATATAACTGCCACAAACGGGCATTCGCCCACTGCGTCTTCGTTGTTCCGTCCGCGAACGTCAGCGTGATCTCGAATGCTGGCTCGATGCCTCGATCAGGCCCGAGGCGCTTGCCGTACCATTCCGCGCTGTAGTTGAGCAGGGCGACGATGAAGTCCCTGCCCGTCTTCCAGTGATGCTGGAGCAGTGTCCGGAACGGGCCACGCCAGGCACTTGGCGGCAAGTGACCGTGGCCGCGCGACGCCTTGATCCCAAAGAAGAGCTCAATACCAGGCGAGTAGCCGTAGCGATCGTCGAGGTCTTCTGGTGTAGCGAGCAAATATGCCTTGCCGACTTCCGCCACGAGGTCCGGAAGATCGCGCGCGACTGCGAAGCCGTCCATGCCGTCGAAGACGATCTCTTGGAGTTCTTCTGCCGTGCGGTCACGCTCATCGTCAGCCTGCCCTCGAAACACGCTCGCAAATGCCGTTGGATCGGATGCCGGAATCTTCACGAGGACCTTCAGCGAGCGCTTTAGAAGATCTTCGGACTGGTGGCCGCCACAGCGCGGGATGAGCCACAGCGTGATGGCAGCGGCGGCTTCTTGACCGGCCGGATAGGGCACCTGCCAGTTCACACCTTTCGCCCAGTCCTCCACGAGTCCGAGCAGGAGTTGTCGATCCCGGTCATCGAACAGCGAGAGGTGATCGCGGACGACCGCGAGCACGGTCGGCCACGCTTCCCCTTCCGGATGAGAAAGGATGCTTGATGCTGTTGCGAACGGAATCCACGCGGGTAGCGTGACGCAGCCGACGCGTAACAGATGCACGATCCGCCGTAGCAAGCGCTTGTCGTTCGCGACCAGCCGCGAGGCGTGACGTATCAGGAGTGCTGCCGCATGTGTTGAGCGGAGAAACGCGATGATCGTGTCATCACTGAAGTGTTGCGGGAGCGCTTCGTCTCTCACCACGGAGTCGAAGAACGCATCAGCGCTGCTGGGGTCGCGCTCAAGGAGTTCGCTGATCCACGTGCGGTACGTGCGTCTCACTGCTGGACAGTCCCCGAGGCTGCGCGCGAAGTCCTCGACGGACTCGTTTGCCTGTTGATAGAGGTGCTCGATCCATTCAAGAACACCCCAGTCTTCGAGCACGTCGTGCGCGGGCGCCACGAGCGCCCGATTCTCGGGAGACATCACGACGAGGCTGTCGTTCTCCAGCGCATTGACGGCCTCCGCATCGAGGCCGGAGATCGGCGCAAAGAGCCTGAGAGCTTGCGCGCGACGCGCACATATCTGCATGAACGCATCAGCGCGCCGCTGCGGCAACCCACCCTCGCGTCGGTCTTCCGCACGCACGGATGACCGCCAGAAGTGCCCGCGGAACTCACGCTCTGATTCCGGCAGGTGGTCTTCCTCACGCCAAGGCGTACGAACAGCGATGTTCAAGATGTACGGATTTCGCAATAGCCTTCGCAGGCGATCGTTTTTCAGCAGCCGCCGAAGTATCGGCGCGTGATTCCCAACGTCTTCGATTTCGTCGTCGGCGAGCGGAGGGATGTGAAGCGTGTCGTGGGGCGTCGCCGCAGCATCAAGGAACGCCGCTCGCAGCAGTTCGATCGAGTAGTCGCGGCAGGTGAGAATCAGACGCCACGTAGGATCCTTTCGCACGAAACGAAGCAGATCCGTGAATGCATCGCGCGAGGACGCTTCAAGGAGTCGCTCAACACTCTCGACAACGAGTACTTTCCGCGGTTGGCCGGCGAATACACCCGAGAGTTCTTCGGCACTCAGCGCAACACCTATCGCGGTAAGCGTGGTGGCGAAGTGCGGTTGTGCTAGCTCCTCCGCGCGGAACGCGAACACGAAATGATCGCGTGCGAGCAGCTCCACGGCCTCTTTCACGATTGCGGACTTCCCGCTGCCCGCCGCGCCCGCGACGAGAAGGACACGCGAACGTTCCATCTGCTCGAGTAGCTGCGTGAGGACCTTCGTGCGTGGCAGGTGTAGGTCGTCGCCGATCGTCGTACTAATGCCGTCGAGGATCACATGCGAGTGGTTCGCTAGGCGATCCAGGGCGCGCCGATCGGCCGTTGACAGCGGTGCGTGCCGGGCGAGAATCGATGCCGGCAGCGCCGTGCGCTCGTACTCCCGCGCCTTCGGCGCTCCGCGCGAAACGTTTGCGAGGAGTTCATTCCATGTCGCTGCGGCAGCGGCGATGCGATCGGTCTCCGTCGCGGTGTGCGCAAGAAGCGTCAGTACGTGCGCGGCAGTCTGTGATGTCGCTGTGTTCAGGTCGAGGCTGAGAACGTACAGGTGCCGTAGAAACCGCCAGATGCGCTCGCGGTCGACCGCTCCTCCTTCGTGCGCCTTGAGAATCTCCTCGACCACACCGGCGTGTGTACGCACCTGAGCGTTGACGAAGCCAGGTGTCGTCGAGCGGTGCTCGAAGTCCGCGGCGGTGGAGGATGCTCGTGCACACTCAAGAAGTCCTGCAAAGTCACGCAGGACGACATTCGTTCCGAGCTGCGTGACGATTGCGATCGCATCGACGTTCTCGCGGAAGACCGTTGCGCTGGAGAAATCCTTCCATGCATCGACGATCGTGGCGGAGAACTCCTCATTGCCAGCACCGATCGTCAGCGTTGTCTTCACCTGACACGCGAGTTGCCGGGTTTCGCTGGCACTCGTACGGCTCGTGACGAGCACGTCGTCGGTTGACCAGCCGAGGTGCTCCGTCTGAAAGCTGATCTTCGAAATCGTGCTGTCCAGCGCGATGGGAGGGATCGCATTCACCAGGAGGAGAGCGAGCCAGTGTGCGTCAACGTGCTGCTCGAAGCACGGCCCCGCGCCGCCGGACGACGCTGGGCTCGCGATACGTTCTTGGGGTTCAGTCATGTAGTTCGCTTATGCGCGTGATACGCATAGCTACATAAATTAGCTGGTAGGGCCCGAACAAGGGAAGTCGATCGCGCCCGTTCACGCGCGCCCGTCAGCGCCGCCGGTATGGAATTCTACGCAGCGTAGAGGTACTGGCTGGCCGTAGGCAGCTACTCGTTGCCGGGAAAGAAGTATGCGCGGCGAAAGCCAGGAGCGACGCGCTCCATCCGCTCAACGACGGTGCCAGCGTCACATGTTCCCGGAGCACACTCACGCGCTCCGGCAATTGATTCGCCGCGCAGTAACGCAACGGCCAGCAGCCGGTGGAGAACCCAATTGGTTTCATCAGAACACTCCAAAGTCGCGAATCAGCATCGGTAGTTTTGGATGTACATCAAAGAACAGGCGCGTGACGCCGCGACGAAACAGCCCCCGTTGAAGGTGGTGTGTTGGCTGGGTGGTAGGATGATTGGCACATGAGCGAATACACAGCGATCGTCAAGCAGGATGGCGACTGGTGGATCGGCTGGATCGAGGAGGTTCCCGGCGTGAACTGCCAGGAGTCGTCACGCGATGCTCTCCTTGAGACCCTGCGGATCACCCTTGAAGAGGCACTCGAAGCCAACCGCGCCGACGCCCGCTCGGCAGCCTCCGAGCACTTCGAGGAAGTCCTCATCGCCGTATGAAGCGGCGTGCGCTCGACCGTTGGCTCAGCGCACATGGCTGTGAGCTCGATCGGGAGGGGAGCCGCCACTCCTGGTTCATCAACCGATCGTTGAATCGTCGCTCGGCAGTCCCTCGTCATCCCGAGATCCGCGATGGGTTGGTGCGCAAGATCTGTCGTGACCTCGGCATCGATCCGCCAGACCACACCTGAGCGATGTTCGTCGAACGGCAGCCTCCCGAGCGGCATCTTGATACGAACCTGAACAGTTACGTTTCGAGTATGCCTCTCGATCGCTTTCGGGCGATGCCGGCGGAGTCAGGACCCGAGCGATCAGACGGCCAACAAGCGCGGTAGGGAAATCGATCGGCGTGTCCCTCCTATTAGTGAAATGAAGGAGTGCGTATGCCTGATCTGACCTGGCCGCAAATGCGGCAGCTCGAGTCGTTCTTCGTCCAGACGATCCGGAACTTTCCCGGGAATCCGGTGGTGATCTCGGAGGGCGACTCGTGGTTCTCGTTCCCGGTTCACGCGAGTCTGATGGACCATCTCGACGAGATGGTGCAGCGGCGCATGTCCCTGCTCCGCCTCGAGAGCTCGGGCGCCGAGATTCTCGACGTGCTCGACGCCGGCGGACGGAGCTCGCTGCGCAAACTGCTCCGCCGCTACAAACCCGACGTGCTGCTCTTCAGCGGCGGCGGCAACGACATCGTGGGGCCGGAGCTGCTGACGTTGATCGCGCCTCGCGGCGGCGGAGCGTTCGACCTCGCCGCCGCGCTCAGCAGGGCGCAACTGGCAACCCTCTTCGGAAACATCCGCGCGGCGTACGAAGCCCTCATCGCGATCCGCAAAGAGGTCGCGCCGGGATGCATCATCGTCACACACAGCTATGGCAATGCGATTCCCTCCGGCCGCGGAGCGAGTCTGTGGGGCTTCCCCGCCGGCCCGTGGCTCAAGCCGTTCCTCGACGCGCTCGGATACAACGCCGCCGAGCAGCGCGCGGTCGTCGGTGGGTTGATGCAGCGCTTCAACGACATTCTCGATGCGCTCGCCGATCCCCACTTCATCAAGGTCGACGTCCGCCCCGCGATCAGCGACGACGAGTGGAACGACGAGATCCATCCATCGCGCAAGGGATTCGAGGACGCCGCGCGTTTGATTCACGAGAAGCTGCAGGAAATTCTTCCGACGAAGTTTCCGTGATCGACGCGCAGGACGGTTGCGCGGTGACGCGGTTGCGCAGTTACGCGGTCGAGGAACACCGCGAAACCGAGTGACCGCGAAACCGCGCAACCACCCTCAGAACCCCTCCAGCAGATTCGTCACCAGCCCCTCCGCGAACCGCACAGCTATCTCGCGGATCGCGCGTGTCTCCTGATCGAAGGCGTCGGTGGTGGCGACGTTCACCTCGTAGTTCTCGGTGAAGCGATACTGGTCGTTTTTCCAGAGGACCTTGTCCTCGTTGCGGTGATCGAGCAGCTCGATCTTCGCGGTGATCGAGATCTGGTAGCGCGTCGCGCGGCCCTGATCGAAGCCGATCGGATAGATGCCGAAGCTGTCGATCGAGCCTCGGAGGATCACCTGCGCGTCATTCGGCGCGGTGACCAGACGCATGCGGCCGCGGGAGACGAACTCCTCCGCGACCGCCTGCGTCACGCGCTGCTCGAGCTCCACGCGCGTCGTGCGGTTCACGAACGCCGGCACGTAGATCGCGCGGATCGAAGGATCGAGAAAATTGCTCCGTCCCACGAGCGCGTACCCGCAGGACGTCAGGAGCAACGGGATCAGGAGAAAAAGTCGTTTCATCGTTTCGTCGTCGACGGGCTACCCGGCTGCCAGCAAGCTCACCTGCGATAGACCACTTTCACTCCAGCGTCGTCCATCTTCTGACCCTTCTTCTCCAACTCCTTGAACTTCTTGATGTCGTACTCCCAGATCAGCGTGTTGCCTTCCTTGCGCATCGCGTTGTGCGAGACGATCGTGAACGGCGCGGTGAGACGGTACACTACGCGCAGTTTGCCGAACGCGTCCTCCATCATCTTCTCCGTCGCCGCATCCATCTTCGGACCCTCGGCGGCCTGCTCTTTCACGCTCTCCGTCGGATTCTGCGGTTTGGTCTGGATGGTGATGAGGTTCCCCTTCTCGATCACCTCGAGGCCTTCGAACGGCGAGTCGATGATGCTCTTCTTCGTCGGATCGCCGCCGCCTTCCTTCGACGGGAACTTCACGTCGACGAGATGGTTGATGCGGTCGAAGGCGAATTTGAAGTCGGTGGCCACGCCGAACTCTTTTTCGGTGGCCTTGAAGTCGAGCAGCTTGATGCCCTTCGGCAGCTCTTTCTCGACTTCCGCGCGATCGAACGCCTGCGCCGGGCCCGACTCGGTTGTCTTCGACGACTTCTTGAACTCCGCCTTCGCCTTGGCGATCTCCGCCGCGGTGAGGACGCCGCCCTTGCCCTCCATCTCCTTCCCGACCTGGGCCATGATGATGACCATCGGCTCCATGTCGATGCCGAGGTGGAAGTCGGCGGTGCCGGAGAGATCCTTTTCGATGTTGATCGACTGTTCGATCTCGAAACAGCCTGTCAGCAGCAGAACGAGAGACACCACGACGAGGGACCGGCGCATGCTTCCTCCTATTTGACGACGACGTTGACGAGTTTTCCGGGCACGTAGATCTTCTTCACGATCTCTTTCTCTGCGACCCAGCTGCGGATTCTCTCACTATTGAAGACGGCCTCCATCACCCGCTGCTCTTCGGCGGGCGCCGGCACCTCGACCTGACCGCGCAGCTTCCCGTTCACCTGGACCGCGATGACGACCGTGTCTTCCTTCATCAACTCGCGATCCGCCACCGGCCATTTCGACGTCAGCACGAATCCTTCGTTCCCCAGCAGCTCCCACAACTCCTCGGAGATGTGCGGCGCGAAGGGATGAAGCAGCTTCAGCAATGTCTCGAAGGCATCACGAATGTTGGCGCCGGCGTGCTCGCCGAGGACATTCGAGAGCTCCATGAGCGCGGAGATGGCGGTGTTGAACTCGAAGCGCTCGATGCGCGTGGTGACGGCGTCGATGGTCTGATGCAGCTTGCGCGTGACACGGTGGAGGTCAGGCAATCCTGCCTGACCGGGGACAGGCAGGATTGCCTGTCCTCCACAGATCTGCTGTCCCATGTGCCAGACGCGGCCGAGGAAACGATACGCGCCGATGACACCCTCATCCGACCAGGCCGCTTCCTTCTCCGGCGGCGCGATGAAGAGCGTGTAGACGCGCTCCGTGTCGGCGCCGTAGCGCTCGATGAGCACGTCCGGCGGCACGACGTTGAAGCGCGACTTCGACATCTTCCCCACCTCGGGTATCAGCGGCGCGCGCGTTTCGCGATGCAGCGCCGTGCCCTGGTCGTCAAACACGACTTCGTCGAGCGGCACCCACGCGTTGGTGAGGATGTCCTTGTAGCCCTCTTTCGTGATCACGCCCTGATTGAAGAGGCGCGTGAAGGGCTCCTCGAACTGCAGAAGGCCGAGGTCGTGGAGCGTGCGGGTGATGAAGCGGGCGTAGAGCAGATGCAGGATCGCGTGCTCGATGCCGCCGATGTACTGGTCGACCGGCAGCCAGCGGTTGACGAGCGAGGCGTCGAAGATTTTCTCGTCGTCGCGCGGCGTGATGAAGCGGAGGAAGTACCACGACGAGTCGACGAACGTGTCCATCGTGTCGGTCTCGCGCTTCGCGGCGCCGCCGCAGCGCGGGCAGCTCACGTTCACGAACGCGTCGTGCTTCGCGAGCGGATTGCCCTCGCGTCCGGTGAACGGCACGTCGAGCGGCAGCGTCACGGGCAGCTGATCCTCGGGCACCGGCTCGAGACCGCAGCGCTCGCAGTAGATCATCGGAATCGGCGTGCCCCAGTAGCGCTGGCGGGAGATGAGCCAGTCGCGCAGGCGGTAGCGCACCGTGCCCTTGCCGATGCCGCGCTCTTCGATGATCGCGATGATCTTCTCGATCGCCTTCGGCACCGGGAGGCCGCTGATCTCGCCCGAATTCACGCTGATGCCGCTTTCGTCTTTGAACGTGAACGCTTCCTGGAGGGCGGACGTCTCGTCCGCCTCTTCGTGGGGCGGACGAGACGTCCGCCCTTCTGCGGCTGCAACCACGATCCGCATCGGCAGTCCGTACTGCTGCGCGAACTCGAAGTCGCGCTGATCGTGCGCGGGCACGGACATGATCGCGCCCGTACCGTACTGCGGGAGCACAAAGTTGCCGAGCCAGATCGGGATCTCTTCGTTCGTGAAGGGATTGACCGCGTGCCTGCCGGTGAAGCGGCCCTCTTTCTCCTTCTCCTGCCGCTCCAGCGCGCTCTGATTGCGGATGCCGGTGATCCACGCCTCGATCGCCTCGCGATCGGGATGATCGGCGATGAGCGCGGGGACGTCGCGATGCTCCGGCGCGAGGACCATGAACGTCGCGCCGTAGATCGTGTCGGGACGCGTGGTGAAGACGCGGATCGGATGTCCGAGAACCGGCACGGGAAACTCGACGTCGGCGCCGAGCGAACGTCCGATCCAGTTGCGCTGCATCAGCTTCACTTTCTCGGGCCAGTGCTCGAGGGTGTCGAGTCCGGCGTCGAGACGGTCGGCATAGTCGGTGATCCTGAGGAACCACTGCGAGAGCTCGCGCTGTTCGACGAGCGCGCCGCAGCGCTCGCAGCGGCCTTCGACGACCTGCTCGTTCGCGAGCACGGTCTGGTCCTGCGGGCACCAGTTCACCGGCGCGGTGCCGCGATACGCGAGGCCGCGTTTGTAGAGCTGGAGGAAGAGCCACTGGTTCCAGCGGTAGTACTCGGGCTCGCACGAGGCGATCTCTTTCGACCAGTCGTAGAGGATTCCCCATCGCGCGAACTGGCGTTTCATCCGCTGAATGTTGCCGAGGGTCCACTCGCGCGGATGGATGCCGCGCTTGATGGCCGCGTTCTCCGCGGGCAGGCCGAACGCATCCCACCCCATCGGATTGAGCGCCGCGCGCCCCTGCATGCGGAAGTAGCGATAAAGCGCGTCGCCGAGGATGTAGTTGCGACCGTGGCCGACATGGAGATCGCCGGAGGGATAGGGAAACATGTTGAGCATGTACAGCTTGTCGCCGGGCGCGGTGACGTCGGTCTCCGCGACCCGCGCGTCGGCCCATCGCTGCTGCCATTTCGGTTCGATGTCGGTGGGTCGGTATTGCATAGGGGCGGGAAGTATAAGTGAGCCAAACGTAGGGACCGGCAAACGTAGGACCGGCTTCAGCCGGTCCTTCGCCCGGCTAAAGCCGGGCGCTACGTCAGGTGCGGCTGAAGTCGGGCGGTACTGCAGGTGCGGCTGAAGTTGGGCAATAGCAAACGTAGGGACCGGCTTCAGCCGGTCCTCGCCCGGCTGAAGCCGGGCGCTACGTCAGGTGCGGCTGAAGTTGGGCGGTACTGCAAGTGCGGCTGAGGTTGGCGTCAGGTTGCGTAGACGAACGTGACCGGGCCGTCGTTCTCCAGCGCGACGATCATCATCTCGCGGAAGCGGCCGGTCGCGACGCGGATGCCGGTCGCGGCGAGCTCGCGGGTGAAGAGCTCGAAGAGCTCTAGCGCGCGGGACGGGTCTTCGGCGTTGTCGAAGCTGGGGCGGCGTCCCTTCGCGATCGAGCCGGCGAGGGTGAACTGCGAGACGGCCAGGATCGCGCCGCCGGTCTCGCTCACGTCGCGGTTCATCTTTCCCGCGTCGTCGCTGAAGATGCGCAGCTCGCGGATCTTCTTCGCGGCATCGCGCATCGTCTGCTCGCCGTCGCCTTTCTCGACCGCTGCGAGCACGAGCATGCCCACGCCGATCTCCGCGACGCGCTCCTCCCCCACCGTCACCGACGCACTGCGCACGCGCTGGATCACGCACTTCATCGGAAGAATCTCAGCACGATGCGCTTTGCCACGTAGCGCGCGGAGGCGATCCACTTCGCCAGTCCGCGCTTCGGGCGCGCGAGGACGAGCATCAGGTAGTGCGGCTCGCCGTGCGCGAGCCACTCTTCTTCCGCTTTAATGAGTCGCGTGACGAGATCGGGCGGCGCGTACTCCCATTCGACGGCGGGGAAGATCACCGAGAGGATGTTCCCGCCGTAGCCCACCTGCGCTTCGACGTCGAATCCGATGCGGATCTGCTCGAGGATCTCGCCCGAGCGGATCGCCTCGGACGGATCCTCGTACACGACCGGCGTCGGCAGCAGCTCCACCTTCCGAGCCTCGGGCGGGACGAGCTCGTGGTACAGCGCGCGCTGCGACGCGAAGCGCTCGTCGTTCCAGTAGTGGCGCGAGGGGCCGACGAACTCGTCGAGATAGAGATAGCCGTCCGGCTTCAGCGCATGCATCACTGCCGGGAGCAGCTTCTCCAGTTTGCCGACGTGATGCAGCGAGTGATGAAAGAAGACCGCGTCGTAAACGCCGCGCGGCAGGAACGGCTCGTTGAAGTCGGCGGCGAAGTAGTGGAGACGGTCGAGCATCCCGACGCTTCTCGCTTCTTCGCGCGCGAGGACGAGCGAGCCGAGGGAGCCGTCGAATGCGTCGACGCGATCGGAGATGCCGCGGTGGAGGAGATCGCGCTCGAGTGCTCCCGTGCCGCAGCCGATGCTCAGCGCGCGAGGCAGGCGCGTGCCGCCGAGATGCTGCAGCAGCCACTCGAACGGCCAGGCCCCTACGTGGCCGCCGATGAGCGTGTTGAGGTACTCGCGCACCTCGAGGCAACCCATCCACTCGGAGTGGCGGCGCTCGACGACTTCCGCGTCCCAGAACTTCGTCGCTGAGGGAAGGTCACTCATGTTGCGGCGCGCATTCTACTCGCGGTAGAAAACGCGCTCCCGGCGAACGGGAGCAGGTAAAATCCCGCCAGCCCACACTGAAACCGCGCGAGCGCCGGCGCGATGGCCGGCGAGAACCTCAACGACGCGGCAAGGAGACGTTCAATCATGGTCAACAAAGTCATTCTGGTCGGCCGGCTCGGCAAGGACCCGGAGATCCGCTCGACTCCGAGCGGGCAGTCCGTCGCGCGATTCTCGGTGGCGACGGACGAGAAGTTCACGGACAAGAGCGGCGAGAAGCAGGAGCGCACCGAGTGGCACAACATCGCCGCCTGGGGCCGCCTCGGCGAGATCTGCGGCCAGTATCTGCGCAAGGGAAAGCTCGTCTACATCGAAGGCTCGCTGCGCACCGACAGCTGGGACGACAAGGAAACGGGACAGAAGCGCTACAAGACCGAGATCGTCGCGCGCGAGATGAAGATGCTCGACCGCAAGGGCGACGAGGGCGGCGGCGGCGGTTATGCGCCGCGTCCGGCGGCGGAGAAGTCGTCTTCGCCGGACGTGGTGGAGGATGACGAGGAAGTGCCGTTCTGATTTCGGTTTGCCCGGTGACCCGGTTGCCCAGTTGCCCGGCGAGTGACCGGGAGACCGGGCAACCGGAAAACCGGGCAACCGCGTGTGCTGAATCGCGCAAGCACGCACTCGCCGAGGCGCGTGCTATACAAACCAGATGTACCCCGGCGAGCGTTTCAACAGCATCACCCACCTCGTGGGCACCGTACTCGCGATCGTGGGCACGGCGGCGCTGATCACGGTTGCCGCGGTTTACGGCAAGGCGGACGCGCGGCGGATGACGGCGCTGGCGGTGTACGGGGCGATGCTCGTCGTGCTGTATCTGAGCTCGACGCTGTATCACAGCCTGCGCGGCAGGGCGAAGCGCGTGTTTCATGTGTTCGATCACTGCGCGATCTATCTGCTCATCGCGGGGACGTACACGCCGTTCACTCTGGTGACCCTGCGCGGCGTGTGGGGCTGGACGCTCTTCGGAATCGTCTGGGCGCTCGCCGCGGCGGGAGTGGCGAAGGACGTGTTTCTGCACGGACGGCTGCGCGGGATCTCCATCATGCTGTATGTCCTCATGGGCTGGCTCGTGGTCGCGGCCTTCGGACCGCTGCGCGCGGCGCTGCCGATGGCGGGCATCGCCTGGCTCATCGCCGGCGGCATCGCGTACACGGCGGGACTCGCCTTCTTCGCGCTCTCGAATCGCGTCGCGCACACGCACGGGCTGTGGCACCTTTGCGTGATGGGCGGGAGCGTGTGCCACTACGTGACGGTGTTTCGCTACGTGGCGCTCTAGGCGCCGATCAGATACCGCTCGCGCAGCACTTTCACGTGATGCCGCTCGTGGCCGACGATGATGTACGCGATCGCGTTCACCGTGATCTCGTTCTGGTTCGCGAGGCCGCGGCGCTCCCACGCCTCGGCGGGCAGGTTGCGGAACATGACGATGTTCGCGCGCCGCATCATCGCGTACGCCTCGGCGAGATCGCCGATGCGCCAGTCGTCGAAGCCCGAGTCCTTCATGTACGAGTTCTCGTCGAAGCCGGGCAGTGAGTTTTTCTCGCCGCGGGCGATGCACATCGCGCGGTAGCCGAACACGCGCTCCGCGTCGGTCACGTGCCCGATCACTTCCTTCACGCTCCACTTTCCTTCCGCGTAGCGATACGCGGCGCGCGCGTGGTCGAGCGAGGAAATCAGCTTCTGCGTCTCCGACGACTGCTGCTCGATCGCGGAGAGCACGTCGTCCTCGGGGACGAGCGAGACGTAACCAGCGTACCAGGAACCGTAGTCCGTCGATGCAGGCTTCATGGAGTAACAGTAACATCGGCAGCGGAACGCCGACTTTCAGTCGGCGTTCCATGACCGTTGCCCACGCGGTCTGCGTTGTAGCGCGGGCATCCTGCCCGCCGTAACGCCGGCATCCTGCCGGCGACCTCGCTGGCTGGAAGCCAGCGACACGGCGGCCTGGAAGGCCGCGCTACAAAACGGAACGCCGACTTTCAGAATGTCGGCGTTCCATGACCACCACCGCGCGTGACTACGTACGTCAGGCCACGCGCGCGACGACGAAGGTCACGTCGTCATTCGGCGGCGCGTCGCCGTGCCAGCGGCGCGCGGCCTCGGCGAGCGACGCGATCACGCCTGCCGCGTTTTCCGCGCGCGCGGCAGCGTGCAGAAAGTCACACAGCACGCAGCACGTGGCACGCAGCACGTCTACTGCACCCGCAACACCGAGTCCCCGGTCCCGTTGTCGGTCACGATCACGAAGGGCACGACCGACCCATTCCCCGCGGTGACTTCGATCTCGAGTGAGAGATCGTGGAGGTCGCCGAAGAGTGTGTCGCGCTCGTCGCCGGCGAAGGAGCGGAGCAGTTCGGGGAGGAAAATCTGCTGGCGCGGCGAGAGATTGAACGTGCGCGTGGTGGTCGCGCTGACGAGCGCGTGCTCGTCGTCGATGATGATGCGAGCGCGAACGGTCGTCGCGACGCCGCTCGTTTCGACGAGTCCGTAGCTGGTCCGATAGGTTGCCGGCGTCGCCGCGGTCACGGTGGCGGTGGTCGAGTCCTCGAGCCGCGCGAAGGCCTGCGACTGGCCGAGGCGCAGGCCGTCGGTCGCGGCGAGCACGGGAATCGCGGTGCCGACGCTGCCGGCCGAGGACAGCGCGTGGCTGCGCGCGGTGACGACGATCTCGCCCTCCGCCGGCGTGATCACGAGATGCGTCGTGGCCGAGCCGGAGCCGCCGGCGTCGATCATCGTCAACGTCGCGCGCGGCGCGAGCACGACTTCCTTCTCGCTCACGCTCCCCGACGTCGAGATCGACTGCACCGTCGCCCGCGCCACGGCCGTCGTCGTGTTGAAGAGCACGAGGTCCGTGCGCGACCGCGGCGTCACTGCGTGCCGCACCGCGCGATGCTTGCCGCCGCCCGGCGCGCGGCCGTCGGCGAACGGCACACGCACCGCGGCGTTGCGCGGGTAGCGATAGAACCCGCTCCAGTCGACGACGCTCCAGTTGTCGCCGCTCGTTGCGTCAGTGACGCGCGCGTACGCGAGCACCGACGAGGATGCGGTGGTGTTCGAGATGATCGCCGTCACCGCGCCCGCGGGAACGGCGTCGCGCAGCTCGAGCAGCGAGCGCGCGGCCACGGTCTGCGTCAGCGAGGAGCCGACCGCATTGCCGGCCGCGTTGAGGAATTCGATGAAGAGCGTTGCAGACACGCCGCCGAGCTCCTGAATCACGAGGTCGGCCGGCTTCGCCACGCCGGCGAGATAGATCCGCTCGCCCCCGCGGATGCCGCGATCGCCGCGGAAGACCGGAACACTTCCGGCGAGCGTGCCGCCGTCCGGCTTCACGGTCGTGACCTTCGCGTCGGTGCCGAGACTCTGCCATCCCGTGCTGCGGATCTGCAGCGTGCCGGCGGTTTCGCTCGCGCTGTAGATGTTGCCGAGGATGTTGGTGAAGCTGACCGACTGCGCCGCGGCCAGCGGGAGCAGCGAGGCGATGCTCGTGGCCGGACCGGCGGTGAAGTAGAGCTTCAGATCGCCGATCGAGCTCGTGCCCGCGACGTTGAGGATCGAGACGTCGGAGCGCGTACCGCTGCGATTCACGACGCCGGGAATGATCAGCGGAATCTCGCCCGGCGCAAGCGGCGGCAACGTGCCGGTCGTGACCGCGGGCGTGGTCACGTCGACGACGGTGACCTTGCTGGTCGAGACGCCTCCGCTGCCGGCGCCCAGGATTTGCGGCACACCGATTCCTGACGCGGTGCCGTCGACGTAAACGAGGGTGAGGTTCGCGACGAGAGCGCCCTCCCTCCCCGCCGGCCGCCGCGCGCGGTCGATGGTGAAGTTCACGCTGCCGACCGCGCCGGGCTCGATCGTGATCGGCTGTTTGTCCGGCACCACCCACGGCTGATCGGAGAGCACGATGCCGGTGAGGCGCGCCGTGCCGGTGTTCCTGAACTGCGCGACGCCGATCTGCTGCGTCGCCGTGCCCACGATCTCGATGCGCGGCTCGACCGGCGAGGCGACGACCACGCCCGCGGGACGCGCCTGCGACAACAGAATCACGTCGAGGTAGAGACCCTCCGGCACTCCGTCGCCCTGCGGAACGATGTTGCCGTAGTACGTCCCCGCCGGCTGCGGAATCGATTTCAGCGTGACGACCTGCGTCCCGCCCGCCGCGAGCGTGAACGTCGCCGGCTGCATGGTGAAGAACTCGCCGCCCGCCTCGAGCGTGAGCTGCGTGGCGACGTCGCCGAAGTTCGTCAGCGCGAAGCGGTCGTCGACGACGGGCTTGCCGTCGATCTGCACCATTCCTTCGGGTGACTGGGTGACCGCGACCTCCGCCGGCGCGATGACGCGCTGTTTGGTCGCCGCGTGCTGCGGCGTCGAGGGATCGCTGACGAGGAGATTCTTCTGCGGATCGTGCGGATGCGTGACCGCGGAGACGGTGAAGAAGTACGTCGTCTGCGGATTGAGATTGCGAACGGTGATCGAGTCGATCTCTTTGGATCTCGTCGTCGCGTACGCGACCGGCGCGCCGCTCGGGGAGGTGTGCACAGCGATCTGATAGCCGCCGGCATCGTACGCGTACGTGATCGGCGTCCATGCCAGCGTCGCGCTGCGATCGGTCGTCTCCGTCACGCGCACGTTCAGCGGCGTCACGGTCTGCGTCTCTTCGAAGTTGTTCGAGTACTGCTTCGAGTTGACGAACGCGCGCACCGTCTGGTCGCTGGTGAAGAGCGCGTTGTAGCTGAAGTCGGAGCTGGCGTTGAGAAGCGTCGTGAGCTTTGTGATCTCGGCCGGGATCGGACCGCGGAAGGCGTTGAAGGCGAGGTCGAGGTACTGCAGGCTGGTGAGATCGCCGATCTCCTTCGGGATCACGCCGCTGAAGCGATTGCCCCACAGCGAGAGGTTGTACGCGGTCTTCAGGCCGCCGATCTCGGCGGGGAGCTCGCCGTCGAGCGAGTTGTTCACGAACGACACGTACTCGACCTTCGTCCAGTTGCCGATGCCCTTCGGCAGCGGTCCGGTGAACGCGTTGAAGCCGAAGTCGGCGTACGTCAGGTTCGCGAGCGCGCCGAGGCTCGCCGGAAGCGCGCCGCTGAGCGCGTTCTCGTTGACGGTGATGTAGACGAGATTGCCGAGCTGCGTGAAGTCGGGCAGCGGACCGGTGAGCTCGTTGCGCGTGACGTCGAAGTAATAGAGGTTCGCGAGCGAGGCAACGCTCTGCGGAATCGCGCCGCTGAAGCGATTCGTGCTGAGGAACAGCGCTTCCAGCGCGGTCAGCTCGCCAATCCACGACGGAAGCGGGCCGCTTAGCTGGTTGTACACGAGCGAAAGCTCGCGCAGATTCTTCAGATTGCGGAACGACTCGGGAATCGTCCCGGTGAGCTGATTCTCTCCGAGCTCCAGTTTGCGGAGGTTCGCGAGCTGGCCGAGCGAGTCGGGAATCCGTCCTTCGAGCGCATTCTGAAAAAGACTCACCGTTTCGAGCGTGGTGATGCTGCCGAGCTGCGGCGGGATCGCGCCGGAGAGTTGATTGTCGTACGCGTAAAAGTCGCGCAGCTTCGTGAGACGCGAGATCTCCGCGGGAATGGGCCCGGTCAGCTCATTGCCGGACAGCTCGAGATTCTCGAGTGCCGCGAGCGCCGTGATCGCGACCGGAATCGGCCCGTCGAACTGGTTCGAATAGAGCTGCAGCACGCGCAGGCTCGCGAGCTTGCCGATGTCCGCGGGGATGTTGCCTTCGAACGCGTTGTCGCCCAGCTGCAGCTCTTCGAGCGCGGTGAGCTGGAACAACTCCGCCGGCAAGGTGCCTTCGAGGCCGTTCGTGGTGGCCTCGAGCAGCCGCAGCGCCGTCGCGTCGCCGAGCTCTTTCGGCAGCACGCCGCCGAGTGGATTGTTGCCGAGGTAGAGCTCCTCGAGTTTCCTGAGCTGTCCCAGCTGCGGCGGGATTCCGCCCGTGAGCTCGTTGTACGAGAGTCCGAGATAGAGGAGATCCGCGAGGTCGCCGAGCTGCGGCGGGATCTCGCCGGTGAGTTGATTGTCCGTGAGGCCGAGGCGCTGAAGCTTCGTCGCGCGTGCGAGGTCGACGGGGATGGTTCCATCGAGGCGATTAGCATTCAGCGAGAGCGTCTCGAGGTTCGTGAGTTTTCCGAGCTCGCTCGGAATCTGTCCAGTGATCAGATTGCCGTACAGATCGAGCTCCCGCAGCGCGGCGAGATCTCCGAGCTCCGCCGGCAGCGGTCCTTCGATCCTGTTGGATCCGAACGCGAGGTTCGTCAGGTTCTTCAGCGCGCCCCAGCTCTTCGGAATCGTTCCGGTGAAGGACGCACCCGACGCGTAGATCGCTTCGAGCTCGGCGAGCTGCGCGATCTCCACCGGCAACGGTCCGCCGAGTCCGGGATTCGAATACACCTGTAGCGAGCGGAGCTTCGTCAGACTCGCCACGGCGGCGGGCAGCGTCCCCTGCAGGTTGTTCTCGTACAGCTCGAGATGGGCGACGTTCGCTTCCTGCTCGTCGCAGGTCACGCCGTGCCACGTGCACTCGGTGTCGGCGGCGCCGTTCCAGTTGGTCTTGTTCGTCCACGCGTCGCCGTTGGTGGACTGGTAGATGGCCTGCAGTGCGGCGCGCTGCGTTTGCGGAATGGCCGCGTGCGCGCCGGCCGCGATGAGCAGCGTGCATCCGAGGAAGAGGTTACGCATGTGGGGGGATATTGTAGTGCTACGTGCTGGGTGCTGCGTGCTGCGTTCGGCCCGTTGCACGCAGCACGCAGCACGCAGCACCCGGTCACGTCCACTCTTCGCGCCCCGTCTTCCCTTTTACCGGCTTCCGGTCGTTCTCGCGCCGCTCGACGTCCGGCACGACCACTTCGTGCTCGGGCCGCGTGCGCTCGAGCTCGTCGACGAAGCGCGCCGCTTCCTCGACGACTTCGTCCCACGATTCGACGGGCGCCGCGGCATCGCGCAGACGTCTGCAATGCGCGCGATACCCGTCGCAGCGCCGCACCGCTTCCTCGAGGCGCGCGCGCACCGCGCGGCTTTCGAGCACGCGGCGCGCGAGGCTGGTGTGGAGATCGGGGATGCGCTCGATGTGGCTGCAGAACAGAATCACGTCGTTCCCCGCCATCAGCGCCGCCTCGGAGATCTCTTCGTACGATCCGAGGTCGGCGACGGCGTGCATTTCCATGTCGTCGCTGACAGCGATTCCGTCGAATTCGATCGCGTTGCGCAGGAGATCGGTGGTCAGGCGCCAGCTCAGCGTCGCGGGAAGGTCGGGGCTCTCTTCGATCTGCGGATAGGTTCCGTGGCCGATCATGATTGCGCCGGCTTCGGGGCCGAGGCGATCGAAGGGGACGAGGTCGCGCTTCAGCAGATCGTCGAGCGGAACGTCGATCACCGTCGCGCCGTAATGCGGATCCGCCGAGCCTCGGCCGATGCCCGGCCAGTGCTTGAGGCACGACGCGACGCCTTGTCCGTGCAGTCCGCTCATGAACGCGCCGGCGAGGTCGATGACCGTTTCCGGATCGCTGCCGAACATCCGCCGCTCCAGTCCCTTCGTCGGGACGTCGCCGCGGACGTCGACGACGGGCGCGAGATCGACTTCGATGTCGAACCAGCGCAGCGCCATCCCCGTCACCTTGCCGAGCCACTCGGAGAGCTCGCGCGGCTTCTCCCCTTCTCCGAACGCCTCGACGCTGGGGAGGCCGGGAAGGAGATGGCGCAGGCGATCGACGCGTCCGCCTTCCTGATCGATCATGAAGAGCGGCGTTTTCCTGGAGAGACTCTTCACTTCACGGATGAGCTCACGGAACTCCTCCGGCGAGCCGATGTTGCGCCCGAAGAGGACGACCGCGTACGGCGCGCTGCCACGCAGAATGCTCCGCTCGAGATCGGTGAGCGTCTTGCCGGTGAGGCCGATGCCGAGGACTTCGGTTGCCATTGGGGGGATCGTAGCAAAGGGGTGGCCGGGTCGGGGTTGCTGGGGTCGGGGTTGCTGGGGTCGGGGTTACCCGGTAGCCCGGTTGCCCGGTTTCCCGGTGAACTTCATCGCCGGGCTACCGGGCAACCGGGCTACCGGGCTACTGGGCAACCGGGCTACTGGGCAACCGGGCAACCGGGCAACCGGGCAACCAATCACTCCAGCTTCCCCTTCAACTCATACAACGCATTCAACGCCTCCCGCGGCGCCAGCCCATCCACCTCCAGCGCGCGCAGTGCGTCGATCACGCTTTGCTCGCGCGGGGTGAAGAGGCCGAGTTGGGCGACGGGGGGCCGAGGGCCGCGGCGTCTCGTTTCCTCGACAACGTCGCGCTCTTTGCGCTCGAGCGTGTCGAGAATCTCGCGCGCGCGCTCGATCACGCTCTGCGGGATGCCCGCCAGTTTCGCGACCTGGATGCCGTAGCTCTTGTCCGCGGCGCCTTCGACGACCTTGCGGAGGAAGATGATCTGCTCGTTCCACTCCTTTACCGCAACGTTGCAGTTCGCCACGCGCGACTTCGTTTTCGCGAGGTCGGTGACCTCGTGGTAGTGCGTCGCGAAGAGCGTGATGCCGCTGCGCGCGAGGTTGTCGTGGAGATATTCGATGATCGCCCAGGCGAGCGAGAGACCGTCGAACGTCGCCGTGCCGCGGCCGACTTCGTCGAGCACGATGAGCGAGCGGTCCGTGGCGTTGTTGAGAATGTTCGCCGTCTCGTGCATCTCCACCATGAACGTCGACTCGCCGCGCGCCAGCTGATCGGACGCACCGACGCGCGTGAAGATGCGGTCGAAGATGCCGAGGCGGGCCTTGGCGGCGGGAACGAACGAGCCGGTCTGGTTGAGCAACACGATCAGCGCGACCTGGCGGAGGTACGTCGACTTGCCGCCCATGTTCGGGCCGGTGATGATCTGGATGCCGTTGCGGTCGCGCTGGATGTCGGTGTGATTCGGGATGAAGCGCTCGGCGGAGAGCTGCTCGATCACCGGATGCCGGCCGTCTTCGATGCAGAGCTCCGCGTCGTCGCTGAGCGTGGGGCGCACGTAGCGGTTGCGCACCGCGATCGCCGCCAGCGACGCGATCGCATCCACTTCGCCGGCGGCCTTCGCGGTCGCGAGAATCGCCAGGGTGTCCTGCGCGATCCTGCCGAGGAGCTCGTCGTAGAGGCGCAGCTCGATCGCGATCGACTTCTCTTCCGCGCCGACGATCTTCTCTTCGAGCACTTTGAGGTCGGGAGTGATGTAGCGCTCCGCGTTGGTGAGGGTCTGCTTGCGGATGTAGTCGGCGGGCACCTTCGCGATGTTCGACTTCGACACTTCGATGTAGTAGCCGAAGACGGAGTTGTAGCGGACCTTCAGCGAGGAGATCCCGGTGCGCTCCTTCTCGCGCGCCTCGATCTCGAGGAGCACCGACTTCGAGTCGCGGGCGATCGTGCGCAGCTCGTCGAGCTCGCGGTCGACGCCGTTCGCGATCACGCCGCCTTCGCGCACGGTCATCGACGGATTCGGATCGAGGGTTTTGGCGATGAGCGAGACGACGCCGGCGCGCCCGTCGAGCGCCTCGCGCATCGACTTGAGCAGCGGCCCCTGCAGCGGCGCCATCACTTCGCGGAGGTCATCGATGGCGAGCAGCGAGTCGGCGAGCGTGAGGCATTCGCGCGGCGTCGCGCTGCGCAGCGTGATCCGCGAGGCCACGCGCTCGAGGTCGCAGATCTTCTGCAGCCGCGCGGTCATCTGTTCGAGGATCGCCCGCGAGCGGGTGAGCTCGTCGACGGCGTCGTGGCGATCGAAGATCGCCTCGCGCGATTTCAGCGGGCGCGTGAGCCAGCGGCGCAGCGTGCGCGTGCCCATGGCCGATTTCGTCGCGTTCATGACGCTCCAGAGCGTCGCGCGCGGGCGGCCCGCGTCGCGCGACTCGAGCACTTCGAGGTTCGCGAGCGTCGCCGCGTCGAGCTGCAGAAAATCGGCGTCGTTGTCGACGCGCAGCGCGCGCACGTGGTCGAGCGTTTTCCTGTGACTCGCGCTCGCGTAACGCAGCGCGCCTCCCGCCGCGGCCACGCGCGGGTCATCGGCCTCGAGACCGAACCCGCGCAGCGACTGTGTGCCGAAATGCTTCGCAAGGTAGTCGTGCTGCGCCTCGAAGAGCGACGGCTCGACTCTCGTGACGGGAATGGAGGACAGGCAATCCTGCCTGTCTTCGTTCAGGACAGGCAGGATTGCCTGTCCTCCACTGTCCCGCGGCACCACCGCCTCGCGCGGCGCGAAGCGGGCCACGTCGTCGAAGAGGCGCGTGTCGTCGAACGCGCGATACGACGTCACGAAGAAGTCGCCCGTCGAGACGTCGAGATACGCCGCGCCCACCCTTTCGCCGTTTGGCACGAGCGCGAGCAGGTAGCAGCTCTCGCGCTCGACGATCGAGCTCTCGGTCGCCGTCCCCGGCGTCACCACGCGCACGATCTCGCGCTTGACGAGCCCCTTCGCCAGCGCCGGATCTTCGACCTGCTCGCAGATCGCGACGCGCAGTCCGTGCCGGATCAGTTTCGCGATGTACGAGTCGGCCGAGTGATACGGCACCCCGCACATCGGCGCCTCGACCTCCTGCCCCTTGTTCCGCGCCGTGAGCACGAGATCGAGCAGCGGCGCCGCCGTCTCCGCATCCTCGAAGAACATCTCGTAAAAATCACCGAGACGATAGAAGAGGATGGCATCCGGCACCTGGCGCTTGATGTCGAAGTATTGCTCGAACATGGGGGTGAGGCGGGTGAGAGGGCGGGGCATTGGGTGACGGCATTTTAGCGAATTGAAAATTGAAAATTGAAAATTGAAAAAGAAGCACGCTCCCACTTTTTTCAATTTTCAATTTTCAATTTTCAATTCCCATCAGGCCTGCGAATGGTGATCAACTCCCCATCCCTCGCCCGCAACTCAATCACGACCGCCTCCCGCAACCGCGTGTGGGGCACCCGATCCACCAGCACCACCCACCTCTCCTCCGCCCCTCCCTCCCCCGCCCGTGCGCGCGCCACGTGCACGACTTCGTGGTCGCGCAATCCGCGCTCGCGCGCGATGGCGAGGGCGCGGCGGCCGGCCTCGATCGACAGAATGCGGCCCGCGGGGCGCGAGGGATCTTCCATGCGTCCGAGGGCGACGAAGAGGAGTGCGCAGAACAGAGTCCACGCGGCGTAGATCAGCCAGGGGCGCCGAATCACGCTGCTATGATACGGATGTGACCCGCGATGAGATCGAGCAGGCGCTCATTCGGATCGTTCGGAAGGAAAAACACATCGAGGAAGGGTCGCTCACGCCGGAGACGGCGCTCGCCGACGCGGGCATCGACTCGCTCGACGCGCTCACGATTCTCTTCGCCATCGAAGAAGAATTCCGCATCTCGATTCCCGACGATCGCGCACGCGCGATGAAGACTTTCGGCGACCTCGTGGACATCGTCGCCGATCTGCTGCCATCACAGTGAGCCCTTCCTCAATCCTCAATCCTCAATCCTCAATCCGCGACGCGCAGCGCCGCGTGGTCATCACCGGCCTCGGCATCGTCTCGCCCTTCGGCGGCGGCAAATCCGCCGCGCTCGAGGCGCTGCGCAGCGCGCGCAGCGGCATCACCCGCATCACCAGCATCGACACCTCCGCGCTCAACAACCGCATCGCCGGCGAAGTGCCGGCGGCGGCGCACGAGGGAACGCATCGCGGCCACGACCGCGCCACGCGATTCGCGCTGCTCGCGGCCGAGGAGGCGTGGGAGCAGGCGGGAACCCTCGGATGCGATCCCGATCGCGTCGGCGTGATCCTCGGCACGGGACTCGGCGGGTGCGAGACGCTCGATGCGAGCTACAAGCGCATCTACGGCGAGAACGCGCGCGTGCCGCCGATGTCGATTCCGATGTCGATGTACAACGCGCCCGCCGCGGCGGTGTCGGCGAAGCTCGGCGCGCGCGGGCCGTCGTACATGGCGGTGTCCGCGTGCGCGTCGAGCGCGCATGCGATCGGGCTCGCGATGCAGACGATCCGCGCGGGCGGCGCGGACGCGGTGATCACCGGCGGTGCCGATGCGCCGCTCACCGTCGGCGTGATCCGCGGCTGGGAAGCGCTGCGCGTGCTCGCGATCGACAACGAGCATCCCGAGGAAGCGTGCCGGCCGTTCAGCGCGGATCGGAAAGGACTCGTCCTCGCGGAGGGGGCGGCGGTGCTGGTGCTCGAGTCGCTCGAGAATGCGCGGCGACGCGGCGCGGAGATCCTCGGCGAGATCGCAGGCTGCGGCGCGACGAGCGACGCGGGACACATCACCGATCCCGACGCGAGCGGCGCGGCGCGCGCGATGGCCATCGCCATGAAGGATGCGGGGCTCGCGGCCGAGGACGTCGGCTACATCAACGCCCACGGCACGGGCACGCGCGCGAATGATCCGACCGAGACCGCGGCGATCAAACAGGCGCTCGGCGAGGCGGCGAGGCGGATCCCGGTCAGCTCCACGAAGTCGATGCACGGCCACGCCATGGGCGCCTCGGGCGCAATCGAGATCGCCTGCTCCCTCCTCGCCCTCCGCGACGGCTTCCTCCCGCCGACGATCAACCTCACCGCACCCGATCCGGCGTGCGATCTGGACTACGTTCCCAACCAGCCGCGCGAGGCGCAAGCGCGTGCGTTTCTTTCGAGTTCCCTCGGGTTCGGCGGCATGAACGCGGTGGTGGCAGTGCGTTTGCTACTCCCGCTATGATTTTTGCGGAGGCGGCCTTGATCGTAGAGAAGAAACACCTCGACAACTTCACGATTCTGTACGTGGAGGGGCTCATCAAGCTCGGCGAGAGCGCCGAGTTCTTCTCCTCCGCGCTGGAGGGCGTGCTCAAAAACGAGAGCACGAACGTGATCATCGACTTCACGAAGATCGACTACATCGACTCCACGGGGATCGGCGAGCTGGTGGGCTACCTCGGCAAGTTCACGAATCAGAACCGCAAGCTGATTCTCGTCAACCCCTCGGAGCGCATCCAGAAGCTCCTCCGGCTGGCCAAACTCGACGCCGTGTTCAGGATCTACAACACGGAAGAAGAGGCGGTGTCGGCCGAGAGCACGCCCGCGCACGCGTGAAGTCGCAAGGCATGACGTGGCGCCCGGCTTCAGCCGGGCGAGGACGCCGATCGGAGATCGGCGGACCGGCCGACTGGAAGCCGGCGTTCCGTTTTCTGTAGCGCGGCCTTCCAGGCCGCCGTGTCGCTGGCTTCCAGCCAGCGATGTCGCCGGCAGGATGCCCGCGCTACGGCGGGCAGGATGCCCGCGCTACACGGTTCGCCGTTACGCAGTCCGCGTGGAGTAGCGGTCATGGAACGCCGACATTCTGTCGGCCGGTCCGCCGACTTCCAGTCGGCGGGTTTTGACGCCGATCGGAGATCGGCGGACCGGCCGACTGGAAGTCGGCGTTCCGTTTTCTGTAGCGCGGCCTTCCAGGCCGCCGTGTCGCTGGCTTCCAGCCAGCGATTTCGCGGGCAGGATGCCCGCGCTACGACACGGGCTGAAGCCCGTCCCTGCGTTTCCGCGCATACAATCGTCACCGCAATGAGCGTTCGGCTCACGAACGTCTATCGCGGTTCGCACCTCGAGTCGTATCACTCCGGATCGATCGCCGTGGTCGATGCGCACGGGCGTCTCGTCGCGTGCGCGGGCGATCCCTCGCTTCGCGTCTGTCTGCGCTCGGCGGCGAAGCCGTTTCAGGCGATTCCACTTCTCGAGTACGGCGGCGCGGAGGAGTTCGATCTGAGCGGCGAGGAGATCGCGCTCACCTGCGCGTCGCACGGAGGCGAGCCGCTGCACGTGGCGACTGCGGCTGCGCTGCTGCGCAAGGGCGAGCTCGACGAGGAGGATCTCCTCTGCGGCGCGCACATGCCGTACGACGAGAAGGCGGCCGCGGAGCTGCGCGCATCGGGCGAGGAGCCGTCGCCGCTGCACAACAACTGCTCGGGCAAGCACGCCGGAATGCTGCTGGCGACGCAAGTGATGGACGTGCCGGGCGCGCGCTACATCGACGCGGAGCATCCGCTGCAGACGCTGATGCATTCGACGCTCGCCGATTTTGCGGGCGTGCCGGCCGCGGAGATTCCGACGGCGATCGACGGCTGCAGCGTGCCGGCCTACTTCCTCTCGCTCTATCGCGCCGCGTACGCGTACGCGCGCCTCATGGCGCCCGTGGAGCTCGACCGATACTCGGAGAGCGCGGCGCGCGTCGTAGAGGCGATGACCTCGTTCCCCCACTACGTGGCCGGCAACTGGAGCATGACCACGCCGCTCCTCGCCGCGTTCGACGGCGAGCTGCTGGCGAAGGAGGGAGCGGAAGGCGTCTACACGATGTCCCTCGCGCCCTCGCTCGTCGCCACGTTGACCGATCGCCTCCACCTCGCCGATGATGCGCCCCTCGGCATCGCGCTGAAGGTTTGCGACGGGTCGATGGAACGGGGACGCAACCCGGTGATTCTGCGGGTGCTGGAGATGCTGGGCGTGGATGTTGCGCGCGGGGACTTGGAGATGTATCGGCGAGGGGAAGTGCGGAATGCGGTGGGGACGGTTGTCGGGGAAGTTCGGGCGGAGTTTGAACTGGAGTTTTTATGAAGGCAGAAGGCAGAAGGCAGAAGGCAGAAGTTAGAAACGATCGGGCTGTGCGAGCGCGGACATCGCTCCTTTCTTACTTCTGCCTTCTGCCTTCTGCCTTCTGCCTTCTTCTTTTCTCCTGCAAGACCGTCGGCGTTTCCACCACCGCCGGCGGCTACGCCGAGGTTTCTCCATCCATCGCCAACGAAATGATTCTCGACTCGCGCCAGGTCGTCATCCTCGACGTTCGCAGCGTCTCCGCGTATCGCGGCGCGGAGGGGCACATCGCGGGGGCGCTCAGCACTCCGTTCGACACGATCGAGCGGCAGCTGCCGGAGCTGCTGCCGTATCAGAACCAGACCGTGCTCGTCTATGGCGAGGGCGACGCGGACGGCGCGCTCGCGGCGAAGCTGCTGCAGCTGGCAGGCTTCCGGAACGTGGTCCACATCGCCGGTGGTCTCAACGCATGGATTGAACGCGGATATCGCACTGTTAACGCGCAGTAATCATGAAACGACTCCTGGTTGCCACCCTTCTGCTTTCCGCCGCTGCCGCCGCTCAGGCGCAGATGGCGGACCCCACCGCCTCGCTGAAAACGTATGCCGTCAAGGCCATGCCGCGCTGCCCGGAAGGCGTCCTCACGCTCGAAGAGGTTCCGAACGGCGGAGTGACGAACTTCGAGGCGTACACGGTCACGCTCCGCTCCTCGGACAAGTACTGCGGCGGGAAGAAGTTCCTGCTGTACTCGCCGAAGACGCAGACGATCCTCATCGGCGCCGTGCTGCCGCTGGCAGCCAACAGCCTCCCGACGAATGTTCGCGTCGAACAGGAAGCCGCGCGCGTCCTCGGCGGCAAGGTCGCCGCTGCCATCTCGCCCTTCCCCATCGCCGACGGGCTCAAGCCGGTGAAGATCTCGAGGGAGACGCGGTTCGGTCCCTTCGCGTATCACGGCTTCGTCGACGCCGGTGAGCGCTTCCTCATCGTCGGCTCGCGCGGCAGCCTGCAGACCGACCCGGCGAAGACGCTCCGCGAGTCGCTCGACGTTGCGAAGCTGGCCGTCCGCAAGGGCAACAAGAACGCGAAGGTGGAGATCATCGAGTTCTCCGACTTCCAGTGCCCGACCTGCGCGCGCGCGCACGACAAGATCGATCCGATCATCGAGAAGAACCTCTCGAAGGTGAACTACGGCCGCATCGATCTGCCGCTGTTCGAGCATCACGAGTGGGCGGTCCCGGCGGCGATGGCCGCGCGCGCCATCCAGCGCGTCGCGCCGGCGAAGTACTGGGCCTTCGTCGATTACGTCTTCAAGAATCAGGAAGCGATCGGCAAACGGAAGTTCGATACCGTGCTCGCCGAGTGGCTCGACGATCACGACGTCGACGCGAAGGCCGTGCAGAACATCTACGCGTCGAAGGCCGAGCGCCAGGCGCTGCTCGATCACCTGAGCAAGGCATTCTCGATGGGAATCGCCGCAACGCCGACGTTCATCGTGAACGGCCAGATCATGGGCTTCGGCCCCGACGGCACGTTCACGCTCGACGCAATCCGGGCCGCGCTGGGGCTGCCGAAGAGCAAGTGACGAAAACGTAGGGGCGGGCTTCAGCCCGCCCGCCCCCGGGACGCCCGGCTGAAGCCGGGCGCTACGTTCGTTCGCTATAAGCCGAAGCTCACCTTCGCGGCGTAGCTGCGCTCTTCCGCCTGCGTCGCTTCGACCGTGATCTTCGGGAAGAGCAGCGTGAGCCTCACGCCGATGGTGTAGCGGTTGATGCCCGAGTCATCCGTGAAGATGACCGCGGGATTCGAAGACGTCTCCGGAGCGATGCGGCCTTCCGCATCGCTCTGCATCCGCCCGACCGCGGCGTACGGAGTCAGCGGTCCGAATCCCTTCGAGAGAAACACCTCGACGCCGTACGTCGTCAAGTCGAACTCGTCGACGCCCTGCAGGATCGAGTACGCGCCGCGCACGGCGAGCGTGGGGCGGACGATGCTGCCCTTGATGATCGGCACATCGACCGCGGCGCCCCACATTTCGATGTCGGTGTCCGGCACCTTCGAGTACATCGCGGAAATCGTCGCGACAGAGAGTCCCTTCGAGGCGATGAGGCGCGGGACGACGACGTAGTCGCTGATCGTGAAGTCGTCCGGAACGGAGCGGCGCCAGTACTCGGCGCTCGTGTCGACCGGCACGGCGGTGAGCGCGACGCCGACGTCGAACGAGAAGATGCCGCGCGCGCGGGCCGGCTCGACCGGCGTGGCGTAGATGCTCTGCGCCGCGAGGCGCGAGAACGTCGCGAACTGCTCCTCGGTGATCGTGGGGTCGAAGTCGATGTCGCTCTGCGCCGCCAGCGGCAGCGCGACGAGCAGCATCAGAAGAGCTGCGCAATGAGCTCGTTGCTTTGCAGAAAGCCCGCAGGCGTGAAGGCGACGCGTCCATCCACCCGTCTCAGCCATCCTCCCCGAAGTCCGCGCTCGATCCATTCGTTGCCCTCCTGCCCGCACAGTCGCGCGAGCTCTTCATAGTGTAAGCCGGAGGTCTGACGCAGCCCGAGGAAGATCGTCTCGCGCCGCGCCTCGTTTTCGCCGAGCTGCTCGCTGAAGTCGCGCGCGGCGGGAGAGAGCTCGATGTAGCGGCGGATGTCGCGCGTGTTCGCGAAGCGCTCGCTGCCGAGGAACGAATGCGCGGCGAGGCCGAAGCCGTGATACTCGCCGCGCGTCCAGTAGCGCAGGTTGTGGCGACACTCCTCCCCGGCGCGCGCGAAGTTGCTGATCTCGTACTGATGCAGCCCCGCGCGCCCGAGATGCTCGATCGCCTCGACGTACAGCGTCGCGACGCTCTCCTCCTCGGGCAACGCGACGCGCCCCCGCTCGACCTGCACCTGCAGCGGCGTCTTCTCCTCGAGATCGAGCATGTAGAGCGAGAGATGGCCTGCGCCGAGCGCGATCGCGGTGTCGAGCGTTTCGCGAAACGAGTCAGTGGTCTGCTCCGGAAGGCCGAGGATGAGATCGAGATTCGCGCGCATCCCGCTCGCGACCGCATCGCGCACCGCCGCCATCGCGCGCGCCCGATCGTGCACGCGCGAGATCGCCGCGAGCTCGGCGTCGTGAAACGACTGCACGCCGATCGAGATCCGATTCACGCCGAGAGCGCGCCAGGCATCGAGCGACTCCGGTGTCACGTCCTCGGGGTTCGCCTCCATCGAGATCTCCGCGTCGGTGGAGGGCGGACGTCCCGTCCGCCCTCGTTGGCGGACGGGACGTCCGCCCTCCGACGATCCAACGTCGAACGAAGCGCGCAATCGTGCGAAGAGACGCTCGAGATTCCCGATGCTCGTGCGCGACGGCGTCCCGCCGCCGAGGTAGATGCTGTCGACCGCCTCGCCGTTCGCGCGCGCATCGACCTCTCGCAGGAGCGCATCGATGTAACGATCCTGCAAACCGAGGTCGGTGCTGATGGCGAAGGGGCAGTACGTGCAGTGAGTGGTGCAGAACGGGAGGTGGAGGTAGAGACCGAGACTCATGAAGGCAGAAGGCAGAAGGCAGAAGGCAGAAGTGAGAATTTCATCGTTCTGCCTTCTGCCTTCTGCCTTCTGCCTTCGTATAATCTCCCAAATGTCCGCCGCCCCCTCCCCTCCCCCGCCCTCGCGCCGCCCGCGCCTCCTCTGGACCCTTCTCGGCGCGATGGTCGCGGTCAGTCTGTTGCCGCTCGTGGTGTCGCATTACAAGCTGATCGGGATCAACCGCGAGTCGCTCGAGACGCTCGAGAAGAAATATCTGACACGCTCCGCGGTCGGCATCGCGACGGAGCTGCAGAACCTCGTCTCCAGCAATCGCCAGCAGCTCCGGAAGATCGCCGGAAGCCTGGTGACGGTCGGTAAGGCGTTGCCGCCTGACGTCGATCCGTTCCTCTATGCCGCACAGACGCAGTGGATCGCCGATCACATCACGCCCGACAGCGATCTCGTCGCGCTGCGCGCGCTCAACATGGGCGGGCGGGGCGCGGAGGCGGTCCCGACGAATCTCGATCCGGCGATCATCAAGGAGATGGACATCGCGCGCGACGTCTCGCTCGCCGGACAGGACTCGACGGGCCGCATCATCCACGTCAACGTCACGAACCAGCCCGCGATCGTGATGAGCGTTCCGGTCGTGGAAGACAAGCAGGTCGTCGGCGCGGTCGTCGCGCTGGTCGGACTGCGCCGCGTCGTGGAGCGTGTGCGCGAGGAAGGCAAGGGCGACGTGACCGCCTTCCTCGTCAACCGCGAAGGCCGGGTGCTCCTGCACAGCGAGCCGAGCGTCGACGTGCGGCATCCGAACTTCGGGCGCCTGAAGATCGTGCAGGACTTCGCGAAAGCGCCGGCACGGCTCACCGAATCGTACAAAGACGAAACCGGACAGACGCTCCTCGGCACGGTCGCTCCGGCCCTGCCGACCGTCGCGGCCATCGTGCAGAAGCCGGAGAAGCGCGCGTTCGCATCCGTCGATCAGATGATCCGCGCGACCGTTTTCTGGGGCGGCATCGCCCTCGCGCTGGCGATCATCGCCGCGGTCGTGTTCGCGTCCGGCATCGCCCGTCCCATCCGCGTGCTCGCCGAGCGGACGCGCGAGATCGCGGAGGGGAACTACCAGCAGCGCGTCGAGCTGAAGACGCACAACGAGATCGGCGAGCTCGCCCAGAACTTCAACGTGATGTCGGAGTCGATCGAGCACGCCGTCGAGCAGCTGAAGAAAGCAGCGCACGAGAATCACCTCCTCTTCATCAACTCCGTGCGCATGCTCGCCGCGGCCATCGACGCGAAGGACCCGTACACGCGCGGCCACTCCGAGCGCGTCGCGCGCTACTCCATCGCCATCGGCAAGAATCTCAGCCTTCCCGAGAAAGAGATGCGCAACCTGCGCATCAGCGCGCTCCTGCACGACGTCGGCAAGATCGGCATCGACGACCGCATCCTTCGCAAGCCGGGCGCGCTGAGCGACGAAGAGTTCGAGATCATGAAGGGCCATCCGTCGAAAGGCGCGGCGATCATGAGCGGCGTCGCGCAGCTGATCGACATCATCCCGGGCATGAAGTACCACCACGAGAAATGGAGCGGCGGCGGCTATCCGGAAGGGCTCGAAGGGGAGCAGATTCCGATGCAGGCGCGCATCGTCGCGATCGCCGACACGTTCGACGCGATGACCACGAACCGGCCGTATCAGAAGGCCATGGAGCTCGGCTACGTCGTGGAGAAGATCAAGAGCTTCGGCGGAACGCGCTTCGATCCGCGCGTGGTGGATGCGTTCGTGAACGCGGTCAAGCGCGGCGACATCCAGATCGAAGATCAGGTGCGAGGCGCCGCGTAAGTGGCGGCACGGCCGCAGCGCATGTTGCCCAGGGCCAATGCACGGTCAGCGTTGTTTCTGGTCCTGCTGCTCTCGACCGCCAGCCACGTCGCCGGCTCGCAAGGCTGCGACCGCAGCGTCTTTTACATCCTTCGCGGCCAGTACGACGCCGCGCTGCAGCAGCTCGAAGGAGCGAAGGCGTCCGGCGCGTCGCCCGCGGCCATCGAGAATCTTCGCGGCCTCGCGCTGATGATGAAAGGCGAGAACGCGAAGGCGCTGCCCGCATTCGACGCCGCGCTCGCGCTCGAGCCCGCGCTGCCTGAGCCGCGATTCAATCGCGCGATCGTGCTGCTGCGCCTCGGGCAGTACGCGAAGGCGTCCGCCGATTTCGAAAAGATTTACGCGGACGAGACGTCCGCTCTCCGGTCCGATGCCGCGTATCACAACGGCATCGCTCACGATCGCCTCGGACACGCCGCCGTTGCGGAGACGTGGCTCGATCGCGCGCTCAGGCTCGATGCGAAGCTCGATGCGGCGCTGCTCTACATCGGCACGCTGCGCGAGCGCCGCGGCGATCTGCAGGGAGCGGGACGCGCGTACCTCGAGTATCTGAAGAACCATCCGGACTCCACGGTCGCGCTCCTGCGCTTCGGCGTCTCCGCGCATCGCGCCGGGAGTCCCGACACCGCGCGCTCGTATCTGCAGCGCGTCATCGAGAAGGCGCCCCGCTCCGCGGAGGCGGCCGAGGCGCGCAAATTCCTGGTGATGTGGGAGTGAGCACGTGTTTCGCCTGATCCTTCACGAGCTGATCGCCACGACCACCGGCGCGCTGGCCGCGCTCTTTCTGGACTATGAAGGCGAGACCGTGGAGCTGGTGTGCGAGCACGATCTCAATGACCACGACCTGCGCATCCTCGGCGCGTACCAGGGCATCTTCCTGACTCGCCTGCGCGCGCTCACCGCGCAGATCGAAGCCGGCGAGCCGCTGCGATTCAAGGTCGAGTTCCCGGAGAGCGCCGTCCTGCTCTACGACATCAAGGACGGCTACTACGTCGTCCTGCTCGTCGACCGCTCGTTCAACGAAGGGCACGCGTGGCGGCGGCTGGAGCAGTGCCGGGAGAAGCTGCTGACGGAGATGTAGAGGAGGGCGGACGTCCCGGCCGCCCACGGGGGGGGGGACGGGACGTCC
>DATLFB010000030.1:0-40954 GCA_035525285.1 Thermoanaerobaculia bacterium
GTTCGCGAAGCGCGAGGGCCTGCGCGTGATCGACGACGGCGAGAGCGAAGGAGTGATCGAAGGCGCGGCGACGGTCGGACTCGAGATCGCGCGCGAGCTCGACAACGTCGACGTCGTCTTCGTCCCGATGGGCAGCGGCTCGCTCGCGAGCGGCGTCGCCATCGCCGTGAAGGAGCGCCACCCGCACGCGCGCGTCATCGCCGTGCAGTCGACCGGCTCGCGAGCGATGGTCGACAGCTTCCACGCCCGTGCCGCGATCGAGCGACCGATCCATACGATCGCCGACGGCCTCGTGAGCCGCGTCCCCGCGCGCCTCGCACTCGAGCAGCTGCTGCAGTACGTCGACGATGCGATCGCGGTGCCGGACGAAGAAATCCTCGTCGCCGCCGGCGCGATGATCCTCGGCGCCCACGTCCTCGTCGAGCCCTCGGGCGCCGCATCCCTCGCCGGCGCACTGCACTACCGCGACGAGATCCGCGGTAAGTCGGTCGTCCTCGTCGCCACAGGCGCCAACCTCACCGCCGATCTGCTTTCGCAGCTCGGCAGAGTCGAGAATTGAGAAACCCGAAATGACTTCCTCAATCCTCAATCCTCAATCCTCAATCCGCGGCGAAGCCGCGCAAGTCCTCCTCCTCGGCGATCCGCGTCTGCGCGTGTGTTCCACGGAAGTCGAACGAGCCGACCCGCGCGCCCTCGACGAGCTCGCGGCAACGCTCGACGCCTTCCGCCGCAAACACGGCTTCGGCCGCGCGATCTCCGCGCCGCAGATCGGCATCGCCCAACGCTTCATCGCGATGAACCTCGGCCGCGGAACCTTCTTCATCGTCAACCCCGTCATCACCGCGCGCAGCGAGGAGACGCTCACGATGTGGGACGACTGCATGAGCTTCCCCGACCTCCTCGTGCGCGTCCGCCGCTTCTCGTCCATCTCCCTCGAGTACGCCGACGAACACGGCACGCGCAAAGAATGGCGCGATCTCAGCCAGGCCGAATCCGAGCTTCTCCAGCACGAGATCGATCACCTCGACGGCATCCTCGCCGTCGACCGCGCGATCGATCGCGAGTCGCTCGTGATCAAGAGCGTGTACGACGCGAATCGCGAGCACTACGACGCGATGGTGGAGTACACGATCGTGGGGACGATCTAATCTAATCGATCAGGCCAGTGCGGCCGATCACGACGCCAAGGATCTCGAATTCACCGCGAAGCGTGTCGACGGCGATCGCGCGATAGCGCGGGTGGGCGCTGACGAGATAGCGCCGGCCATGTTCGCTGACGAGGCGTTTCACGAAGATCGACTCGCCAATGCGGCACGCGATGATCTTTCCTACCGCTGCTTCCGGCTGAGGTGCTGGGATCGCGTGCAACGTGTCGTCTGCGCGGATTCCAGCGCCGATCATCGAGTCGCCGAGCGCGCTTAGCACGAGACGGACGTCATCGACAGGCCGGTCGGCGATCTGAACCTCCCGCACGCTCGTCGTACGGCTCTCGACGATGATCGCGTTCGGCACGGCATCGAGGTCCGCGAGTTTCTCGTCGATCCACCGGCGAAGCTGCACGAGGACGCGCTCGTCCTCCGGCGTCAGGATCGTTCCTTCGGTAAGGAGCCCCGCAGCCGTCGTGTTTGCCGCGGTCGCGAGCCGGATGAGCGACTTGAGTTTCGGATTGTCCTCCGCGCCGCTCACGAGCCGGCTGATCGTCTCCTGCGTCGTCCCCACCTCGTCCGCGACCTGCCGGCGCGACTTGCCGCTTGCCTCGATCGCGGCACCGAGCCGCTCCCCGAAATTCGACATTCGCGCGTATCATGCGTCAGACAAGACGCGCATAGTTGTCTTGGTCGCAAGGTCGAGAGGCTTTGACGTAAGAATCAAGTTAATGCACGATAATTGACTCAGACATCAATGAACTTCAGCGATTACATCATCCGCGATCCGAACATCTGCGGCGGGGCGCCCGTCGTGAGAGGGACGCGTGTTACGCTGCGGACACTGCTGGCGAGCCTCGCGGAAGGATGCGACGAGGAGGAGATCCTTCGAAACTTCCCTGCCGTGACCAAGGCGGATCTGAAGGCGGTCATCGCCTTCGCTGCTGCATCCGCAGAAGAGGATCTGCCGGTATCCGAGGTCCCGCGGTTCGATGCGGATTCTGCTTGACGAGAACCTGCCGGCCGATCTGATTGCTGTTCTCCGTGCCCTCGGACACGACGTGGAGCACGTCTACACGAAGTCGCTCTCCGGCCGCCCCGATCCCGATGTTCGTGCGCTCGCTGAAGCCGAAGATCGCATGCTCGTGACGCAGGATATCCGTTTCGCGGACGCTCGTGCCTTCACGCCCGGCGCACATGCCGGCTTCGTGCTCGTCCGTCTGAAGCAGGAAGGGTTGCGGGCCGTCATCACGAAACTGCGCGCGGTCTTCGAGACGGAGGACGTCGATTCATGGCGCGGCTGTTTCGTCGTGATCGGCGAGTCGAAGGTGCGCGTGCGGCGCAAGTTCTGATCAGCGGCTCTGCTCCGCGAACACAAGGAGCTGCCACTCGATCTTTTTCTGGTGGGGCTCGTGTTGATGGTGATTCTGCGGAGGAAGCTTGTGGCCTTTCGCGATCGCGATTTCGTCGCCGCAGCCGGCGCAGCGATAGATACCCGGATTCTGCGTGGTGGTGCCGGGAGCGTGACGCGTGTCGAATGCTGCGCTGTCGGATTGCGTCAGATGCGCGCGGTACTTGTAGTGCGCCATACGACATCTGAGACACGGCGGGATCAGCTTTGTGGGGAGATGCGGGCGTTGCGACGCGCGCGCGGCGAAACGGACTCGAACACGACCTTCTCCAGCGACCAGGTCGCCGGCGTGACCACGAGGCCGGCGCGGCTCGTCGAGCCGGTGAGGAGCAGCAGTTGCTCGAGTGGCGTCTGCGCCGGCGCGCGCGTGCGGACGCCGTCCCATTCGAGAACCCACGGATCGGGGAGCGCCTCGTCCGTGGTGAGCAGAAAGAACGTATCGATGCCGTAAGGCGGCGCGATGGTGAATGCGCTCTCGTCGCCGAGGCGGATCTCGCGCGGTGCGGGAAGCGACAGCGGCAGCCGGTTCTCGACGGAGCCTTTGTCGGGGAACAGCAGCGTGCCCGTGCCCCAGCTGTCGATGACGAACACGTAGGTGTAGCGCTGCCGCGCGCGCGGCGGACTCGCGCCGAAACTGCGGAGCACGACGTCGTATCGTTCATCACCGATCAGCACGTCTTTCGCGATCTCGCCGTTGCGCGTTCGCCGCAGGAAGAGCCGATACGGCGACCGCTCGTCGGGAGGAGATTCGAGGAGATTCCACGCGTGAATCCGGCGCAGGCGCAGGACGGCGTCGCGGAGTTTTGCCACCGAATCGCGCAGCGTGCCGTCGCGGCCGTCCTCGATGATCCAGTCCGTGCGCAGCGGCAGGCCGGTCCTGCGCCGGTCCGTGCTCTTCGTCCCCGGCCGCATCCACGCGTATTGCAACCGCCGGCTCGAATAGCGCGCCAGGAGAATGTAGTCCGCATCCTCGGCACGTTCCGTCGGATCGACTCCTTCGCGATCGGTGCCCGGTCCGACCGCGATTCCGTCGATCATCGCCGCGGGGGCGGGGAACTGCACGAAGAGCGATGCGCCGCGCGGCACTCTCGCGATGGCGGCGATCGCGTCGCTCGCATCGGGGCCGAGTGGTTCGACGGCGCCGCTGCTGCCGAGGAGCTCCCACTCGCTCCTGCCGCGTCGGAGGAGATGCGTCGGCGTCACCTCGAGCGGATCGGTCACCCAGCGCACGCCGCGCCGCGAGGATTCATCGAGCAGGCGGCGTGCGAGTGCGGCGATCGCGGCGGCGCTGCCCGAGACGCGCGGCGTCCAGACGCGCAGCGGCCGGCCGGGAGGCGCGGCCCATCCCACGACTTCCAGCAGCGCGCCCGACTTCACGGCCTGCGGCAGCGAGCGTCCCGGCTCGATGCGCGCCCTACAGCGCGCCAGTCCCGTCATCTCCGTCACGCGAAGCCGCGCACTGATGTTCCGGTCGCTCACCACGCGCAACTCCGTGCCGATCGACAACCCGTTCGCCCATCCGCCCTGCAACAGCACCGTGCCGTCGCTCTGTACTTTCTCCACGCTCACGACGGTGCGATCGCCGCGGCGATCGCTGCGCGCGCCGAAGAGTGGCGTGAGCCGCGCCTCCGGCGTTCCCTCCATCACCGGCTCCTGAAACGGGGTCTCCGCGCGCAGACGGGCGCGCGCGCGAAGAAACGTCTCGCTCGCGCTTTCATCGGCGGACGAGTCGCGCATCGCGCGGATCAGCGCCCAGGAAAACGCGCCGTGCAGCTTCCCCTGCTCGTCGCGCGACTCCCACGCCTGATCGAAATCCTGCGTCGCGGAGAGGACCAGCGCGCCGCGATCCGTGGGCGCGGGAGGCGTTCGCGTACGATCGGCGAGATCGCGCAGATCCGGTTTCACCGCGCGCGGGCGGGCGCCGGTCGGCAGTCCGCGCGCGCCGGAGCCGCTGTGGCAGTTGTCGAGGATGACCGTGAGCCGCGCGCCCTTGTCGACGATCGCGTTGAAGCGCAGACGCAGCTCCTTGTCGCGGATGTCGCGCGTGCCGTGACGCGAATCGGCGGGCACGATCGACTCGTCCATCCGGTCCGGCTCGTCGGAGAGGGAGTTGCGTACCTGCGAGCCGTGGCCGGCATAGTAGAAAAGCAGCACGTCGCCTTTCGACGCGCGGCTCACCAGCTCGTCGAGCGATCGGAGAATCGCCTCGCGCGTGGCCTGCTGATCGGTGAGCGTGACGAGATTCTGCTGCTCGAATCCATAGAGCAGCACGAGCATCTGCTGCAGCGTTTCGACGTCCGTGACGGCGCCGTTGAGATCCCTCCAGTCGCGGTCCGGCGGTGGCGGGACGCGCGGCGTTCCGAGCCGCGAGGCGCTGTAGTCATTGATCCCGATCAAAAGGGCGCGCTTCGCCGCCTGGGCGTCGAGCGCCGCACAGAGGGCCAGAAGGAGCGCCGGAAGCGATTTTTTCAGCATGGACACTTTTCAGCGAGAATTGTGTTCTCCTCGCGGGAGGAAATCACGAAGTGAGACAACATCTGGCGATGTTTGTGGCGCTCTCGCTCATCGGCGGCGTGTCCCTGGCCGGCGTGCGCAAAGAGTCATTGCCGCCGCCCGGACCGGTGGAAATCGCCGAATCCGCGGCCCTCTTCGTCGGCGTTCGTGAATTCTCCGAGGACGAGACGTTGACGGAGGTGCGCTATGCCGTCGACGACGCGGTCGATCTCGCGCATCTCCTGGTGTTCGAGCGTCCGCTGGTCCATGCGAAGCGCGTCGTCCTCGCGCTGTCGGGAAGTCCGCAGAAAGAGGAGTCGCGGCGCAGGCTCGCGGCACTCAAAGCTGCCGGTGCAATCGTTCGTCCAGCGCGGCATCCGGACATCGTGAGGAATCTCCGGCATCAGGCGGCCTTAGTCGGCGAGAACGGTCTCTTCATCGCCGCCTTCGCCACGCACGGTATCAACGACGGCGGCACGCAGCATCTGCTCACGGCGAGCTCGCTGCTGCAGGACCCGGAGATGAGTGTCACGGAGACGAAGGTGCGCGAGATCGTCTCGCGGCAGAAGGTCCCGCGCGCTCTCATTCTGATCGACGCGTGCCGCGAGCAGCTCACGAAGGACATCCGGTCAGGCAGCGCGAGTCCGCGCTCCTCCGCCGCGCAGTTGATGGAGGAGCTCGGGAAGATCAGCGGACAGGCCGTGCTTTCCGCCGCTGTCGCAGGACAATACGCGTATGACCACGACGGCAACGGTGTGTTCACGGCGGCCGTGATCGATGGCCTGCGCTGCGGAGCGGCGAGAGACGAAAAGGGCTTTGTCACCGTGTACGCATTGAGCGAATACGTCGAGGATCGCGTGCTGACCTGGATTCAGAAGAATCGCGATCCCGAGGTGCGGCGCGCCACACAGAAATCCTTCGAGGGGCGCGCGTCGTCGATGCCGTTGTCGGCGTGCAACCCCTGATCAACCGGCGCGCAGCGCCGGTTCTGGAGTGCGGCGACGCCAGTCGCCGCTCTGGAACGCGGCAGCGCAAGCTGCCGCGCGCGGCGGCAACGCCGCCGCGTTGGACAGCGGCGACTGGCGTCGCCGCACTCCACATCACCGGCAAGGAACGCTCGTCTCGGCCGCGCTGATCTCGCCGAACGTCCAGACGCGTCCCGACTTGTCCTTGTACGCCACGCCGCGGAACGCTCCGTCGCGCGAGAACTGCTGCACGCCGCCCTTGTAGACGTCGTACACGCCCGCGCCGTAATGCAGCGCTTCCACCATCGAGTCTTCCATGATCACCGCCGTCTCGACGAACAGCACGCCGCAGTCGGCGCCCGCGGCGCGGCCGCGGACGTTCCAGCGCGCGAGCGGCGACTGCGCGTAGCGCTGCGTCAGCGCGCTCGCGGCGATCACACGCTCGCGGTCAGCCGGTGCTTTCCGGTTCGACTCGCATGCGCCGATCGCGAAGAGGAGGAAGAGTGCAGTCGTGCGTTTCATGATGTGGAAACGGGCCGCCCGTGGGCGGCCCGTTCACGAAATTACGGGACGTCGACGGGCGGACAGAGCGAGATCTCGGCCTCGCTGCGGCTGACGTTCAGGCGCAGCGCATTGAGCAGCTCCGACCAGAGCTCTTCCTGCGGATGGATCGACTGCCAGGTCACCCGCGAATACGACGGAGCACCCGGCGCGGCGCCCGGCAGCGGCACGAGCCGCGTGGCGGCCGACGGCACCGTCTCCGCGACTTCATAGAACGCCTGGAAATGCTTCCCCACGCCCGGCGTGGCGATCGGCGAGGCCGGCACCAGCGGCGGGAGATTGAGCACGGCGATCTCCACGCGGTCGTCTTCGTCCGGCGTCAGCGTCATCGTGCGTCCGGTGCTGTTGTCGAACTTCGACTCCACGATTTTGATGCTGTCGCCGGAGACGGCGATGTCGGCGCCCATCCAGACGGCGATCGCCTGCGTGTACGACGACGCGCTGCCCGTGCCGTCGAGGCGCTTGAAGTGCACCGGCGTGACGTTGCTGCCGATGCGCGCGATCGAGTAGGTGAAAACGTCGCCGCTCTGCAGCCGGAATCGCGCCGCGACCAGTCCCGGCGGCGGCGTAGCGAGGATGTCGGAATCGAGGCCGCAACCGGGGCAGAGCTCCGACATTTTCGCGAGCCAGCTGTAGTCCGCGCGCTCTTCCGACGTCGTCGGGATGATGCCGTTGCGAACGCCTTCGATGAAATCGAGCGCGGGGAGATCGGGGTCGGTCTCGCTGCCTTTCACGACCGAGATCTGCGATCCCGACAACTGCCACGCGCCGCCGCCGCTGACCGCGGCCTCGAGCGAGTCGACCGCGGCATCGGTGGACTTGTCGCCGAACAGATACGCGGCGATCTCCGCGTCGCCGGTCGGGCACGTGCCGGTGCAGCTGCCCGCGCGGGTGATGAGGAGAGGTTTGTGCTGGGCGAGAGTGGTTCCGTCGGAGATCGCGTGACCGTGTCCGACGTTGAGCAGCACGACGTCGAGTTGTGTGCCGTCATTGTTCGGGATGAAGACCATCATCCCGGTGAAGAGAATGCGTACGATGAATTCCAAGGTGTGTTCCTCCATTGACTCGTTAGTGCGAGGGCGCGAATGGTGACGATGCGTGACCGATCACCTGAAACGGAGCCCACGCCAGGACCGACCTGAGGCCGGGGTTCTCGTTCCGGAGCATGTCGCGCTGTGCGGCCTGCAATGCCGCGGCAGCGTCGCTGCCCTTTCCGTAGTACCGATGGAAAGACACGGAGAGCTTCTCCGCTGTGGCGTCTTCCACGTCCCACAGACTGCCCATCACGGCCGGAACACCCGCGGCGATCAGCGGCCGCACGAGCGGCGCCACACCTTCGGGACCAACGGGAAGCCCGCCCGCGCTGCTGCACGCGGCCAGCACGAACAGGCGTGTTCGATCGAGTCTCAGTTTTCGCACGAGCTCCGCGGCTTCGACCGCGCCGGAATCGCCGCCCGATCGTGCGAGCAGCAGCACCGAGCGCCACGGCTGCTCCTCGTTCACCATGGAGTGACCCGCGAAATGGATGACGGTGCGGTTGCGCGCCAGCTCCAGCATCGCGGCGAAGGTGGCATCGGCGCCGGTGCGGACCTCGACAGGCATCAGCGGCGCGTATGCGCGGCGGATCTGCTCGACCTCCGCGAGCGCGCCGGGCAGCCGCTCCATCCCGCGCGCGAGATCCGACTCCTCATCGAACGCGGGATCGCCGATGAGCAGAGCGGATGGAGACGCGGGCGGGAATGCGTCATCGCGGTGCAGCGAGAAGATGTAGAGCGTCGCGCTGCCGGCGAGCTCGATCGGCGCTTTCTCGATCAGATACTCCTTCGCCTTGCTGTCATAAAGCGCCGCGAACGGCAGGCCGTGCATCGCGCCGTCGGGCACGATGACGAGCCGTCCCATGTCCGCACCCGCCGCGGCCAGCGGTTTTTCGATCAGCGCTTCGAACACCTGCTTCGACGTTCGATGCATGAGATTCGCGTCGCGCTCGCGCACCGCCCGCTGCATCAGTTCGCTGAAGCGTTCGACCTCGGCACGCGACAGCTTCCATGCGAGATGCGTCGCGCGATTGCGGCGGATGATCCACGCGTGCGTCTCGTTCTTCAGCACCGCGTACTGAAGCAGCGCCGTGCCGGGCGGCAGTTCCGCGGCAATCGCGGCGAGCGTCATCGGCTCGCCGCGGGGTACCAGCCTGCGAAACGAGGGCGGGGTGACGTCGAGCGTCAGGATGAGATTGAGTGGCTCGTACGCGAGCGAGCGTTCCTTGTAGTCGAACGCTTTTTCGCCATCTCCGGAGCCCAGCTGCTCGATCAGCCGCTCGTACGTATCATCGAAGCGGGAGAAATAGGCGCTCCAGAGGTTCTCGCCCTCTCCGCGCTCACGGTCCCGCAGGATTCGCGACTCTTCTTCGCGCAGCTCGCGCAGTGCTTCCCCGAGATCGCGCGCCGCATCCGCCTCGCGCCCGGAGCGCCGCCGCGCCTCGGCGCGCTGCGCATACAGCGACGCGCGAAAGGACTTGAGCTCGTCGCGCGCCACCGCGTTCAATGCACTGGTGAATGCGTCGGCCGCACCGGAAGGATTGAGCGGTAGAAGAGTTTGTCCGCGCACCTCCTGCATCCGCGCCTGCAACGCTACCGTTTCACTCCCTCCCTTCTCCATCAACCGCGTCGCTTCGACGAGATCATTCTCCGCGTCCTCGAGCCAGCCGAGCCGCACTTCGATCCCGGCGCGGACTCGTCGCGCGGAGGCGAGGAATCTCCTGAGATCCGCCTCCTCCTCCGCATCCTCGGGTGAGATCCATTTCGCGTCCTCCTGAATGGTGCGGAGCGCCGCGTCCTGATAGAGCAACGCGGCGCGCGCGTAGCCGAGGATTGCGGCGGTTTCGGCGGCTTCCGTGAACACCATCTGCCGTCTGCGTGTGCTGCCGACGCGCGGCGCATAGGGAAGGGCCTGCAGCGACTCGCGCCAGGCGAGCTCCGGCTGCCCCATTGCGCGATAAATCCCGACGCGGGCGCGGAGCGTGCTCGCGATCATGTCGGCGTCGCGCAGGTGCACGAAAATCTCCAGCGCGGCGTTGTAATCGGAGAGTGACTCGAAGTTCCGGCTTTGCCGATTGAGCGAATGAGCGCGCGCCGATTGCACTCCCCGCGCGTGATGCAGCGAGCGCATCTCCTCTCCGCCCAGGCGAAGCGACAGTTCGGTATCCAGCAGTTTCGCGGACGCCGGATCTTTCGTCCGCGACAGTTCTTCGAGTGCGGGCGTCGGAAAATCCGCGATCAGTGTTCTCACAGCCGCCCGGTCGCCCGCCGCGAGCGCGGCTCGCAGCTTCCGCCGTTGCACGAGCCACGGTCCCGAGACGACCGGCTTGCGAAGCCGGCGGAGCCGCTCCCGCGCTTCCTCCGCCCACTGTGATCGATCGATCGCCACCAGCGCGTCCCACGATGCGATCGCGTCGCCGGACAGGCCCGCCGTCTCCTGGACGAGCGCGAGATTGAATCGCGCGGCTTCGTCACGCGGCATCGCCTCCACCGCGCGCAGCGCGGCCTCGAGCGCGCGCAGAAGCTCCGACTCGCGCCCACCGCGTTTCGCGCGGAGGTAGTACGCGGCCGCGATGTCGCTCAATGCACGCGCATCGCGCCGCGCGAATCCCTGCAGTGCCTCGATCGCCCGGTCGGTGCACTGCGGCTGCGCCGCGAGCATCCGCAGCGCGTCATGGTGCGTCTCGATGAGCTCGGGACACACTTCGGCGGCGATCCTGCCCGGCGGTCCGCATTCCACTCCCGAGCATCGCTGCCAGGTCGCTCCGGTGAGGCGCGGCTCGACCTCGCGAGGCCACTCGACGACGCGGATCGTGTCTTCTCTCTTGTGACAGGCAGTTGCGCAACCGCAAAGCAGTAGCATCACGATCGCGATTTTTTTCAAGAGATGCATAAGATAAACGAGATCGGGCGATGAACGACGACGACGACCGGTTCAAAACCTTGTACCAGAAGTACTACTGGCGGATGGTCCGGTATTACGTCCGAGTCTTTCGCTGTACGCAGGAAGACGCCGAGGAGCTCACCCAGGAGGCATTTCTCCGCTTCTATGAGGCGATGGACGAATACCGCGGCGATGCGGAGTGGGCCTTCTTCGAAACCATTGCCCGGAACGTCGCCTACAACAGGATCCGCTCGATGAACACGCAGAAGCGCAATGCGAAGACGATCGGCATCGACGATCCCGATTTCACCGGACGCGAGCCGGCCGCCGCCGAGGAGCCCGATTACGCGGAGCGCGAGCAGTCGGCATTGCGCCGCAAGCAGGTGTATGACGCGATCGACGAGCTTCCGCGGGGGCAGCGTGAATGCATGCTCCTCTGGCTCGACGATTTCAGGTACGACGAGATTGCCAGCGCGCTGCGCATCAGCATGGACGCCGTGAAGTCGCGGCTTCGCGATGCGAAGAAGTTTCTGCGCGCACGACTGGGAGACGACGGTACGCTCCCGGAGGACGAAACATGATCACGAAATCGGATTGGCGGGCCGTGAGTCAGCACCTCATGGCCAGCGATCGCCGCAGACTCGGCGATCCGCCCACGCCCGAGGAGCTGCTCGCCTATACGCGAGGCGAGCTGAGTGCGGACGAAGAAGCGCGCCTCCAGGAGCGGCTGGTCTGCTACCCCGAGCTCGTGCGAACGATCACGGAACCATTTCCCACCGAAGGTGCGGAGCCGGGCGATCCCGACTTCATGCCGGATGAGGAGCTCGGGAAGCATTGGGCGTCGATGCAGAGCCGCCTTCGCCGCAAGCCTGCGGAAGGAGCGCGCGTCGTGCAGTTCTGGCGCTACTCCGCCGTGGCCGCCGCGTTGATCGCCGTCGTGCTCGGCGCGATGCTGTGGGTCGTCACCTCGAGAGCTCCCGAGCCGCGTCTCGTCTGGGAAGAACAGGTCCTCATGCCCGACGGCCGCCGCGGTCCCGAAAGCCAGCCGCAGACGCTGACGGCGCAGGGCGAGTCCATCGTTCTGATCGCGCCTCTCATCGGCGCGCAGAAGTTCGATCACTATCGGCTCGAGATCACCAACCAGGCCACGGCCCGCGTGATCTGGAGCACCACGGGTGTGCAGCCGCACGAGGAGAACAACTCATTCCTGATCATCGTCCCGCGCCGCTTCTTCCGGCCGGGCACGTACGAGATCGTGGTGTACGGAGTGAGCGGCGATCGCGAGGAGCGCGTGACCACCTACTCGCTGCTCGTGCCGCGCTCAAATCGCTAGTGGACGTTCAACCTTGAAGGCATGGGTTGCGAGCCTTGTCATCCCGAGCGTGAGCGAGGGACCTGTGTGGGCGGCGGCGCAACGCGCGGGCTTCGTGCCACCCTACCCCCGGGTCCCTCGCTCTCGCTCGGGATGACAAGCCTTGGTACCTACGCTTTCAATGCTGAATGTCTACTAGCCGGCTGCTGAGCAGCACCATCAGCCACTCCGCGTCGCCGACCGTGAAAATCGGACTGCGGCCCGAGGTCTTCTCGACCTCCACGCCGTCGGAGTAGGGGACGATCGACAACACGTTCGCGAGTCGGATGGTGGTGTTCTTCCGCGCGCCGTCGAAGATCACTCGCTTGCTGGTGACGTAGAGCGTTCCTGAATCGATGTGCCGGAGCACATCGCGTGTGACGCGATGCGCGCTCGTGCTGCCGGCGCGGTAGTAGACGCCTTTCATGATCCTGATCCGCACCGACGGACCGCCGTAGTAGACGCGTTGCGTCTCGGTGCGCATCTCGTACATCTCCGCCGGCGCGGCGAAGTGACAGATCTCGCCGCGATGCAAAGCGATGCTCGCCGCGACCTCGGGGAACGTCCCTTGCTCCATCAGCCAGTACCAGTGAAACCGATCGAGCTGCGCCTGCGTCGCCGCGTCGATGTCCACGCGGATGCCGAGATTGCGCGCGAGCGCATCGAGCGACTGCCGCTCGTCCGGACTCAGCCGCCGGTCGCTCACCGCATCCTGCCAGCGGCGCTTCAGAATCGCTTCCAGCGCGCGGCCCGCTTCGTCGTCGCGAACGCCGAGAAGATTGCGCAGACACTGCAGCGCCGCATGTTCGGCATCGTGCAGCCGATCGTCATTCGTGAACGCCGCGACCGCCTTCCCGTACAGCGCCCTCGCGCGCTCGCGATCCATCGACGTCACGCCGTGCGCGCGCAGCGCCTGCTCGACATGCCCCGCATGAATCTCCGTCCACGGCCGTGAGGCCAGCAGGTTCTCCAGTTCGATGTAGCCGTTCTCCGGCTCGGGAAACCCGAACAGACGCCTGAAAAGGCCAGGCCGCATCAGCGGCCGTACGGCGAACATCTTCTGCACGGCCTCATCGACACCATCCGCGGCGTTTTGTGGCGTCCCCCACAAACGTCGCGTATCCGTGTCTTGTCGAGGAACCCCGGGAGGAGCCATGCCTCGACGACTCATCGCAGCTGTCGTTTTCCTTCTCACCGCTGCCGGCGTTCGTGCGGAGCCGCGCGGCGCGGTGGATTGGATCTTCCTCGTTGACACCTCGGCCTCGATGCGCGGCGCCGGCGGGACGAAAAACATCTTCCCCGAAGTGAAAACGAGCCTCGCAACGTTCATCCGCGAAGCCAGCGCTGGCGACTCGATCAGCGTTCTGACGTTCGACCGCGACGTCCGTTCACACGGCCTCCGCGATGTCCACAGCCAGCTCGATCGCGACGAGCTCTACGCGATCGTCGACTCGCTCGAGGCGAACGGGAACCGCACGCACCTCGGCCTCGCCATCGCCGAAGGACTGAAGCGCTCCGAAGCGCTGCTGGGGCGGAACGACAAAACGCGCGAGCGCGCGATCGTCCTCTTCACCGACGGCAAGGAAGACGTCCGCGGAATTGCGACTCCCGTCTCGATCGGCGAGAACGTGAAGCGCGTCGAGATCAGCCGGCCATGGCTCTTCTTCGTCTCCCTCGGCGAGCACGAATCGCAACTCGACGTTTTCACGCAGCGGACGAAGATTCTCAAGCCGCAGGACCCCAACGCGATCCGTGAAGCGACCGACTACATTCGCCGCGTCGTCCAGCCGCCGCCCGCGCCCACCGTCATCCGCACCGAGCCGCTCTCGCTCGACTTCGGCGCGATCACACCCGGCGAATCCACGGCCGCGCGCGAGCTGACCATCTCCTCGAACAAACCGGCGCGCGTGTCCCTCAGTCTGGCGCCGCTGCCGGGCATCACCATGCCGGAGCAGAGCGGCATTGCGGTCGCACCGAATGCGCCCGCGCGGATCGCGCTCCAGCTCGAGATCGCCGAAGACGTGGCGCCCGGACCGAGGCAACTGGCGATCCGCATCGGCAACAAGGTGGTCGTCCCCGCGACGCTCAATGTCGTTCCGCCGCCGCTGTCGCCGCGCGTCGCGAAATGGATCGGCATCCTCCTCGGACTTCTCGTCCTCGCCCTCATCGCGGCCGTTCTCTACAGCGGAAAAATGCCGGGCGAACTGCTCGTCGCGATCGGAGACCGCAACTCGCTCGAAGGGGAAATCGAGATCGTCGCGCCGCGGCTCGCGCCGGATGCCGCCTACGTCGGCCTCCCGAACGTCAAGGTGCGCGAGCTCGCGCTCAGCTCCGTCGTGCCGCTCGACGCGCTCGCCGGCTCCGACGCGCGTCTTTTCTGCCGCCGCAAGAACGGAACGAAGCAGATGTGGATCGAGTCGACGAGCGGACCGCTCCGCGTGAACAGCATCGAGCTGCCGGTGAGCGAGCTCTATGACGCCGACACGATCGAGATCGGCGCCGCGAAATTGCGATTCAACCGCGTCGGCCATGAACGGCCGTCCGCGCAGGAGGACCAGGTATGAAGAACAACGTCGTTTTCCGTCCCACCGTCGTGATCGGCCTCGGCGGCACCGGCTACGGGACTCTGCTGAAGCTCAAGAGGCGCTTCGTCGACGCGTACGGCTCGCTCCCGCCGATCATCCGCTTCCTTTCCATCGACACGACCGAGAACGCGGAAGGGACGCAGCAGCCGCAGGAGAGTCCCGACGGCCAGCTCGATCACAACGAGCTGTACGTCCTGCAGGTCGGCAATCCGGCGGCGCTGGTCAATGGAACGAACGAGCACATCGACGAGTGGTGGCCGCCGGAGATCCCGACGCAGTCGATCATCGCCGGCGCGGGCCAGGTGCGCGCGCGCGGGCGCCTCGCGATCTTCGCGCGCGCGGCCGAGGTGTATGCGCGCATCCGCCGCGCCGTCGACGACGTGCGGAACATCCGCAACCAGAAACAGATGTATGCGGATCAGTTTCAGGTCTCGAATCGCGCCGGCGTCGAAGTGCACGTCGTCGGCAGCCTCGCCGGCGGAACGGGCAGCGGCACGTTTCTCGACGTCGCCTTCATGGCTCGCGATGTGATCGGCAGCGACGAGCAGTCGAACTTCACCGGCGTCCTGCTGCTGCCGGGCATCTTCACGCGTTACGCGGGCACGCAGCTCGTGAAACCGAACGCGTACGGCGCACTGAAAGAGATCGAGTATCTCTCGACGATGAAAGGCAGCTTCCAGATCGATTACGGCATGCGCCGCATCGAAGTAAGCCGTGCTCCGTTCGATGTCGTCTATCTGATCGACAGCATCAACGAGCAGGGACGGACGGTGATGGAGCAGAACGACCTGCTCGGGCTGATCGCCGACGGCATGTACGTGCAGATCGGGTCGCAGATCGGCACCGACAGCGCCAACGCCGTTGACAACATCAAGACGCAGATCGCGACCGCGGGCCGCGTGAAAGGCCGCTCGCCGCAGTACTGCAGCTTCGGCGTCGCATCGCTCGCAATGCCGAGCTTCGACGCGTTGATGTACGAGGACGCGAAGCGGCTCGTGAACGACGATCTGCTGAACGGCGCCATTGCGGATTCCGATGTCGAGGAAGACGTACGTCGATTCCTCGATCAGAACCGTCTGCGTGAGGACGAAGCCGATCAGGTGATCGAGTTCCTCAGCCAGCGCGAAGGCGGAGGGCAGCTCCGTTTCCCGATGCCCCTCGGCCAGATGAAGTTCGACAACAAGGCCCTCGGCGCGATCAAGAGCCTCCACACCGTGCATCGCTCGCGCGCCGAGCGGCAGATCGCGCAGGCCATCGGTGCGAACTTCGAGAAGCTGCGCGACGACTCCGTCGCCGCGATCAACACCTGGTGGGAAACGGCCGTGAATCGCGTGAACGGATTCACGCGCGCCGAGCGCTTCTTCGAGAAACTGCAGGCCAAGCTCGAGTGGTACCAGAACATGATGGACGGGGAGGCGAAGGAGGAGCGCGCGCGGCTGAAGGCGCTCAGCTTCAAGCCGGCCGAGGACCAGATCACCGAGGCCGGCGGCGCGTTTCTGAGCCGCGAGTCGAAGGTGAAGACGGCGTGCGAGGTGTACAGCGGGCTGGTGGACCGGGAGAGCGAGCTCACGATCCGCGTCGCGCGTCTCGAGAAAGCGGCTGAGCTCTACTCGACGCTGCACGCGCACACGCAGTCGATTCTCAACTCCTGCTATCGCATCCGTGAGAATCTCCACGCCGCGCGCAAGCAGTTCGAACAGCAGTACCTCGACGCGACGAATCCACGCGGCGCATCCCGTCTGTTCGAGCACGTCGTGCCGTTCGATCCCGGCCCGCAGCGTCCGAAGGTGATCGGCGAGGATTTCGTGAAGTGGTATGCCGATCAGAACGGCGGCTCGCTCGCGCAGTGGGCCGGACTCAAAGCCGCGGAGGTGCATGCCGACGTCCGGCAGTTCGTCGAGAAGTGCTACGAGCCGCTCACGTCGCTGACGATGGATGACGTGCTGCGCCGGACGACCCCCGAGGCGGTTTCGATGGAGCTCAAGCGCCTCGACAACCTTGCCGTTCCGCTGTGGCGCTACGACCTCGGCAGGATTCCCGTCGTCAATCAGACCGTGATCAACGAGTTCTATCACTACGGCGTCGCCGACGCCGATACGACGGTGCTGAAGGAAGCGAAGTACGAGGCTGGTGTGCCCAAAGGCAACGCCAAACCGTCGATGGTTTCCACCCGCGATGCGCGACGCATCCTGCTGTTCAAGGTGAAGACCGGCATCCCGCTGTTCGCGCTCGCCGAGATGGACGACATGGAGCGCGCCTACCTCGATCCGAACAAAGTCATCTCCAGTCACGTCGACAAACGCTGGCAGGATCTGCAGAACCTCATCCCGCGCAGCGGAGACGGCGAGGCGCTGCGCTGGTTCGCGATCGCGCAGGCGCCCGAGCCGTTCGGGATCATCCGGCGCGAGGGCGCGTGGTACTCGATCCGCTCGAAAAACGGCCGGCGCGTCGACAACAGCATGATCCGCCTCGCACAGGGGCGCGTGCCTGCGTACACGGCGTTCGAGAAAAACCGCGAGCTCGTGCAGGAAGCGGAGGAAGCGATCGACGCGATCGTCACGCGCGAGGGCGCGGTGAGGACGATCCAGATCCTGAAGGAGTACACCGACTCGCTGTCGAAGCAGATGTCCGGCGCCGTCGAGCCGGCGGTGAAGGACCAGGTCGAGAACGAGATCCTCGCCATCGAGGAGTACGTGCGGCGGATGGAGACGCTGAGCTGATGCTCAAACCGGTCACCATCCTCGCGCTCGACGATGTCTCCGCGCCGCTGGCCGCCGCGGTGCAGCAGCGCGTCGCGGCGGCGTGCGGACTCGACGATCTGGTGCAGACGCGAGAGCTCGCGCCGGGCGCCGATCTCGCGCAGACCATTCAATCGGTGCACGCGCAGCGGCAGCGTCCCGACAGTCCGCTGCGCGTGCGCGACGACGTCAGCTCGCGCGAGCTCGTGCTTCTGATCCTCTCCGCCGCCGGTCCCGCGCGCACCACATTGCTCGAGACGACCATCGCGATCCGGCAGTTGTACGAGATGCGCAGACTCGCCGCGTACTTCACGATCGAGATCCTTTGTCTCCTTCCGGAAGTCGTTCGCGGCGTGGCCGCCGACTATGCCGCCGCCTACGGCCTGCTCGAGGCGCTGAGCGCGACGGATCCGAAGCCGTTCGACGAAGTCTGGCTGCTGGACGCAACGAATGCGAACCGCGTGAAGTTCGGCAGCGTCGGCGAAGCGAGCGACTTCTACGCCGGCGCGATCGCGGGCGCGCTCACGGCCGAGCCAGAGATGAGCGGAGCGCTCCCCGGCATTCACCCGCGCGGCATGCCGCCGGTCTTCAGTTCCTTCGGCTACGCGCAGCTCGTGTTCCCGCGAGACGCTGCCCTGCAACGCCTCGAGCCACGCTTCGCCGCGGAGCTGATCCACCGTGTCATCCTGAGCGAAGCGAGCGACCCCCGGCCCGCACCGCTTCGCGCGAAGCAGTTCGTCGTCGGCGAAGAATTCGCGACGCCGCTCTCGCGCATCGGTGTCGACGCGGGCCAGTCGCTCTTCCGGCGTTTTCAGCCGAGGACGCTCGTCACCGAACAGACGCGCAGCGCGGAGGAAGTGATCGCCGCCGTGCGCAGTGAGCTGAAAACCTATCGCGAGACGACGCATCTCGAGAACCTCGAGACGCTCGCGAAGCAGGGCGAGGAGACCGCCGCTGCCGGCACCACTCTCCTCTCGGGTGTCACCGATGAGACCCTCGATCGCGACGGCTACGAGTCCGCGATTCAACTGCTCGACGCGCTGCTCGATCCGCTTCCCGATCTTCGGGCGGACGCCGATCTCGCGCCGCGCAATCTCGTCACGGAAATCAACAATGCCACCGCCGCGCTCGACGTCCGCCTCGGCTTCCTCCCGAATACGAGCGCGAGCGACGCCGCGCGAAAGCGCATTCGCGAGGTCACGGCGTTGCTGCAGGATCAAAGGCTCGTCGCCGACACGCTCTCTCCCATCAGCGCCACCGAACAACTCGAGGAGATGGAGCGCGAGAAGGAAGCGCTGACGCGGCAGCTTCCGGAAACTCTCTTCGCAGAGGAAGCCGAGAACAACGCCGCGCGCAATGCGGCGCGCGAGACCGAGGCAGCGCGGCTCTCGTCGGAGACGGAGGCCGGAGAGCAGCAATTGCGCGAGCTGTTTGCGCAGCTCCCGCGCGCGGAACAGGCGCTGCGCGAGGCACTCGAAGCGCGGCGTGCGTGGATCCGGCGTCAGGTGATCACCGCGGTGTTCGGCTTGGCGGTGCTGTACGCCGTGCCGTTCGCGTTCGGCGTTCTCCAGCCGAATCTCGGCCGCATCACCTGGGTCGCGGCGATCGCCCTCGGCGTTTTCGCGATCCTCTGCCTCTTCCGCTACCTCGGCGTCATCGCGCCGCATGTGCGCGCGGCTCGAGAGGCGCTCGAGCATCTGCGCGCGCAGATCGAGACCACGGACAAAGCGAAAAACGCCGCGCACAACGACGAGCTGCAATTCGAATACGACGTCGCACATCGAAGGACGACGCTCAACGTTCTGCGCCGCGCGCGCGAGGCCGCGAAAAGCACGCTGGACACGGTGCGCACGCGGAAAACCGAGCTGCAGGAGATGGCCGCGTCGTTCGCTCCTGCGCCGCTGCCCAATGCTGGTCTGTCGATCCCCATCGTCGACGAAGCCGATGTCGATCAGTGGTACGAGCGCACGGCGGAAGACCGCGGGCCGTTCGTTCGCGAGTTTCCGCTGACGCGCTCCGAGTCGCGCCGCTGGTCGCTCGACGAGCTGCGCGCGCGCATCACTGCTTACGCCGCGACGGCATTCGACGACTTCCGCGCGCTCACGCTGGCGCAAGCCGCGACACTGCTCGTGCCGCAGGCGAAGCTCTCGCAGCGTCTGAAGCGCTTCGCCGAGACGAGCGCTCCGATGATCGAGCTGCGCGAAGACGATCTGCCGGCGCAGCAGGCCATGCAGCGCGACCTGACGCTCTGGATTGACGTCGACGACGGGCCGTGGGCGAATCAGATGCGACATCGCCTGCCCAACGCGCACGTGAAGGCCGCCGCTGATTCCTTGCGCGTCCACTCATTGAGTCGCGTTCTTCACTACCCCGGCTACGTCCTCGGCCAGATCGACTACTACCGCGCCGAATACGAGAAATCGAGTCCGCGCGAGGGCGCCGAGGCCGACGATCTGCTGCCGATGGACCTCATCCTCGCCGGCCCGCTGCGCGCCGCGTATGAGCAGGTTCTTCTCGGCCGCGCGCTCGGAGTGATCGATGTCGGCGACCTCGGCGACTCTCATCTCGCGGCCGCGCGGCGTCTCGCATCGAATGACGCCGCGGCACTGCGCGAGCAGGTCGAGACCGCGCTCGCACCGCGCCTGTCGCTCGCGGCCGACGTGGAGCGCGAACTGCGCCAGTTTCGCAGTTCCGCGGCCCTCTCGCCGCTCGACCGCGGCGTGCTCGACGCGCTCGTGAAGCGGTACGCGTCCGCGTTCTGAGCAGTCTCAATCGACGATCGAGCACGAGCCGCCGCAGATCCTGCACGGCACGCCGCGGCGCGCCTTTGCCTCCGCACGCGTGATGTTGATGCAGTTGCGCGTGCAGCGTTTCGCCGCCGAGCAGGTGAGGCAGTGGAACTTGTGGCTCTTCGTGTTGAAGGCGACGATCTCGCTCTTCTTGTCCTCCGCGGTTGCGGCCTGTGTCGCAGCGGTGGAGATCGCCGGAAGCGGCGTGAAAACCGCGAGCAGGACAGCGAGAAACACACGTGCGAGCATCGGGCAGAGCTCCTCCGCACAATAAGACACGATCGCGCCCGCGATGTGGCGCCGCCACAATCCCGTGGCGGCGGTGTCGTACCGGTCATGGCGGAGTCGAACGACGCGCCGGCGCTGCGAGCCGCGTCACCGAGCTATCAGTTCTTCCTCTCTTCCGGCACCGCGCCCAGTCAGCCGCGCTCGCCGCCGCGCTCGTGGCCTTCATTCTCATTGTCGGCACCAGCGCCGCGATTCTCCGCTTCGAGGACCTTCCCGACTCGAACATCCGCACGGCCGATGACGCGGTCTGGTGGGCGTTCACCACGATCACGACCGTCGGCTACGGCGATCGATATCCGCTGAGCGGCGAGGGCCGCTTCATCGCCGCGATCCTCATGACTGCCGGCGTAGGACTCTTCGGCGCGCTCTCCGCCGCGCTGGCGACGTGGTTTCTCGCCGCGGAAGACCAGGCGACCGACAACGAGATCGCCGCGCTGCGCGCGGAGATCGTTGCATTGCACGCATTGCTGAACGAGCGGCTGCCCGCGCCGCCGCTCACTGGTGCACGAGCCGAGTCGTGAGGGGCGACGTCACACAGGCCGGATCGTCGACGCGGGAAGCGAAATCGCCGGGGCATACTAACCTTGAAAATCCACCGCATCATGGTTAGTTTTCAAGGTACACTTGCCCGGTGATTCCGCGACCCCGCCATCTCGAGCGCGTCACAGCCGCCCTGAAACGAGCTCCGGTCGTGTGCCTGATCGGAGCGCGGCAGGTCGGAAAGACGACGCTTGCGCGGCAGGTGGCGAAGCAGTCGAATACCGGGCGTTTCTTCGACCTCGAGAACCCGGCCCATCTCGCACAACTATCCGACCCGATGCTTGCGCTCGAGCCTCTTCGCGGCCTCGTCATCCTCGACGAGATCCAGCGCGTGCCTGATCTGTTCAGCGTGCTCAGGGTGCTGAGCGATCGTCCTCGCCGTCCCGCTTCATTTCTCGTATTGGGCAGTGCGTCTCCCGACCTGTTGCGACAGTCGTCCGAATCGCTCGCCGGGCGCATCCACTACCACGAGGTGGGCGGGTTCGACTTGAATGAAACCGGCGCCGGCTCATGGCGCGATCTCTGGATCCGAGGAGGGTTTCCGCGGTCGTTCGTCGCGTCGACGATCGAGGAGAGCCGGGAGTGGCGCGAGGACTTCGTGCGGACGTTCCTCGAGCGTGACATTCCTCAACTCGGATTCTCCACGGATGCCACGACCCTTCGACGTTTCTGGACGATGGTCGCGCACTTCCATGGTCAGATCTGGAACGGCTCGGAGATCGCCCGCTCGCTCGCGATCGGAGCCACATCGGTCGCGCGATACCTCGATCTGCTGACATCCGCGCTCGTCATCGATCAGCTTCCGCCGTGGTTCGAGAATCTCGGCAAGCGGCAGGTGAAGGCGCCCAGGGTGTATCTGCGCGATTCGGGCATTCTTCATTCGCTGCTGAATGTCGAGGACGAATCTGATCTTCTCGGCCATCCGAAGGTCGGCGCGTCGTGGGAAGGGTTCGCTTTGCAACAGGTCGTCTCCACCCTCGAGCTGCGACGGGAAGTGCGCTTTTTCTGGGCGACCCATGGGGGCGCCGAGCTCGACCTGCTCATCGTGCGCGGACGACGGCGATGGGGAGTGGAATTCAAGCTGACCGCGCAACCTGCAGTGACGCGCTCGATGACCACGGCGCTGGAGGATCTCCGCCTTCGCCATCTGTTCGTCGTTCACGCGGGAACGGACACGTTCCCGCTGGCGCCGAAGATCTCGGCCGTCGCGCTTCCGAGGATTGCGGAGGATGTGAATCTCGAGTGAGAGCGTCTCCCTTCTCGGCAGCCAGCTCGCGCCCGAAGACCTCATCGGCGTCGGCGAGTACGAGCTTCCCGCGGGCTCGATCGTGATCGGCGTCGGCAATCGCGCGCAGGACAGCGCGATCGTCAAGCCGATGTCGTCCGCGCTCATCACTCGCATGGTGCAGCGCGGGGATCGATCTGCTCGAAGCAGCGAACGACTTCCCGGAAGCCGGTCCGATCCTGATCATCACCGATGGCTGGTGCGACCGGCTGCGCGTCCGCCGCGAGCACGCGTTCCTGTTGCCGCAGGGGCGCTCCTTGCCCTTCGTGCCGAAAGGACCGGTCTTCGCGGTGAAGGAGCGCTACGCAAATCTCCGCCTTCGCGCCCGCAGGTCGTCCGCCGTCGGAAGGAAGCGGTGGCGATCGTACGGCAGACGCTCGCGCGGCGGGATCGGCTCATCAGGAAACTGCCGCCTCCACAGCTCCCGATCCTCCTCGTCGGCGTAGTAGCGAAGAAAGAGATCAGGGTCCTCGCCGGCGATGTCGACGTGCATGACGGTGTCCGGATCGTTCGGAATGTGAACCGAATCATCGAGATAGGCCAGCAGGTGCTGGAAGAGAGCGTCATCGTCGAGATGATCCGTGAACTCGATGACGATATTCATCTCGGCGAGACGCACGATGAGATCCCAGAGATCGTGTGGTACTTCATGCCCACGAGCTGCGAGCTCTTCGCGAATCGTGGTTTCCGGTCCGTCCTCGAACGCGAGGACCTCTTTCAGGAATGACTCGAGCAGCCCCTCGTCGAACTCGTCGTCGATGAAAGTGCTGCCTCCGCGAGAGCGAATCTCCGCCTCGAGCTCTTCGATCCGTGCAGTGCGATCCTTCATCAGGAACCTCCGTACCGAGGTTCCCTCGGGATTCCGAACAGCGCAACTTTTCTACCGGGCGTGGAGGTTCGTGCGATCCCTCCCGTCGCGGAATCACCCCCCGATCCCGAACGCCTCCCGCACATCCTCCGGCACTTCCTGACGCACCACCACCTTCGGCCAGAGCTCGAGGGGTGGGGTGGCGATGGTTTCGGGGCGCAGGGTGATCACGTGCAGGTCGTCGTAGAGGTACGTTCCGCAGTGCTGGGCTTCGCAGCTCATGCGGATTCCGGGAGCGCATTCGCGCCAGGGGCAGGTGCGGCCGAGGTAGGTGCCGGCGGGGTCGGTCAGGAAGATGTCGGCGCCGCGATTGAGCTGCTGGGCGTGGCCTTTGAGTTTTCGCCCGGCGGCCGCGATGTCGCGCGCGATCGTGTTGGTCGCGATGGTGACGAGGAGATCGATGTCGTTCGGCTCGCGTTTCGGAGTGGCGATCGAGCCGATCAGGGCGATCCGCGTGACTCCGCTGATCCGTTTCACGCGATCGACGAAGGCGACCGCTCCGGCGAGCAGGTGGTGGCGCGCATCGATTCGCGGGCGCTGCGGCGGGAGAGGGTCGTAGGTGACGTCGAGTCCGTGCGCGGCGAGCCAGGCCGCGATGTTGTGCCGGCGCCGTTCTCGTTCGAAGTGATGCCAGCGCTCGATCTCGCCGATCTCTTCGTAGAGCACGTCGTGGAAGTGGCGGAACGCTCCGCGTGGCGCGCCGAGGGCGCGGGTCAGGCGATCGCGCAGCTGTTCGTCTTCGACGTCCTGGACGAACTCCCTCGCGTCATCGATCGACGGACGCACATCGAAGTCCGACTCGAGTGGGAGGAAGCGGCCCATTGGCGCCAACTCGATGCGCTCGATGTCCGCTTCCATCTCCTCGGTGATGTCGTCGTCCCACGTGTCGCCCGGCAGTGCAATGCATTCGCCGGTCTCCGTGTCGAGGTACCACGCGAACGGGTTGTCGCGCGATTCGAAGGCGCTTTCGATCTCGGTCATGTTGACGTGGATTTGCTTTGTCGCCACGATCGTCAGTCCTTCAACCCGAGCTCCGTCCGAAGCCGGCGCACGTCGAACCTCGTGCCTTCCGGAAGCCGGTTCTCGCGGTTCTCGATGTCGCGCAACAGAAGGTCGAGCTCGCGCCGCGATTTCGCCGAGCGGGCGGCGTCGCGAGGGGTTTTTCCATCGAGAGCGGGCAGCGGCATGTCGAGCCACTTCTGATAATGCTTCTCTTTGTACTGGCGAACAACGGCCTGTTCCTCGGGGGACTCGACATGGGGTGGCGATGAGGCGGTCGATGCAGCCGCGCTCAGCGAGGGCGCTTCCTGCCGGTCCCGCTTCTCGTCGCGCAGCATTCCTGCGCAGGCGTCGCTGACTCGGCGGCGCAGGGCATCGGCGCGTTTCTCGGAGTTCGTCTCGATGTGCAGCACGCCGGCGCTGACGGTGACGCGACCGAGAACGGTGTCGTCGCTCGTGCGGAGGAAGACGATCTCGCTCTCCTGCGCAGTCGTCTCGCCGATGTCCGCCCCTTCGAGCGCGGCGAGGCGCTTTTCGATCTCCGCGCGGTTCGCCGCGTCGAACTGGAACGAGTCGGTGACGAACAGCAGCGGGTCGCCATCGGTGTTGTGCAGCACCGGCGGGGTGGATCTGCGTTCGTCATACGCGTCGATGGTGTCAGTCCATTCCTCGATGAGAAAGAGGCCGATCCTGAAATCCTGAAGCCGCTCGATCGGAACATCGCGTTTGCGCAGGCGCAGCTTCGCGCGAACGGCGTCGACGACGCCCGCTGCTACGGAAGGCGGCAGCGAGCGTCCGTACATGCCGCCGAAGATGGGCGTGCCGCGGAATTCGAGGATGCGCGCGAGAATCACGTCGCGTGCAACGAGGCTCTCGGATCCGAGCTCCTCGGCCACGGAGCGCTCCTGACCGCTGAGGAGATCGCGAACGCCGACTCGTCCGCGCTCGACGCTGGTGATCTCGAAGACGCTCAGCCACGCGCGGCCCTGCGCGTCGAACCATTCGCGCTCCTCTTCGGAGAGATGTCCGGCGTTCCGCTCCAGGTATGCGTCCGCGACGCGCTTCCCGCCGAGGGTCGCCGTCCAGGTGACCCATGGCACCATGAGCTGCACCAGCGCTTCGTCGGCTTCGACTTCGAGGCCGGCCCAGTCGCGGCCGAACGTGCGATCGGCAAATCGCGCGATCGCGAGGACGAGACGGTTGTCCATCTCATGGATCGACTCCGCTCGTGCTGCATCGCGTTGCGGCTCCTGATCGGCATCGAGGTGACACTTCTTGTATTTCTTCCCGCTTCCGCAGGGGCAGGGATCGTTTCGTCCCACCTGCTGCAGTCGCGACGCGGGAGGCTCGACCCACTCGTCGTCCTCGTCCTCGTCCTCGTAAACGACATACGGCGCCGTGAGCGTGACCATGACGTCGTCTTCGCCGCTGCTCGATTCGGTCACCGGCTCCGGATCGTCCATCGCGAACAGTTCGCGATGACGCGCGAAGAAGGCCAGGAACGCACGCGTGCATGCCGTCATCATCCGCACGTCGTCCTCGGTCGTCACGAGCGGAATCTGCGCGTCGTCGAGGCAAAACAGCACCGGGTAAGCCTTCGCGCCGGCGACCGGCCAGCGATGTTGTTCGATCTCGGCGAGCATCGACCGGGGAAGATCCTTCTTCCGGTCGAACGAAAGGGATCGCAGCGACACGATGCCATCGGGGTCGATGTCTTCGTCTTTTTCCGCCGGCCCGCCGCGTTCGGCGGCGAGAACGAACGATTCGTATTCAAGGATCGAGTCGAAGAGCAGCAGGCCGAAGCTGTCGCCGCCGGCGCCGATCACGGAGAGGCATGCGCCGTCGATTTCGAAGTGCGGGATGTCGACGCGGAGGACCTGCTGATCGCTCATGTGGCGCCACGGTGCGGAGCGAAAGAGGAGGCTCGCTGCCTGGAAGAGCTCACGGACCGCATCCGGCGGGATGTCGCCATCGCCGAGGTAGCTCGGCTCCACCATCGTCTGTTCCATCTGCATCGCGAGTTGTTCGAAGGCGGAATCGAGCTCCGGCACCGCCGCGACCACGACCGGAATCCCGCCTGGGGAGGCGCGCAGTTCGGCGGCCATCGTCTCGTCGGCGACACGGATGCGCGCGGGCCGCCGCGCCAATCCCTCGTCGGGTCGCTGCATTGCCGCTTCGAGCGAATCGGCGGCGGAGACGGGATTCCGCGGATGGATCAGCGTGGACCCGACCAGCAGATCGGACGGCAGCTCGAGCCAGAGAATCACTTCCGGCCGGATGACCGCGTCGCCATCGCGCAGCTCGGCCGGTAATCGGTAGCGACCTCCGACCCATTCGAGACTCGAGGGCCGGGGGCGAAAAGGGAGGGGCGATTGCATCGCGCGACTATGACGCGCGCGCGGTGAGTGCGTCAACGATCGATGCGTTACTTACGCAGCTCGACGCCGTCCGCGACGAACGAGACCTCGCGCGCCGTGCCGTCCTCATTGCGCGCGAGCTTCGCGCCTTCGTGCTCGAGGTGATCCGCTTCGTCCTTCGAGAGCGTCTTGATCTCGACCACGCCTTCGACGCGGGCGCTCATGCCTTTGCTGTCCTTCGGGACGAAGAAGCCATAGTCCTTGAACGTGATGCGGACGCCGGTCTTGCCGGCTTCGGGGGCGAGCTGCATCCAGCAGCCCATCTTCGTGCACGCCGCTTCGACGTGGCCTTCGGTGACGACCGCGGTCTTCGTGTACGCGTCGGGCTTCTCGAGGACCTGCGCGAGGGGGACGACCTTTGCGTCGGCGGGAATCGCGGTGCCGCGCTTGACGACTTCGCCGCCTGCGAATGCGGCGGCGGCAATGAGGAACAGAGAGACGATGGCGAGCTTCTTCATGGTTTCGATTCTAACTCGTGGAGCAGGCGCTGATATTGCCCCGGCGGGATCTCATTTGCCGCATTTCGCATCTTCGCGAGGGCTTCATCGCGGCGGCCGAGGGCTTGCAGCAGCGTGGCGAGTCCGTAGGATGAAACAAAGCGTTTCTTCGACAGCTCTTCGAGTGTGGCGAGCGTGCGTTGCGCGTCCTGCGTGCGGCCCGCGGCGGCTTGGCTGACTCCGACGCGGACGAGGCTGCGCGGATCGCCGCCGAGGTTCCAGGCGAGCGTCGCTTCTCGAATCGCGTCGTCGTGGCGGCGCTGTTTGAGATACGCGCCGGCGAGGACGTAGTGGCCGAACGCGAAGTCGGGCTCGAGCGCGAGGGCGCGTTTGCACTCCGCGATCGCTTCGTCGAGGCGGCCCGCGTCGGCGTATACGCCGCCGAGCTCGGCGATGATGATGAGGCTCAGCGGATCGAGCGATTCCGCGCGGCGGATCGCGCGGATCGCGTCGTCGTAGCGCTTCATTTCGACGAGACAACGGCTGTACCACTGATGCGCTGTGGCGTAGTTCGGATTGAGCGCGATCGCGCGCTCGAACTCTTCGGCCGCGGCCGCGAGGTCGCTGCCGAAGTTCATCTCGAAGTACGCCAGCGACGTCTGCGCCTCGGCCAGCGTGTCGTCGATCGCGAGCGCGCGTCGAGCGGCCTCGCGCGCGAGCGGGAGCGCGGTCGCCGGCGGGGCCTCGTTGTAGATCGACTGGAGGATGTACGCGTCCGCGAGTCCGGCGTACGCGAGCGCGTATTGCGGGTCGCGTGCGATCGCGTCGCGGAAATGGCCGATTGCGCGCTCGAACGCCTCGCCGGTGCGCTTGTTCAACTCGTAGCGGCCGTGCAGGTACTGGCGATACGCCTCGCCGCTCGCGGTGTGGCGCTTCGCGACGCGCGCTCGCGTCGGCGCGCTCAGCTCGAGGCGCAGCTGCTCCGCGATCTCGCGGGAGATCGCCGCCTGCGCGGTCGAGAGATCGTCGAGTTTCGTGCGGAACTGCTGGCCCCACAGGTGACGATTCGTGCGGCCGTCGATCAGTTCCGTGGAGATGATCAGCTCGTCGTGCGGACGCACGATGCGTCCGGTGAGCACGGCCTGCACCTTCAGCTCGCGCGCGGCTTCCTGCGGCGCCGGCGGTTTGCCTTTGTAGCGAAATACCGACGCGCGCGAGACGACGGCGAGGTCGGGGATGCGCGAGAGATTGTTGATGAGCGTCTCGGTGATGCCGTCGCTGAGGTACTCGTTCGCCGGATCGGAGGTGTCGTTCGCGAACGGGAGGACGGCGAGCGAGCGGATCGGAGCGTTGGCCGCTCGCCGCGCGCGCAGGACGGCGACGCCGATGAGCGTGCTGATCACGGCGAGCGCGAGGGCGATCGCCGCGATCCAGGCGTACGGCCGCCGCTTCCGCGGCTCGACGGACTCGCTGCCCGTGCCGATCGAGCGCAGCGCGAACGCGAGATCGCGTGCCGACTGAAACCGCGCCGCCGGATTCTTCTCGACGCAGCGCTGCACGATGCGATCGAGCTCGTACGGCACGCGCTCGCCCGACTCGCTCAGCGCCGGCAGATCGTCGCGCAGCACCGCGGTCATCGTGTCGATCGCCGTGTCCGCGCGGAACGCTTTGCGCCCGCTGACGGCTTCGTGGAGGATGCAGCCGAGGGCGAAGATGTCGGTGGCGGGCGTGACGAGCTCGGCGCGCAACTGCTCGGGCGCCATGTAGCCGACGGTGCCGATGACGTTCGAGTCGCTCTCGATCTCGTCGCTGTGCAGGCGCTCGGTCGGCTGCGAGTCGTCGATCGGCGAGGTGGGCTTCGGACGCGAGCGCGCGAGGCCGAAGTCGAGAATCTTCACCCGTCCGTCGTTGGTGATGAAGACGTTCTCCGGCTTCAGATCGCGATGCACGATTCCCTTCGCGTGCGCGGCGGAGAGACCGTCGGCGATGGCCGCGCCGATCTCCACGGCCCGCCGCCACGACATCGCTCCCGTCAGGTGCTCTCGCAGCGTCTCGCCTTCGAGCAGCTCGGTGACGACGTACGCGAGATCGCCTTCCTGCTCGAACTCGTACAGCGCGAGCACGTTCGGATGCGAGATCTGCGCGACCGCTTTCGCCTCACGCGCGAGCCGCGCCCGCGCATCGTCGTCGCGGGCGAGGCGTTGCGGCAGGACCTTGATCGCGACGTCGCGATCGACGCGGACGTCGTGCGCGCGGTAGACCTCGCCCATGCCTCCCGAGCCGAGAGGAGAGACGATTTCGTAAGCGCCGAGGCGGGTGCCTGCGTCGAGATGCAACGCAGGAAGGATACTTCGCGCGTGGCGTTCTCAGCGAAACGCCGTCGCGTTCAGGCGTGACCGGGGGCGGGCTTCAGCCCGCCCCCCAGGAGACGACCGGCTGAAGCCGGTCGCTACGTTTTGACGCGTCTTACGTTTCCGCGCTGCCGATGCGCATCGAGTAGAACGAGCGGTACACGAACACGGTCGAGATCGCGAAGAAGACCGCGGAGAGGATCCGCGTGAGGCCGCCCTGGCCCGCGCGCGTCATCTCGACCGCGAGCTCGACGGCGAGGAGGCCGAAGAGGGTCGTGAACTTGATGACCGGGTTCATCGCGACCGAGGAGGTGTCCTTGAACGGATCGCCGACCGTGTCGCCGACGACCACCGCCGCGTGCAGCGGCGTCCCCTTCATCTTCAGCTCCGTCTCGACGATTTTCTTCGCGTTGTCCCACGCGCCGCCCGCGTTGGCCATGAAGATCGCCTGGTAGAGACCGAAGAGCGCGATCGAGATCAGGTAGCCGATGAAGAAGAACGGCTCGAAGCAGGCGAAGGCGAGCGTCGAGAAGAATATGGTCAGGAAGATGTTGAACATGCCCTTCTGCGCGTACTGCGTGCAGATCTCGACGACTTTCTTCGAGTCCTCGACCGATGCTCTCTCGGCTCCCGAGTCCAGCTTGATGTTCTTCTTGATGAACTCGACCGCGCGATACGCGCCCGTCGACACCGCCTGCGTCGCCGCACCGGTGAACCAGTAGATCACCGCGCCGCCGACCACGAGTCCGAGGAGGAACTGCGGGTGGAGCAGGGAGAGCTTGTCGATGTCGGTGGTGAGACCGTTGGTGAGCATCACGATGATCGCGAAGATCATCGTCGTCGCGCCGACGACCGCCGTGCCGATGAGCACCGGCTTCGCCGTCGCCTTGAACGTGTTGCCCGCGCCGTCGTTCTCTTCCAGGTATTCCTTCCCCTTCTCCCACGCGGGAGTGAAGCCGAAGTCGCGCTTGATCTCCTCGGCGACACCGGGAATCGTCTCGATGGTCGAGAGTTCGTAGACCGACTGCGCGTTGTCGGTGACGGGACCGTACGAGTCGACGGCGATCGTGACCGGACCCATGCCGAGGAAGCCGAAGGCGACCAGACCGAAGGCGAAGATCGCGGGAGCGATCATCAGAGCCGCGGCGCCGGTGGCAAACGTGCCGGCGATCCATGAGGCGATGCCCATGAGGCCCGCGATGGCGAGACCCATCCAGTAGGCGGAGAAGTTGCCGGCGATGAAGCCGGAGAGGATGTTGAGCGACGCACCGCCTTCGCGCGACGCGGTGACGACCTCGCGCACGTGGCGCGACTCGGTCGACGTGAAGACTTTCACCAGCTCGGGGATGATCGCTCCGGCGAGCGTCCCGCAGGTGATGATCGTCGAGAGCTTCCACCACATCGTGAAGTCGCCGCCGAGGTCGGGGATCATGAAGTACGAGACGGTGTAGGTCACGCCGACGGAGAGAATCGACGTCAGCCAGACCAGCGACGTGAGCGGCGCCTCGAAGTTCATCTTGTCGACGTTGCCGAAGCGCGCCTTCGCGATCGCCTCGTTGATGAAGTACGACACGGCCGAGGTGATGATCATCAGCACGCGCATGGCGAAGATCCAGACGAGGAGCTGCACCTGGACGGTTGCGTCCGCGACGGCGAGCAGGATGAACGTGATCAGCGCGACGCCGGTGACGCCGTAGGTCTCGAACCCGTCGGCCGACGGCCCGACCGAATCGCCGGCGTTGTCACCGGTGCAGTCGGCGATGACGCCCGGATTGCGCGCGTCGTCTTCCTTGATGTTGAAGACGATCTTCATCAGGTCCGAGCCGATGTCGGCGATCTTGGTGAAGATGCCGCCGGCGATGCGCAGCGCCGCGGCGCCGAGCGATTCACCGATGGCGAAGCCGATGAAACACGGGCCGGCGTAGTCGCCAGGGATGAAGAGCAGGATGCACAGCATCAGGAACAGCTCGACCGAGATCAGCAGCATTCCGATGCTCATCCCGGCCTTGAGCGGGATGGCGTAGCACGGGAACGGCCGGCCCTCGAGGCTGGCGAAGGCGGTGCGGGAGTTGGCGAAGGTGTTGATGCGGATGCCGAACCAGGCGACGCCGTAGCTGCCGGCGATGCCGATCAGGCTGAAGAGCAGGATGATCGAGACCTTGAGGGCGGTGAACTGCAGCAGCACGCCGAAGTAGAGGACGATGACGGAGCCGATGAACAGCTCGAGCAGCAGGATGAACTTTCCCTGCGTGATCAGGTAGGTCTTGCAGGTCTCGTAGATCAGCTCGGAGATCTCCAGCATCGAGCGGTGCACCGGCAGGCGCTTGAGCTGAACGTAGATGACGAGCCCGAAGACGAAGCCGGCCAGGGTGACGATCAGGCCCAGGCTGAGGAGGGTGTGCCCGTCGAGATCGCCGAAGCTGGCGAAGCGGACCTGTGAGAGGTCTGGCAGCACCAGGTTGGCCTCGCCCCCGGCGGCGTGCGCCCCCTGGGCCGCGCCGGGCGCTGCGCCGGCCTGCGCGGCGCTGGGCGCGCCGGCTTGGGGGGCGGGCGATTGTGCGGCCACCGCCACCGGGACCAAGAGTACGAGGGCCGCGGCAACCGCGGTCCATGCATTCCTGAAAGAGATAGGCATCATCATAAAAACGCGGCAGCGTAACATAACTCACCATCGCGGCGCCCGCCGCGAGGCTCAGCTTCGAAGCGGACGCCAGCCTAGCCCTGAGGCCTCTCCCGGACCTGGACCGAGGCGGGCAGGGCCATCCCCCCGGTCAGGAAAACCCGGATGCCCTGCTCGACGGTCAGGGCGGGGTAGCGCAGCTCGCTCACCCTGACGATCAGGACGTCGCCCAGATAGAGGTGATTGGTCGGGACGTAGACCGCGGCCAGTTGCTCGGCGGGGGCGCCGTCGCCGGCCGACACCGTGAACTCCCGCGTCAGGAAGCCCAGCAGGCTGCCGCGGGCTGGGTCGTTCAGCAGCACCACGCGCTTGAACCCTGACTCGTTGTCCGGGGAGAACGCCAGGATCAACTGCTTGACCGGCGCGTAAATCGTCCGGAAGACCGGCACCAGCATCAGGTAGTGCTCGGTGCGCCGCAACAGCCGCCGGCCGATGACGTTGGTCGCCACGACGCCGGCCAGCAGCACCAGCAGGAGGGTCGTCAACAGCCCCAGGCCGGGCACGTGCCGGCCGAGCAGCCGGTCGTAGATCGGCGCCATCACGTTGTCGACGATGTCGAAGATCCAGTAGAGCGCCGTGACGCTGATCACCAGCGGCACGGTCACGAAGAAGCCGGTGACGAACCAGCGGCGCAGTGCAGTCAGCACGGCGGGGCCTCTCTGACTCAGGACACTAGCTGATGAAATACCAGACCACCGCAGCCAGCGCGAGGCGGTAGTAGGCGAACACATCGAGCCGGTTCGACGCCAGGTAGCGGAGCAGGAACCGGATCGACAGGTAGCCGACCACGCCCGACGACACGATGCCGACGGCGAAGATGGTCAGCAGGTCGCCCGACATCGGCACGTGCCGCATCTCGAGGCCGGCCTTCCCCGCCGCGGCCACGACCGCGGGGATGCCGAGCAGGAACGAGAAGCGCGCCGCCGCGTCGCGCCGGACGCCGAGCAGCATGCCGATGGTGATGGTGCTGCCGGAACGCGACAGGCCGGGAATCAGCGCCGCAGCCTGGGCCACGCCGAAGGCGGTCGCGTCGGCCGGCGTCAGGTCGTCGACGCCGCGGGTCCGCGGGCCCAGCCGCTCGACGACGAGCAGGGCGATGGCGCCGACCGACAACGTGACGATGGTGACGACCGGCAGGCGCGCGTGGGCCTCGATCCAGTCGGCGAAGAGGAGGCCGACGATCACGACCGGGATCGTGCCGATCGCGACCAGCCGCATCAGCCGCGCCTCTGGGGCCGCCGTGAACAGCCGGGGCAGGGCCCGGACCATCGCCGCCAGATCGTCGCGGAAGTAGATGATGACCGCGACCAGCGTACCCAGATGCGTCGCGACGTCGAAGACCAGCCCGAACGGCTCCTCGCCCCAGCCGAGTGCGGCGCGGCCGAGCAGCAGGTGCGCCGAACTCGACACCGGGAGGAACTCGGTGATGCCCTGGACGGCCCCCAGGAGAGCGGCGATCAGGATCGACATGGCCAGGGAGCCCGTGGTGAAACCTCCACGGGCCCGCTAGCGGGCGTCGGCCTTGCGCGTCGTCCGACTACCCGGCCTCCTGCCACCACTCGACGGACGGGCGGTGCCCGCGTCGGCCGCGGCCGACGCCGCGGCGCCAGATGGGGTGCCTTCCGACCGCTTGCTCATGATGATGGCGACCGCCGCGGCGATGAAGATCGTCGAGTAGGTGCCGCTGACGATGCCGACCAGCATCGTGAAGGCGAAGCCTTCGAGCACCTCGCCGCCGTACAGGTAGAGCGCCAGCACCGACATGAAGGTCGTCCCGGCGGTGATCACGGTGCGGGTGAGGGTCTGGTTGACGCTGTGATTGACCACCTTCTCGAGGTCGTCACGCCGCATCACGTGCAGGTTCTCGCGGACACGGTCGAAGATGACGATCGTGTCGTTGACCGAGTAGCCGGTGATCGTCAGCAGCGCGGCGATCACGTTCAAGGTGAGGTCGTAGCCGAAGAACACCAGGAAGGCGAGCGTGATCAGGATGTCGTGGAAGGTCGCGGCAATGGCGCCGATCGCGAAGGTGAGGCGGAAGCGCAGCGCGATGTAGGCGGTGATGCCGAGGACCGAGAACAGTGTCGCCCACAACCCCTTGCGCTGCAGGTCCTTGCCGATGGCCGGCCCGACGACTTCGCGGTTGATCTCCGTGAACGGCCCCAGATTGCTGTTCTTCACCGCCTCGTTCAGCGCCCTGGCGTCCTTCTCGAGGCTGAAGCCTTCTTCGACGCCGGCGGCCTGCGGCACGCGGATGAGGATGCTGCGATCCTCCGCGCTGCCGAACTGCTGGACGACCTTGTCGCCCGGCACGCTCTGGATGGCGTTCCGGACTTCGTCTTCGCCGACCGGGTTCTCGAACTGGAAGACGACGATGGTGCCGCCGGAGAAATCGATGCCGAGCGGCAGCCCGCGCTGGAAGATCATGACGACGCCGGCGACGACGAGCAGCGTCGACAGGACGATGGCGTGCCACCGCCACTTGATGAAGTCGTAGTTGGTTCTGGAGAGGATCTGCATGGCCGGTGGTCCGGTGCGCGACTAGATGCTCAGCGACTGCGGCTGCTGGGACTGCGGCTGCCGGCGCCGCGACAGGATGAACTCGAACACCGTCCGCGAGACGAAGACGGCCGTGAAGACGTTCGAGAGGAGACCGAAGCACAGCGTCGTGGCGAAGCCACGAATCGGCCCGGTCCCGAACTGGAAGAGGAACGCGGCGGCGACCAGCGACGCCACGTGGGTGTCGACGATGGTCAGGAACACCCGATCGAAGCCGGCCTGGACGGCCGCGCGCGGTCCCTTGCCCGCAGCCAGCTCTTCCTTGATTCGCTCGAAGATCAGCACGTTCGAGTCGACGCCCATGCCGATCGTCAGGATGAAGCCGGCCACGCCGGGCAGCGTCATGACGGCGCCCGCCATCGACATGAACGCCAGCAGGATGAGCAGGTTCAGGACGATCGAGAGAATGGCGTTGAAGCCGCTCAGCTTGTAGTAGACCAGCAGGAACAGCGCGACCAGGGCCAGCCCTCCGAGCGACGCCGTGATGCCGGCGCGGATCGAGTCGGCGCCGAGGGTCGGGCCGACCGTGCGCTCCTCCAGGTAGGTCAGGCCGGCGGGCAGCGCGCCCGAGCGCAGCATCATCGCGTAGTCGGCCACTTCCTGACTGGTGAAGTTGCCGAAGATCTGGCCGTTGTCGGTGATCCGGCCCTGGATGGTGGCCACCGTTTCGACGCGGCTGTCGAGGATCACCGCCATCGGCTTGCCGATGTTGGCCCCGGTCAGGTTGCCGAACTTGATGGCTCCGGCCCGGTTCATCGTGAAGCCGATGGCCGGCAGGTTGTTCTCGTCGACCGAGGCGCGGGCACTGCTGAGGTCGCGGCCGGTCACCGGCGCGACCTTGCGCACCAGGTAATAGGAGACCACCCCGGGCGCGGTCCGATCCACCCCGGTGACGACTTCCATCTCCGGCGGCAGCACGCCGCCGACCGACTGGAGCAGCGACTCCTCGGACGACGTCGGACCACCTTCGACGATCTTCAGCTCCAGGAGCGCGGTGGTCCCGATCAGGCGCTTGACCTGTTCCGGATCGTCCACGCCCGGGAGCTGCACCAGAATCTGATTGCCGTCCGACCCGTAGGGCGCGACGATCGGTTCCGAGACGCCGAGGGCGTTGACGCGCCGCTCGACCGTCTGGAGCGCCTGCTCGACCGCCTGGGTCTTCAGGGTCTCGGCGATCGGCGCACGCATCTCGTAGGTATAGCCGCCGGCGCCGCCGGTGCGCGCGTACTGGCTGCTGAGCGTCGTCTCGGCGTCGGCCAGGGCGCGGAACGCGGTCTCGACCGCCGGCGGGATGCCGGTCACGACGATCCGCGTCGGGCTCGGCACGGTCACCGTCGGGCCGACGATGTTCTTCTCGCGCATCCCGAGGCGCAGTCGCTCAGCCGAGTCCTCGCTGGTGTAGAGCAGCGCCTCGTCGGTCTTGACCCGCAGCACCAGCTGCACGCCGCCCTTGAGGTCGAGTCCCAGGCTGATCCGCCCGCGCCGGTCGGGCGTGTCGAACGGCGGGTAGATCATCGCCGCTGCGAAGACGATCACCCCGAGAACGGTGAGGAGCTTCCACTTGAGATTCTTCATGGCTGGCGGACGCGGCGGACCCCGGGCGCGGCTGCGCGCCCGGCTCGCCGTGTTAGAGCGCGCCCTGTTCGGGCACGACCGGATCCTGTCCCTGATAGCCGGCGACCGAGGCCTTCGACACCTCGACGTTGACCTTCTCGGCGATCTTCAGCTGCACGGAGGCGTCGCCGACCTTGGTGACGGTCCCGTACAGGCCGCTGGTGGTGATCACCTTGTCTCCGACCTTGAGGCTGTCCTGGAACTCCGCCACCTTCTTCTGGCGCTTGCGCATCGGCGCCAGGATGACGAAATAGAAGATGCCGAGGATGAGCGCAAACGGCGCCAGCTGCACCCAGAAGGGGCCGCCGGCGTCGGGCTGCGCACCCATGGCGAGGACCGGCCGCAGGCCGAGGTGACCAAGAGGAGCCGCGTGGGAAGCGAGCACAGGTGTGAGCAATTCGGGCGCGATCATCGAGTGAGCGGCTGGCGGGAGAACGTCCGGTGGAAGTTCTGTCTGAACTCCTCGAACGACCCGAATTCAATAGCCTTCCGCATGGCCTCCATGATGTCAAGGTAAAAGAAGAGGTTGTGGATCGATCCGAGCGTCGCGCTCAGCATCTCACCAGTCGAGGCCAGATGGCGAAGATACGCGCGGGAAAAGTGCCGGCACGTGTAGCAGCGGCACGCCTCGTCGATCGGGGACGGGTCGTCGGCGAAGCGGGCGTTGCGGACGTTCAACGGCCCGTGCCTGGTCAGCACCTGGCCGTTGCGGGCGTTGCGCGTCGGCAGCACGCAGTCGAACATGTCGATGCCCCGGGCCACCGACTCGACGAGATCGTCCGGCATGCCGGTGCCCATCAGGTAGCGCGGCTGATCCGCCGGCAGGTGCGGCGTGGTCCGGCCGACGATGTCGTACATGACGTCGACCGGCTCCCCGACGCTGAGCCCGCCGATGGCGTAGCCTTCGAAGCCGACGGCGACCGTCGCCTCGGCGCTGGCGCGCCGCAGATCCTCGTGCACGCCACCCTGGACGATGCCGAACTGTCCCTGGCCGGGCGTCGACGGCACGACGTCGGTCTCGCCGGCCGCGATCGCCAGATGCCGGGTCCGTGCCCGCGCCGCCCAGCGCGCCGTCCGCTCGAGCGAGCGCGCCGCGATGTCCGGCGTGGCGGGGTAGACGGTGCACTCGTCCAGCACCATCGCGATGTCGGCGCCGAGCCGTGACTGGATGTCGGCGGCGGACTCCGGCGTCAGCAGGTGCGTGCTGCCGTCGAGGTGCGAGCGGAACTCGGCGCCGGCCTCGGACAACCGGCAGCGGTCGCCGAGACTGAACACCTGGTAGCCGCCACTGTCGGTGAGCGTGGGGCCCGACCAGCCCATGAAGCGGTGCAGGCCGCCCAGACGCGCGACCCGCGCATCGCCCGGGCGCAGGTAGAGATGGTAGGTGTTGCCGAGGACGATGCGCGCGCCCATCTCGGCGAGATCGCGCGGCAGCACGCCCTTGACGGTGGCGCGCGTGCCCACCGGCATGAACACCGGGGTCTCGACCGGCCCGTGCGGCGTGTCGAGCACCCCGCGGCGGGCCAGCCCGTCGCGATGCGTGACGCGGAAGGTGAAGGCGGCAGCCATCATCGGAAAGGCTACACGCGAATTGACAATTGCACTTCGCGGACTGACGATGGTCGCTTCATGAAACGTCTTCGCGTCGGGGTCATCTACGGCGGCCGATCGGGCGAGCACGAGGTGTCGCTGGCGTCGGCGGCGGCCGTCTTCGCGCACCTCGATCGGCAGCGCTACGAACCGGTCCCGATCCGCATCGACAAGGATGGACGCTGGGCGCTCGCCGAGCGCGCGCCGAGCGCGATGTCGGCGGCGGAGGTGATCGAGCACGCCCGCCTCGAAGCCGGGCGGGCGCCGCGGGCGGCGCGCGAAGTGCACCTGATGGCGCGCCCGAGCGAGGAGCCACTCCTCTGCATCGACCGCGAGGCCGGCCGGGGGGGCGGGGCCGATCGCCCCGGTGAGCGCAAGACCGGCCTCGATCGCGGCGACGGCCAAGGCGCCGTCGTCCAGAGCATGGGCCTGGACGTCGTCTTCCCCGTCCTGCACGGCCCCTACGGCGAGGACGGCACCGTCCAGGGCCTGCTCGAACTCGCCAACCTGCCCTACGTCGGCTGCGGCGTGCTGGCCTCGGCGGTCGGCATGGACAAGGCGATGATGAAGGTCGTGTTCGCCCAGCACGGCCTGTCGCAGGTCGACTATGCCGTCGTGCTCCGGTCGGAATGGACGCGCAACCGCGCCGGCGTCCGCGAGGGCCTGCTGGCGAAGCTGCCGATGCCGCTGTTCGTGAAGCCGGCCAACCTGGGCTCGAGCGTCGGCATCTCGAAGGTTCACGACGCCAGCGAGCTCGATGCCGCCCTCGACCTCGCCGCCGGCTTCGACCGCAAGATCGTCGTCGAGGCTGGCGTCGCCAATGCCCGCGAGATCGAGTGCGCCGTCCTCGGCAACGATACGCCGGAGGCCTCCGTCGCCGGCGAGGTCGTGCCGTCGCGCGAGTTCTACGATTACGAGGCGAAGTACATCGACGAGGGCTCGAAGACGATCATTCCGGCCGACCTGAGCCCGGCGCAGCTGGCCGACGTGCAGCACCTGTCGAAAGCGGCGTTCCTGGCCATCGACGGCGCCGGCCTGGCCCGCGTCGACTTCCTCCTCGGCCGGGACGATGGCCGCCTCTACCTGAACGAAGTGAACACGCTCCCCGGGTTCACGACCATCAGCATGTATGCGAAGCTCTGGGAGGCGAGCGGAGTGGCCTACCCGGCGCTCATCGACCGCCTCATCGTGCTGGCGCTCGAGCGCCACACCGCCAAGCAGCAACTGCGGACGAGCGTGCTGTAGGCATGCGCGTCGGGCTGCTAGCGATCGCCGCGGTCTGCGTCGGGCTGGCCGCGTCGCCGGTGGCCGGCCAGACCGGTCGCCCCGCGGTTCCGCCCCCTCCCCCACCGACGGCGCCGGACCCGCCGCCGGTCCTCGCCGGCATCGATGGCCTCAGCCGCGCCTACGACGCGATCGTCGACGCCGACTTCGAACGGGCGCTGACGCTGATCGCGGAGGCGTGTCCGCCAGCGCCGCGCGAGGCCTGCCTGGTCCTCGAAGCGACGCGGCAGTTCTGGCGGATCCAGATCGACCCGGAGGATCGCAGCCGCGACGCCGCCTTCGACACCGCGGTGACCGCGGCGATCGCCGCCGCGGAGGCCTGGACGGAGCGGGAGCCGCAGCAGCCGGAAGCCTGGTTCTATCTCGGCGGCGCCTACGGCGCGCGGGTCCAGTGGCGGGTGCTCCGCCAGGAGCGGCTTGGCGCGGCCCGCGACGGCCGCGAGGTGAAGAACGCCCTCGATCGCACGCTGTCGCTGGCCCCGGACGTCGTCGACGCGCAATTCGGGCTCGGGCTCTACGAGTACTACGCCGACGTCGCGCCGACGGCGGCCAGGATCCTGCGTGTCCTGCTGATGCTGCCGGGCGGCGATCGCGCCAGCGGCCTGGAGCGGATGCAGCGGACGCGGCAGTCGGGCCAGCTTCTCGCCGACGAGGCCGCATTCCAGCTCCACATCGTCTACTTCTGGTACGAGAACCGCGCCGCCGACGCCATCGCCCTCCTCGAGGAGCTGGTCGGCCGCCACCCGCGCAACCCGTACTTCCGCCGCCTCATCGCCGAGGCGCAGGAGGTCTACCTGCACGACACGAGCGCGGCGCTGGCGAGCTGGCGAGAGCTGGCCCGGCTCGCCGACACCGGCGCCGTCAACGAAGGCGCGCTGGCCCGGGCCGAGGCGCACCTCGGCCACGCCATCGCCCTCGACGCGCTCGGCGACACCGATCTCGCCATCGCCGAGTTGACGCGACTGCGCGCCGCAGCACCGCGCGCGCCGTGGGGCATCGGCAACCGTATCGCGCTGGCGCTCGGCCGGGCGAACGATCGCCTCGGCAACCGCGCCGCCGCCACGAGGCTGCTCCGCCAGGTGGTCGCCGCTACCTCGCGGCACGATCCGCTGGCCCTCGCGGCGGCGGCGCGCCGCATCCTGCAGCGGCCGACGCCGGACGCCCGCGGCCGCGCGCATCGTCTCGGCCTCGAGGCGTGGCGCGCCTTCACTGCCGACGCGGCGGCGCCGGTCGAGCCGCGCTTCGAGCAGGCGATCGCCCTCGATCCGCAGAACGGCGTCACGCGGCTGCACTACGCGCGCGTGCTGGCGGCGCGACAGGGCACCGCCCCGGCGATCGCGGAGCTCGACGCCGTGCTCGCCGCCGCCAAGACGACGCCGCCGGCGACGATCGGCGAGGCGGCGCTGCTCGCCGGCCGCTTGCGCGAGGAGCAACGCGATCGCGATGGCGCGCTCGCCGCGTATCGACGCGCGGCAGCGACCTTCGGCGCCGCTGCGGCCACGCGCAGCGCCGCATCGCGCGCGATCGAGCGCCTCGAACGGGCCCCTACGGCGCCGGTCCTTCGTTGAAGTTTCGGCGCCGGTGCGCCGATATCCTTGAGCATCACCCCCTCATTTGACACGTGGGGGTGATTGTGATGGCCGCACCTTACCGAGCGCGTGTTCCAACGGCCCGAACTTTTGACATTTGTAAAAGTTTGTGCTTGACACGCTGTTTTTCTCATCCATAATCTACATGTTGTGTGCAGGTGGACCGCTCAGCCCACCTGTTGGGATGGGAATAGCAAGTTGAATTGCTGAGCGTCACAAAACCAGGAGGCTACATGGCGAAGAAAGCTGCGAAGAAGGCCGCTAAGAAGACCGCGAAGAAGCGGTAGTCGAGGCCCGCACGACCCGGGCGCGCGCGTGTGACGCGTTCAGCGCCCCGGTCAGGCACCCGTGCGGGGCCACGCAGGAAGCGGACCCGCAGCCAACGCGTCGAGAGCGCCGGTGGCCGGTGCGTCGGGCCAGAGGGCAGACGGCACGGAGCACGCGGCGAGACTCTCGGACCTCAAGACCCTGGACGATCCTGAGAAGGACGAAGGGAC
>DATLFB010000035.1:0-11808 GCA_035525285.1 Thermoanaerobaculia bacterium
CCGCGGACATCCTGTCCGCGCTTCGTCAACGCCGACTGAAAGTCGGCGGACCGGCCGATTGAAAATCGGCGTTCCGGCCGGACAAGCCTTCGCGCGGGTTAACTGGGGTTAACTGGGGGTTAACTGGAGAGAGAGCAACCGAGAAGTCACCAGATTGTGCACCGCTCCGGCCGCGTCATCTTCGATCCCGGCGGGCAGTTCCACGCATCCGCGAACTCCGGCATGTTCTGCACCGTGAGACTCACACGCGCGGGGCCGGGCGCGTGCGGGTCGGTGAGCGCGCGGCGCCTTCCCTCCTCGGTCGCCATGTTCTGGCCCCACACCTGCGCGAAGCCGAGGAAGAAACGCTGCTCGGGACTGTAGCCGTCGAGGGTGCGGCGGTCTTTCCCCTCGAGCGATTTCTGATACGCGCGCAGCGCGAGCGTCGCGCCGCCGAGGTCCGCGATCGCTTCGCCGGTGACGAGATTGCCCTGCAGCTTCAGTCCTTCTTCGACCACGAATTCGCCGTACTGCTTCGCGATGCACTCCGCGCTCGCCTGGAAGCGCTCGAGGTCCTCCGCCGTCCACCAGTTGCGCAGATTTCCTTCCGCGTCGAACTTCGAGCCCTGATCGTCGAAGCCGTGCGTCATCTCGTGGCCGATCACCGTGCCGATGCCGCCGTAGTTGTACGCATCGTCCGCGTTCGGATCGTAGAACGGCGGCTGGAGAATGCCCGCGGGGAACGTGATGTCGTTGCGCGTCGGGCTGTAGCCCGCGTTCACCGTCGCGGGTGTGAAGAAACCCCATTCGTTCGGATCGTCCGGCTTGCCGACGCGATTCACCGCGCGCCGCACGCGGAACGCGCTCGCGGCCATCACGTTCGCCGCGTATGAATCGCGTCCGACATTCAGTGACGCGTAGTCGATCCACTTGTCGGGGTAGCCGATGCGGCGGCGGAAGGCCTCGAGTTTCTGCAGCGCGGCCTGCTTCGTCTCCGCGCCCATCCACGTGAGCCGCGGGATGTCCTCGCGCAGTGCCGCGACGAGGTTGTCGATCAGCTCGTTCATCTTCTGCTTCGCCTCGGGCGTGAACGCGCGCTTCACGTACTCCTGCCCGAGGATCTCGCCGATGTTCTGATCGGCGGATCGGACGCAGCGCTGCCACCTCGGCTGAATCTCTTTCTGACCGGAGAGCGTCTGTCCGCGGAACGCGAAATCCTGATTCACGAATGCGGACGAGAGATACGGCGCGGCCGCATCGATCGCGGTCCAGCGCAGATAGGCCTTCCACGACTCGAGCGGCACTTCATTCAGCAGTCGATTGGCCGCGCTGATGTATTCGGGCTGCGCGACGTTGAGCGTGCGGAGATCCGCGAGCCCAAGCGAGGAGAAGAACGCGGGCCACTCGAGCGCGGGCGCGTTCGACTGCAGTTCGGAGACGGCGGTGACGTGGTAGACGTTCTCCGGCTTGCGCATGTCGACGCGCGCCATCGACGCCTGGGCGAGCTTCGTCTCGAGGGCGAGCACGCGCTCCGCGTCGGCCGCGGCGCGGGCGGGAGCGATGCCGGCGAGCTCGAACATCTTCGCGATGTGCTCGACGTACTGCCTGCGCGTCGTTTTGAACTTCTCGTCATCGCGGAGGTAGTAGTCGCGGTCGGGCAATCCGAGTCCGGCCTGCGCGACGGCGGCGATCACGAACTTGCTGTTCCTGAAATCGTTCTGCGCCGAGAAACGGAAGAGCGGCGTGACGCCGAGCTGCTGCTGGCGATGAATCTCGGCGGCGGCATCGCGCGAGGACGCGAGTGCGTCGATGCGGTCGAGCATCGGTTGGATCGGCGCGGCGCCCTGCGCCTCGATCGCCGTCTCGTTCATGCACGCGGACCAGAAGTCGCCGATCTTCTGCGGATTCGATCCCGCTCCCGCATTCGCGTCTTTCGCGGACGCGTCGAGAATCGCGCGCAGCGTGTCGCGATTCCGCTCCGCGACTTCCTCGAATCGCCCGAAGCGCGCGTACGTCGCCGGCAGCGGATGCGCCCTGCGCCAGCCGCCGGTGGCGTATTGATAGAAGTCCTGGCACGCGCCGACGCTTCGATCGATGTTGTTCAGATCGAACCCGTGCAGGCCGAGGAGCGGTGGAGGCGGCGGGGGCGGTGGAGGGGGAGGCGCGGTGGCGCAGGCGGCGGCGAGGAGGATGAGGGGGAGCAGCTTTTTCATCGCGCGGCGCATGGTAGCGCAGCAGGTGGTTGCTGGGTTGCTGGGTTACTGGGTTGCCCGGTTGCCCGGTTTCCCGGTTTCCCGGTTTCCCGGTTTCCCGGCATGCAATGCTGGACTACGTTGCCGGGCAACCGGGCAACCGGGCAACTGGGCAACCACCTTTGCTGAGATCACCCAGCAACCCAGCAACTCACCACCCCCCCCGCCCCTCCTCCAACGCCAACACCATCTCGAACAACCGCAACAACTCCTCGAAGCGATCGCGCGGCTTGCGGATGACTGGCGCGTCGACGGCGGCGAGGGCGGGATCGGCGTCGGTCACGAAGATCACGGGGGTGCGGATTTCGCGGGCGATCTCCAGTGCGCGTAGATGGGGGAGATCGAGATCGAGGATGACGACGTCGGGGTCGAGTCTACGGATCGTGGCGACGGCGGCGGGACTGGAATCGAGCAGGGAGCACTCCAGCTCCATCAGACGGAAGAAGGTGTGCAGCATTTCCGCAGCCTCGCGGTCGCCATCGATGATCGCTACGCGCCGAGTTGTGAAGGATTCGACCTCGGAGCTATCCTTGATCGGCCGCAATGGATGCTACTGATCCTCCCCTTCCAGATCGAACAGTTCGGCAGCCCGAACGACCTCGCCCGAGAGCCGGCGGCATGCGCCCGTTATGGCCGCGATGCAGCGCCGCGTCGGCTCCATCCGCCCCATCCGAATCCGCAACAGATGCTGGCGGCTGTAGCCCGACTCCCGCGCGAGGTGCGCCGGTTTGATCCCCCTGCTCTTCAGAAAACGTTCGAGACGCGTCGTCATGTGCAGTATCCTGCATCTTAGGCAGGAGCAGGATGGATGTCAATCCGCAGGTGCCTCTTTCAGTTGAGGTGGAGCAGGATAGTGCTCAACCTTAAGGCCCGCAATAACTTACGGCTGGAAGAATCCTTTAGGTTCCGCTAGGATGCCACAGTCGCTGATGCGTTCCACAAGGGGTGGAAAAGTGTCTTCGCGTCACTCCTCATGCGAGAGTGTCGTGCATGACGTGGCTGGATCGGCGGAGCGCGCTTTGAGCTTCCGCACTCTCGCATCCCTCTGATCCGCGTCCACTTCGCAGGCGATGTGTTGCCAATTACTCATGCGCTTAGTAACCTAAAAGTTCCTTATGCTCGGACAGACCGTCAGAGACGCTCGACTGAAGAAGGGCCTGACCCAGGCCCGGCTGGCCAAAATGGCCGGTGTGAGCCGGCGTCACCTCGCCGCCCTCGAGAAGGGAGCGAACGTCTCGGTCAACATCCTCCAGCGCGTCGCGACGGTCCTCGACCTCAACGAGATTCAGCTCGGCGATCTCTCGCTGCGCCGCGGCGAGAAGGACCGCGCGTCGCTGAACATCCCGCTCCTGACGGATCAGATCCGCGAAGCGCGCGCCGACGCGGAGCGCGCGCAGGTGATGCTGGCGCGGGCGGAAGGGCTGCTCGGGTCGAAGGCGGGAGCCGGTGTGGAAATCCAGTTCCCCCGAATGCCGGTGCGCCACATCGAGCTGCCCGCGGCGACGCCGGGCGACGTGCTCCGCGAGCGTCCCGACTGGCAGGAGATCACGACGGCCGGCGTGATTCATCAGGGCGAGCCGATCGACGAGTCGGCGAAAGAGACGATCGCGATGCCGCGCAATCTCGTCGAGGAAGGCGAGATCGTGTTCCGCGCGCGCGGCGACGGCATGCGCGATCAGAACATCGAAGACGGCGATCTCCTCGTCGTCGAGCTTCGCCCCCGCGGCCGCGCCTCCAACGGCGAGCTCGTGATCGGCAGGATCGGCCGCATCGTGTTCGTCGGCCGCTGGTGGCAGAAGCACGGCCAGAAAGCGCTGATGTCGGACGGGCTGTCGGAGGTGACGGTCGGGCGGTCGGCGCGGTCGTTGAAGGTTGTGGCGGCGATCAATCAGATCGTGCGGGGGATGTGAGGGGGGCTGCGACCGCGCAACCATTGACGTAGCGCCCGGCTTCAGCCGGGCGTCGGCCGCTAAAGCCGGCCGCTACGTTTACAATCCCCGCCGATGCGTCCGCTGGCATTGGTTGTCTCCCTCGCGATTTCTCTGTCCGCGCTCGCGCAGAGCGCGTTCGACTCCAGGGCCGTCGATCGCGCGATGCTCGGGACGATGAAGGCGTGGCAGATCCCCGGCGCCGCCATCGCGATCGTGAGAAACGATCGCGTCGTCTACGTCGCCGCGTACGGCGTGAAGGATCTCGCCACGAACGAGCCGGTCACGCCCGACACGCTGTTCCAGATCGGATCGACGTCGAAGGCGTTCACGTCGGCCGGCCTGGCGATGCTCGTCGATGACAGGAAGCTCGCGTGGGACGATCCCGTGCGCAAGCACGTCGAGTACTTCCGCCTCGCCGATCGGTGCGCGGACGAGCTCGTGAGCGTGCGCGATCTCCTCTCGCATCGCACCGGCCTCCCGCGGCGCGACGAGCTGTGGGACAACACTCCGCTCACGCGCGAGGAGGTCGTGCGGAGCATCGGCGGCGTTGCGCTCGCGAAGCCGTTCCGCGGCGGGTACCAGTACCAGAACATCATGTTCATCGCCGCGGGCGAGGTGATCGAGCAGGCGTCGGGGACGACGTGGGACGACTTCACGCGCGCGCGCCTCTTTCATCCGCTGCGCATGACGCGCACGTTGATCTCCGACGCCGACTGGAACGCGAACGATCACGCGACCGGCTATCGCTACGACTGGAAAAAGGATCGGATCTCGCCGCAACGTCCGATCGAGACGGCGAATGTCGGAGCCGCGGGCGCGATCAAGTCGACCGCGCGCGACGTGGCGAACTGGATCCGCTTCCAGCTCGCCGACGGGGTCTTCGAAGGCGTGCGCCTCGTTTCGGCGGAGTCACTCGGCGAGACGAAATCGCCGCATACACCGATCCGCCTCGAGAACTCGACGCGCGATTCTCACCCCGAGTCGAACGTGATGTCCTACGCCCTCGGATGGTACGTGCAGGACTACCGCGGTGAGCTGCTCGTCTCGCACTCCGGCGCGCTGAACGGCTTCCGCACGCACGTCGATCTCCTCCCGCGGCGTGCTACCGGTTTCGTGCTGATGGCGAACCTCGGCCGCGGCACCGCGCTCATCGCGCTGCGGAACACGCTCGCGGACATGCTCAGCAGCAAGCCGTCGCGCGACTGGAACGCGTACTACCTGATGGTCGAGCGGAAGGTGAACGAGAAAGAGGCGAAGGAAAAGGAAGAGCGGCTGGCGACGCGCAAGGCCAACACGCAGCCGTCACGGCCGCTCGCCGCGTACGCGGGAACGTACGAGAGCGCGCCGTATGGAAAAGCGACGGTGACGCTCGTGCACGACGCGCTCGTGCTGCAGTGGAACCGTCTCACGATTCCGCTCGCGCACTTTCACTACGACGTGTTCACGGCGGAGTCGGAGGGCGACGGGGTGGACGAACAGGTCGCGTTCGATTTGTCGCCCGAGGGAGAGGTCACGACGATGACGTTCTTCGGCGAGGCGTTCAGGAAGGGGGGCGGCTGAAAACAGTGGAGGACAGGCAATCCTGCCTGTCCCGCCTTCAAGGACAGGCAGGATTGCCTGTCCTCCACTACCCCAGCTAGCGTTCCGTCAGCGGGCGATCTGCTCGACCAGCGAGTCGATGATCTTCGCCGCTTCATCGCCGTCGACGATGTGGTGATTCACCGCGATCGAGAAGTAGCGGAAGCGGCCGTCCTCCATCGCGATGATGCCGCTGAGCGCGGCGACTCCGTTGATCGTGCCGGTCTTGCCGCGGAGGCGATGCTCGAACGCGACGAGGCGGCGGCGGAGCGTGCCTTCGTTGTTCGGCTGCGCGAGCAGCGACCACCAGAGGCCGCGGCGCGCGGGGTCGTTCATCCAGCGCAGCATGCGGATCATCGCGCGCGGCGTGACGAGGTTGTCGGGCGCGAGGCCTGAGCCGTCGACGAAGCGGAAGTCGGCTCCCTCCACGCGCGCTTCGTTGACCGCGAACGCGCGCTCGAGCGCGAAGGACGCCTCGTACGTGCCGTTCGACGAGCGTTTGAGCAGCATCTCCGCGTAGAGGTTGTGGCTGTTCTTCAGCACCGTGGCGAGCAGATGCGCGACGAACGGCGAGCGGATCTCCGCGAGTTTCTCGCCCCACGCGCGACGTTCCGTATTCACGCGCGTCACACCCGCGACAGCGATGCCGCGCGAGAAGAGCGCGTCGCGCATCGCGTTCGCGGTGTGGAGCGCTGGATCGCCGACCGCGCGATCGACGGGGATCTCGCTCTCGCCCCACGCGAGCGCGTCGACGGCGGCGGAGTAGTCGCTGCCGAGATTGCCGTGCTTCCAGCCGCCGGGAATCGTGTTGCGATCGAACCGCGAGACGTCGGCGATGACGTCGCGAAAGCGAGTGACGCCGCGCGCCGCGAGTGTTTCGGCGACGCGATTGAAATCCTCGGTGCGCTCGTAGCGCCATGAGCCGAGGGACGGGTCGCCATCGCCGACGATGATGAGGTCTTCGCCGTCGCGCCAGATTTCGGTTGTCAGGCGCGTGTCGGGACCGAGGCAGGTGGCGATGGTCGCGGCGGCGAAGACCTTGCGGTTCGACGCGGGGACCATGCGCTTATCTGGGTTGTGGGAGGTGAGGATGGTGCCGTCGTCGTCCTCGGCGAGGAGGAACCATACGGCTCCGTCGTTTGGCGGATCGATTGCGCGAGCCGGAGCGGTCGTCGTGCACGCGGTGAGCAGGAGATGAAGGCAGAAGGCAGAAAGCAGAAGGCAGAAGTGAGAACTTCTTCGTTCTGCCTTCTGCCTTCTGCCTTCTGCCTTCATTCGTCTATGCAAAGCTCCACTCCGCGAAGCTCTCCCCATGCTCGAGATTGTCGTGCACGGCGGCGAGGAATGTCTCGGGTAACGCGAGCCGCTTCGCGATTGCGTGGGCGATCAGGGTTTGGGCGTAGTCGCGGGCGAGGCGATAGGAGGGGGGCCCCTCACCCTGGCCCTCTCCCCGCGTGGCGGGGAGAGGGGACTGGCGCGCTGCATAGACAAAGACGCGTTGTACTTCGTCGACGGCGCCGCGGGAGGTGACGACGCGGTTAATGAGTGTGTCGAGTGATTCGTCGGGCGACTTCACCTGCGGGCCCGATGTTAGTTCCCAGATCGGCATTCGTAGCAGAGCGTACTTGCCTTTCTCGCCGAGGATCGGGATCAGGGCGATGGCGGTGTCGAGCATGAGGAGGGCGTCGTCGCCGGCGACGGCGGCGAGTGTGGGCGCGAGATTCTCGTCGTCGAGATGGGCGGAGAGCCAGCGTTCGGCGCGGTGGCGGTCGGTGAGATCGAGCGGCTCATCGGACGGATCGGGCGGATCGAGCATCGGCGGCTCGCTCCATGGTTGCCGGCTCTCGGCGGCGTAGCGTGCGCATTCGACGATGACATCGAATCCTGCGTGCAGCTCGTGCGCGGCGCGGCAGGCCATCACCGCGCGTTTGGAGTGGAGCGACGGCGCGTACGCGAGAACCGCGAAGCGTGCGACGGCGAGAAAAAGCTCGTCGAGCGAGTGCGACTGCGCGAACGCGCGCGCCGCGGCGGGAATCGCCTTCAGGTCGCGCTCGATCAGCGGCTCGTAGAGTGCGGCGGTCACATCAACGCGTGGTGGTCGTCGGTGGCGGCGGCGCGGTCGTGGTCGTTGCGGGCGTCGTCGCGGTGGATGTCTGCGTCAGCGTCCCTCCCTCCGCCTCCGAACGGTTGTCCCCTTCCACATTCACGGTCTGGGTCAAGGCCTCGGTGTCCGTCGCCGCGGCCGGCTGTGGCTCCGCCGGCGCGATCGTCTCCGTCGCGCCGCCGGGCGCACTCTCGCGCTTCCGGCAGCCGATCAGCCCGGCGGCGATGATCAAAATCACGGCGATGAACCTCGTCGTTATGCTCTTCACGCAAACCTCTCTGACGTCGGGATCACGCGCTGAGTCGCGCGCGGAAGGGGGCTGATGCAATTTCGATACAATGCAACGCCGATGTCGCAACGCAAGAGAGTAGGTGTCTTCGGATGGGGCGTGGTCGCGCCGAAGTCGCCGAACATCGAAGCCTTCGAGCGCAATCTGGAGCACGCGGACACGTGGCTGTCTCCCTACACGGGCTACGGTCAGTCGAATTTTCTGGTGGGCTACCCCGAGTTCGACTTTGAAACATACCACGAGTGGTTCGACCAGCGATTTCTCCCCGCGCGCTTCGCGCAGCTGAAAGAAAAAATGGGTCCCATGGCGAAGTTCGCCATCGGCTCGTTCATCCAGTCGCTCTCGCAGAATCCCGGCATCGAGCAATATCTGCAGTCCCTCGGCACAGGCTGCCATGTCTACGTAGGCAGCGGCATCGGCGACATCAGCGTCACGCAGTCGGAGGCCATCAAGTACGAGCGCGCGCTGCGCCGCTGGAACGAGTTCTGGGCCGCGCCGGAACGCTGCGCTGCACTGCGCGCTCATCTCGACGGCCACGCGGATGCGAACGCGCCGCGCAATCCGTCCGAGCTCACCATCGGCTCCGAGGAATGGATCGAGGCGAAGTACGAGTCGGAGGCGTATTGGGCCGCGAAGAGCGACGCGCTCACGACGTATCTCGCCGAGGCGCGCGAAATTCATTCCGAGCCCGTGCCGCCGTCGTCGGGATCGGCGAAGCTCTCGATCATCCGCCAGAAGCTGAACAAGATTCGCGCGCTGAACAGGAAGTGGGGCTGTCCCGAAGAGCCGTGGGCGGCGAACTCGCCGAATCTGCTCTGGAACATCGTCAACGTCGCGGCCTCGCAGATCTCGATGCTCGGCAAGATCGTCGGTCCCGCATTCGCGCCGGTCGCCGCATGCGCGTCGTTCGGCGTCGCGGTCAAGATGGGCGTCGACGCGATTCAGCGCGGCGAAGCGACGGCGGTCGTCGTCGGGATGACCGATCCGCCGCCGCACGAGATGGTGATCTCCGCGTTCTACAACGCCAACGTGTTGTCGGCGGATGCGGACGTCTCGCGGCCGCTGACGGGACTGAAGGGCACGCACGTCGCGGGCGGCTCGTGCGTCTGGATCATCGGCGATGCCGAGGTGCTGATGCAGCAGGGCTTCCGTCCGGTCGGACTGGAGATCGTCGGCGTCGGCACGTCCTCGGACGCGCATCACATCATCACGCCGTCGAAGGGCGGGCCGCAACTCGCGATCAAGGCCGCGCTCGACGAGCTGCACGCCGCCGACGTCACGACGTGGGACATGCACGCGACCGCGACTCCCGGCGACGCGATGGAGATCGAGAATGCGCTCGAGCTCCTCCATCCCGACGTGATCTTCACCGCGCGCAAGGGCACGTTCGGCCACGGCATGTCCGTCGGCGGGGGGTGGGAGCTGACCGCACAACACCTCGGCATGGCCAAGGGCAAGCTCTTCCCGATGGCGCTGACCGAGGGCGACCTGCATGCGGACGTGAAAGTGCACTCCGCGAAGTTCGTCCAGGCGGACGGCTACGAAGTGTCCCGCGGCTACTGCGGGAAGCTGAGCATGGGCGTCGGCGGGATCAACTCCTGTGTGATCTCACGGCCGTGGGACGCGGACGAGATCGAGCGCCTGATGAAGCGCGCCGCCGCGTCCTGATATATTTCGCCCACAACTCGTCCAACAACAAAAAGGAGGACTCTCATGCGAGTCAAGCTCTGTTTCGTTTTCGCCCTGCTCCTGGTCTGCGTGTCCGCGGTCGCTCAGCATGATCATTCACAAGAAGCGAAGAAACCGCAGATGGATCCCAAGATGATGGAGGCCATGATGGCCGCCGGCACTCCCGGTGCGCCGCACAAGATGCTCGACGGGATGGCCGGCACCTGGAACACGAAGATGACCTGGTGGATGATGCCGGGCGCCGATCCGATGAGCGGCGAAGGTCTCGCCGAAAACAAGTGGATCATGGGCGGCCGCTACATGGAACAGCGCTTCACTGGCACGTTCTCCGGCATGCCGTTCGAAGGCCTCGGATTCACCGGCTACGACAACATCAAAAAGCAGTACTGGGGCACGTGGATGGACAACATGGGCACCGGGATGATGTTGTCGACCGGCAAAGCCAACGCGGATGGAACGATGACGTTCGACGCGACGTATCCCGATCCGATGACCGGCAAGGATGTGAAGTACGAAGAGAAGATCAAGGTCATCGACGCCGATCACACGATCTTCGAGATGTGGGCGCCGGGACCAGACGGAAAAATGTTCAAGCAGATGGAGATCCACTACACGCGGAAGAAGTGAGTGTGGAGTGCGGCGACGCCAGTCGCCGCTTTTCTACGCCGTACGACAGCGGTGACTTGCGTCACCGCACTCCAAACAAAAGCGGCGAGCCCTGGGGCCCGCCGCTTTTTCGTTTTCGGTCGTTTCCGAGCTTACGGGATGGTCACGTTCGCGGCCTGAAGTCCCTTCGGACCTTCGGTCACCTCGAACTCGACCTGCGCGCCTTCCTGAAGCGAGCGGAAGCCACGGGACTGAATGGCGCTGAAGTGAACGAACACATCTTCGCCACCAGCAGTCGTGATGAAGCCGAAGCCCTTGGCGTCGTTGAACCACTTGACGGTTCCGGTCTGTCTCATTTGCGGATTCTCCTTTCTGTAACTGTGCTGCCTGTCGGAGAGCCACAAATGTTGCAAACCCCTTCAGAAGCCGATCCTGCAACGTCAGGCATGTGGTCCTAATTCCAGTTTGATCACTGCGAAGACCGCGCCCTGCGCATCGCCGAGCACGGCAAAACGACCGACCCCGGGATAGTCCATCGGTCCTGCGAACACGTTCGCTCCGCCCGACTTCGCCTTCGCCACGCTCGCGTCGCAATCAGCGACCGCGAAGTACGGCATCCAGTACGACGGCACTTGCGGCGGCGCCTGCGACTGCATCATCCCGCCGATCGCCTTCTCGCCGACTTTCCACTCGGTGTATTCGGGCGACTCCTTCATCCCCCATCCGAGGCCGGAGTAGAACTTCTTCGCGGCGTCGACGTCGCGCGCCTGCAGCTCGTTCCAGCAGAGAGTGTCCGGCTCGTCGCGCACATGCACGCCGATGCCCTGCTTCGGCTGCCAGATGCAGAAGTACGCGCCCTGCGGATCGGCGATCACGGCCATGCGGCCCTGATCCATCACGTCGAACGGTGCCTTCACGACGTTGCCGCCGAGGCTCTTGATCTGCTCGGCCACGGCATCGGCGTTCGTGACGGACACGTACGACATCCAGTTGGGCGGCATTCCGGCCATTTCCGGCGTCAGCTGATACATGGCCGCGCAGTCTTTCCCGTTCTTCGTGAAGATGTAGTAGTTCCCGTCGGGCCCCATCGAGAGCTCGTTCACACCCCAGCCGAAGAGATCCATGTAGAACTTCTTCGCTGCGCCGACGTCGTTCGTTGCGAGCTCGACCCAGCAGAACGTTCCGGGTTCGTGTGACGTGAATTCAGGCATCGCGCACCTCCGTGATTTTGGATTTTAGATTTTGGATTTTGGATCACTACTGTCCGGTCAAAAGTTGAATAGATTCAGTTGGTTGAGTGGATCGTGTTCATTTGGATCGGGGTGAGACGACGTAAGTGCCTGAATCAACTCAGTTTTCTCGAAAAGGGTGACGGAGAGG
>DATLFB010000039.1:0-23067 GCA_035525285.1 Thermoanaerobaculia bacterium
CACCACGACCGGCACGTTCGGCATCGGGCGGCTGGCAAAGATGTCCGATCCGGCGGGAACGACAGATTATCGCTACGAGCGACGCGGCCTGCTTCGCGAAGAGCATCGCGCGTTCATGACGCCGCCTTCCTCTCCTCCGCCGACAGGTGACGACGGACGCGATTCCGCGGGGACAACGCCGTGCGGAGCGGGCGACCCCGAACCGCTTGTCGGCAAACTCAGCGGCGACGGACGCATTCCGGCACCGGGGCCGCTTCATCAGGCCACGACGAAGTTCACCTACGACCGCGACGGGAATCGCGCGTCCATCGCGTATCCGTCGACGCAACTGATGGTGGACTACACATTCGACTTCGCCGGCCGTCCCCTCACCGCGTCCGGCGTCATCACATCCGCGAAGTACCTCCCGTTCGGACCCCTGACCGAGTTGAAGTTCGCGAACAGCACGACACAAACGATGCAGTACGACGCGCGCTACCGGATGACAAGGAACGATCTGACAATCGACGGAGTCAACGGAAATAGCGGCGAGATCGCGCGGTACCTGATTGGCTACGACCCAGCCAGCAACATCACGAGCATCAACGACGGGAAAGACTCGGAGTACAACCGGCAGTTCGAGTACGATGATCTGCATCGGCTGACGAAGGCGAACACAGGCGCCGCGCTCTGGCGCAAGGGCGATTACCAGTGGGATGCCATGGGCAACATCGTGCGAGCACAACTGACCGAAGTGATCCCCGGCGGACCCGAGAATCTGAGCGCAGGAAATCCGAAGAAGTTCAAGCCGACCGACCGGCCCAAATCGAAGAAGGACCTTCTCCGCGCCGGCATTCAACCGCTCGGGCGTATCATGTCGTTTTCCTACGATGAGACCACGCCGGTGGTCACGGCCGTGACCCTGAATGACCTCTGCCGCCCGGTGAGGCATGACGAGGCGGGCAACGAGACCGCGTACGCGGTGACGCGCTCGTACTGGCCGCGGAACCTGCTCGCGTCTGTCAGCGACAGCTTCAATTCGGAGGACCCTGTTCCGCACACCGTTGCCTACTCCTACGACGGCCGTGGCGTGCGCGCGATCCGCACGGAGTTTCCGACCAACGGTCCGGATACGTCGGCGCGGCGTTACTACGTTTACACTCCGGAACTGCAACTGCTGTCGGCGACGCGCGACGACGCGACAAACGTCTGGGAGCCCGACGCCGACCCCAATCCCTCGTTCGCGAACAACGCTCACTACGAGATCATCTGGTTCGGCAACCGCCCTGTGGCGCAGTTCAACCCCGGGTCGTTCACGCGCTTCACGTTCGCCGACCACCTCGGAACGCCGATTCTCCAAACTGACACTGCCGCGAGCATCGCGTGGCGCGTCGAATACGAGCCATTTGGTAGCATCTACGAGGTGCGCGATGGGCAACGAGTCGAACAGCCACTGCGGTTCCCCGGCCAAGAACTCGCAATGACGTGGGAAGGACCGGAGGAGAACGCGAATGTCTTTAGGTGGTACAAAACTTCGTGGGGCCGGTATACCCAGAGTGATCCGATCGGGTTCAACGGAGGAACGAACCTCTATGCCTACGTTGGCGGGAATCCGATCAATGCCAGCGATCCGCTAGGCCTGAAAGCGGAGCTCGTTTGTCGTGCAGTTAAGCCGGGCGGATGGGCGGGAGCCGTGATCGGCGTCGTCGGGTTCTACACCCACTTCAAGCCGCTTCATTGTCGTCTGCGGGTGACATGTCCGTGCAGCGATGGCAAGGGTGATCCGAAAGCGCCGTTCGATAAGACGGTCGGATGGGAAAACATAACCGGCAAGGGACTAACGTTGACGCAGGACGAGTATCTCGCAGCTGGATACGATGACGGGTTCTTTGGTCCGTGGTTCTCTGTCCCGGTGCAATCGAAAGCTTCCGGTTGCGACTTCGAACGATGCGCGCTGTCTTTGCACAAGAACATGGGCAGCAACCTACCGCCGTACAACATCATGGGGCCGAACAGCAACAGCTACGTGAACCATCTGATCAAGTCGTGCGGTGGATCGGCGAACTTACCGCCTGCTGCACTCGGCGGCAGTCCAAATCCGTGGTACGGCGGAGGAGGCTTCAACTGATGGCCCGCGTCACGCTCATGCGCGCTGCGGCGATCGTGTTGATAGCTTTTGGCATCGGCATCGCCGGCGGTATCTGGGAAACGTCGGCGATCCGAAAGTACGAAGAAGTCGAAGGCAAATCGTTCGGGCTTTTTCAAACGCCGAAGGGTGAACACTATCGAAGGTGGGGAAACGAAGTGCCTCTCGTTGTGACGCTGTTGGCGCTCGCGGTCTACCTTGCGCTCGGAACGATCGTCGCGCGTCGATGGGGAGTGCTTCCGCTCGTATCACTCTGGGTCGCTGGAATCGTGGTGGGAGTGGCCATCGCGTACTACTCCGCTTTCCTCAGGATGAACGGGGACGGTGTCGTTTTGTAGCCTGCTGTCTCCACGTCTGAGGCCGTACGCGTGGTTCGCGTTGTTTGCGTCGCCGCTGCTGATCGCGTACGCGATCATGACGATCGCTATGATCGCTTCTTTGAGCGCTGCACCGAACTACGGCGGCGATCCTGCACGTGACGTTCTTCTGCCGGAAATCAACTTTGTTCTCGGAGTCGTGATGCTCGTGGCATCGGTCATCGTGCTCGTGCGCACGAGATCGAGCGGCCGACGATCGTGAATGCGACGCGAGCACAAAAAGGTGATCGCCGATCGGATGCATCTCGCCTCGGCCTCGTTAATTACGACATTTCAGTTTGGATGTTTTTCTTTTTCTCCTGGGTCCTGCCGCTCGTGGCAATTGCGATTTCGATATACCACTTGGTTCGTCACCGACCGCTTCAGTACGTCGTCGAGATTGCCGTAGCACTTTGGCTACTCATCACGGCGCTTGACCAAATTGTCAGAGCGAGCGGCTGAATGTGTGCCGTGGCCTTTGGGCGGCGGCATAGCCAAGCTCGTGCATATATTCACCCGAGCGCAGAGGAGCCGTGCTTCAAAGACGCGCTTGTCACTTAGAATTGCGCGCGGCCATCACACGACGGAGCCGCTGTACTCCCACGCCTCCCACGCCTATCGCCCGCGGTAGTACCGCCACGGCAATTTATGCACTGACGGTCCCCCGCGCCGTCGTCAGCACGTAGCTGGAAGTACGGTGGCGAGCGCCGACACAGCGGCGCTCACCGGCGTGCGTGGATGACCCACGCACTCTCACTTTCTCATGAGCGTCCGGCACCACACCGTCACGGACGCGGCGGAACGGGCGCGTCGTTGTACGGAACGAGGCCAAAAAGTCGCTTCTGCAGTACTTTCAGGATATGAACGATCTTCGATCCGACATCCCCGCGATCGTCACGCGGCATCGCCGCGGCAAAAGGCGCAATGTGAAGGGACACAACTCCGGCAAGGACAACGGCAGCCACACGACGAGTTTTCATGACGCCCTCCTTCGGCTTATCTCGGGAGGGCGCGCCCTTACCTTAGGGAGTGACGCAGCGCGTCAAATCCCTACCCCTGAAGTGGCACTATTCGGGAGGAAGGGCGAAAAGTAGGTTCGGCTCGTCGGGCATGCGCCGCAGGTAGTCCCGAACACGGCGGACCAACGCGGGCGTGGTTGTACGATTTCTCGCGGCCTCTTGCATCAGCGCCAGCGCAGTCAGAGCTGGAGCGGTGTGCTCGAGTTGGTTCTTTTCGAGAGTACGCATCACGTGCGAGCAAAGCTGGTCAACCTCACCATGCGCACCACGAGTAACAAGGATCTCAGCGAGGTCGAGTGTGACCTGCGTGTACGAAGCCGTCATCCCTAATCGTTCGAACTCCTGCCGCAACATCTCAAGCCGCGGCACTGCCTCGTCGAGTCGACCTTCTCGGATCAGCACAAGAGCAACATTCCAGCTCTCACGTACCGCGTCCGAATGAACGCCGAGCTCTGTCAGGAGTTTCGCTGCTGCATCGTGGTACCAAAGAGCCTCATCGGATTTGCCCAGTGCCCAGCAGCAATGGCCAAGATTCGCCAAGACTCGTGCATACGTGTCGGCGTCCTTGGAACACTCAAACCGCCTTTTCAAGTCGACGAGTATTTCGTATGCGGCTTTGTGCTCGCCCGTGCTGAAGAGCAGGTGGACTTCCGCGAGTCTTGCAGAGGCGCTCCGCGTCGCATCGCGATACGCCTCGAAGACTCGCGCGCTCGCGTTAGCGTGGATGATCGCCGGAGAGTAGTTTTCCAGCCCCCTCTCCACCAACGCCCGTACGATCCCCACCCGCGCCAGCTCGTACTCATTCACCAAACAGTCACTTAAGTTACTTTCCGAGGCGCGAAGAGCTGCTTCGGCGTCCGAGAAGGCGCCCGTGTAGAACAGCGCGTACGCGCGTTCGCGCCAAGCGGCGCCGCGGAGGCGGGGGACGGTGTCGTTCGTATACGCGGCCGGATCGAGGTGGTCGGCGATCTCGGTGGCCAGGGTCGTCATCGCGACGGCGTCGGGGGGCATCGTGTCGATCGCGTGCGTGGTCGACTCGATCAGCTTCCGCACCACGCCCGCCGTGCGGTACTCCGGGTGCAGTTGCAGCTTCGGCATCCACCCTTCGCGCGGACCCTCGAGCAGGTCGCGGACGCAGGTCTCGGCTTGCGCGTCTTCGCTCGCCATCCGATCGGCGAAGGCGCGGAGGTTGGCGATCGTTTGGGGGACGGGCGCTTCGCAAAGCGGAGTGTCGTTCCACACCGAGTCGTCCTTCAGGCCGCATATCACGACGCGGAACGAATCCAGCTTCGCTCGGCACTCGGTGCACGACGTCGCGTGCTCATTCGAGCTGGCCGGCGTGTCGAGCAGGGCGATGAGATCCTCTTCGGTGCAGTGTCCGGCTCTCATCGCGTCACCGCCGTGATTTTCAGGTAGATCTCGCGCACGTGCTTGAGGCAGTTGTGGATCAGCTTCTCGGCGTAGCGGTTCGTCGTCTCGAGCTCGCGGGCGACGTCGCCCGCCGAGCGGCCCTCGAAATAGTGCAGGCGGAGCGTCTCGCGGCAGCGCGGCTGCAGATACTGGAGCGCCTGCCGCACCGTGATCCTGATCGCGAACTGATCGGCCAGCCCGTTCGTCGACGGATCGCAGCGGTCCTGGAAATCCTCCGGCAGCGACTCGGTCCTTCCAGACGCGCGCCAGAAATGCCGGCTGGCGTTGCACATCGCCGCCACCAGCCATGCGCGCACGTTCTCGATCTTCGTCGACTCTTCTTTCGACACGCTCTGCAGGAACGAGTAGAAGACTTCCTGCACGAGATTCTCCGCCTCGGACTCCGGAACGCGGAACTTCCGCGCGGCAACGTAGAGCAGCAGCGAACGGTGCTTGTTGTAGAGGATCTCTACCTGATCCGCGGGAGACAGCGCCTCCCGCTCGGGAGTCGCCGGGAGAGGCGGGACCTCCTTCTCGGTGCGAGCACGAGAAGCAGCCGTCACTTCGCTCGCGTTTTCTTCCAGCACGGCAGCCTTGCCTCCCCGTTGATCGGCGGACCGTTGCAGACTAGCGGTTTTAAGACTCATGCGACGTTATCACCATTCGGTCGCCGAGGCGACGTTGCACGCCGATAAGACCCATCCACGGACCCGTTGGACCGCGTAAGAGTATCAAATTTGCCGCAGATTTTCCGGACTTATGGAGATCATCGCACGAAAGGGGTCTTCGATGCTATCCTCCGCCGTCGCGATGAACCCCGAGCAGACCCGCAGCCACATCGACGACGTCTGGTCGTCCTCGATCGTCCCCACCCTCCACGACTACATCCGCATCCCGAACCAGTCGCCTCTCTTCGATCCCGAATGGCGGCGCAACGGCCACATGCACAAGGCGGTTGCGCTGGCCCGCAAATGGGTCGAGCAGCAGGGCGTGGAAGGGCTGAGGATCGAAGTCCACGAGATCGACGAGCGCACGCCCGTGATCTTCATGGAGATCGACGGCGACGCCTCGGCGACCGTGCTGATGTACGGCCACCTCGACAAGCAGCCGGCGATGGTGGGATGGGAAGACGGTCTCGGCCCGTGGACGCCGGTGATGCGCGACGGCAAGCTCTACGGCCGCGGAGGCGCGGACGACGGCTACGCGATCTTCGCGACGATCTCCGCCATCCGCTCGCTGCAGCAGCAGAAGATGCCCCACGCGCGCATCGTCGTGCTCATCGAGTGCTGCGAGGAGAGCGGCTCGGTCGATCTGCCCGCGTACATCGAGCTACTCGCCGATCGCATCGGCACGCCGCGGCTGGTGATCTGCCTCGACTCCGGCTGCGGCAACTACGACCAGCTGTGGATGACGACGTCGCTGCGCGGCTCGATCGTCGGCAATCTGACGGTGGACGTGCTCACCGAGGGAGTGCACAGCGGCGACGCGAGCGGCATCGTCCCGTCGAGCTTCCGCATCATCCGCATGCTCCTCGATCGCCTTGAAGATGCGACCTCCGGCGAGATCATCCCCGAGTGGCTGCATGTCGATGTCCCGCCGGAGCGTCTCGAAGAGCTCAAAGCGACCGCGCGCGTGCTCGGCCATGAAGTGTGGAGCAAGTTCCCGTTCGTCGCGGGAACGCAGCCGGTCACGAAGGATCCACTGGAGCTGCTCGTCAACCGCACGTGGAAGCCGGCGCTCGCCTACACGGGACAGGGTGGATTTCCCGACCTGGTGCAGAGCGGCAACGTGATGCGCCCGAAGACGGCGCTGAAACTCTCGCTCCGCATTCCTCCCTCGCTCGATGCGACCGACATCGATCGCAAACTGAAGGAGCTCCTCGAAAGCGATCCTCCGTACGGCGCGAGCGTCTCGTTCGATCCTGAAAAAGGCGGCGGCGGCTGGGTCGCGCCGAAGATCGCGTCATGGCTCGAGGAGTCCGTCGAGAAGTCGTCGCGCACGTACTTCGGCAAAGGCGCGATGACCTTCGGCGAAGGCGGCTCGATTCCCTTCATGGGAATGCTCGGCGCGCGCTACCCCGAGGCGCAGTTCCTGATCACGGGAGTCCTCGGACCGCAGAGCAATGCCCACGGGCCGAACGAGTTTCTGCACGTGCCTTACGCGCAGGCGCTCACCGCGTGCGTCGCGCAGGTTCTTGCGGACGAGCGGCGTAGCAGGCGGGTTTAGTTGGCGTAGCGCCGGGCGAACCGCCGATCGGAGATCGGCGGACCGGCCGACTGAAAGCCGGCGTTCCGCTTTTTGTAGCGCGGCCTTCCAGGCCGCCGTATCGCTGGCTTCCAGCCAGCGAAGTCGCCGGCAGGATGCCGGCGTTACGGCGGGCAGGATGCCCGCGCTGCAACTCCGCGCCGGCAACGGACACGGAACGCCGATTTCCAATCGGCCGGTCCGCCGACTTCCAGTCGGCGTTCCGCTTTTTGTAGCGCGGGCTGAAGCCCGCCTCTACGTCACGCGTGGCCACCGGCGTAGTTCTTCTCCCCCGCCTCCACGCGCACCGGCAGCCGGTTCTGCGCCGGCGGCAGCGGACACGTCGCGAACGGCGTGAACGCGCACGGCGGGTTGTACGCCTTGTTGAAGTCGACGATCACCTTGCCGTTCGCGTCCGCGGGCTTCGCGTAGAGATAGCGTCCCGCGGGATACGTCTCGCTGCGGCTCGTCTCGTCCTTGAAGATGATGAAGTAGTCGCCGCCTTCCTCCTCGAGGATCGGATCGAGGCGATGTTCCTTGCCGTCGATGGTGAACACGAGCGCGCCGGGCGATGTGCTGTCGGACATCATCCCGGTAACGTCGAGGATCGGAATCTTCTTCGGCGGGCTGTACGGCTCGAGACGCGCTTCGACGCGCCACTTCGGATCGATCGGATAGGACTCGATGCCCGCGAACTGCGTGCGCGTCTCCGCCTGCGAGTCCTTCACGCGCAGCGCGAAGCGCGGACCGCGCTTGATGACGTTGAAGCGCTTCGTGCCCATCTGCACGATCGCCGGCCCGTTCTCCGCGGAGTCGTCGTTCAGTTGCACCGGCGCGGTGACGGGCTTGCCGTCGATCGTCATCGGCGCGGACGGCCTCAGCGTCGCCTTGCCATCCTTCAGGTTGATCGCGACGCCGGGAATCGGCGTGTTCTCGCCTTCCCTCAGCCAGTGAAGGCCGACGAGCGAGAGCCAGCCATCCTCTGCTTTCAGGCGCGTGATCCGGTTCTCGCGCCACTTCACGATCTCGGCCTCGTGCGTGCTCGCGTCCGGCGGAGGGCTCTTCGCGGCTTCGCGCTGCGGCGGCTCCGCGGGCTTGCAGGCGGACAGGAAAAGGACGAGTGCGATCGCGACAACCGGTTTCATATCGGTAGGATAGCGTGCGTGTGGTTTCGTTTCTGACAACATCGGTGTCCAAACTGTCGTGGCCGAAGTCGCACCGTTCCCGGTTCGCGAGACGGAGCGTGAGGCAGTGACAACGCATCCGTGGTCGGAGGAGCAACGGCTCCTCGGCGCGATTCGTGCGGGCGACGCCGCGGCCGCGGAAGAACTGGTCGAGAGAACGTACTCGGCCGTATTTGCATCGATCTACCGTCTGTGCGGCGACAGCGATCTCGCGGCCGATCTGACGCAGGAGACGTACCAGAAAGCGTGGGGCGCACTGTCCGGATTCGACGGACGCTCGCAACTCTTTACGTGGCTTTACCGTATCGCCTACACGACGTTTCTGAATCACATCCGGCGTCCACGTCGCGTCACATCGCTGGACGAGCCCGATGCGATCGATGTGAGAGACCAAACGCCGGCCGTCGATGACGTGTTGGTGGAACAGGAGGAGGCCGAGCACCTCCGCGAGGCAGTGATGAAGCTCCCCGAAGACCTGCGATTCACGGTGACCGCACACTTCTGGGGTGGACTGCCGGTGAAAGAGATTGCCCGGATCGAGGGCATCACCACGGTGGCGATTCGCAAACGGTTGCATCGCGCGTTCTCGATCCTGGAGTCGATGCTCGGCGAGGAAGTGCCATGACTTCGAAACGAAAAGCAGAGCTCCAGCGCAAACTGACGCTGGCATCCGTCCCGCGACCGCCGGAGGGGCTGGCGGATCGCATCAAGTCCGACATTCCGAAGTATCTGAGCGTCGAAGCCGAGCGCGAGCGCTTCTCGCGCTCCGTCGGATTCAATCTGCGCATCGCCGCATCGATCCTCGTGCTCGTCTCGGTCGCGAGTCTCGTGTTCGTGTTCGCTCCGCAGCGGCAGCGCGGAGCATCGCCGATCGCGAGCGCGGCGAAGGAAGCCGCGCCCGCGCCCGTCGCGATGGATGAAGTGAACGTCGAGATCGCGCAGGCCGCGCCGCAGACGTCGTCGGCGCCGGCGCCACCGCCGGCTTCCGTGATGCAGATTGCCGAAGCCGCACCGCGCATGGAGCCGGAAGCGCGCCGCGAGCGGGCCGGGCTCCGCGACGATGACCTCCGCGAAGAGCAGGTCGCCAACGAGGCCGGCGCCGAGGGCAGAGCCTCCGGTCGCGTTGAGGGCGGCGTCGTTGGTGACGTCGCCGGCGGCATCGTCGCGGATCTCGCCGCCGCTCCCCCGCCGCCGGCGGAATCGCCGATTCGTGTGACCGCGGAGGCCCCGGCGCTCGAGACCGCGCCGGAACCGGCCGCACGCACGCAGGCGGCAGCGAGGCTCGCCGACACGCGCCTCGTGACCGAAGCGTACGCCGCGACTCTGCCGCTCGCGCCGAAGGCGGTGTTCGGGATCTCGACCGATCCGGAAGTCTTCCGCCGCATCAAGACGACGATCGAGAACGGCGGACGTCCATCCGCATCGGCCGTGAACGTCGAAGCACTGGTGAACTACTTCGCCGGCGCGCCGCCGCGCCGCGTGCGCCGCGGGGTGCGTCTCGAAGTCGAAGGCTCGCCCGCGCCGGTCGGCGTGAACGGACATCGCGGCATTCTTCGCTTCACCGTCGACACGGCCTCGATCGAGGTTCCGGAGCGCGGCTCGAATCCGCCGATTGCCACCGATGCGCGTCTCGAGATCGAGTTGAACGGCGACGCGGTCGCGCATTTCACCCGGATCGGCGACAGCATGCCGATGACGGAGTCCGCGCTGCTGCACAACATCTCCGTGACCGGTCTATACGCGCTCGATCTGAAGACGCCGGTGAATCAGCGCGAGACGATCGCGACGATCCGTCTGCACTACAAGTCGATCGCGGATGGGAAGAAGCACACGATCACGCGCGTGCTGCGCGGCGCGGACTTCGCCAAGCAGTGGTCGAACGCCACGCGCCGCCACCGTCTCGCATCCCTCGGCGCCCTCTGGGGCGAGTCGCTCCGCGGCACGGGCGGCGGACCGGATGTCGCGCGGCGCGCCGAGGAGCTCGCCTCGCAGGCGCCGGGCGATGCACGGGCGCGCGAGCTCGCGGAAGTGGCGAACGCGTCGAGCGGGGGGAGATGAGAACGGTCGCGCGGTTACGCGGTCGCGCGGATTCGCGGTAAGGCACAAAAGGATGCCGGAGAACGGGCGGCACATCACAGTCCCCTCTCCCCGCTTGCGGGGAGAGGGTTAGGGTGAGGGGTGTTGCTCACGCGCTAAACCGCCCCTCACCCGGCGCTGCGCGCCACCCTCTCCCCGCTGAAGCGGGGCGAGGGGACTGGGGGATGGCGCGGCGCAACCGGATCCCTCGCTAACACGCTCAGGATGACACGCTGCGCGTGTCACCGCTTCCGGCCGCCGCCGAACTTGCGGATCGACGCGAAGTGCACGTCGAAGTAGTTCGCGGCGGCGCGCAGCGCGCGTCCGACGAGCCATCCGTCTTTCGACGGGATGTTCTCGATCCCGGCGCGCATGTGCGAAGGCAGCTTGCTCCGGCAGCGGCGGCAGAGCGCGTTCCCGAAGGTCTTCTCGAGATCGCAGCGCGGACAGCTGCGTCTCTGCGAGAGACCGGTCACCTGTTCCCTGGTCAGATGCACGGCGCCATTGTCGCACAGTAGAATCCGCGCCGAGGTGATACGAATGGGCCAGCGCGTCGAGTTTCCGTCGAATGGGCACACCTGCCGGGGCTACTTCGCCGTCCCCGAATCGGGAAAAGGCCCGGCGGTCGTGGTGATTCAGGAATGGTGGGGCCTCGTCCCGCACATCGAAGACCTCGTCGACCGCTTCGCGCGCGAAGGTTTCGTCGCGATCGCGCCCGATCTCTATCACGGCAAGACCACGACGTCGCCCGACGATGCGGGAAAGATGCTGATGGAGCTCGACGTCGCGCGCGCGGAGAAAGAGATCGCCGGCGCGGCGGACTACATCCTCTCGCGTCCCGAATGCACCTCGAAGAAGTTCGGCGTGATCGGCTTCTGCATGGGCGGCGCGCTCGCGCAGCAGACAGCGACGAACAACGCGAAAGCCGGCGCGGCGGTGAGCTTCTACGGCGGGTTCAAGAAAGTCGAGACGCCGTGGGAAAACCTCGACGCTCCGCTGCTGCTGATCTACGGTGAGAACGACCAGGGCGTCCCGGCGGAACAGGGACGCGAGCTCGCGCAGAAGCTGCAGAAGATGGGCAAGAACGTCGAGGTGGTGATCTATCCCGGCGCCGATCACGCGTTCTTCAACGACACGCGCCCGGTGTACAAGCCCGATGCGGCGCAGGATGCGTGGCGCCGCACGCTGGAGTTGTTCCGGCAATCGCTGTGATGTCATCCCGAGCGTGAGCGAGGGACCCGGGTGGGTGGGCGGCGCGAGTCATGCGCCTCCCGCCCACCCAGGTCCCTCGCTACGCTCGGGATGACAAACTACAATCGGCATGTGGCCGAGGCGGTCCTCCGGGGCGACATGTCCGCGTTCCGACTTCCCGAGGTGCTCACGTTTCTGAGCACCACGCGGAAGAGCGGCACGCTCACGCTCGTCAATCAGGCGAAGGAGGCGTACCTCTTCTTCGACGACGGCTCGCTCGTCTACGCCGGCTCGAATCAGGAACAGTTCCGCCTCGGTTCGATTCTGCTGCGCAAGAAAAAGATCTCCCGCGAGGAGCGCGAGCGCGTGGACGCGCTCATGCTCCGCGACGGCGGGCGCTTCGGACAGTTCGCCGTGCAGGAAGGCGTCCTCAGCGAGTCGCAGCTGCGCGACTTCCTCAAGGTTCAGGTGTCGGAGATCGTCTACGACCTCTTCGTGTGGGACGGCGGCTGGTTCTCATTCGCGCAGGAGACGCGACTGCCGCAGCACGCGGTGACGATTTCCGTCGATCTCGCCAACCTGATCATGGAGGGCGCGCGGCGCATCGAGGAGTGGGAGCAGTGCGTGAAGCTGCTCCCCGATCGCTCCGTGATCTTCCGCGTCGTCTCCGCGCCGCGCGGCGAGAAGATCACGCTCACGGCCGATGAGTGGAAGATCCTCTTCCTCATCAACGGCCAGCGAACGCTCGAGGATCTCTGTCATGATTCCGAGGATGATCCGTTTCACGTCTATCGCGTCGTATACGGGCTGCAGTCGAACAACCTGATCGAGGTCGTCGCGCCCGGCGAGCGCGACCCCGACGATACCGATCGCCCGCGCACGAAGCCGGTCCCGGCGATTGTCGAAGACGCGACCTTCCGTCAGGGCTCGCCGGCATTCAGCGGCGAGTCGACCGTGCACGAGATGACGGACGACACGAGCCTGCTCGTCTCCTCGGAAGCGAAGCTGTCGTATGCCGACGTCGTGCGGCCGACGATCGCGCAACTGAGAACGGCCGGCCCGACCGGCGAGGATCGCGTGATCGCGCTGACGGAGCCGGAGTATCTGATCGGACGTCATCGCGACAACGGCATCCAGATCACCGACCTCGGCGTCTCCGGATTCCACGCGCGCCTCTATCTCGGTCCCGAAGGCTACGTCCTCGAGGATCTCAAGAGCCGCAACGGCACCTGGGTGAACGGATCGCGCATTTTCCACGCGACGTTGAATGACGGCGACCGCCTGCACCTCGGACAGACGGACCTGGTCTACGAGGTGCTGTTGCGTTAGCCCAGTCCCCTCTCCCCGCCTGCGGGGAGAGGGCCAGGGTGAGGGGCGCCCCTCATCCGGCCCTTCGCTTCGCTCAGGGCCACCTTCTCCCCGCATGCGGGGAGAAGGGCATCAACGCGTAATCCGATCCACGCGCATGTACGGCCGCAGCGCTTCCGGAATCACCACCGAGCCGTCCGCCTGCTGATAGTTCTCGAGAACCGCGACCAGCGTCCGTCCGAGCGGCAGACCCGAGCCGTTCAGCGTGTGCACGAACGAGGTCTTCTTCTCCGCGCTGCGGAAGCGGATGTTCGCGCGGCGCGCCTGGAAGTCGGTGAAGTTCGAGCAGGATGAGATCTCGCGGTACGTCTCCGCGCCCGGCAGCCACACTTCGATGTCGTACGTCTTCGCGGAGCTGAAGCTCATGTCGCCGCTGGAGAGCGTGACGACGCGGTAGTGCAGTCCGAGGAGCTGCAGGATCTCCTCCGCGTCCGCGACGAGCTTCTCCAGCGCATCCCAAGACTGATCGGGATGCGTGAACTTCACGAGCTCCACCTTCTCGAACTGATGCTGGCGAATGAGGCCGCGCGTGTCCTTACCGTAGGAGCCCGCCTCACTGCGGAAGCACGGCGTGTACGCCGTGTAGAGCAGCGGGAGCGTCGCGCCGTCGAGGATCTCGTCGCGATGAAGATTCGTCACGGGGACTTCGGCGGTGGGAACGAGATAGAGCGGCTTCTCGTGCTGCAGCCTGAAGAGATCCTCTTCGAACTTCGGCAGCTGGCCGGTGCCGCGCAGCGAGTCGGCGTTGACGATGAAGGGCGGGAGCACTTCCGTGTAGCCCTGCCGCTCGTGGACGTCGAGCATGAAGTTCATCAGCGCGCGGCTGAGCTTCGCCGCACCGCGGTAGAGAAACGCGAAGCGCGTCCCGGTCACTTTCGCGGCGCGATCGAAGTCGAGGATGCCGAGCTGCTCGCCGATGTCCCAGTGATTCTTCGGCGTGAAATCGAATCGCGGCTTCTCGCCCCAGTGGCGCTCGATGCGATTCGCGGTTTCGTCGGCGCCGGCGGGCACGCTCTCGTGCGGAGCATTCGGGAAGAGGAGCTCGAGCTCCTTCAGCTCTTCCTCGATCTGCGCGAGACGCTCGTCGAGCCGTTTGATCTCGTCACCGACCGACCTCATCGCCTCGATCTGCGCGCTCGCGTCCTGCTTGTTCTTCTTCAGCGTCGCGATTTCCTGCGTCGCGGTATTGCGCTGCGCCTTCAACTGCTCGACGGTCGCGATGGAGCGGCGACGCTCCGCATCGAGCTCGAGGAAGCGATCGAGGTCCACCTTCGCGCCGCGCTTTTTCAGCGCTTCGCGATAGTCGTCTGCACGTTCACGGAGGTATTCGCGGGCCAACATGGCCGCGAATGATACGTCAGTGCCGGACGGCTCGCGTCCGTCCCGCGGCCGCGGTGAAATCGCCGGTGATCACGAGCGCGTAGCTCTGACGCGTGCCGAAGCCGAGGCGAGTTGCGGAGACAGCGATCTCGTACGTGCCCGACGGCTCTGCGATCGTGATCGCTTCCACATTATTGATGTGGTCCGTGCCGCCGGTGCCGTTCACGCGGAGATCGAGATCGTTCACGAGCTGCGGCGTCGTGTCGGTCGCGCCGCGCGGCGTGCCGGGAGGATCTGTCCAGACGAGCACCGCTTTCAGCGGCGTACCCGCGCGCGCGTTGATGCGAATGGTCGATGACTGATTCTGCGCGAGTCCCTGTGCGAGCGGCACGTCGACGACGCGCAAGGTGCGCGTGTCGCCGGGAAAGAAGAGCACGTCGTCGAGCACGGGAAAGCCCCACCCCTGCTCGTGCGAAGGCACGGGCAGCGTGCGCAGATACTCGTTGTCCTGACGGCGCCATGGAACGGCGCGCGCGGCGGCGATGATCGTCGCCTTGAGCAGCGCGGCGCTCGGCGTGAAGCGATGCGCCGGCGTCGCGATGCCGGTGGGGTAGAAGCCGTCGGTGTAGTACTGCCGCACGAGCGCGGCGGCGCCGGCGATCGTCGGCGCGGCCCATGACGTTCCGATGCCGCCGTTCGCCTCGCAGTAGATGCCGTCGTGATTCGTGTCGAAGTCGCCCGCGGTCACCTTCGCCGGTGCGACGACATCCGGCTTGATGCGGCCGTCGCGCGTGGGACCGAAAGGCGTGTACGGCGCGAGCGTGTCATCGTCCGCGCCGACGAATCGCGTGCCGCCGACCTGCAGCGTGTTTTTCGCAGAGCCCGGCGATGAGACGGTGTGCAGTGGCGGCGCGCCGTTGCCCGTGTAGTTGCCGCTGTTGAAGACGACCAGCGAGTCGGGATGCGCCCACGCAAACGCGTCGACGTCGCGCGCGGAATCCGAATAGTTCGCCCTCGGCGGCGGCAGCGGCGCCGGCACGCCCTGCCGGTCGCCCCACGAGTTCGAGTGAATGCGCGCGCCCTGCCGGTACGCCTGCTCGAAGATCGGCGTGAGCACCGCGGGGCAGCCGATGCCGGGATACTGCGTGCACGCGTCGCCGGTCGTGAGTCCCGCATCCTGAATCACGAGCTTCGCCGCGGGCGCGATGGCGTCGGCGAAGTCGTGTTGCCCCGGCGCGCCGCTGTCGCCCGCCGCCGCACCCGCGGCGTGCGTGCCGTGGCCGTGATTGTCGAGCGCGTCCGCCGCGCCGATCGCATCACATCCGAACGCGCCGGGATACTGATCGCACGAGTAGAGGAAGTTGTACGCGATCACCTTCCGCCGCGACGAATCGACATTCGTCCATCCGAATCCGCCGCCCGGCACTCCCGTGTTGAACGGCGGCGCCGAGCCGTCCGCCTCGGCGAAATAGCACGAACGGTATTCGAGCCCCGAGTCGAGCACGGCGATGATCTGTCCCTCGCCGCGCAGCCCGCGATCGTGCAACGGAGTCGGCCCCGCCGGCGATCCGCTCTGCAGCGAACGATAGGAATACTCGTTCGCGGACGCAGTCAGGGTCAGAAGGAGCGATACGAATAACCTTCGCACGGGTGCGGAAACGTGAGGCGGGGAGGCACGATTCCGGCGGATGAAGGCAGAAGGCAGAAGGCAGAAGGCAGAACGAAGAAGTTCTCACTTCTGCCTTCTGCCTTCTGCCTTCTGCCTTCATTCGTCAGTGCACGAACTTTCTCCGATTCCTGATGTAGTCCGCCAAAATGTACTCCCCCAGCCGGTCAGGCGACGCGTAGAACGCGCGGCCGCGGTTGATCTTCGACAGCTGATCGACGAAGTTCACGAGCATCGGATCGGTGGCGAGCATGAACGTCGTGATCGGGATGCCCGCGCGGCGGCAGCGGTCCGCTTCTTCGAGCGTGCGGTTGACGATCTTCATGTCGAGGCCGAACGAGTTCGTGTAGAGACGCCCGTTCTCGTGCAGGGCGGACGGCTTGCCGTCCGTGATCATGAAGATCTGTTTGTTGTTGTGCTTCCGACGTCGAAGAATCCGTTGCGCGAGCTCGAGTCCCGCCTTCGTGTTCGTGTGGTACGGCCCGACCTGCACGTACGGGATCTCGGAGATCGGCACTTCCTTGGCGTCGTCGCCGAAGAGGAGCACGTCGACGGCATCCTTCGGATACTTCGTCATGATCAGCTCGGTCAGTGCGAGCGCGACTTTCTTCGCGGGCGTGATGCGGTCCTCGCCGTAGAGGATCATCGAGTGCGAGATGTCGATCATCACGACGGTCGCACAGCTCGAGTTGTGCTCGGTCTCGAAGACTTCGAGATCGTCTTCGGTGATCGTGATCGCGTCCGCCGGATCGTTGTGCTTCATCGCGTTCTGCAGCGAGCGGATGGAGTCGATCGACATCGGGTCGTCGCCGAAGTGATATTGCCGTGTCTCCGTGAGCCGCTCGGTTCCCTGCCCCGCGTTGGCGACAGAGTGATAGCCGCTCATCGATTTCTGCAGGCCGCCGAAGATCTCGTCGAGCGCGTCGCGGCGGATCTGCCGCTCGCCGCCGGCCGCGAGAACGACGTTGCCCTCGCCGTCGCGTCCGAGGACGTTCTCTTCGAGGAGCTGCGCGAAGAAGGCGTCGAGATCGATGTCGGGATCGATGTAGCCGCGCTGCTGCAGCATGCGCATCCAGCGCATCGCCTCGTCGACGTCGCCGCCGCTCTGCAGCAGGAGATGATTGAAGAGGCGGCGGAGACCCATCTCCGCAAGGAGCCGGCGGATGAGGTCGGGGTCGAGGTAGCCGTAGCGGTGGCGCATACGCTGGTGCTGCGTGCTGCGTGCCGCGTGCTGCGTTGCTCAGCTTCTAACGCAGCACGTGGCACGCAGCACCCTCATGCCTCCCCCCTCGGCCGATGCTTCCCCAACCTCTCGATCCACTTCGCAATCGTCGGGTTATTCGGCATCTTCTCGCGCGCTTCCTCGAGCGAGACGAGGGCGTCGTTTTCGCGGCCGAGGACCATGAGGATCTGCACGCGCAGCTCGACGAGGGATTGATACAGCCCGAAGTCGGTGATCGTCTGATCCGCCAGCAGCGACACGGCGCGGGTGACGAACTTCAGCGCCACCTCCGGTTTCGAGTCGTTGAGCGCGTCGGCGGCGAAGCGGTGCAGCATGCGCGGCGAGTCGCCGAGAAACGAGCGGGCGTCGACGAACTGATTGAGCGCCGCGCGCACGATCGACTCCTGGTCGGGAAACCATCCGTCGCGGATGATCCGGTCGATCTGTCGCGAGAGCTCGTTCGGGATCTCGGCGGTGAGCTTCGGCATGGACTCCTAGTTTAGCGGACCGTACGCAGGACATTGAACTTCATCAGTTCCTGGAACGTGATCGTCGAGTCGAGATCCTCGCGCGCGAGCCGCAGCGACTGGTGCAGTCCCTCGAGGACCATCTCCATCCAGAACGCCAGCTCCTCGTCGCGCTTCGCATCGGCGTACTTGCGCGCGACGTCCGCGAGACGGGGCACGCGATGCAGTTCGCGGAAGTACTCCGCGAACGGCTGCTCGTCCGAGAGCGTGATCTTGTTGCCGTCGGCGAACCACGCGATGACCGACTCGTACGCCGGCTCGGCGGGTGCGCTCGGCGGCGGCTCCTCGCGCGCGGGCGGCTCCTTCTTCTTCCCGCGGCGGCCCGCGAACATGTCGTCGAGCTCTTCGTGCTCGATCTCGCCGTATCCGCGCCGCTCGCGCGCGGCACGCTCGGCGACACCGGCGCGCTCGACGGGCGGAAACTTCGAGGCGAAGAGTTTCGCGACCGCGAGTCCGATCAGCTTCCGCGCGACGACTTCCGCGCCCTGCTGCTCGCCTTCGTACACCATCTCGACTTTGCCCGTGATCGCGGGGAGCACCATGTTCAGATCGGACAGGCGCGGGAAGACGAGCTTGTCGCCGGTCAGCGCCGCGCGGCGCTCGAGGTTCGACTGCAGCAGCTCCATCGCCGCGATGGTGAGTCGCGCGGAGACGCCCGAGGACTGATCGACGAGCTCCGAATCGCGCGCGACGAAGGCGACCGTCTCGACGAGATCGTGCACGTACGGCGGAATCTCGATGCGCGTGCCGCTCTCGCGGTCGAGCCACGCTTCCTGCGACGTGATCCGCCGCGCGGTCTCGACGCTCTGCGGATAGTGCGTGAGGATCTGCGAGTCGATGCGGTCCTTCAGCGGCGTGATGATGTTGCCGCGGCTCGTGTAGTCCTCCGGATTCGCGCTGAAGACGAGCACGACGTCCATCGGAATGCGCACGGGAAAGCCGCGGATCTGCAGATCGCGCTCTTCGAGAATGTTCAGCAGCGCGACCTGAATGCGCGGCGCGAGATCGGGCAGCTCGTTGATGGCAAAGATCCCGCGATTCGTGCGCGGGATGATGCCGTAGTGGATGACTTCCTCGTCCGCGTAGGTGAGTCGCTGGTTCGCGGCCTTGATCGGATCGATGTCGCCGATGAGATCCGCGACGGTGACGTCGGGCGTGGCGAGCTTCTCGCGGTAGCGCTCGTCGCGCCCGAGCCACGCCACGTGCAGCTCATCGCCCTGCTCCGCGGCGAGGCGGCGGCAGCGTTTGCAGGTCGGCGCGAACGGCCAGTCATTGATCTCGCAGCCTTCGATGACGGGCACGTGCTCGTCGAGAAGCGCGGTGAGCGAGCGGAGAATGCGGGTCTTGGCCTGGCCGCGCAGGCCGAGGAGGATGATGTCGTGTTTCGAGAGGATCGCGTTGTGGATCGCGGGGATGACCGTGCGCTCGTAACCGTGGATGCCGGGGAAGGTCGTCTCGCCGCGCGCGATCATGCCGAGGAGGTTCGCGCGCATCTCGTCTTTGACGGAGCGGACGCGATCGCCGGAGGCGCGCAACTCGCCGAGAGTGTGGATCGAGGTCATTGGGAGCGAGGTTAGCACGGCGGCGGCGAGGGCTCTTCCGCGTCGCGGTTGAACTCGTTCATCGCCCGCCGGAGATCGCCGCGCACGATGAGCACGAGCGCATCGACGGCCCTTCCGATCGCGCGATCGATCACCGGCTGCTCGTCGGGCGAGAACTCGTCGAGCACGTAGTCGCGCAACGTTCCCTGCTCCGAGGCGCCGATCCCGATGCGCAGCCGGGGGAAGTCCTCGCGCCCGAGGGCCTCGAGGATCGAGCGCATCCCGTTGTGCGTCCCCGCGGAACCGTTCGGCCGGATGCGCAGCCTGCCGAGCGGGAGATCGATGTCGTCGTAGACGACGACGAGATCGTCGTTCGCCTCGCCGTACGCATTCACGAGCAGCCGCACCGCCTCGCCGGAGAGGTTCATGTACGTGAGCGGCTTCGCCACGAGCACACTCCCCCCCGCCACCCGCCCCGTACCGGTGAGCGCGTTTTTCTCGTGACGCGAGACGTCGATGCGAAACTTCCGCGCGAAGGCATCCACCACCTGCCACCCCACGTTGTGCCGCGTGCGCTCGTAGTCCGCACCGGGATTGCCGAGACCGAGGATCATTTTCATCGCGAGCGCGAAGGGTACAATGCCGCCGATGGACGCGCTACCACCCGTGATCGCCGAGAAGCTCCCGGAGGTGCGGGCGCTGTGCGAGAAATACTACGTTCGGAAGCTGACGATCTTCGGATCGGCAGTGAAGGGAACGTTCAAGCCGGAAAAGAGCGATTTTGATTTTGTCGTCGACTTTGATGACGACCCGACCCATATGCATTATCCGTGGGGTGGCCGTTTGATCGCTCTCCTCGGCGACCTGGAGGACCTGTTTGCGCGCAAAGTAGATGTCGTCGAGCGCCGCGCAATCGAGAATCCGTACTTCAAACAGGTGCTCGCACTCACGGAACGGCCGGTCTATGAACGAACTCGCGCGGCTTGAGCGGAAGACCCGGCTCTGGCACATCGAAAAAGCGGCGAACAACGTCATCAGTTTCATCGGCGGTTGTACGAAGGAGCAGTTTCTCGCGGACACGATGCTTCGCTCCGCCGTGGAACGGGAGCTGATCATCATCGGTGAAGCGATGGCACGGGCAGAGGAAGTCGATCCGGAGCTCGCAACCATGATCAGCGATGTTCCGGGAATCATCGCGTGCCGGAATCAGCTCGTGCACAACTATCCGCGAATCGCGCCGGACCGCATCTGGGAGATCATCACGGAGCACGTTCCCCTCCTCCTCACCGAAGTCCGCGCCCTCCTCTCCGCTGGTGAGAATCCTGCATAATCTCCCCCAAATCCGCATGGAAAAACGGCAGCGCATCGTCGTGGTCGACGACAACGCGAATGACGTGCAGGTGACACGGCGCTTCCTCGAGCGGCGGGGCTACGACGCCGTGCCGGCGCTCTCCGGCGAGGAAGGGCTTCGGCTCGCGGAGCAACTCATGCCGGATGCGATGGTCGTCGACTATCGCATGCCCGGGATGGACGGCTTCGAGTTCGCGCGGCGCGTCAAGAGCGATCCGCGATTGCAGGGGATCCCGATCCTCATGCTCACCGGATCCGATTCGGCGCAGCACGTCGTCGAAGGTCTGGGAGCCGGCGCGGACGACTTCGTGACGAAGGGCTCGGACACGGAAGTCCTCGTCGCGCGACTGCGATCGCTCCTGCGGATGAAGGCCTATCAGGACCAGCTGCGGCGGATGAATCAGCAGATGACGCGCGACCTGCAGATCGCGCGGCGCGTGCAGGAGGCGCTGGTGCCGGACCGCACGTTCGTCACGCCGCGCATCGAGATCCGCTCCGCGTACATCCCGAGCGAAGTCCTTTCCGGCGATTTCTACGATTACTTCGTCGAGGACGGGCTGCTGTACCTCTTCGTCGCGGATGTCTCCGGCCACGGACTGCCTGCGGCGATCCTCGTGTCGCTGCTGAAGAGCTACATCCACAGCGAGGTCGCGACGGCCCGCTCGCTCTCCGACGTGATGACGGAGCTCAACGACTTCCTCTACGCCGTCAGTCTGCCGACGCAATACGCGACCGCGGCGCTCTTTCGCATCACTCAGGACGGCGAGGTGGTCTACTCGAACGCCGCCCATCCGCCCTTCCTTCTCTATCAGCGCGAGCAAGGCCGCACCGCCGTTCTCGAGCAGCCGAGCAATCTCCTCGGCGCAATGCCCGGAATGACGTTCGACGAGCAGCGGATCCAGTTCGCGCCCGGCGACACGCTCTTCGTCTACACCGACGGCCTCACGGACCGCCTCAACTCGAGCGGCGAGTTCTACTCGCTCGACCGCGTGGCCGCGCTGCTCGAGACGGATGGCGATCTCGGCGGTTTGTACGACTCGATCTTCGCCGACGTGACCGGATTCGCGGCCACGGAAGAATTCCGGGACGACATTGCGTTCGTGGTGACGCGGTACCACTGAACGAATGCACCGGTTCCTCCTGCCTCTCCTGATCACAGCCTCCCTCGCTGCAGCCGAGGAGCGCCCGCGGTTTCCGGAAGACTACAAGCCGAACCCGTGCGCGCCCGCGAAGGTCTGCCAGTCGTACCCGCGCGGGGAGATCGTCGGCATGGGCGCGCGCACGCTGGGGCTCACCGCGTTGAGGCAGGACTGGGTCGCTGAGCACTTCGACGAGATCATCGGCTCCTTCGGCCCCGCCTGCCGGAAGGTCGCCACCTGCTACGCGCAGCCCGGCAACACGTTCATGTTCTGCGACGACATCATCGTCAAAGAGATGCCCGCGACGTGTGACCGCTATCCAAAAAGCTCGAACGATTACGAACAGTGCAACCAGCTCGTCCGCGTCTACGCCAACGGTCTCACGCTCATGAGCCAGGCGAGCTGGCGGGAAGCGCAGGCGTGCACGATGAAGACGCCGCCGTCGCCCGAGCCGCGCAAGCTCGAAGTGTGGATGAGTCCCGCCACGCTTCCGCACGGCTTCGACGGACGCGTGACGGTGTACGCGCTCGATGTGGAAACCCGCGTGCCGGTGAAGGCATCCGTCACCGTCGGGACGGAAATCATCTACACGAAGGAGGTGCCGGACGGCACGCCGACGACGTGGTACTGGTTTCCGTGGAAGACGAAACTCGTGCGCGTCGCGAATGCGCAGGGTCATCGCGACGTCGTGCCGCCGGCGTTGCAGATGCGCGCGAACGGCTACGAGCCGGTGACGATGCCGATGCCCGTCGCGATCCCGAAGATGATCGTGGAGATGACTCCTTCGACGCTGAAGCGAGGCAAGAACAGCGTGACCGTCACCGCGCGCGACTCCGAGACCGGCGCGCCGGTCGAGGCGCGAGTGATGTTCGGCCACCACACCGTGCTCGGGCAGACGAACGAGCCGCTCGAGATCGAGCTCGCGCGCGGCGAGAAGAGGCGCGAGATCTGGGTGACGTCGATGTACGACCGCTACAGCGATGTCGTCGTCGCGCCGGCCGAGCGCTAGTGGACATTCAACATTGAAAGCGTAGGTACCAGGGCTTGTCATCCCGAGCGTGAGCGAGGGACCCGGGGGTAGGGTGGCACGAAGCCCGTGCGTCGCGCCGCCGCCCGCCCAGGTCCCTCGCTCACGCTCGGGATGACAAGGCTGGCCACGCATGCTTTCAAGGTTGAAGGTCCACTAGTCCGAAGTTCCCCTGAGAATCCTACCGATTTTTCCTGAAAGTGCTGAGTTCTGAAGAGATTAAGCGTCTTACTGCTCCGTCGAGTGTTCCCATGTAAATGAGTTTGTAACAAGAGTAATCGTGCTATACTGCTCCCATGTAC
>DATLFB010000100.1:0-121144 GCA_035525285.1 Thermoanaerobaculia bacterium
CAAGCTTCTTCGGGGGACGCCCCTCACCCTGACCCTCTCCCCGCACGCGGGGAGAGGGGACTGGGGGCGCAGCGTTACAGATTCGTCGCCCGCTGCGGCGCCTGTTTCCGTTACCCTGCGAACCCGCAACTTCACTTCCGCGCACTCCGCGCGGGGAGGTCATCCATGAAGAGGTTCCTGACTATGACACTCGTGCTCGCAGGCTGCGCGTCGCAGCCTGACATCGCGACCACGCCCGCAACGACATCTGCCCCAACGCCCGCTCCGGTCGCCGCCCCCGCGCCCGTCGCGGCCGCGAATCCGCTGCTCGCCCCGTGGAGCGGCCCGTACGGCGGCGTTCCTGCGTTCGACCAGGTCAAGGTTGCCGACATCAAGTCCGCGCTCGAAGCGGGCATGGCCGAGGCGCTCGGCGAGGCCGATCGCATTGCCAAGGATCCCGCGCCGCCGGCGTTCGAGAACACGATCGCGGCGATGGAGCGCGGTGGCCGCACGCTCGATCGCGCCGGCGCGATCTACGGAGTCTGGAGCTCGACGATGAGCACTCCCGACTTCCAGGAAGTCGAGACGGAGATGGCGCCGAAGCTCGCCGAGTTCTCCGACAAGATCACCCAGAACGACAAGCTCTTCCGCCGCATCGAGGCCGTGTACAACTCGCCCGACAAGGCGAAGCTCACGCCCGAGCAGCAGCGCCTCGTCTGGCTGCAGTACACGAACTTCGTCCGCTCCGGCGCGAAGCTCGATGCCGGCGCGAAAGCGCGCCTCTCCGAGATCAACCAGAAGCTCGCCGGCCTCTACACGAAGTTCGCGCAGAACGTCCTCTCCGAAGAAGGCGAGCAGTTCCTCGTGCTCGAGGGCGAAGCCGATCTCGCCGGACTCCCGCAGTCCGCGCGCGCCGGCATGGCCGCCGCGGGCGAGCGCAAGAAGCAGCCCGGCAAGTGGGTCGTCTCGAACACCCGCTCCGCGATCGAGCCGTTCCTGAAGTACTCCGACCGCCGCGATCTCCGCGAGAAGGCGTGGCGGATGTTCGTCAATCGCGGCGATAACGCCGGCGAGAAGGACAACAACGCGATCATCGCCGACATCCTCCAGCTTCGCGCCGAGCGCGCGAAGCTCCTCGGCTACGCCACGCACGCGCACTGGCGCCTCGAGCAGACCATGGCGAAGACGCCCGAGCGCGCGATCGAGCTGATGGAGGCCGTGTGGCCGCCGGCCGTCGCGCGCGTGCGCGAGGAAGTCACCGACATGCAGGCCGTCGCCGCCAGGGAAGGCGCGAAGATCACCATCGAGCCGTGGGATTACCGCTATTACGCGGAAAAGGTCCGCAAGGCGAAGTACGACCTCGATGAGAATGAAGTGAAGCCGTACATGCAGCTCGACAAGCTGCGCGAGGCGATCCACTGGGTCGCCGGCGAGCTGTTCAACTTCCAGTTCGTGCCCGCGAACGTGCCGGTCCATCACCCCGACGTGCGCGTGTGGGAAGTGAAGGACAAGACCACCGGCAGGCACATCGGACTCTGGTACTTCGATCCGTACGCGCGCGACGGGAAGCAGTCCGGCGCGTGGATGAATGCGTATCGCAATCAGTCGCGCTTCGACGGCGAGATCACGACCATCGTCTCGAACAACTCGAACTTCGTGAAGGGCGCGGCCGGCGAGCCGGTGCTGATCTCGTGGACCGACGCCGAGACGATGTTCCACGAGTTCGGCCATGCGCTGCACGGGCTGGCGTCGAACGTGACCTATCCGACGGTGTCGGGCACGAACGTCGTGCGCGACTACGTCGAGTTCCCGTCGCAGCTGCTCGAGCACTGGCTGGCAACGCCGGAAGTGCTGCAGAAGTTCGCGGTGCACTACAAGACGGGCGAGCCGATTCCGCAGACGCTCGTCGACCGCATCGAGCGCGCGTCGACGTTCAACGAAGGCTTCAACACGATCGAGTATCTCGCCAGCGCCCTCGTCGACATGAAGCTGCATCTCGCGGGCGCGCAGAAAATCGATCCCGACCAGTTCGAGCGCGATACGCTCACCGCCCTCGGCATGCCGAAGGAAATCGTGATGCGCCACCGCACGCCGCAGTTCCTGCACGTGTTCGCCGGCGACGGCTACTCGGCGGGCTACTACAGCTATCTCTGGTCGGACGTCCTCACCGCGGATGCGGCCGAGGCGTTCACGGAAGCGGGCAGCTTGTACGACCGCACGGTCGCCGAGCGGCTGCGCCGCTACATCTTCTCGGTCGGCAACACCGTCGATCCGGCGGAAGGCTACCGCGCGTTCCGCGGCCGCGATCCGAAGACCGATGCGCTGATGCGCAAGCGCGGATTCCCGGTGAAATAGCACGGAACACTGGCGAACACACCTCAGTCCCCTCTCCCCACCGCGGTGGGGAGAGGGTTAGGGTGAGGGGATTCCCTCGTCCTCCAGCGGAGTACTAAGCTGTACCCAGTGACTGCAGGCACCAAAGACGCTGCCCACATCAACCACGAGTGGATGATCGACCGCCGTCTCATCGACGGCGTCGTCGTGCGCGAAGTGCGCAGCGTCATCACCGCGAACAGCGTGACCACCGAGGTGTGCCGCGCCGACTGGGGCATCGTCGACGGATCGGTCGAGCAGACGCTGCACGTCGCGATGCGCGGCAACGCGATCAGCGCGTGGCATCAGCATCGAACGCGCTGGGACTACATCATGGTCGTCGGCGGCCACCTGCGCGTCGTGCTCTACGATCCGCGCGAGGACTCGCCGACGCGCGGGCAGGTCGACGTCTTTCATCTCAGCCCGAATCGTCCGCAGCTGCTGGCCGTGCCGCCGTGGATCTGGCACGGCGTGCAGAATCTCTCCAGCGATTTCTCTTCGTTCGTCAATCTGTTCAACAAGCCGTACGACTACGCCGATCCGGACGAATGGCGGCTGCCGCCCGACAGCGAACAGATTCCCTATGGTTTCCGCTGAGCGCTTCCTGCTGACGCTGTGGACCGCGGATCCGCGGCTCGCGCGGACGGCGGATGAAGCGGGCGTCGATCGCATCGGCGTCGATCTCGAGCAACTGGGCAAGGAAGAACGGCAGCGCAGCCGCGGGACGTGGATCTCGCCGCATCACGAAGAGGATCTCGATGCGCTCGCGCCGGTGCTCGCGCGCGCGAAGCTCTTCGCGCGCATCAATCCGATCAATCCCGGCAGCGAGCGGGAAGTGGAGTCGGTGCTCGCGCGCGGCGCGCAGGTGCTGATGCTGCCGATGGCGATGGACGCCGCGCAGGCCGCGGAGCTCGTGCGCCTCGTGCGCGGGCGTGCCGAGGTCGTGCTGCTCGTCGAGCACATCGACGCGATGCGCAGGCTTCGCGAGATCGTGCGCGTTAGCGGCGTCAGCGAAGTGCACATCGGACTGAACGACCTCGCCATCAGCCTCGGACTGCGCAACCGCTGGATGGCGCTCGCGAACGGCGTGATGCAGGACGCCGGCGCGATCGTGCGCGGCGCCGGTCTCCGTTTCGGCCTCGGCGGCATCGGCCGCGCCGGCGACGATCAGCTGCCCGTGCCCGCGGATCTCATCTACGCCGAGTACGCGCGCACCGGCGCGACCTCGGCGCTGCTCGCACGCAGCTTCTTCGTCGAAGGAATCGATCTCGCGCGCGAGATCGATCGCGCCCGCGCGGCACTCGAGGCGTGGAGGCATCGCACGCCGGAGGAGATCGCGGCGGCGCACGCGGAGCTCGCCCGCTGCGCCGCGCGGAGCGATGTCTGGTGAATGCCGCACCCGCGGTGTCGATCGCGATCCGCGCGTTCCGGCGCACCTGGCTCGACGCCGCGATCGCGAGCGTGCTCGGTCAGACGTGGCGCGATCTGGAGCTGATTGTCTACGACGATGCGGGCGATCTCGAGGACGTCGTCGCGCGCTTCGACGACCCGCGCGTGCGCTACGTGCGCGCGGAGCAGAAGCTCGAGGCGAGTGGCCGTTTCGCGGCGGCGGTCGCGCTGTGCCGCGGACGCACCATCGGCCTGCTCGACGATGACGATCGCTACGAGCCGGCGTTCATCGAGCGCCTCGCCGAGGCGCTCGACAGCGATCCGCGCGCGGGCGCCGCGTTCTGCCGCGATCGCGACGTCTCCATGGGGCGCCGCCGCCCACGACGGCGCTCGCTCGGCCCGCCAGGACGCCAGCAGGACGTGCTGCGCCGGATGTTCACCGAGCGATGGGTCGTCGCACCGTCGTCGATGCTGCTTCGGCGCGAGGCGCTCGAAGACATCGAACCGATGCCGGACGGCGTCTCGCCCGACGTGTTCCTCGCGTTTCATCTCGCCCACGCCGGATGGCATCACGTGCTCGTCGACGACGTGCTCGTCGTGCGCCGCTGGCACGATGCCAACCTGTCGCGAACGATCGTCGTCGCGAACTACATGGTCGCGACGCTGGAGCGATTGCAGACCGCGGATTCCGAGCTCGAGACGCTCCGCCGCCGCGAGCTCGTGCGGCGAATTCTCGTCCGCGCCGCGTTTCGGCTCGTCGAGGGTGATCGTCGCAACGCCCTCGCGGACGTGCGCGCCGCGCGCGAGACCGATCCGAGCGCACATCACGCGCTCCGATCCCTCGTGCAGCTCGCGGCGGCGCTGCCGCTGCTCGGGCCGCTCGCGGCGCGCATCGCGCGCGCACTACGCGCGTAGCGCGTGTGGAGTGCGGCGACGCCAGTCGCCGCTCTGGCATCCTCGCCGGGTTCGAGAGCGGCGACTGGCGTCGCCGCACTCCAGACCGGTATCGTGTGGCCCGTGCAGCGCACCTTCGTCGCGTTCGTGATTGCGTCCACGTTCTTCATGGCCGCCGTGCTGCTTCTCGACAGCGACGGCCTCGTGCGCCAGTCCGCGCTCGGCCTCGCGACCGGCGCGTTCCTCTGGCTCTTCGCGCGGCGGCTGAGCGTCGCGCCGCGGCAGATCCTCACCGCGATCGTCGTCGCCAGCATCGGCGAAGTCGTGCTCTCCCTCGGCTGGGGTTTGTACTCGTACCAGCACGCACTGATTCCGCTCTACGTCCCGCCGGGCCACGGCCTCTTCTACACTCTCGCCGCCGCGACCGCGCACCAGACGCTGATGCAACGCCACGCGCGCACGATCACGCGCGCCGTCGTCGTGAGCGGCACCTGCATCGCCGTCCTGAGCGCGGTCGCCTTCGGCGACACCTGGGGATTCCTCTGGTGGCTCGCCGCACTCGCTCTCATCGCCCGCTCCCGCAATCAACTCCTGCTCTCGGCGTGCTTCGTCTACACGATCCTGCTGGAGTGGGCGGGAACGGCGATCGGCAACTGGCAGTGGGCGGCGGTCGTCCCGTTCGTCGGACTGCACTCCGCGAACCCGCCCGCGGGCGTGGGCCTGCTCTACATCCTGCTCGACCTCATCGTGTGCAGCGCGATTCCGGCGCTCGTGTCGCGGACGTATGCCTCCGAACGTTCAGCTGCGCCGCTGAATCTCGCTTGACTGCCGGCCGCGCAGCCGAAGCCCGCGACCACCTCGACCGACGCTTGGAGGTAGGGAATCGCCCACTTCCGTCACTCCTTATGTTGTGATCTACTTGCATCCTTCGAGGTTGGATAACTCGGAATTATCGTATGACACCAGAGCCTGACTATTATCACAATTTGGTACTTGGATCCGGCCCAAGTTCATTCATGAGCCTATTCCAGGCGCAGTGGCAACGACACATAAGCTCGTTTCCCACGCGATATCAGAGGGGCGAACAGATTGTCCACGGATCGCGACTGAGACCGCTTTTAGTCGCGTTGGGGTACCTGTTAGCGGGCGTCGATTTTGACGACGCTCGTCGAGCCGACGTCGCAAGTCTAGCGGTATATGTCGAGCTGTTGCATAAGGCGACCATTCTCATCGACGATCTCATCGATGACGATAGCGCCAGGAACGGCGTCGAATCGTTTCATGTCCAATTTAGTGATAACGAAACCATTCTCTTCGCGATATATCTCTTGGGGGACTCCTTAGAGAGACTCGCACTGACTGCCGTCAACGCCCACGCAAACAAGTGGTATCTCGACATCACCCAGTTATTGGCCACCGCCATAAAAGAGATGTCTTCCGGCGCGATCGAAGAGGTTATCAGCGCCGGCGATCATCTGGCCATTTTTGCCAAGGCTAGGCGACTGATCGAGCTTCAAACGATCGCGCTGATGAAGAACGGCATGTTAGCCGGATACAAATATGGTCATGGAAACGAGCAGCATGCAACAATTATCGAAAGCCTAGGATATGACAGCGGGTATGTGTTCCAGGTACTGAACGATCTAGAGCCGTTTCTCAGCGAAGACCTGAACGCCATTCATAAGGGCGCGGTGAACTTCGATATCCTCCGTTCTAGGAAAAATATAACGGTCCCCTTTATATATAGCCGGCTGAGTTTCTCAGATCGCGATAGTTTCCACAGCTTGATTCAATCCGCCGATCCGCTATTGCCGTCGGTTCTCACCGGTTGGTTCGTGAAATACAACGTGCTGAGTGACGTAGTCGACAACCTAGTAGACGTGAAGACGAACATTGAAGCCAACGCGAACTTATTACCCCTGGACGCTCAACGTCGGAGCGGGTTTTGCGCGTTCGTTAACTACGTTCTGTCTGTTGCGATCAGGAGAATCGGTGCCGCCTATGGTGAGAAGCTTTCCGAGATCTTGATCAAGTGAGCTGCGATTGAACATATCGTCAGTGCGACCGGGAGCAGGTTCGATGCGTCGGACGATTCACTTGAAGAGTTTTCGATGTTTGTCATCAATTGGTAGTACTTCAGTTCTGCATCTACGTTCCCCTTACCTCTGAGATTACCTTCTGTTATCAGCAGCTCGATCTCGCCGATAGAGATGTCTTTGAGCCTCCTGATCAGAAGTCTGAGGTACCTAACTTTAAGCCACGCATACGCTGGAAACGCGAAAATGATTATGATGAATATCGTAACCCAACTGGCCACAAAGGCTAGGTTATTGGGCGTTGTCAACACAACGCGCCATGGACGCGGCGATATCGTGATGTAGTCGTTTGGCATGTTGAGAAAAAAGACCAGCGTGTAAATGAAGCCAAGCACGAAAAAGGCGTTACTCAATCGAGCGCCAGTGCGGGTGAGAAGCTGAACCCAATCCGTTCTTGCGGGAAAGTAAAAGTTGTACTTGAACGTTTCGCTCGCGGCGACGCGGCGCAAGAGCAGAAGGTAATACACGTAACAGGTTTGCCCAAGTATCGCGGAGAGCATAACGAGACCTATCATGACGAGCGCGTAGTAGCCAGTCGGATTCAACCGGATGTATTTCAGGCTTATCGTGGCGTAAATGTACAATGTGCCAACGGTAAACAATCCTGGAAGGGCCCAATACGATTGTAGAAGACTGACAATGTACGTGCCTGTGTCCCTAGTGTGATGCGATGCGATCATCGCCTTGTACTTGCCCACACTGACCACAAAGATCTTGATCTCAGCGAAAGCGATGACGATTGCTGGGATAAAGAGCAACTGATATAGGAGGAACTGGTTCAGCGGAGCGAACCTGTTGACGGCTTGACCCACTGCGAAAGACGTCAAGATGAATATGACGGCGTGCCGAAGGTGTAGTCTCGCGATGCTCGCGTACAAACCTCGGACGACGTTTGCTGTGTACGCCGAAACCGCTGACATCTTGGCGTGTAGGTGCATTGTTTGTACGATAATTCCGAGTTATCGGACGGCGACGATGCATTGCGGCGTCACAGGGTGTACAGCGCAAGCGGCTGTAGCTGGTGAACGAACAGCTCGGTCATTTGGCGGAGGCCGAAGGAGAGGTCGATGCGTGCCGGAACGATGTCGGCTTTCCTCGCGCGAAAGGTAGAGGACGGTCTTCGTCGCTTAGATGCGCCCTTGAGACGCTTTGTGTGGAACTTATCGCGGTCTCGAGGAACGCTGCTCCGACGTTCACGCGGAAGAACTACGGGACGTCGGCTCCACCGCTTTTGCGGGTTTCTGGTTGCGATGCGGCATCGAGTCCTCGGCCTGTTGGAGCGCTCCGTTCCCTTCGTGGATGAGCGGACCGCTGCACACGGGCTAGAATGCGCGCCGCAGCCCTGCTGCCGTCCCATGCACATCCACCAGCTCTTCGATCTGACCAACCGCACCGCCATCGTCACCGGCGGCTCGCGCGGGCTCGGGCTCGAGATCGCCGAAGGCCTCGCGGAGGCGGGGGCGTCGCTGATGTTGTGCGCGCGGCGCGAGCAGTGGCTCACGCCGGCGCTCGACGAATTCCGCAAGCACGGAGTGCGCGCGGAAGGGCTCGTCTGCGACGTCACCGACGAGCAGCAGGTCCAGCGCGTGGTCGATGCGGCGATGCAGGCGTTTGGGCGCATCGACATCCTCGTCAACAACGCCGGGATCTCGTGGGGCGAGCGGCCGGAGACGATGTCGCTCCAGAACTTTCGCAAAGTGCTCGACACGAATCTCAGCGGCGCGTTTCTCTTCGCACAGGCCGCGGGGCGCGAGATGCTGAAGGCGGGACGCGGGGTGATCATCAACATCGCGTCGATCGCCGGACTGCGGTCGGCGACGCACGGCCCGCACTTCGCGGGCTACGTGGCGAGCAAGGCCGCGCTCATGGGACTCACGCGCGAGCTCGCGGCGACGTGGGGGCCGCAGGGGATCCGCGTCAACGCGATCGCGCCGGGCTTCTTCCACTCCCGCCTCGCCGATGCGGTCATCGAGCACGTCGAGCCGCTGATCCAGCAGCGCAATCCGATCGCGCGCGTCGGCGCGCCGGGTGAGCTGAAGGGCGTCGCCGTCTTTCTCGCGGCCGACGCGTCGAGCTACATCACCGGTCAAACCATCATCGTCGACGGAGGAGCCACGATTGTCTGAAACGCGTCCCGTTCGCACGATCTCCCGCGCCGTGGTCATCGGCTCCGGCACGATGGGCGGCGGCATCGCCGCGCACTTCGCGAACGCCGGCATTCCGGTCTACCTGCTCGACATCATCGAGCCGCCGCTCGATCGCATCAGGAAACACAAGCCGCCCGCGTTCTTCACGCCCGAGACCGCGGAGCTCGTGACAGCGGGCAAGCTCGACGAGCACGAGGCGTGGATCGCGGAAGGCGACTGGATCGTCGAGGCGATCGTCGAGAACATGGATGCCAAGCGCGACCTCATCGCGCGCATCGATCGCCTGCGCAAGCCTCACAGCATCGTCTCGAGCAACACCTCGGGACTGCCGATCGCGCAGATCGCCGCGAACGCATCCGCCGGGTTCAAAAAGCACTTCATCGGCACGCACTTCTTCAATCCGCCGCGCTACATGAAACTGCTCGAGGTGATTCCGACGCCCGACACGGCGCCGGAGATCACGCAGTTCGTGCGCGACTTCGCGGAGCAGCGCCTCGGCAAGGGCGTCGTGCTCTGCAAGGACACGCCGAACTTCATCGCCAACCGCCTCGCCTCGATGGGCGGCGTGTCGCTCAGCGACTTCGCGCTCGCGAACGACTACACCGTCGAGGAAACCGACGCGATCGCGGGACCGCTCATCGGCCGTCCCAAGACCGCCGCGTTCCGCCTGCAGGATCTCGTCGGCCTCGACGTCGCGAGCGCGGTCGCCTCGAACCTCTACGATCTCATCGAAGGCGACGAGTCGCGCGAGGTGCTGCGCTCGCCGCGCTTCAAGGCGCTGCTCGACGCGCAGATGGGAAAGGGCCGCCTCGGCGACAAGAGCGGCCAGGGTTTCTACAAGAAGGACGGTAAGACGATTCTCTCGCTCGATTTCAAAACCGGCGAGTATCGCGAGCGGCTGGAGCCGCAGATTGCGTCGCTGGCCGAGGCGTCGAAGATCCGGAGCCTGCCGGAGCGGGTGAGGTTCGTGCTGCAGCAGGACGACAAGGCGGGCGCGCTCGCGCGTCACGTGATCTACAACTCCCTCGGCTACGCATCGCGCCGCGTGCCGGAGATCAGCGATGACCTCGTGAGCATCGATCGCGCGACGCGCTGGGGCTTCTCCCACGACCTCGGACCGTTCGAGCTGTGGGATGCGATCGGCGTGCGCGCGACCGCGGACGCGATGGAGAAGCACGGCGTCGCCGTCGCGCCGTGGGTGCGCGAGATGCTCGCTGCCGGCAACGAGTCGTTCTATCGCGACGGCGCGGTGTACGACCCCGCGTCGAGGTCGTACGTCGCGATTCCGAGCGATCCGCGCGCGATCTCGCTGCGCGATTGCCGCGTCGTGAAAGAGAACAAGGGCGCCAGCCTGCGCGACCTCGGCGACGGCGTGCTCTGTCTCGAGTTCCACACGAAGTTGAACACGCTCGACGGCGACATCCGCGCGATGCTCGTCGAAAGCGTCGAAGAGCTCGAGCGCGGCGAGTGGGTCGGACTCGTCATCGGCAACGAAGGCGGCGACTTCTGCGCCGGCGCGAATCTCGCCGGCGGTCTCGCGGGAGATCCGAGCGCCGCGGTGAAGGGAATGCAGGACGCGCTCATGCGCGTGCGCTTCTCGACCAGGCCCGTGGTCGCCGCCCCATTCGCGCGCACCCTTGGCGGCGGTGTCGAAGTCTGCATGGCCGCCGCGCGCGTCGTGGCGTACAGCGAGACGTACATGGGCCTCGTCGAAGTGGGCGTCGGCCTCATTCCCGGCGCGGGCGGCTGCAAGGAGATGGTGCGCCGCATCGTCTCGCCCGCGATGAAGCGCACGCCGAACGCCGATCCGCTGCCGCTCGTGCAGAACATCCTGCAGACCGTCGGCGCGGCGAAGGTGTCGAGCAGCGCCGAGGAGGCGCGATCGTTCGGATTCCTGAGCGATGCCGATCGCATCGTCATGAATCGCGATCACCTGCTGTACGAGGCGAAGCAGGAAGTGCTCGCTCTCGCGGTGGAAGACAGGCAATCCTGCCTGTCGGACAGGCGAGATCGCCTGTCCCCCACCTGCTTCGCGTCGGGCCGCGATGTCCGCGCCGGTCTGAAAGCCGCGATCTACGTTCTGCAGCAGGGCGGATACATGACCGAGTACGACGCATTCCTCAGCGGCAAACTCGCGCACATCCTCTGCGGCGGCGATCTCACGCGCGCGCAGTGGGTGAGCGAGCAGACGCTGCTCGATCTCGAGCGCGAGGTGTTCATCGAGCTGCTCGGGCAGCAGAAGACGATCGACCGCATTCAGCACATGCTGCAAACGGGGAAACCATTGAGAAACTAACCCATGTCATCCCGAGCGTGAGCGAGGGACCTGGGTGTGCGGGTGGTGTCGTACTCGCCCCGCCCGCCCGCCCGGGTCCCTCGCTCACGCTCGGGATGACAGACGGAAACTACGATGAACGACCACGGTCTCACCGCCCGCCGCACGATGAGCGGCCTCGATTACATGCGCCGCGTCGCGTGCGGCGAAGTCGAAGGTGCGCCGATGGTGCATCTGCTCGGCATGCGCATGACCGAGGTCGATGAAGGCCGCGTGGTCATCGTCCTCGACGACGTGCGTCCCGAGCACGAGAACGGCCTCGGCATCGCGCACGGCGGACTGGCGGCGACGCTGCTCGACAGCGCGCTAAGCTGCGCCGTCAACACCGTCATGCCGGCGGGAAAAATCTTCACCACGCTGGAGATGAAGATCAACTACGTGCGCGCGATACGCCGCGGACTCGGCCCGCTTTCGTGCATCGGCACGGTCGTCCACGCGGGCGGACGAACCGCGACCGCGGAAGGCCGCATCATCGACGCGAGCGGCAAGCTCTACGCGCACGGCACCGTCACCTGCATCGAATTCGGAGGGCGGACGTCCCGTCCGTCAAGGGCGGACGAGGACGTCCGCCCTCCTGAGGAGACTCCATGAACGAAGCCGTCATCGTTGCGGGACTGCGCACTGCAGTCGGGAAGGCGCCGCGCGGCGCGTTGCGTACCACGCGTCCGGACGACATGGCCGCGGAAGTCATTCGCGCGCTCGTCGAGAAAACGCCCGGCGAGATCGACGACGTGATCCTCGGCTGCGCGACGCCGGAAGGCGAGTCGGGAACGAACGTCGCGCGCATCGCGGCCCTGCGCGCGGGCCTGCCGGACAGCGTTCCCGCCGTCACCGTGAATCGCTTCTGCTCCTCCGGCTCGCAGACGATCGCCATGGCCGCCGAGCGGATCATGGCCGGCATGGCCGAACAGATCATCGCCGGCGGCACGGAGTCGATGAGCATGGTGCGCGGCAACAATCGCTTCCGCCCGAATCCGTATCTCGTCGAGCACGATCCCGACGTCTACCTCAGCATGGGCCTCACCGCGGAGAACGTAGCGCGCAAGTACAACGTCTCGCGCGAGGACGCCGACGCGTTCGCGTATCGCAGCCATCAGCGCGCGCTCGCCGCGCAGGAATCGGGCAGGTTTGCCGACGACGGCATCCTGCCGCTGCACGTCGAGATCACGGAGCCCGGCAGCACGGAACGCTTCACGTTCGACAAGGATGAAGGCCCGCGCGCGGATACGAACGAAGCCGCGCTCGCGAAGCTCAAGCCTGTCTTTCACGTGAAAGGCGTCGTCACCGCCGGCAACTCGAGCCAGACCTCAGACGGCGCCGCCGCGGTCGTCGTGATGTCGCGCCGCCGCGCGGAAGAGCTCGGACTGAAACCGCTCGCGCGCTTCGTCTCCTACGCCGTCGGCGGCGTGCCGCCGGAGATCATGGGCATGGGTCCCGTCGTCGCGGTGCCGAAAGCGCTGAAGCTCGCCGGACTCGCACTCGACGACATCGATCTCATCGAGTTGAACGAAGCCTTCGGATGTCAGGCGCTCGCGGTGATGCGCGAGCTGAACATGAATCCCGATCGCGTGAACGTGAACGGCGGCGCGATCGCTCTCGGCCATCCGCTCGGCGCCTCCGGCGCGAAGCTCACCGTGCAGATCCTCGGCGAGATGCGCCGCCGGAAGTCGAAGTACGGCATGGTCACGATGTGCGTCGGCGGCGGCCAGGGCGCGGCGACGATTCTCGAGAACCTGCAATGAACTTCGATCTCGAGCCCGAGCTGATCGAGTTGCGCGACCGCGTCACCGCGTTCGTTCACGACGAAGTGATTCCCGCGGAGTCGCAGCCGTTCACGAGCGAGCTCGTGGCGGACTTGCGCACGAAGGCGCGTCACGCCGGCATCTTCGGGCCGCAACTGCCGCGCGAGTACGGCGGCCTCGGGCTCGGCACCGTCGGGATGTGCGTCGTTTTCGAAGAGGCCGGCCGCAGTTTCCTCGGCCCGGTCGCGCTGCATTGCTCCGCGCCCGACGAGGGCAACATGCATCTCCTCGCGCATCACGCGAACGACGAGCAGCGCGAGCGGTATCTCCGTCCGCTGATCGACGGGAAGATCCGCTCGTGTTTCGCGATGACGGAGCCCGCGCCCGGAGCCGGCTCCGATCCGACGATGATGACCACGCGCGCGACGCGCGTCGATGGGGGATGGGAGATCACCGGCCGCAAATGGTTCGCGACCGGCGCGGATGGTGCCGCATTCGCGGTCACGATCGCGGTCACCGATCCGAATGCGGACAAACATCATCGCGCGACGATGTTCCTCGTTCCCACCGACACGCCCGGCTATCGCTTCGTGCGCAACGTCCCCGTGATGGGCAGCCACGGCCTCGGCGGTCACGGCGAAGTCGACTTCGATCGCGTACGCGTTCCCGACTCCGCGATCGTCGGCAAGGCCGGCGACGGATTCCGCCTCGCCCTGGTGCGCCTCGGACCCGCGCGGCTCACGCACTGCATGCGCTGGATGGGCATCGCGCAGCGTGCGATGGACATCGCGATTCGCTACGCGAAGGAACGCGCGGCGTTCGGAAAGAAGCTGGTCGAGCAGCAGTCGATGCAGTGGATGATCGCGGACTCGGAGATCGAGCTGCACGCATCGCGGCTGATGGTGCTCGAGGCGGCGTGGCAGCACGAGCGGGGGAGCGAGATCCGCCACGAGTCGTCGATCTGCAAAGTCTTCGTCGCCGAGGCGGTGAATCGGATCATCGATCGCGCGGTGCAGATGTGCGGCGCGCTGGGCGTGTCGGGCGACACGCCGCTCGAAGAGTTCTATCGCGAGGCGCGCGCGTTTCGCATTTACGACGGGCCGTCCGAGGTGCATCGCATGGTCATCGCGCGCGACGTGCTGCGGCGGACGTGATGGACTTTCAGGATCAGGTCGTCTGGATCACTGGCGCGTCGTCGGGCATCGGCGAGGCGCTTGCGATCGCGTGGAGTCGCGAAGGCGCGCGCGTGATTCTCTCCGCGCGCAATGCCGCGGAGCTGGAACGCGTGCGGCGGCTCTGCGCGAGTCCCGACCGGCACATCATCAAGCCGGTCGATCTCACGGACGGCGCGGGCATCGCGTTCGCCGCCGCCGAAGTGCTGCGCGAGCTCGGACACGTCGACGTCCTCGTGCACAGCGGCGGCGTAAGCCAGCGCGCGCTCGCCGTCGACACCGATCTCGCGACCGACCGCCAGATCATGGAGCTCAACTACTTCGGCACGATCGCGCTCACGAAGGCGATTCTGCCGTCGATGCTGGAGCGGCGCGCGGGACACATCGTGCCGATCAGCAGCGTCATCGGCTATGTCGGCGTCCCGCTGCGCTCCGCGTACGCGGCGTCGAAACACGCGCTGCACGGGTTCTTCAATGCGCTGCGCGCGGAGACGCACAAGCATGGGATTCGCGTGACGATCGTCTGTCCCGGCTACGTGCGCACTAAAGTGTCGGAGAACGCGTTGCGCGGCGACGGCACGCCGCACGGACAACTCGACGAGACGCATGCGCGGGCGATGCTGCCCGAGGAGGTTGCGCCGGCGATTCTGCGCGGCGTGGCGAAGGGGAAGAGCGAGGTGCATGTCGGCGGGCGCGAGATTCAAGCGATTCGTCTGCAGCGGCACTTCCCGCGCCTCGTCTCGCGCGTGCTGAGGGTGAAATGAGCGAAGACACGCGGCCCGTGCGCGCCAGCGAGCAGCTCGACTGGGAGAAGCTCGCGGAGTATCTGCGCCGCGAATTGAGTGGAGGACAGGCAATCCTGCCTGTCCTTTCAGAAAACGGACAGGCAGGATTGCCTGTTCCCCACGAGATGACCGTCACGCAGTTTCCGGGCGGCCACTCGAATCTCACCTACGACCTTCGCTTCGGCGACTTCGAGCTCGTGCTGCGGCGTCCGCCGTTCGGCCCCGTGCCGCCGCGCGCGCACGACATGGCCCGCGAGTATCGCGTGCTGACCGCCGTCCATCCGCATTTTCCCCTCGCGCCGAAACCGTATCTGCTGTGCGAGGACGCGAGCGTCATCGGCTCGGTCTTCTACGTGATGGAACGGCGGCGCGGCCTCGTGATTCGCACCGAGGAGCCTGCGTCGTTCACCGAAGAGACGCGGCGGCGAGTGAGTGGCAGCATGATCGACACGCTCGCCGCGCTGCACGCCATCGACGTCGCCGCGCACGGACTCGATGCCCTCGGCAAGCCCGCCGGCTTCGTCGCGCGGCAGATCAAAGGCTGGACCGAGCGCTGGCACGGCGCGAAGACGAGCGACGTTCCCGACATGGAGTCGCTCGCGCAGTGGCTCGATGCGCGCATCCCCGCCGATCCGCCGCGCCCGACGCTCGTGCACGGCGACTACAAGCTCGACAACGTGATGCTCGACGAGAGCGATCCTTCGCGCCTCGTCGGCGTGTTCGACTGGGAGATGAGCGCGATCGGCGATCCGCTCGTCGACGTTGGCATCCTGCTTTGCTACTGGGTGCACGCGGTCAGCGACCACGACGCGATTCCGAGTGTGACGAAGCGGCCCGGCTGGTTCACGCGCGACGAGATCCTCGCGCGCTACGCGTCGGCATCGGGGATCGACGTCGGGAACATCGCCGTGTACGAAGTGTTCGCCGTCTTCAAGCTCGCCGTGGTGATCCAGCAGATCTACGCGCGCTTCGTTCGCGGCCAGACCGACGATCCGCGCTTTGCCCCGCTGGGAGAGCGCGTTGCGGATCTCGCGCGCATCGCCAGCAAGCTCGCGTCCCAGTCCCCAGTCCCCCAGTCCCCTCTCCCCCTCCCAGGGGGAGAGGGCCAGGGTGAGGGGGATGTGACTTGTCGATGATTCGCCCCTCACCCTCGCGCACGCACGTTACATCGCGACCCAGCCCTCCTTACCTCGCGAGTCAGGCCTCGTTAGCCCGCGAGCCACGCCTCGTTAGCTCGCGAGCTAGGCCTCGTTAGCACGCGAGCCAAGCCTCGTGAGCACGCGAGCTGAACGATTCAGCACTCGGCGTAAGCGCTTCAGGACAGAAAGCAGCAGTGGCTCAGTTTACGAGCCGAGGTTGTCCCTTCGCGAGGTCAACAGTCTCAGCTCGCGGCATGAACGTTTTGCCTCGCGTGGGAAGGGCCGTCAGCATGCGAACCAAGGATCGTCAGCTCGTGAGCTGGATTTGCGTGATCGGATGGGGGGATTTTAGGGAGATCGGCGACACGATGAGATGCTCGTGATCCGCTGCTGGCGCTAGGTCTTCGTAGGGCGGCACGTACGTCGCCGGCAACGGCGCCCGCGGCGGCGAGCGGAGGTCGGGGGACGCGTCCCCCCGGCACTCGTGCAAGAGTTCCTCGACGCGCTCATGCGCGCCGATGACGTCGCGCAGGTAGTCAATCCACGCGCTGACCTGCGATGGTCGCAGGTCCTCGATAGGCAGGTAGGGCAGTCCTGCTTCGTGCGCGCACAGTGCGAGGTAGCGCAGGTAGCGCCGCGCGGGGCTGTCGATCGGTGGCTGTGGGTCGGTTGTCATGTTGGTGTTCCTCCGCGAAAAAGCGGAGACCCTTTGCGGGTTCCTTTTTTCACGAGGGGGCATTGGGCGCGTGCCTGCACACGAGCCTGCAGCCAACCCTCCCGAAAATGGGGGGTAGCGATCACTCCGGCAGCACGTCCTGTTCGCGGTGGCGCACGGCTCGATGATCCGCACGGACGCGCGAACCCCCAACCACTGGGAAAAGGAACCGCGAGGGCAACGGGGAGGAACACGGACTGCCGATCCCTACACCGATTACTGCTTGCGCTGCCGGAATGCCCGAGACTCGCCGGGCTGCTACCTCTGCGTTCAGGCGCCCGCGACCATCCCCAACCGTCGTTGCGGTGTGCGTTCAGGAATCACGGAACGGCTGCGCGAACTGCGTGAAGTCGAACAGCCGTCTCGACTGTCGAGCGTCGTCGCCATCGCGCCTGCATGACAGACACTCGGCAAACGTTCCCCGGATCAGGATGCGGAGTAGGAGAGTACTCCACGGATGCGGTCGCAATGATGCTCGACTCGCGATCCCACGACGTTACCGCTGATCATTATTCCGCACTTTCTTTCTTGGTTCCGGCTATGCCGGGGTAGGGAATCTCGTTCTCGTGGCACTCCTACTCAAAGGGTACGATTCGCTTAACCAAGGAAGGGCAGCGCGCACCGGCACGGGCTTCGTGCGCTGGACAAACGACTTTCGGTGGCGCAACAGCGGCGACCCCGGACAACTCCTCGACCCAGCAGTGCCATCAGAGCAGAAAGCCCATGAGCATCCGGAGGACCGACGGCAGAGGCGTTGATGCGGTAGGTGGCGACATGGAGACGTTTGCGTTCGTGCGATTCATCCGCAAGACAGCGCTGGTCGTGTTTCGCAAGTTCGAGCGATTCTGCGAGCCACTTGCGCCGCTCTATCACCGGTTGCTCGACAACTCGCGGCGCGGCGACTACGTCATTGCAGCCGCACTCGGTCTTGTGCCGGCGCTTGCGGCGCTGGCGTGCGGCGTGTTCTTCGACGTTCTGCCGAGTGCGGAAACCCTGCGCGCGCTCGGCTGTGTTGGTGCGCCCAAACCATTCGCGGGCATCGTCTCGCGATACAACTGGCTGCTCCTCTACATCGCGATCCTCCCGATTGCCTTGTGGTGCGTGCGGCATGTCGCACGCCGCCTCTTTTGTCTCGGCACCGGCCAGCAGTGCGCGATCGTCAGCGTTATTCCTCCCCCCATGCGGTCGGTTGTCACCGCGGAGATCAACATCGCAGCGACGCGGCCCAGCGTGCTGGGCGTCGTGGCCCTCCTCGCCCTGGTCTTGAACGTCATCGACGTGGGCGAAGTCCTCCAGTCCTATGCGTCCTACGCGATGGGCACCCCGACTTGTCCGCGCGAGCAAGACTGGTCCGTGATGTTCCTGCTGCAGGAGGCACCCACCGGGGTATGGCGAAACGTCCTGTTCGTCTGCATCGCCTACACGCTGCAGTGGCTCGCGATCACCCTCGGATTCCTCATCTTTGGCCTGTGCCTCGTCCACAACGTGCTGTACCTGCGGCTCGTCTACCAGCGGCGTCACGCGCATGATCCTGCCGAAGCTATCGTGCTCGACTTGGCCGATGTGAATAATCGTTTTGGTCAGCGCGCTATGCATGCGGTCTTCGACTGGCAGATCGCGTACCTCCTCGTTGCGGGCTTGGCGATCTGTGTGAGCCGGTACGCGAATGTAGAGGCGGATACCGGCGCGCTGTGGGCGCACCTCATTGAGGCTGTCTCCGATCTGAAGTTCGCGAAGGCGCGCGCTGCGTTCGGTGCGCTCTTTACGTACACGACGGGCAAGGCGCTCTTTCCCGATGTCGGGCAAGTGGAGTTGCTCATCGGGTACGCCTTCTGCGCGCTGTGCATTGTCATCCCGTCCTTCGTGAAGTTTCTCCCGTATGGGACCGCATCCAACCTCACGGACTACCTCGGGGAGTTTGTGCCGCCCTCAGGATCTGACCCCGATGCGGAGAAGCAAGAACTCGCGCGCCTCGCTCCCCGGTTCGCTGCTAATGCGTTCTGGCCTGCAGGGGATGGCCTGGCAAAGTGGCTCTTTGGCATGGTCTTTTTCGTGTTCGCCGCGATCCTTATCCCGATTCCCGGCGAGCCAGTGCAGGCCCTCATCATTTCCACCGGCGTCGTGATCGCCACCGCGTTCCTGCTCACCAAGTTACTCTTCTGGGTGTACGCGCAGGCGCTGCGGGTCGTCGACAGTCGCCTCGTTGAGCCCAAGCAATGAGGCGTGTCATGATCGCGCTCCTCCTCCTTGCGGCACGTGCCGGGTGTGCCGAGGTGCGCTTCCTGGACCTCCAGCACACCAGCGTACCGCCACAGCCATGGGTGCAAGCGGTCAAGACCGGGCAACCTGTCCTGCGCCGCGCGCTGCTTGATGGCGAGGCGGGCATCTGTCTGGTCAGCCAGAGCAGTTCGTTTTCGATGCAGCGTCGCGCGGCCGTGGACATAGCGCACCATCCGCTCTTGCGGTTGCGTTGGCGCGTTAACGCTCTCCCGCCCGGCGCTGACTTTCGCACGCCCAAGGATGACCAGGCGGCGCAGTTCTTCGTGGCGTTCGCGACGCCGTTGCGGTATCGCGCGATCAACTACATCTGGGATACGACCGCGCCGGTTGGCACGGTCGGCGACTATGACCTGCTCTGGTTCATCAAGATTAAGACCCTCGTTGTCGCGAGCGGGGCAGGAGAGACCGGACGCTGGGTGACGGTGACGCGTGATGTGGCCGCCGACTACCGCGCGCTCTTTGGCGGCGAGCCGCCACCCGTGCGTGGCGTGCGCTTTCAAGTGAACTCGCAGTACACAAGGTCGTACGCCGAGGGTTGCATCGCCAGCGTGACGTTCAGTCCACGCTAACGCAGCAGGGAGTCGGAGGACACCAACAAGGTCACACTCAAGTGGACGTTCATGTTCTGACCGAAGGCGGCGGCAGTGTTCGCCGCCAATCCGCTTTTGGAGCACCTCCCAACCGCCCGGCGTCATCGAGGCAATCACGATCGCTGCTGTCGCCGAGATTTGTCCAATCGAGCACGTTCGTCGACCCAGGCCGTTCGGTCTCGCGGCAGGCACCTTCGTTGTCCCCGATGACTTCGACGATCCCTTACCCGAAGACATTCTGCGAGACTTCGAACAATGAGGCGCACCTGTCAAGTCTCGAGCCGCATCATCGCGATCCATTTGACCGCATTCTCGTGTGCCAGGCCATAGAGCATGATTGCAGATTGTGACGGTTGATCAGGTTCTGGCGAAATACCCGGCAAAGATTCTGTCGCCCGCCTAACGTTGAGCGCACGCGAACGTAGCTTCCGATGATGCACGGGCGCAGGACCGGCCGGAACCCCATCTCCGCGCTCGACGAATCAGCTGACGTCTTTTACGACTGAACCAGGTCTGAAGCCGGCGATCTCTCACGCGCTGCCAAAGCATCAGCCCGACCTGCCGCTGGGGGAGAGATGGACCGGAAGCGCGATCGCGAATCGGAGCACGTCGGGTATTCTTACGACACGACGCGCCCTGAGCAGGGCTTGAGGATCATGAATGTCCAGCGAATCGATGAGTGCCAAGCCTGACGAATCGTACGATCTCGAGCTGTACAAAAGCCTCCGAAAGGAGGCGGCGGATTATCTCGAGAAAATCCCGGCGATCTGGCTTCAGAAATTCCTTTTCGCGGGCGCCGTTCTGGCCTTTGTCGTTGCGAAGCCCGCTGAGGCAGTCTTCGCTGCTCGCTCCGACGAATTCATCGTCGCGGGTTTCGTGTGCGTGCCGCTCCTGTCACTTCTGCTCGATGTCAAAATTTTCGAGTACAGCCTGCATGCGCGAGCGATCTCGCGGTTCATCGAAATCCAATACCGGCATGCGCCTAAACCAGTCGCATGGGAGGCGGCGCTTTGGGGTGGAGGAGCTGACCGTGACATCGCCAGGCTCGCGAATTATCGAAGCGCTGCGACAGTCTCCGTTACGTTGGTGTCGACCGCGGTATTGATCGTGTTGTCCGGAATCGTCGTAGGCAGCCTTACACGCAACATGGTCCCGATCGTCATCGGTGCCTCGATCATCGCCGGTGCCTATGTCGCATTCGGCGTGTGGTCGGCGATTGTCATCTGGCCTCGTCTCGCAGCGCGGAGGAGCACGATGTGATGCCGTTTCAAGGCTCGCTCACCGGGCCTCGCGCAGGGGCGTGCGGCTGACGTTCAACGCGGCGCTGCCCTGACTACTGCAACTCCACGACGTCGGACGCCGGCGTCTCCGCGGACTCGGTTCCCTTATCGTTCTTTCGCTGCGCGCGCTTCTCGGCCTTCCGCTGCTGGCGCTCGCGTTTCGCCTGCTCTCGCTGGCGCTTGACCACCGATACCTGGGTTCTCGGCATGATCCCTCCGGACTTCTCGACAGGAAGCAAAAAGGACAGGATCGCTCCTGTCCTTCGTTGTGCATCGGCACGCGTTGCGCCGATTACACGGCGGTGACGTTGGACGCCTGCAGACCTTTCGGGCCGCGGACGACGTCGAACTCGACGGCCGCGCCTTCAGTCAGAGAGCGGAACCCGCCACCCTGAATGGCCGAGAAGTGAACGAACACGTCGTCCCCGTCCTCTGCCGTGATGAAGCCAAAGCCCTTCGCGTCATTGAACCACTTGACGTTACCGGATTTCCTCATTTGTGAACTCCTTTCCGTGCTGCCCTTCGGAGATCAAAACTGAGTTCATCCTTCACGAGCTGGCAAATCACTGTTGTACGCACGCCAACCTGAAGCGCCGCGCGCGAATTCCTCACGGGATGCGGAGGCAGGCGGTGGCACGGAGGGCGGACGTCCCGTCCGCCCAGGGCGACGAGGACGTCCGCCCTCCTGAGGAGACGATGCGCCATGACGCACGAGGCTCGCGGTCATGCTCGCTCCTCCGCGCGGCAGCCGCCGCGCGCTGTGCTACTCGGCTTCGACGATGCTCGACCACGGAAGCGCGCGGACCGCGAGGATCTTCGCGTCCAGCTCCTCCTGCGTGGCCGAGGCACCGAGCTCGCGCTGCACGTAGAAGATCTCCGTGGACACGAGTCTCGTCGCGAGCAGCCGTGAGGCGGCCTTGCGCAGGTTCGCTTCCGACACCGGCACGCGGGCCTTCACTTCACGTTTGGAAGCCGTTGCCGCTCGGGTCATCGTCGTTCTCCCATGTCCTTGCGCGGCCTGGCCTCGCCGAGCTTCAGCGCCTGCCCGCCGAGGTCGTGCCCGTTCATTCCTGCGATCACGGCGTTCGCTTCGGCGTCCGTCGCGAATTCGGCGAAGCCGAATCCCTTCGAGACACCGGTGCGGTCTCTGATGATTTCCAGTGACGTGGGCTGCGCGATCGGCGCGATCAGCTCTTTCAGTTCAGCGTCGGTGACGCTCTTGGCAAGATTTCCGATGTGGAGTTTCATGTGATGCTCCTCGCTCGACGAAGATGGTGGAACGGCGGACGTACTGCGGAGGGATCCTGGGATTGCTCGCAGCGCAGCGCCGTTCGTGAGCCGGGTCGAAACGGTTGGCTAAGGTAGGTAGGTCCAGAGCGGAACGACTTAGTTCGACCGTGCTGGCGGCCGTGGAAGGTTCCTCGGCAGTGACAGTATACGCTGCATCCGCGATCGGCGAGTCAGCCGAGGGACGTCCAGGTGCGATTCAGATCGACGGTCGACTGCTCCGGCGGCCACGCGGCGGAGACGAGGTAGTAGTAGCCGTCGCCGAGACGGCGCGACTTCGCGCTGAGCTCGGTCACGCTCCGGCAGACCCCGCGGCGGCCGCGGATTCCCGCTCGATCGAAGCTCGTGCCCGTGCGCTCGGCAATGCCGTCGAAGACGTGTACTTCGTCGTAAGAGTGCGTCAAAACTGCCCTCGAGCATACTCCTTTCACGATCCGCGCCGCGTTGCCGCCTGTCACCGCGCTGCCATTGCCTCGCGCTCGCGCTCGACCGGTTGCGTACGCCGTTTCGCCTCGCGCGGAACGACGAGCACCGGGCACGACGCGAAGCGGATCAGGCGCTCGGTCGTCGTGCCGATGACCGTCGCATCGCGGAACAGCTTGTGCTGCGCGCCGATCACGAGGAGATCGGCGCCGATGTCGTCCGCGCAGTCGAGCACGCGCTCGGCCGGACCTACGCGCAGGACGAGCTCGCGGAACGAGCAGATCTCCTGCAGCTCCGGCGCGATCCAGCGGCGCACCTTTTCTTCGCCCGCGGCGACGTCCATGACCTCGTCGGACTCGATCACATGCACGATGGTCAGGCGCGCGCCAAAACCCTCCGCCAGCCGCGCCGCGGCGTGCAGCGACTGCTGCGCGACGTCGGTGAAGTTCACGGGACAGACAATGTTCGCGATCGCACGCGGTGCGGCGCTCGCCGGGTGGTCATGAGCGGCGACGGTCAGCACCGGACACTTGCTTCCGTGCAGGACGCCGTCGCTGACGGAGCCGAGGAGCGCGCGGCGCCAGCCGTGGCGCAGATGCGTGCCCATGACGATGAGATCGGCGTTTCGCTTTTCGGCGGCGGCGAGAATCGCCGGAATCGGATGGCCGGTGTCGATCTCGATGTCGAACGTCCACCCCTCCATCACCGGCGCGGCGTGCTTCTCGAGCTCGATCGTCAGCCGCGCCTCATGCTCGGGAGTCGCGGCGATGAACATCGTGCCGGACGTCGCGGTGAAGTCGAGCGGATAGACGACCGGATCGGTGTACATGAGCGTCAGCTTCGCGGAGAAACGATCCGCGAAGAGACGCCCGTAGCGGAGCGCCGGGATGTTCGACTCGCTGAGATCCGTGGGCGCGAGAACGTTCATGATCACGAACGGCTTCATGGGAGAGCTCTCCTGCGGGTTTCTCTTCATCTCCCGCGACCTGCGGATGCGGGGTTCCGGTCGCTCTGGTGCGGCCGGCAGTCCCAGCTTGCACTCGCGCGGCGAAATCGGCGGTGTTCGGCGACACCATTGCTTGTGAACGCGAGGCGTGCGCGCATCACGGCGTCATGCGATCTCCGTCATCGCCGCCGCGGTGCGGGCAACCAATGTTGCGGCCGAGAGGTGTCCGAACTGAAGGAGGTCACCATGCGCATTCAGGATGTGATGTCGGAAGACGTCGTCATCATCGCGCCGGCCACGGAGATCGATGCGGCGAAGGAAACGCTGCGCGTCAACGAGATCGGCCATCTCGTGGTCATGCAGGGAAAGCGCGTGGTCGGCGTGCTCGCGGAGAAGGACCTCGCGCTGGAAACGGATCACAAGCCGGTCAGCAGCGTGATGAGCCGCAACGTGGTGACGATCGAGCCGTCGGCAACGCTGAGGCATGCCGCGGGCATCATGCTTGGGCGCGCGGTCGGCTGTCTGCCGGTCATCGCGCACGCGCAGCTCGTCGGCATCGTGACCACCTCGGATCTGCTCGAGGCGCTCGCGAAAGGGGAGATTCACGCGGCACCGCCGGCGGAGCGATTCATCCTTCGCAAGCGCGGACCGCGCAAGCGGCCGTTTTCGATCCAGGCAAGGTCCAGGCAGGTTTGTCATCCCGAGCGTGAGCGAGGGACCTGGGCGGGCGGCGGCGCGAGGCGTGGGCTTCGTGCCACCCTGCCCCCGGGTCCCTCGCTCACGCTCGGGATGACAAACAACCAGGGAAGCTCTGCACATAGTCAATGTGTCATTCCGAGCCGCGAAGACGGCGAAGGATCTTCCACTGTGCCACGCAGGAAGATCCTTCGCTTTGCTCAGGATGACACGGGCTGGCGCTCCCCACGAGGCGGCAGGACGCCGGCGTCACACGAGCTCCGGTGATGCGCGTCGCCGCTCGTGACCCGGGCGGGACTTAAGCAATGAATGACGGCTCGCATCGAGTCGTCGAAACGTCTTCACCATCGCCGAAGACGCGAAGCTCGACGACGCGCTCGAGCTGATGGAGCAGAAGCTCATCCGGCGCCTGCGGTCGTCAACAAGAGCGGAATGATCGTCGGGATCGTGTCGCAGGCCGATCTCATGGCGAAGGTGCCGACGCTGAAAGTCGCGCGAGCGATGAAGGCGGTCTCGAAAAAGACCCGCCGGCCGATCGCGAACGTGTAGGATCTCGCGCCTCGATCCCGCCTCGTGGAGTGCGGCCCCCTCGCCGCACTCCATCCATGCAACACACCGCTCGTACCAATCTCACTTCTTCTGCGGAGCGCGGTCACCGGTTTTCTCTTTCCCTGAATCGACATTGGACATCGGGTCCGCGCATCTCCGCGGATTGGACTGCTCAGTTCGGATGCGCCTCCCGTTGGAGCGCCGCTCGAAGATCGATGCGGCGCCCGCAGAGGCTGTGAAGAAAACGTAGCGACCGGCTTTAGCCGGTCGGCTTTGGAAGGCGGGCTGAAACCCGCCTCCACATTGTTGCTCGGGATGACACTTCAGGCGACGGCGAAGATGCCGTAGACGAACTGGATCGCGGGATCGTTCGTCGTGTTGCAGGTCGTGGAGCCGTACACGATCGCGCTGCCGCTTACGATCGTGATCTGGATCAATCTGAAGCATGGAGCCGCGGCGGCATTCCACGCTCGCTGCGTGCTCGATACGCTCCGCGACGCCATCTCCCCGCGCGGTACCAGGGTGAGTGGCTGTAGACATCGACACCAAATTGACGGTAAATCTGGTGTCGATGTTTGCACGCTCTCTGCCGACGCCTCGATCGTCATTCTTCCTGTTCGGACCGAGGGGCACGGGGAAGAGCACGTGGATCCGCTCGCGGTTCGAGGATGCGTTCGTCGTGAACTTCCTCGGCGCCGATGCGATGCTTCGCTACGAACGCGACCCGTCGCAGCTCCGCGCGGAAGTCCTGGCCCATCCGCGAAATCGTTGGATCGTCATCGATGAAGTGCAGCGGGTTCCCCGAATTCTCGATGAAGTCCACTACCTCATGGAGGAGGAAGGCTACAAACGATTCGCGCTCACCGGCTCCTCCGCCCGAAAACTCAGGCGGGGTGGCGCCAACCTTCTCGCCGGCCGCGCCGTCGTGAAGAGCCTCTTCCCCCTGACGAGCGCCGAGATGGGCTTTTCCGTTCCTGCGAGCCAGCTCCTTCGATACGGAGCGATGCCGCTCAGCGTGAACGCGACGGACGATGACGCGCGAGAGGAGTTTCTCCGCTCGAGCATCTGGTCCTTCACGAGATCCGCAGCTACGTGCATTACGCAGGAGTGAAAGGATCGCTCGGCTATTGGCGCACACCGGCCGGAAGCGAGGTCGATTTCGTCTGGTGGCGCGGACGTGACGTCGTCGCCATCGAGGTGAAACACGCGAATACCTTCCGGCCCGAGCACCGAAAGGGACTCGAGGCCTTCCTCACCGGCGTGCCGGCGAAGAGCTACATCGTTTATGGCGGCGAGCGCGAGTTGAAGGCCGGCGGCACGCGCGTGCTGCCGGTCGGCAAGTTCCTCCGGCTCCTGCACGCAGGCGAGATCATCGGATGATGCCGTCGCTTGAAGATACGGCGAAGCACTACTATCGGGTTGCGCGGTTACGCGGTCTCGCGGTGACTCACTGCGCAACCGCGTAACCGCGTAACCGCGCAACCGCGAAACCACCATGACCGCGACCGCACAAGACACCCCACTCCGCCCCGCGCTCCTCCGCCGTGGGCGTGTCCTCGAATACGCGACCGTTGTCTACAACGTGCTGGAAGGCGTGATCGCCATCGGCAGCGGCGTCGTCGCGGGCAGCGTCGCGCTCATCGGTTTCGGCATCGACAGCGGCATCGAAGTGCTGTCGGGACTCGTTCTGTTGTGGCGCCTCAACACGCGGCGCGACGAAGAAGAGCGCGAGCGCGCGGAGGCGCGCGCGCTGAAGCTCGTCGGCGCATCGTTTCTGCTGCTCGCGGCGTACGTCGCGTACGACGCCGTCGCCTCGCTCGCGCGCCGCGAGGCGCCGGACGAGAGCAGGATCGGCATCGCCCTCGCCGCCGTCTCCGTCATCGTGATGCCGCTCCTCGTCCGCGCCAAACGGCGCGTCGCCGCGCAGTTGAAGAGCCGCGCCCTCGCCGCCGACTCGAAACAGACAGAGCTCTGCACCTGGCTTTCCGCCATCCTCCTCGCCGGCCTCGGGCTCAACGCGCTCGCCGGCTGGTGGTGGGCCGATCCCGTCGCGGCGCTGATCATGGTCCCGATCATCGCGAACGAGGGCATCGAAGCGCTGCGCGGCGAGCATTGCGACGACTGCGCGTGAGCGCCGCGTTAGACTCCCTCCAGTGCGTGAGCGTGTGAAGATCGGCGCCCCGCCGTTGCAGGTGTGGATGTGGATTGCCGATCCGGAGCGGATGATGCTCTGGAACGACAAGTTCGTCTCGCATTCCCGCTCCTCCTCCGGGGAGTTGCACTCGGGTGAAGTGTTCCGGGCGACGCTCGAGATGACGGGGAAGAGAAAGCAGCTCGAAGTGACCGTCGAGGAGGCGATTGCCGGCAGTCGGATCGTCCTTCTCTATTGCGAGCGCGATCGGAACGAGTCGCGCGAGGTGCGCGAGACGATCGATCTCTTCCCTTCGGGCAACGGCACGAGGGTACGCCGGACGATCGACTTGCGCCGTTCGGGGATTCCGTTCCTCTGGCGGATCGCCATCGAGATCCTTCATCGCGTTGGAAAACCGCAGGGCACGCCGATGCTCGAGGTGCTGCGCGCGCGCGTCGAAGAATCCTCGGCCTTGTCATCCCGAGCGTGAGCGAGGGACCTGGGCGGGTGGTGGCGGGCTTCGTGCCACCCTACCCCCGGGTCCCTCGCTCACGCTCGGGATGACAACACTGCTCACCTTCGCGCGGACACGCGCACGCCGTCGCGAATCTGATCCGACGGATGGGCGATGATCGCATCGCCCGACCTCGGCATCCTCGACCTGTCCGAGAGGATCGACACACCGCGATCACACCGGCCTGTGTTCCTCCACACGCCCTCGCGCGACACGCGGTGACATCTTGTTGCAATGCGAGGAGGCCGATGTAGCCGATCGGCGTCTGCAGCAGCGACTTCAGGATCGCTTCATCGAAGAGGAAGTTGTGGGTCATCACGACCGCGCCGTCGCGACGATGGGCCGAACGGCTCGATGAGCAGATCCATCTCGCCGCGGCAGCCGAGTCCGAGGCCGAAGACGATGTCGTCCGCGCGCGAGGAATCGTATGTGATGGTGCGCGGCGCTCCGTCGAGCCACGTGCGCGCGCGCTCCGCGATGTCGCGCTCGACGCCGCCGCCGCTGATCGCGCCGCTGATCTCTCCGTCTTCGCTGATCACGACGCACGCGCCCGCGCGGCGATACGTCGAGCCGCGCGTGCCGGTGACGGTGACGAGCAGCCCCCGCTTCCCGCGATCGATCGTCCGCTTCACCGCCTCGGCGACGCGCTCGAGCTCATGCATGGCACGCTCCGGCCGCGATCAGCGCGATCACTTCGTTCTCCGTGAGCAACCGGTCGCTGCGCTTCGCTTCTTCGAGCACGCTCTGCACGATCTCCGGCGTCGCCGGAAGGCCGCGCGTGGTGAGGTAGTGAATGACGTTCGAGCTGCCGGACATCGGGCCGATCTCGATCACCTGCGTCCGCCCGATGAGGTGCGCCGGAACGCCGGAGTAGACGAGATTCGCGAGCAGCTCGTGTCCGCGTTTCATCGCCTTGATCACCGCGGCGGCGTGCACGCCGGTCGCAGTGCGGAATGCATCGCGACCCACGATCGGCGCGTTCACGCTCATCGGCACGCCCGTCGCTTCGGCGACCCGCGCGCAGTACTCCGGCAGCCGCGTGAGATCGTCGTCGCGAATGCCGAGGAGCTTGAAGTTGACGAGGATCTGCTCCATCGACGTGTTGCCGGAGCGCTCGCCGATGCCGAGGGCCGTGCCGTGAATGCGCGACGCTCCGGCCTCGAATGCCGCGAGCGCGTTCGCGAGCTCGAGGCCGCGGTCGCGATGGCCGTGCCAGTCGATGCCGATGTCGTCGCCGAGAATCCTGCGCACCCACGAGACGAGGTTGTACGCGCCGCTCGGCACCGCGGCGCCGCAGGTGTCGCAGAGACAGACTCGTTTCGCGCCCGCGGCGACCGCTTCCGTCAGCAGAATGCGCAGATCGTCGGGCGATGAGCGCGTCGTGTCCTCGGTGACATACGTGACGTCGAGTCCTTCGCTCAGCGCGAACGCGATCGCGTCGTGCGACTGCTTGACGATGAAGTCGAGCGTCCACCCTTCGGCGTACTGGCGCACCGGACTGCTGCCGATGAACACCATCGCCTCGATGGGCACGCCGCTGCGCTGCACCGCATCGGCGATCGGCTCGATGTCCGCGCGCACGGTGCGCGCGGCACACGACGGACGAATGCGCATGCGCTGCCGCGCGATCTCACGGCAGAGACCGATCACGGCGTCGCGCTGGCGTTCGCCGGCGCCGGGCAAGCCGGCATCGAGACAGTCGATGCCGAGATCCTCCATCAGATGCAGGATCTCGATCTTCCGCGCGAGCGGCGGATCGATGACCGAGGGACTCTGCAGACCGTCGCGCAGCGTCTCGTCGTAGAGCATCACGTTCGCCGGTTGCGGCGCGCTGCGGGCGCCGTAGCTCGACCAGTCGAAGATCAACTCGCGCTCGTCGCGGCTCATTCGTTGATGTGCTCGACGTGGCGCTCCATCTGCCGCACCTCGTCGAGGCGTTTGCGCAGGGTCGTGAGATGAAAGAGGCTGCTGGTTTCGCCGAGGCCGTCCTCGAGACTCTTCTCGAACTCCCGGATCGCGCTTTCGATCTCGCCGCGGCGCTCGTGAATCACGCCCATGTGGTAGTGCGCCATGAGGTACTGCGGCGTGAAGCAGACCGCCTGGCGGAAGTTGTCGAGCGCTTCGTGAAGGTGCCCGGCGTGAAAGAGCGAGAGCGCGAGGCGATAGTGCGCGGCGCGGAAGTCGGGATCGAGCACGAGGCAGCGGCGGAACGCGTTCGCGGCCGCGATCATATTGCCGCGGTGATAGAGCGCGACGCCGAGATCGTAGTGGCCGAGGACGAAGCGCGGCGCGGCTTCGAGCGCGGTCTCGTAACGCTGGATCGCGCGATCGAGCTGCCCTTCGTGAAAGTACAGCGAGCCGAGGGCGTGATTCGCCTGCACGTGCCGCGGATCTTCCGCGAGAATCGCTTCGAGCTCGCCCTCCGCGTCGCGGATGCGTCCCTCCTGGCCGAACAGCATCGCCTGCACCAGACGGTGGTCGCTTTCGATGGTTGTAGTCATGAAACGAATCATCGCGTGCCCGCGAGCAGGAGGGCGGGATCGTGCGTCACGGGAACGTGTGATTCCGGCCACGACAGGATGTCGCGCGACGAGCGTCCAACCTGCGCATGCCTCGTGGAACGCCGATTTTCAATCGGCCGGTCCGCCGGCTTCCAGCCGGCGATGGAGCGCGGGCGCGGGACGCCCGCGAAACGGCGGGCTGGAAGCCCGCGCTACTCCTCGCCGCATTCGCCGCGATGCGGTCGGTCGGGATCGACGTGTAACGCGGGCATCCTGCCCGCCGTCTCGCCGGCTTCCAGCCGGCGATCCGCGTTAGTCCGCATTTCTCACGCTGTCATCCCGAGCGTAGCGAGGGACCTGGGCGGGTGGGGCTCGATGTGCGTGCTTGCCGCCCCCACCCGCGCAGGTCCCTCGCTACGCTCGGGATGACAAGCTGTCAAGCGGTCCCCTCGCGTTGTGAGAAATGCGGGTTAGCGCAGTTCGCGGAGCGCGCCGGCGATGTACGTCTTCGCGACCGCTTTGCGCCACGTCATTGCGAAGTCGGTGTTGTCGAGCGGCTTGGCGTGGCTCGCGGCGCGTTCGGCGAATTCCTCGATCACGTCGTCGGTGAGTGAACGGCCGGCGAGCGATTGCGACTCGGGGACGAGAATCGGATGCGAGGCGACGGCGCCGAGGACGATGCGCGCCTCTTCGACGACGTCGTGCGGGCCGAAGCGGATGGCGGCGGCGACGCCGAGGACCGGGAAGTCGATCGAGCCGCGGCGGCGGAGCTTCCAGTAGGTCGAGCGCACGCCCCGCGCCGGAATGCGAATCGAGGTGAGGATCTCGCCGGCGCGTTTCGTGAGCGGATGCGCGCCGTCGTCGGCGTACAGATCTTCGAGTGCGAGATCGCGCTCGCCTTCCTTCGAATGCAGCGTGATGCGCGCGCCGAGCGCGATGAGCGCGGGCGCGGTGTCGCTCGAAGCGACGGCCCAGCAGCGCGTGCTCGACGGCGCGACCCAGCAGGTTTCACCCTCGAGACGGAGGCAGAAATCGATTGCGCGTCTCCACTCGTGCGTCTGGTTGAAGTAGTTGCAACGCGTGTCGAGACAGAGATTGCCGCCGAGGGTCGCGGTGTTGCGGATCAGCGGCGAGGCGAGTTGCGACGCGGCGCGGAAAAGGGCGGGATGCATCGCGCGAATCGCATCGCTGCGCGCGATGTCCGCGATCGACGTTCCAGCGCCGATCACGGTTTCACCATGGAGGGCGGACCTCTGGTCCGCCCCCGGTGGCGGACCAGAGGTCCGCCCTCCAATCCCGCGAAGCTCGTCGATGCGGCGCAGCGAGACGAGCAGCTCCGGCGTGTCCTGGCGGCGCTTCATGTTCGGGAGCAGATCGGTGCCGCCGGCGAGGAGCCGCGCGCGCTCGTTGCCGGCGAGCGCCGCCGCCGCATCGTCGATCGAGCGCGCGACGTGATAGCGGAATCGCGGCGTGCGCATCATGCGGGGGTCAGCTCCATTTCATACGGCGGAGCGACGCGCTGCGGCTCGGGCCACGCGATCTGCGGGAACGATTCCGGCCCCACGCGGCGGTCCTTCGCGTGCAGCGCGCGCAGAATCTTCTCCGGCGTGATCGGCACTTCGTCGATGCGCACGCCCACGGCATCGAAGACGGCGTTCGCGATCGCGGGCATGATCGGCAGCAGCGGTCCCTGTCCGACTTCCTTCGCGCCGAACGGGCCGTTCGCTTCCGGCTCCTCGACGAGATACACGACGACTTCCGGCATCTCCATCGTCGTCGGACTCTTGTAGTCGAGCATCGACGGCGCCTTGTGCACGAGCGCGTGCGAGAGGCGCGGCGGCAGGCGTCGCATCGCCTGCTCTTCGCTGAGCGCCTCGCCGAGGGCCATGTAGACGCCGCCTTCGACCTGGCCGCGGGCGAGCGTCGGATTGAGCGCGCGGCCGATGTCGTGCGCGATCCAGATCTTCTCCACGCGCAGCCAGCCCGTCGTGAGATCGACGTCCACCTCCGCGATCGCCGCGGTGTAGCTGTACGCCGGCGAAGGACCGACGCCGCTGCCTTTGAACTTCGCCGCCGGCGCGGGCGGTTTGTACGATCCCGTTGCACCGATCGATCCGCTCGCGGCTTCGGCGACGATGACCGCGTCGCGAAACGCGAGCCCCTGCGACGGATCTGCCGCGTCGAACACGCGCGACTCCGCGAACACGAGCCGCTCCTCCGCGATCCCGAGCTTCGCGCTCACCGCGGCGGCGATCGTCGCCTTCACGCGCTCGGCAGCCTGGATCGCGGCGTTGCCGGCCATCAGCGTGACGCGGCTCGAGTACGAGCCGAGATCGACGGGCGTGAGATCGGTGTCGCCGGTGACGAGGCGGATGTCGTACGGCGAGATGCCGAGGACTTCGGCGACGATGCCGGCGAGAACGTCGTCGGAGCCCTGGCCGACGTCGGTCGCGCCGCAGAAGAGCGTCACCAGTCCCGAGCGATCGACTTTCAACTGCACGCCGGAGTGCGGCAGATCGTTCCAGTAGATCGGCAGTCCCGCGCCGCAGAGATACGAAGAGCACGCGAGTCCGACGCCGCGACCCGCGGGCAGTTTCTGCCATTTCGCGCGCCAGCCGGATCCGTCGACGACGCGCTCGATGCACGTGCGCAGGCCGATCGTTTCGACGCGCAGCCAGTTCGCGGTGAGCGAATGCGGCTCGACGAGCTGCTGCAGGCGCAGATCGGCGGGATCCTTGCGAAGCGCGACGGCGATCTTGTCGAGCTGCACTTCCTGCGCGAAGCGCGGCTGCGGCGTGCCGTGTCCGCGCTTCGGACCGCACGGCGGCTTGTTCGTGAACGTGCGGCATCCGCGGAAGCGATAGCGAGGCACGCGATACGTCACGGTCTGCAGCGCGCCGGTGTAGAAGGTCGATGCCACGCCATAGCTGCCGTACGCGCCGCCGTCGAGCAGCGTCTCGAGATCGAGCGCGTTGATGTTGCCGTTCGCGTCGACGCCGGTGCGCATGCGCATCGTCACCGGATGGCGGCCGCGATGGCAGTAGAAGACTTCCTCGCGCGTGAGCGAGATCTTCACCGGGCGTCCGGTGAGCATCGCCGCCTTCGCGACGACGATCTCGTGGTTGAAGGGATCGGTCTTCCCGCCGAAGCCGCCGCCGTTCGGCGTGGCGATGACGCGAATGCGATGCGGCGGGAGCTCGAGCGCTCGCGCGAGTGCGCGATGCACGTAGTGCGGCGTCTGCGTCGAGGAGTAGAGCGTGAGTTTGCCGTCGGGATCGAGAAGCGCGACGGCCGCGTGCTGCTCGAGCGCGAGATGGGTGTTGCCCTGGTAGAAGAAGTGATCTTCGAAGACGTGCGCGGAGCTCGCGAATGCGGCGTCGACGTCGCCGAACTCGAGGGCGACGCTCTTGTGCACGTTGCCGTGATCGCCGTAGTCGTGAATGCGCGGCTCGCTCATCGCGAGCGCTTCGAGCGGTGTGGCGATCGCCGGCAGAAGCTCGTACTCGACGTCAATGAGCTCGAGCGCGTCGCTCGCTTCTTCTTCCGTGGTTGCGATGACAGCGGCGATCGGATCGCCGACCATGCGCACTTTGTCGCGGCAGAGCGCCTCTTCGTCCTGACTGATGGGGAGGATGCCGTAACGGATCGGGAAGTCGGTTCCCGTGAGCACTGCTTTCACGCCCGGCGCCTCGCGTGCGCGCGCGGCGTCGACGCGCCGCAGCAGTGCGTGCGGATGCGGCGAGCGGAGGAGCTTGCAGTAGAGCATCCGCGGGAAGGAGAGGTCGTCGGCGAAGCGGGTCTGTCCCGTGAGCTTCGCTCGCGCGTCGACGCGCCGCCGCGCCTTGCCGATCGTGCGCAGCTCACTCATTGGCCATCTTCCGCGCCGCTTCTTCGACGGCCTCGAAGATCTGGATGTACCCGGTGCAGCGGCAGAGATTTCCCGACATCGCCTCGGCGATCTCGCCGCGCGTCGCATCCGGCCGTTCGTCGAGCAGCGCCTTTGCCGTGATCAGAAAGCCGGGCGTGCAGTAGCCGCACTGCACCGCGCCGCAGTCGGCGAAGGCTTCCTGCAGCGGATCGAGGCGCGCGTCGTGCGCGAGTCCTTCGACCGTGACGACGTCCGCGCCGTCGCATTCGAGCGCGAGGACGAGACACGACAGTACCGGACGTCCGTCGAGCATCACCGCGCACGCGCCGCACTCGCCGAGCTCGCACCCGTGTTTTGTTCCGGTCAGTCCGAGGTCCTCGCGCAGGACTTCGAGCAGCGTGCGGTGCGGCGCGATCGCGAGATCGGCCGGCTCGCCGTTGACCCGGAGCGCGAGTCGGATTTTCTCCATGATCCGAATGCTGCGCGCTCGCCATCGCACGACGCGGTGCGGGTTGTCACACGATGCGAGCTTGTCATCCCGAGCGTTGAGCGAGGGACCCGGGCGGGGGTGGGGCGAGGCGCGGGCTTCGTGCCGCCCTGCCCCCCGGGTCCCTCGCTCACGCTCGGGATGACAAACTAACGGCCCGGCCCGCGGTAGAATGAGACGCGTCTTGGACACGTTGTCAAAGCAAGATGGACAAGAATGAATGGAGAGTCGGCGAAGCGAAGCAGCAGTTCGCGGAACTGTTGCGGCGCAGCGAGACGGAGCCACAGCTCATCTACCGGCGTAACCGCCTGATCGCTGCTGTCGTCGGTGTCGAAGACGTGAACGCGGTTCCCGGCACGTCGCGGCCATCGATTGCGGATCGTTTCGACGAAGCGCGGAAGCTGTTCCGAAGTGAGCGGTACCGCTTGCCGCAGGTGCGCCGCAAGTCGCGCCGCGACGACTTCGTGAGGACACTCGATGCCGTGGCTGGCGGACACCAACGTCCTGAGTGAACTGGTCAGGCCGCACCCGAATGCCGGCGTCGCGCAATGGGCAACCGGCATCGAGCGTATCTCCGTCAGTGTAATCACGCTGGAAGAGATCATGTTCGGGTTGGCCTGGAAGCCGAACGCGAAGATTCGCAAATGGTTCGCGCAGTTTTTCGCGGACGCGTGCGACGTGCTGCCGATCACGGAAGCGATCGCCGAACGCGCAGGGCTGATGCGCGGTGAGCTACGAGCGGAAGGACAAACGCGCTCGCAAGCCGACATGCTGATTGCGGCGACCGCTCAGGTTCACGGTCTCACACTGGTGACTCGCAATGTCCGTGACTTCGAAGGTTGCCGGATCACGGTACTGAATCCATTCGTGGCGCGGTGACTGGAGCATCGTGACATCCGTTCTGGATGTCCGCCAACTCCGCAAGTCGCCGTCCTGGCGACGCTCTCGTTGCTGGCGCTGGCCGTGGGCGGCGTGCAGTTTCACCGCCGCGATCTCCCTTGAATCGCCGCGAAGCGTCACTCCAGCTCGAAGTACAAATCGAGCGCCGTGTGCGTCGCGTGTTCGCCCGTGCGGAAGCACGCTCGCACGCGATCGCCGATTTTGATCGGATGTCCATTGCCGGCGAGATAGCTCTTCACGATCGTGCAGACGCCGCCGATCTTCACGTCGATCTGGTAGTACGGCGTCGGCAGCTCGAGGCCGGTGCCGCCGCGCTCGACGAACGTGTAGGTGTAGATGTAGCCGTGCGGGCGCTCGACCTCCTCCCACACCATCGGCTGATGGCAATCGGGACAGTCGGCGCGCGGCGGGAGCCACTTCTCGCCGGCGCCGCCGCTGATCGGGCAGCGCGCGTTGATGCAGCGAGTCGCCATCAGCCGTCCCTGCGTGAGCGCGCGGAAGTACGGCGTGAGCAAGCCGTAGGTGTGAAAGTGCGTTCCCTCTTCTCCGAATTGCGGCAGATGAACGATCCACGCATCGCCGGCGACGTCGATCTTCGACGGCTTGATCTCGGGAAGGACCGCGTTCTCGATGATCGTCATGTTCGCCTCCTACCACGCCTTCTCGAGCACCGCGCAGGTGACGTGGCTGCCGACGCCGGCGTGCGAGATCGCGAGTCCGCGCCGCGCGTCGCGCACCTGCAGGCTCTTCCAGTCGGCGGGGCGCTCCTTGCCGTAGCGCTGCCACAACTTCGGATCGCCGTGGAACTGGTCGTATTTGCCCTGGAGCTGCCACGCCACTTCGCCGCACTGGAAGATGCCCGTCGCGCCGACGGCGTGCATCGTGCCGAGGAGACCGCCGGAGAGATTCGCCGGACACTTCCCCGGCTTGCCGGTTTTCGGATTGTCGAGATACGACTCGCCGGACGTCACGTAATCCTGTTCGCGTCCGTACAGCGTGAGGCCGACGTCGCCGTACGTCTGCAGGTCGGAGATCGTGAACGCATCGTGCGTCTCGACGAGATCGAGATCCTCGATCGGATTCTCGATGCCCGCCATGTGATACGCCATGTACGCGGCGAAGCGCGTCGCGCCGAAGCTCTCGAAGCCGGGCCAGCGCCCGTCGTGTTTCTCCATCTCTTCGTACAGCGATCGATATCCCTCGGCCGTCTCATTCGGCAGCAGCGGAATCTCCATCGGCCGGCGATCGCCCGTGCGCAGCGTGTGCGAGCCGCCGGCGATGTAGAGGCGCACCGGCCTGTCGGTGAGTTGAAACGCGACCTCTTCGGAACAGAGCAGCGTCGCGGCCGAGCCGACACTCATCGCGCAGCATTCGAGAAAGCGCAGCGGATCGGAAACGATCTCGCCTTCGAGCACTTCCTCGATCGAGTGATGCCCCGGCTGCTGCGCGTACGGCGACTGGCAGGCGTTGCCGCGATTGCGCACGGCGATCTCCGCGCGCACGCGCTCGTCGACGCCGTACATTTCCTGAAATCGGCGCGCCATCGGCGCGTAGTAGCTCGCGTAGTTGCGCGCGAGGCGCGTCTCGAAGTCCTTACAGGCGGCGGAGGCGATGTAGTAGTTGCCGGTCCAGGTCTTCACCTCGTCCATCCGCTCCCAGCCGAGGACGAGCGTGCAGTCGCTGTAGCCGCTGGCGATGCTCTGCGCGCCGACGAGCATGGCCGATCCGCCGGTGGCGCCGCCGGTCTTGATGCCGACGTTCGGGAGCATGTCGAGTCCGAGGTAGTCGTGGACTTTCGCTTCGCAGAGAAGCTGATCCTGGAAGTGATCGGCGAACTCGCCGTACGCGGCGAAGTTGATGAGTGACTTCACCTCCAGCGGATCCTTCTTCAGATCGTTCTCCTCGAGCAGCATGCGGAAGGCCATCATGCAGAGCTCTTCGAGCTTCTTTTCCGGATAGCGCTTTTTGTAGTCGGTCGTTCCGGCGGCGACGAGATAGACCGGCCGCGACCACTTCGGCACGCGCAGATTGCCGGCTCCGAACCTGATCATGTGTGTTTCTCCTTCCACTGCTCGCGAAGCTGCTCGGCCCGCGCGAGCATCGGCGGCGTCTCTTCGAATGACTCCGACAGGACGACGTCCTTGCCGTCGAGTACCTGCAGCTCGAAGCACTCCTCTCCGACCTGCTCGACGACGCACGAGACGAAATGCGGCGTGCGCCGAAGGCGCCAGATGAGGAGAGGCGCGACCGTTTCGTGCATGGGAGCCGTTCGGAATCTACGGCGTGGCGCGCTCGAAGACGCGTGACGGTCACGACAGAGCGTGGTGATGGGATTGCGCAAACGTCGCCCTGTGATCATCACCACGGTCGGCCGTAGCGGGGCGGCCGATGATGCTTCCCATGATCGAGATGACGCTCTACGGACGGGGCGGGCAGGGCGGAGTCACGCTGGCGAAGTTGATCGCATCGGCATGGTTCGCACGCGGGAAGCACGCGCAGGCGTTCGGCGTGTACGCGGCGGAGCGCTCGGGCGCACCGATTCAGGCGTACGTGCGCGTTGATGACGACGAGATCACGAATCACAATCAGATCCGCACACCCGATCACGTGATCGTCCTCGATCCGACGCTGATCGGCGAGTCGATTCTCGCCGGCGCGTCGCCGGACGGCTGGATCATCCTCAACACGTCTCAGCCGCCGGACGCGTGGCCGGCATTCCGCGGACGGCGTGTGGCGACGGTCGACGCGACGGCGATCGCGAATCATCACGGCCTCGGCACGCGCACGGTGCCGATCGTCAACACGACGATGATGGGCGCTCTCGCGCGGATCTTCGGCTTCACGATGGACGAGCTCCGCGCCGTGTTCGCCGGCTACGGCTACCGCGGCGACAACCTCGGCGCGGCGCAGGAGGCGTTCGACTCCGTCGTGCGCGCGCAGCTCGAGGGCGAGCCGGTTCGAGTCGAGAGGAGGGCGGACGTCCCGTCCGCCACGAAGGCGGACGGGACGTCCGCCCTCCATCCGACGATTCGCACGGGCTCGTGGGCCACGCGCCGTCCGGAGCGGCGCACGCTCACTTCGCCGTGCAACGCGGTGTGTCCCGCGGGCAACGACGTGCAACGCTTTCTCGATGCGGCCGCGCGCGGCGACTACGACCGCGCGCTCGCCGTGCTGCTCGAGACTTCGCCGCTTCCCGGCATCTGCGCGCGCGTTTGTCCGGCGCCGTGCATGGACGTCTGCAATCGCAGCGCGTTCGATGAGGGAGTGAACGTTCGCGAGGTCGAGCGCTTCGTCGCCGATCATGCGCGCTGGCCGGATCCCGTGCTGCCGTGGCGCCGCGAGCGCGTCGCCGTCGTCGGCTCGGGACCCGCGGGCATCAGCGCGGCGTATCACCTCGCGCGCAACGGCGTGCACGTCGCGCTGTTCGACGCGAGCGACGAGCTCGGGGGCGTGCTGCGCAATGGCATTCCCGATTACCGGCTGCCGAAGGATGTGCTCGACCGGGAGCTCGGGTTCGTGCTGATGCACGGCGTGAACGCGTACGTCGACTCGTTCATGAACGCCGCGGCGCTCGACGAGCTGGCGTCGCGCTACGACGCGGTATTCGTTGCGACGGGCCTGCAGTCTTCGCGCGCGATCGAGATCGATGCGGCACTGCAGGGGATCGATTTTCTCGACCGCGTGCATCGTCACGACATCGTGCTCGAGGGCGAGCACGTCGTCGTCGCGGGCGGCGGCAACACCGCCGTCGACGCCGCGCGCTCCGCTCTCCGCCTCGGCGCCGTGAGCGTGCGCATCGTTTATCGCCGCACGCGCGCGGACATGCCGGCGATCGAGGAGGAGATCGCGGCGGCGCTCGACGAAGGCGTGCTGCTCGACGAGCTTGCGCTCCCCGAGCGCCTCGACGGCGATCAGCTGCACTGCATCCGCATGCTCCTCGGCGATCCGGACGAGACAGGCCGCCGCAGGCCGATTCCCGATCCGTCCTTGCGCTTCACCGTCGACTGCGATCACCTCATCCTCGCGCTCGGACAGGAGCCCGACCGCTCGATCGCCGGCCAGGCGAAGGTTCTCTTCGGCGGCGACTTCGCGACGAATGAAGGGACGGTCGCGGCGGCGATCGCGAGCGGCCGCAAGGCGGCGGAGACGATTCTAAGGAGGGCGGACGTCCCGTCCGCCCACGAAGGCGGACGAGACGTCCGCCCTCCTCAGATCGCGACGATGGACGACCTCCACCTCAATCTCTTCGAGCACGCGCCGCAAAATCGCGGTCGCGTGCTTCCCCCTGAGCTGCGCCAGCACAACTTCCTCGAAGTCCACACGGGACTCGACGACGCGGCGCTCGAAGCGCGGCGCTGTCTCAGCTGCGGCGTCTGCAACACGTGCGATCGCTGCCGCGACCACTGTCCCGACGGCATTCTCACGCGTGCCGGCGACGAGTATCGATTCGACTACGACTACTGCAAGGGCTGCGGGGTCTGCGCGTCGGAGTGTCCGCGCGGCGTCGTGGTGATGACGGAGATCTGAGATGGCACGCACGCTTTGCACGGGCAACTACGCGGCCGGACACACGCTCGCTCTCGCCGGCGAGGCGAATCGCACGGCGCTCGGCTGCTGCGGCGGCGCGTATCCGATCACGCCGCAGACGGAGATCATCGAGTACCTCCGCGGCGTCGCGTTCACGAAGGGACGCATCGTTCCCGTCGAGTCGGAGCACAGCGCGATGGGCGTGTGCATCGGCGCGTCGCTCTCCGGCGCGCGCGCGTTCACCGCGAGCTCGTCGAACGGACTCGCGTACATGACCGAGAACGTGTTCGCGGCCGGCTACTACCGCCTGCCGATCGTGATGATCGCGGTGAACCGCACGCTCGGGCCGCCGTGGAACATCTGGGTCGATCAGGGCGACTCGCTCGCGCTGCGCGACGCGCCGTGGCTGCAGTTCTACTGCGACACCCATCAGGATCTCGTGGACACGATCGCGGTTGCGTTTCGGGTGGCCGAGGATCCGCGGGTGCTGTTGCCGGCGATCGTGGCGATGGACGGATTCGTCACCTCGCACACGAACATGGTCGTCGATCTGCTGGAGCAGGAGCGCGTCGATGCGTACCTGCCGCTGTGTGACATTCCGCATCGGTTGCGGCACGCACATCCGGCCACGATCGGCAATCTCACCTGGCCGCGCGAGACGGAGCGTCACCGGCACGAGATCCAGCAGGCGATGGAGCGCGTGCCGCGCGTGCTCGACGAAGCGATCGAGGAATTCGAGACCGTGTTCGGCCGGCGCGTCGACGGCGCGATCGCGACCGAACAGACCGACGGCGCGGAGACGATTCTGATCGCATCGAGCACGATGGCGGCCACCACCCGGCGCGTGATCCGCGCGCGGAGGCTGCGCGGCGAGCGCATCGGAATGATCCGCATCAAACAATTCCGGCCGTTCCCGCGCGCCGAGCTGCTGCGCGCGATCGGCGGCGCGACGCGAGTCGGCGTGCTCGATCGCAATCACTCGCCCGGCTCGGGCGGGATCTTCTGGAGCGAAGTCGCGGCGACGCTGCGCGATGAGCACGTGCTGCTGCAGGACTACATCGCCGGCATCGGCGGCGGCGACGTCACGCCCGAGATCATCAACCACATCATCGACGACCTCACGGCGCGCACGGCCGCGGTCGAGCCGCTGTGGCAGGAGGTGGCGGTATGACCGCGCTCGTGCACGAACCGTTGCTTCGTCCCGGCAACACGAACTGCGCCGGATGCGGCATGTCGATGGGCTTGCAGTGGCTCGACGAAGTGTTCGCCGAGCAGCGGCCATATCTTGTGATTCCCGCGGCGTGCGCGATCGTCACCGCGGGCGCGTTTCCGACGACGTCGTATGGGGTGCCGACGCTTGCCTCGACGTTCGCGAGCGCGCCGGCGTATGCGACGGGCGTCTCCGTCGTCGCGGAGTTGAACGGCGATCCGCATCCGACGGTGTGCTGGGCGGGTGACGGCGGCACGTACGACATCGGCGTTGCCGCGCTCTCCGCCGCCGCGGAGCGCAACGAGGACATCCTCTACATCTGCTACGACAACGAGATCTACGGCAACACCGGAGGGCAGCGCAGCAGCGCGACGCCCGAGGGCGCGGTCACGAGCACGACACCGCAGGGGAAGGCGGAGTGGAAGAAGGACATGGTCGCGATCATGGCCGCGCACCGCATCCCGTACGCGGCGACGCTCTCGGTCGCGCATCGCGAAGACTTTCTCCGCAAGCTGCGCGTCGCACGCGAGACGCGCGGCTTCCGCTTCCTGGTCATGCTCTCGCCCTGTCCGATCGGATGGAAGTCGTCGTCCGACGAGAGCGTCGAGCTGATCGACCTCGCGGTGCGCTGCGGGCTGTTTCCGCTGTACGAGGTGTTCGACGGCGAACGTTACGCGATCAACGCGCGCCCCGACGGCACCGACCTGCAGGACTATCTCGTGCGCCAGCGCCGCTACTTCGGCACCGAGCTCGATCTCGATCACGCCCGCCGGCGCATCGCGAAGCAGTGGCGGTATCTGGAGACGATGGCGGAACAGTTCCCGGCCTGAAGTCGCCGACACTTCACAGGGTGACGTTCGTCATCGCGCGGGAGTGTCGCGGACAACACCTTATCGACTGGAGGGCCGCCATGCGCAAAAAGCTCTACTGGTTCGGCTGGGTCGTGCTGTTTGCCCTGCCTGTGTTGTACGTGATCCAGACCTTCATGATCGACGACCTTCCGCGGGTCGAGCCGTGGAAGTGGGCGATTCTGTTTGCCGCGGTCGTGTTGATCTACTTCGCGCGCGACACGGACGACGTGCTGAAGCACCACGTGGTGTAACGGTTCACACTGAGCTGCGGTGGGCGTCACGTGCGTGGAGCGATTGCGGCGCGACGGTTGCCGCGCCCACAGATGCTTTAGCCGACGTGCTGCCGATGTTCCAGAGCCGGCTCGGCCGGCGGGCCGGACAGCCAGCCCGCCGTCGGCTCCTGTATGTGGAGTCAGGCTGTGCTAAGCGATTTTCGCGAGTGTTTTTTGGATCGCGGCCGGAAGCTCTACGCGGACAAAGTAGTCGCCAGGGTACAAGTAGTCTTCGCCGGACTCGTCGATGATGCGAGTCATTCCGTGTTGAGCCGCGAACGCATCGTCGAGCACGGGATACAGCTTTCGCAGCTCGAGTGATGCGGGATAGTCGTCATTGCGCACACACACCGCGTAGTTTTGCATGACTGGATTGCGAGCGCTTTGTCGTCGCCCAGGCGCTGCGTCCTTCGGACGCCGGACGGATACGCGCTTACCTGCCACCGACGGGCCTTTTGAACTTGATTTCTTTCTTTCCGATGCCATGTGCTTCGTACCAGTGCAGTTCGGCTTCGCAAATCGTACCATCAGCAAGCTTCACCGTTGCTACGCCCTTCATCTTGCGCCACTTGCCTGTTCCGTGCTCGCGGTTGAGGCGACGCCGATCTCGAACTCGTGTACCGGAAGCGATCGTTTCGACGTGCCGAATCTCGCTCAACAGTTCAAAGCGCACGGCCGGCAGCTTACCGAAGCCAGAGCTAGCCGCCAAGGATTTGGGAGGCGTGCGCGCCGCGGATGACTCTTGCCTGTGTCATCTGCGTGGAGGCGCTCCAGCTTCGAAGCATGTGACTTGCATTTGCCCCCCGTTCGGACAGAGCATCCGGACGAAGGGAGCATTGCGCGATGTCTCTTGCACGAAATCCGTGGAGCGGTGCGGGACTGCTCATCGCATCCATCGCCCTGGCGAACATCCTCTTCCTCGTCGCCGCCGATCTGTTCACCGAGCGTCACAATCCCTACCTCGGCATCTTCGCGTATCTCGTCGTCCCGGCGTTTCTCGTGTTCGGGCTGTTCCTCTTTTTCCTCGGAATCCTGCTCGAGCGCCGGAGACGGCACCGTCACGCGCCGGATGTCATCGCCCGCTACCCGCGCCTCGACTTCAACCACCCGCGCACGCGCACGATCTTCGGCATCGGCGTAGTGGCTGCGTTCGTGTTTCTCGTCGCCACTCTGCTCGGCAGCTATCAGGCCTATCACTACACCGACTCCGATCAGTTCTGCGGCACGACCTGCCACAGCGTGATGCATCCCGAATACACGGCGTATCAGCAGTCTCCGCACGCGCGCGTCGGATGCGTGCAATGCCACATCGGCTCGGGCGCGACGTGGTACGTGAAGTCGAAGCTCTCCGGCGCGTACCAGGTGTACGCGATGGTCGCGAAGAAGTATCCGAAGCCGATTCCGACGCCGGTCGCGAATCTCCGTCCCGCGCAGGAGACGTGCGAGCAGTGCCACTGGCCCGCGAAGTTCTGGGGCGCGCAGATGAAGGTGTTCAACCACTTCGGCTACGACGAGGCGAACACGCCGCGCGAGACGCGCATGCTCATCCTCACCGGCGGCGGCAGCCCGACTCTCGGGCGCGCGGCCGGAATCCACTGGCACATGAATATCGGTAACGAGGTCACGTACATCGCCACCGACGCGCAGCGGCAGAAGATCCCGTGGGTGCGGATGCGTGACCGCCGCACGGGACGCGTGACGGAGTACGCCGCGAAGGACGTGCCGCTCACGCAGGTGCAGCTCTCCACGCTGCCGCGGCGCGTGATGGACTGCGTCGACTGCCACAACCGGCCGACGCACATCTACGTGCCGCCCGACCGCTCGGTCGACGAGCAGCTGGTCGCCGGGACGATCGATCGCACGCTGCCTTACATCAAACAGAAATCGGTCGAGGTGCTCACCGCGTCGTACGCCACGACGGACGAAGCGCTCGCCGCGATCGCGAAGAACCTCGATGCGTATTACCGGACCGATCACGCCGAGGTGTATGCGTCGAAGAAGGCGGCGCTCGCGAGATCGATCGCGGCGGTGCAGACGACGTATCGCGCGACCGTGTTTCCGGAGATGAAAGTCGACTGGCGCACGCACCCCGACAATCGCGGGCACTTTTACTACTCAGGCTGTTTCCGCTGTCACGACAACCAGCACGTCAGCAAGGACGGGAAGGTGATCAGCAAAGCGTGCGATCTCTGCCACAACGTGCTCTCGCAGAAAGAGGGGACGACGCTGATGGTGCAGGCTCCCGATGCCGGCTTCGTGCATCCGGTGGACCTCGGCGATCTCAGCGAGGTGACGTGCAGCGAGTGCCACACAGGGAGCGGGATGTAGTGTGGAGTGCGGCAACGCAAGTTGCCGCTTTCCAACGCCGACTGGAAGTCGGCGGACCGGCCGACAGAATGTCGGCGTTCCTTACGCGACCCGGAACGCCGACTTGTAGTCGGCCGGTCCGCCGATCTCCGATCGGCGTAGGAAAGCGGCAACTGGCGTTGCCGCACTCCACACTAAAAACGTGTAGCTCGTCCTCACGTAGACCGCGGAGCCGCGATAGCCGGCGTCGTTCGGAATGAGGAAGATCTCTGCCACAACGTGCTCTCGCAGAAAGAGGGAACGACGCTGACGTGCAGCGAGTGCCACACGGGAAGCGGGATGTAGTGTGGAGTGCGGCAACGCAAGTTGCCGCTGTTCTACGCGGCAGCAAGGCTGCCGCGCGCCGCCGACTGGAAGTCGGCGGACCGGCCGACAGAATGTCGGCGTTCCTTACACGATCTAACGCGTCGGCACGCCCGCGCGCGAGAAAGCCGGCGACCGCATTTTTTCGTTCTCCGGAACGCCGGCTTGTAGTCGGCCGGTCCGCCGATCTCCGATCGGCGTAGGAAAGCGGCGTTGCCGCACTCCACACTAAAACGTGTAGCTCGTCCTCACGTAGACCGCGGAGCCGCGATAGCCGGCGTCGTTCGGGATGAGGAAGAACGCCGCCGGCACGCGGCGCAACTGCCCTTCGCTTTCGTTGCGTGGTGCGTGTGCTGGAAGTTCGCGAAGACCTTGTCTTCGTGGCAGGACTGACATTCCGCCACGTCGAATTCCGTCTGTGCAGAGACGCTCCACGCGAGGAAGACTCCGAGGAAAACGATGAGGGGCACGCGAGAAAACATGCAGGGCGCTCCTTCCGTCGCGGTCTTAATCGTGCACAATTAGAGCCGCAAAAAGGATACGCCGATGCGACGTAACGTTTCACTCGGTCTCGCGCTCTCCTGCCTCGTCGCGACCTTCGCGCTCGCGCACTATCCGGCGACCGTGAAGATCGATACCGCCGCGAAGAAGCAGCCGCCGGTTTCGTTCAATCACGCGAAACACGGCGACACGCTGGTGAAGAGCTGCGACACCTGCCACCACACGAACAAGGGTCTGACCAAAGCGCAGACCGACAAAGTCGATGTGAAGAAGTGCAGCGAGTGTCATCTCGAGGCGAAGGGAAAGGTCCCGAGCATGCGCGAGATGAGCCTCACGAAGAACCCGATGCACATCCGCTGTCTCAACTGCCACAAGGAGCAGAAGAAGGGACCGACGGCGTGCACCGGGTGTCATGTGAAGAAGTGACGTGCGTAGCCAGTCCCCTCTCCCCGCGCGGCGGGGAGAGGGGACGACCATCGCACGTCATCCTTCGCCGCACGATCGCACACGAGCACGGTATCTATTCACGACGAGAGAGCGTATGGTGGGTCCACGTCGAGGAAACTTCCTCGCCCCTTCAGTCCGTCTGAACTAAGTCAGATCCTCTGGACTCATCCCTCTTAGCCTCCCATTCTCGTTCGGTGCCTTCGTGTGCCTTTGCGGCGGCACCGGGAGAACGGCCGGCTCGACCGGCCAGGAGCCACAATGAAACTGTATGTAGGAAATCTCTCGAAGCAGGTCAACGACTCGCAGCTCAACGACTTGGCCACGCCGTACGGAAAGATCGTGTCGGCGAACGTCGCCACCGAGCGCTCGAGCGGCGAGTCGAAGGGCTTCGGCTTCGTCGAGTTCAGCACGGCCGATGAAGCGCGAGCCGCGATCACCGGTCTCGACGGCCGCGACGTGAACGGCCAGGCGCTCAAAGTCAACGAGGCCAAACCGCGCAAGGACGCTCCGGCGCAGCGCTGATTTCTCGAATCCCGGGAGGACGATCGACTCGGGTCGTTCTCCCACGCGTTGGAAGGGAGACACACATGTCGGCGTGGTTGACGATTCTGGCTCTGGTCGTGGTTGCATTTCTCGGATGGAATCTCTATCGCCGCTTCGGCACCGATCGGATCGGCGCATTCAACGATCGGCGGCGCGCGACCTCTCGACTCGTCGGCCGGGGAGAGTTCATCGACGGAAACCGGCATCTCGACGTCGCCCTCGCGGTGACGCAGTCGACGCTCTTTTACGAGAATTCGGACATGCAGGCGTCGATCGACCTGCAGTGGGTGCGCGAGATCGAATACGACACCGAGCTCGCCACCGGACTGGCGATCGCCCGCGGGAAAGTGTTGCGGCTGCGCTCCCACAGCCAGACGTTCGAGTTCGTGGTGCCGCATGACGTGGTCGAACGCTGGTACCTGAGCCTGCCGCCGCGTCGCGACATCGCTCCCGGAGTTGTCCCGCAGGTGGCAATCGCCACATGAGCGCCGCTGCGGATGCGATGAGGATCACCATCGAAGACCGCGGCCGGCCGACGCTCGCGGAACGGCTCCGCGAGCGCCTCGCGCTCGCGGCGCGGCTGCGCTGCACCGAGCATGATCTGCCGCCCGTGGCGGTCAGCATTCACGCGCGTGAGAACGGCTGGTTCGACTCCCGATGGACCACCTGCTGTGAAGTTCTCGAGCAGCAGGCCGTGGCCGTCGTGAAGGAACGCTGTTAGTTCATGGTGTCCCTTTCTCGACCACTGTGAAGCAAACGTAGCGGCCGACTGAAAGTCGGCGTTCCGCTTTTTGTAGCGCGGCCTTCCAGGCCGCCGTATCGCTGGCTTCCAGCCAGCGAGGTCGCCGGCAGGATGCCGGCGTTACGGCGGGCAGGATGCCCGCGCTACACCGCATCGGCAACGGACATGGAACGCCGACATTCTGTCGGCCGGTACGCCGACTTCCAGTCGGCGGGTTTTGACGCCGATCGGAGATCGGCGGCAGCGGCGGGCCAAAGCCCGCCGCTACGTCGCGGGTAGAGAATTCACCGGCGGCGTTTTGCCGGTGGGGATTTGGGTAGCGGGAGCTGCGCGGCGGCGGTCATGTCGTTGGTGAGCAGTACGATTTTTTCGATGATCGTCGAGACGCGGGCGAGCAGCTCGGGCCGCACGGCCGCGAGCCGGTCGATGAGCGGCTTGAGGTGGCCGATCGCGCCGAGGTCGTTGGGCAGGAGATTGCCCGGCTTTTCTCCGAGGACTTCGACGATGCGCACGAAATCCTCGACGTACAACCCGCGCTGACTCGATTCGAGCCTGGCGAGCTGCGCCGGTGAGATGCCCACACTCCTGGCCACCTCGGCCTGTCCCCTGCCTTTCGATTCGCGAAGCTGTCTGAGAATGCGACCGTACATGGTCGCATCGGGCAAGCACATTGTTTGCCAATTAGGCAAGATCATGCGAGTTGTTTGCCTAATCGGAAATAGCAGCGTATGCTGTTTTCGCTACTCGAGTACACGCCTGATCAAGCAGGTCGCGCCTAGGCGCGCACGAGACCGTCGCCATTCCGGCAGACCCGTGCGCGCCCCGCCACTTCCTCCATCCTCAGACGAGTATCCCGGAAAGGATGGGCACCCGATGGCAACGCGAACCTCGTCCCAGCGCTCCGACGCCACCAAACCTACGGATGCTTCCCTTCCTCCAGTGATCATTGACAAGCCGATGACGCCGGCGCAAACCGTGCGCGTGGCGGGAATCGGCGCATCGGCGGGAGGCCTCGAAGCATTCATCGAGCTCGTTTCCGCGATTCCGGACGGGACGGGGATGGCTTACGTGTTGATCCAGCATCTCGATCCGCGCCACGACAGCATGCTCGTCGGGATCCTCGCCGGCGCCGCGTCGATTCCCGTGCACGAAGTGGCCGACGGGATGCGCATCGAGCGCGACCACGTCTACGTGATTCCGCCGGATACGCAGATGACGATCGAGGGCGACGTCCTGCGGCTGATGCCTCGCACGGCGAAGACGCCTCATCGTCCGCTGGACACCTTCTTCTCTTCACTGGCGGAGGATCGGAAGAACGGCGCGATCGGCGTGGTGCTTTCCGGAAACGACGCGGACGGTACTCGCGGATTGCAGGACATTCGAGGCGTCGGCGGAATCACGTTCGCTCAGACTCCGGAAAGCGCGAAGTTCGACGTGATGCCGCGGGCGGCGGCCGTCGCCGCGGACTTCGTGCTGCCGCCCGCCGGAATCGCGGAGCGGCTGGTGAGCATCGCCCGGCGCGACGGCTCGGAGCAGGGCGAAGAGTCCATGCATCCGGCCGCGGGCGAGTTCGACCGCGTTCTCGAACTGCTGCGCGCCCACCGTCCGGCCGACTTCACTCACTTCAAGCGCGCCAGCGTCGAGCGGCGCATTCTCCGTCGCGTTCTTCTCGGGAACCACGACGGCGTGAGCAGCTATGCCGATGCTCTCGAGAAAGACGGCGATGCCGTCGAGGCGCTGTACCAGGATCTTCTGATCGGCGTGACCTCCTTCTTTCGCGAGCCGGCGCGCTTCGAAGCGCTGAAGGGCGTCGTCTTTCCGGCGATCGTCGAGAACCGCGGGGCCGGGAACAGCGTGCGCATCTGGGTCGCGGGCTGCTCGACGGGCGAGGAGGTGTTCTCGCTCGCGATGACCCTCCTCGAATTTCTCGACGGCCGTGCCGATCCGCCGCGCATTGCCATCTACGGCACGGACATCAACGAGAAATCGCTGAAGAAGGCGCGGGCCGCCGTGTACTCGGAGCGTGCGGTGAGCGGCGTGTCGCCGGAACGCCTGGCGCGTTTCTTCACGTCCGCACCCGGCGGATACAAGATCGCCAGTGCGGTGCGTGAGCATTGCGTCTTCGCCTCGCACGACCTGACCCGCGACCCGCCGTACTCGAGGATCGACCTCGTGACCTGTTGCAACGTCCTGATCTACTTCGATACGGAGTTGCAGAAGAAGGCCGTGGCGATGCTTCAGTACGCGCTCGCGCCGGGCGGATTTCTGATGCTCGGCAGCTCGGAGAATCTCCGGGGCACGGCCAATCAACTCGTGGCCGTCTCGGCGAAACCGCTGATCTACCGCAAGGTCCATGTTCCCGGCGCGCTCGCGACGCTCGATGTCGCGCGTCGGTCACCGCCGTCGGCGGCCGCGGCCGCGCCGGCCGCTCGGCGCGTCGCAAGCGGTGCTCGCGACGACGACGATGCCTTCCTGGCCGCGCATCTCGCACCGTGCGGGGTGCTCGTCAACGAACAGATGGAGATCACGCGCATTCGCGGCGACGTCGCTCCCTTCATCGCGCTCGAACCGGGAGACGCTTCCCTCGACCTCTTCGGCCTGGTGCGGCAGCACGAAGTGCTGGCGGTGCTGCGGCCCGCGGTCCGCCGCGCGTTCCGGGAACAAACCACCGTCACTCGGGAAGACATCCTCGTCGCCGATCGCGACGCTCGCCGCTGGGTTTCGTTCGACGTGATTCCGTATGGCACCGCTCCCCCCGGACACGACCGTTGCTGGATCGTGTTCCGCGGCACGCCCTCGCCGGCGAAGAGCAAGGCGCATCCGGCCGGCGCGCGTACGGAGATCGACGGTCTGCGCCAGGCGCTGGCGGCGGCGATCGACGACCGCGAGCTTCTCGCGGATGAAGCCTCCGCCGCGGCCGAGGAAGCGCAGTCGAGCGATGAGGAGCTGCGCAGCACGAACGAGGAGCTGGAGACCGCCAAGGAAGAGCTTCAGTCCGCGAACGAGGAACTGAGCACGCTCAACGACGAGCTGCGGATTCGCAATACCGCGTTGGTGAAGATCAACGACGACATCGAGAACCTGCTCGGCGCGGTAGAGATCCCGATCCTCTTCGTCGGCACCGACCTGAGTGTGCGCCGTTTCAACACCACCGCGGGACTGCTGTTCAACCTGCGCGCGGATGCGATCGGCCGGCCGCTCCGCGAGGCGAAGTCGGCCCTCGATGTCTCTCACCTCGGAAAGCTCGTCGGAGCGGTCATCGAGACAGCGGCCGGCGCGGATGTCGAAGTGCAGGATGTGGCCGGCGACTGGCGGCTGTTGCGCATTCGTGCGTATCGGACGAGCGAGGGAACGATCGACGGCGCGATCGTGGCCGTCCTCGACATCAATGTTCTCAAGCGAAGCGTCATCGTCGCCGAGGAGGCGACGCGTGCCGCCAACATGCTCTCCGAGGCCAGCGCGCTGCTGGCGTCGTCGCTGGATTACGAGACGACGCTCGAGTCGCTCACGCGCCTCTCGACCGCGGCCTTCGCCGACTGGTGCGCCGTGGATCTCGTCAATGATGACGGATCGATCCGCCACCTCACCGTCTCGCACGCGAACCCCGTGCTGCGCGATCTGGCGCTGCAGTTTCAGGAAGTGGCGTTCAGCGAGCCGGAGAACGCGCCCGGAGCACCTCAGGCGCTGCTCCTGCGCAAGTCGGTGCTGCTCACGGATATCGAGGAGTCGACTGTGACCGGCCTCCAGCCGGAAGCGAAGATCATGCAGCTCATCGGCGCCCTCGGCGTGCGGTCGCTCATCAGCGTGCCGCTGATCGTCCGCGACAAGGTATTGGGCACGACGACGTTCTCCTCCTCGCGCCGCCGGTACGATGAGCTCGATCTGCAGCTCGCCGAAGAGTTGTCGCAGCGCGCGGCCGTGGCCATCGATACGGCCATGCTCTTTCGCGAGGCCGCGAGCGCGAACCGCTACAAGGACGCATTCCTCGGAACGGTCGCGCACGAGCTGCGCACGCCGCTGACCTCGATCATCGGATGGGTGCAACTGACGAAGGGCGCTCCGAATCTCTTCGGCGAAGCCTTCATCCGGATCGAGGAGAGTGCCAGCCTGTTGAAGGTCTTCACCGAGGATCTGCTCGACGTCACGCGCATTCGCGAGCAGAAGTTGAGCATGCAGATGGAGGAGATCGATTTCGCGGCGGTCGTCCGATCGGCGCTGCAGATTACGGATTCCGCAGCGGTCGTTCGGAAGATTCAGATCCGCTCGGATCTCGCGCTCGATCCTGCGCCGCTGCAGGGCGACAGTGTGCGGTTGCTGCAGGTCGTGTGGAACCTGCTGAGCAACGCGATCAAGTTCACGCCGCCCGAGGGGCAGATCGATGTTCGGCTCGAGCGCTACGGCGGCGACGCGTTGCTGTCCGTCAGCGATACCGGCGCCGGCATCAGCGCCGACTTCGCGCCGCACGTGTTCGACTTGTACCGGCAGGCCGATGAGATCAGCGGGAACCAGCCGGGACTCGGAATCGGCCTGTCGATCGTCGCGCAGATCGTGAAACTCCACGGAGGAACGGTGCGCGTCGACAGTCCCGGCCTCGGCCACGGATCGACGTTCATCGTCAAGCTCCCTTTGCTCGTGCCGGCCGGGGATGAGGAATCGTCGGGAACCGGCCGCCGGACCGGCAATCCCCGCCGGACCGAGACTCGAACGAGTGGCGCCGGCCAGACGGAGGAACCATCTTGAACAGACAAATTGTGCGAATGACGGCGGGGAAAGTGCTTCGCAGTGAAGACCTGATTGCCGATGAGAAAGAAGTGGCCGCGAACATCCTGCGAATGAATCCCGATTTCGGCAATCCGCACGTCGTGCGATGCCATTTTTGTCACGAGACCCGAACGCTCTTCCGCGACGAGAACGACGGCCCTTTCAAGCTCACCGCCCACGGATGGCTCTGCGAACCGTGTAATATGAGCGCCGCCAGCCAGCAAGTCAGGTTTTGAACTGGCGGCGCACAGCCGCCTTTTGATGAAAGGACCATGGTGATGAAACGAACGTACACCGGTCTCCGGGCGATTTTCACGATCATCGTGACGTTGCTGCTCGGCGCCTTACCAGCGTCCGCCCAGATCTCTCTCGGCACTTCTCAGAGCTTCGGCGTGCTGGGAGGGTCGACGGTGACCAATACCGGGCCGAGCTCCATCACCGGCAATGTCGGCGTCTCCCCCGGTAGTTCCGTGACGGGGTTTCCTCCGGGCGTGGTCGTGGGGGGAGCGATCCATGCGGGCGATGCGACAGCAGGACAGGCTCAGACGGACCTGACCACCGCGTACACCGCGGCGGCAGGTACGGCGTGCAACGTCGACCTCACGGGACAGAATCTGGGCGGGCTCACGCTGACGCCCGGCGTGTACTGTTTCTCATCGTCGGCGTTCCTGACGGGCACGCTCACTCTCGACCTGCAGGGCAACCCGAACGCGTTCTTTCTCTTCAAGATGGGCAGCACGCTGACCACGGCAAGCGGATCCTCCATTCTCCTGATCAACAGCGGCGGTACGACGTGTCCGCCAAATCTGTACTGGCAGGTCGGAAGCTCCGCCACTCTCGGCACAGGAAGCTCGTTCACCGGAAACATCCTCGCGCTCACGAGCATCACGTTGAACACGGGCGCAAATATGAACGGGAGAGCGCTGGCGCGGAACGGCGCGGTGACGCTCGACACGAACACCGTCGCGTCGTGCGCGCCGGTGATCGCCTGTCCGGTCGTCACCGTGAATCCGGCCACGTTGCCGAACGGCACGGTTGGAACTGTCTATAACCAGACGGTCTCGGGCAGTGGAGGCGCCGCACCGTACACCTTCGCGGTCACGAGCGGCGCGTTGCCGTCGGGCCTGGTGCTCGACCTGGCCACGGGCGAGATTACGGGAACGCCTCTCACCGCCGGCACGTTCGACTTCACGATCACCGCCACCGATTCGAACGGCTGCCCGGGCAGCCGTCCCTACACGATCGTGATCGCGGCTCTGGGCTGTCCCGTCATCACGCTCAGCCCGGCCACGCTCCCTGCGGGTGAGTTAGGAGTTTTCTACGACGAGACCATCGTCGCGAGCGGCGGCACAGGGCCATATACGTTCTCCGTCACGAGCGGGACATTGCCGAACGGCCTGACGCTCGGCGCCACAACGGGCGCGATCACGGGGACGCCGACAGCGCCGGGCCTTTTCACGTTCACGATCCAGGCGACGGACGCGAATGACTGTCTGGGCAGCCGCCCGTACTCCATCGCGATCGCTCCGGCCACCGCCACCGGAGCGCCTGCACTCGACTTCGTCGGGCTGGCCATTCTCATCGTTCTTCTCGGCGGCGCAGGGGTGTTCGTCATGACCAGGCTTTCGATGTGACCTTCTCCGAATCAAGCCGGCAGGGCAACCGTCGCTTCGTCCGCGACGGCTGCCCTGCGTCCACGCGTGAGAGAGCGGGTCGGAGTGAACCTCCCGGTGAGGAGCCATGGTCATCTCAGATCGCCGTAGTGAAGTTCGGCCGCAGTCGCCGTCGCGCCGGCGCGTCCGCCGTCCGGCGCTCTGGCTCAACCTCGTCGTCCTCTGCGCTGGTGTCGCGGCTCTGGCCGGCGCTCACCTGCATCGGCGTCGTCTCGACGCGACCTTTGCGCGGATCGTCCGGACGCAGGTCAGCTCGCCGTATCAGCTCGCGAAGATCCGCGGCGATCTCGCGTCGATGGAGCTGACGCGCGACTCTCTCGATCGAGAGCTGGTCGAGCGGCTGGCGATGGCGCGGAGTTTCGAAGCCGCGGAGTTCTATCTCGCCATCGATTCCTCGAATCGCAAGCTGCGGCTTCACTTCGGACCCGAGATCGTGCGCGAGACGGATGTCGTCGTCGGCGAGCCGCGCGTCGTCACGGCGGAGGGAAAGAGCTGGCAGTTCGTTCCCTTGAAGGGCGCGCTGACGGTGATCGGGAAGCTCGCCGATCAACCGTGGGACGTTCCGCCGTGGGCGTATGCAATGCGGAGCGTGCCCGTTCCGGAAGGCCGGTCGCTCGTCCCGGGCGGTCTCGGGAAGTACGTGATCGTCCTGCCGAACGGATACGTCATTCACACGCCGCCCTCGCCGCAAAGTCCGCTCGTGGGCGCGAAACCGGGCTCCTTCATGATTGCCGAGGACCAGATGCGTGCGATCTGGCCGCGGATCAGCGACGCGACGCGCGTCTACATCTATTGAGAACGACATGAAACGAGCGTTGGGATTTCTCGCATCATGGGCGCTGCTGATCGTCGCCCTCGCGGTCTGCTCGCTCGCCATCGCCGCCGAAGCGACGAACCTGCGCGAAGTCCGGCGCTTTCGCCGCTTCGAGGTCGTCGACGGATTGATCGAAGCGAAGAAGAACGCGACGCTCGGCTCATTGCGCGCGGAGAAGGCGGGCCGCCAGGCCGGCATCGACTCCGTCAACACGAATCTCGCCAATGCGCAGGCGAGCCTGCGTGACTTCGAAGACACGGATCAGACCATTCTCGTCTCGACCGCGGAGAACAAGGTGTATGTCCGGAGGGATCGCGCCGTCATTTTCGAAGCCGTCTGTTCGACGGGGAAGGGCACGACGCTCGTCGACAAAGGCAGAACGATGGTGTTTTCCACGCCGATCGGCAAATTCCGAGTCGTGTCGAAGGAAGAGAATCCGGTCTGGGTCCCGCCCGACTGGCATTACGTGGAAGAGGCGCGCAAGAACGGTCTTCGCGTCGTTCGTCTCGAGCGCGGCGATTCCATCGACGCGATCACAGGAAACGCGACTGCTCCTGTTCGTGAAACGGGCGTGTGGAGCTGGCTCGACGGCGAGAAGGAATCACCCGCTTCCGGATCGGTCCTGAAAGTGAAGGGCGACACCATCGTCGAGATCACGAATGGCGTGGAGCGCGAGTTACCCGCCGGACAGATGATTCGCGCGGGAGACACAGTGGTCATTCCGCCCATCGGCGTGAAGCAGCGCCGATTCGACAAGGTTCTCGGAAGCCATCGCCTCAACCTCGGCGACGGATATGCGTTGCATGGCACGCAGCAGACCTCGCAACTCGGCACGTCTGCTTCTCATGGCTGCATTCGCCTCGGCGATCAGGACATCGCAACGCTGTACTCCATCGCCAATGTCGGGGATGAAGTCGTGATTTATTGAGGGTTTCCCGACCGAATCTCAATCCTGCTGTCGAACCTGTAGCTTCGATCGCTTCCGGCCTGGCGCCCGCATTTTCGGGTTGGGAGGAACTCGGTTTGCGCCTTCGAGGGTTTTTACGATTTGCCGGAGCCGTGCGTTTTCCAGCTCTACCTTTTTGCTCTGTCGATCGCGTTCCGCGAGCTCTCGTTGCAGTCCCGCGATCCTCCGTTCCAGATCTTCCGCGGCAACCGTTTCCAACAGGCCCCTTTCGAGCAATGCGGCGAACTGCTCGGGAGGCACCGGCTGGCTGAAATAGAATCCCTGCCCCTCGTCGCATTCGTGAGTCTGGAGAAACACCAGCTCTTCCAGAGTCTCCACGCCCTCCGCGACGACCCTCAGCTTGAGGCTTCGGGCCATGCTGATCACTGCGGTCACAATGGACGCATTGTCCCCGGCGGTGCTGATATGGCTGACGAACGACTGGTCGATCTTGAGGGCATCGACAGGAAACTTTCGCAGATAGCTCAGGCTGGAGTACCCCGTTCCGAAGTCATCCACCGCCACCTGCACGCCCTTTTCTCTCAGGGTTTGCAGGATGGATGCTGCGGATTCGGAATGCTCCATGAGGACACTCTCGGTCAGCTCGAGCTCGAGAAATCTGGGATCCAGGCCCGTTTCGTCGAGGATTGCAAACAGACCTGCCAGGAAGTCTCCGTGTTGCAGCTGCATCGAGGAGACGTTGACGGCGATGGTCGTCAGAGGCAGTCCCGCATCCACCCAGGCTCGGGCTTGCCGGCATGCTTCACGAAGAGCCCAGTTGCCGATCGGCAGAATGAGGCCGCAATCTTCCGCGACGGGAACGAACTGCACCGGAGGGACCGACCCCCGAACAGGATGCGTCCAGCGGATCAACGCTTCCGCGCCGGTAATCGCTCCCGTCTTCAGATTGACCTTCGGCTGGTAGTGCAGAACGAATTCCTTCCGTTCCAGCGCGCGCCGCAGACTCTCTTCGATGGATTGGCGCTCCACGGCCCGGGCGTTCATCTCCGGCTTGAAGAACTGGCAGCTCTGACGCCCATTCTCCTTCGCCTGGTACATCGCTGTGTCCGCGTTTCTTATGAGCGTTTCCGCATCCAGGCCGTCATCGGGAAAGACGCTGACGCCAATGCTGGTGGTGATGTGAAGATCGTGCTGGTCGACGGAATGAACCTCCGCCACCGCATGCAGCATTCGTCTCGCCGTCGTGGCGATATCCTCCCAATGGTCTGCTTCTGAAAGCAGGACGACGAACTCATCGCCTCCCTGCCGGCTCACCGTGTCCGAAGCACGTACGCAATCCACCAGGCGCCTGGCGATGCATTGAAGCAGTTTGTCGCCGATCGGATGGCCCAGAGAATCATTGATGTGCTTGAAACCATCGAGATCCATGAACAGCAGCGCCACGTGTTTGTTGTGACGCGGCGCCAGGGCGATGGCCTGGTGAATCCGGTCGTTCAGGAGCAACCGATTGGGCAAACCGGTCAGAAAGTCGTGCTGGGCCGAGTAGGTCAGCTCCAGAGACATGGCCCGTACCGCGCTCACGTCGTGGAACACGATGACCGCGCCGGCGGGCTGCCCTTCACGGTGGTAGATGGAGGAGCCGCTGTCTTCGATCGGGATTTCGACTCCGTCATGCCGGATCAGGATGCAGTTCGACGGCAAGTGGACCGATCGACTCGCAGTTGCCAGCGCCATCGGATTCGCGATGGTTTCGCGACTCGTGGCGTCAACGATTCGGAGAGTTTCGGCCATGGGCCGGCCTGCCGCCTCCTGCCACGACCAGCCCGACATGTTTTTCGCGACGAGATTGAGGAAGGTGATATTTCCCGAGATGTCCGTGCAGACGACGGCCTCGCCGATGCAGTCGAGCATGATCTGGGCGTGTTGCTTTTCCTGAACCAACGCTTCTTCGACGGACTTGCGCTCGATGGCATGGCGCAGAGCACGCAGAACGCCGTGCGGCTCGATCTGGCCTTTGACGAGGTAGTCCTGCGCTCCTTCCTGCAAGGCTTCCACGGCCAGCGAGTCATCTTCGAGGCCCGTCAACACGACCAGTGGAGTCCGGGGTGCGGCGGCGCGGATGCGCCGGACCGTTTCCAGTCCTTGCGCATCGGGCAGCCCCAGGTCGAGCAGGATCACGTCCGCCGCATGCTCGGAGAGGTACGTCTCGGCAGCACTCATATGCCCGACATGAATGAGCTCTGTGCCGGGAGAGCGCTGCTCGTTGAACATCGAGCGGAGCAGGACAGCGTCTCCGGGATCATCTTCGACCAGGAGAAGCCTGTTGATTGATTTTCCGCTCATTCTCTCCATCCGCTGGGGTCGGCGCCTGACTGTGTATCAGCGACCAATCGTTGCGCCTGTCGCGGTCGCTGAGCATGCCTGGATGGAAGGGGTGTGCCACTGCTTGATTTGTCTGGGATTGATCTCGTGATTGATTGAAAGAGGCCGCTTTCTTGCATTCCCTTATTTATGATCACCCCACAATCCTTTGACGAGATCCGCGTCTTTGAAGGGATCGCAGAGCGCACCGGCGTGCAGTTCGAACGCACGGCGGTCCGTCGCAGTGCCGGCTGCTGTCGAAGCCTGACCGAGTTGTTCAGGAAGGCGCGCGCTTCCGGCGACGGCGACTTTTATCTGCCGCTCGATCGCTGGCCGCCGGACACGAACCAGGTGGAAATACTCAAGCGCTGGGTCGTCCGGCCGTGACTCGCGCCGGCCACCGCCGCGTTCTCGTCGTCGATGACGATCGCGGCATCCGCCTCCTGCTCGCGACTTATCTGCGGCGCCACGGCTTTCAGTTGCTCGAAGCGTGGAATGGGCGGGAGGCGCTCGTGGAAATGCGCGCCGGCAACGCGGATGTCGTGATCCTGGATCTGATGATGCCCGAAGTGTCGGGCATGGACGTGTTGCGCGAGCGAGCCGCCGATCCTTCCCTTCAGTGGATCCCGATGATCGTCGTCTCTGCAAACAACAGACGCCAGGTGATCGCCGATGTTCTCGACCTGAACGTCCGCGCGGTGCTCCTGAAACCGTTCGATCTCGATGCTCTTCTGGCGGCCGTGATGGAGTGCCTGGAGCCGGTCATCCCTGCTCCTCTCGCTGCGTAAAAGGCGGCCGTCGTGTCCGGTTTGTGCTCGAATACGAGCATGACGCATCTTGTTCTCTGAGATGCGCGACGTGACCTGCAATGCAGGCGCGACGCCGCTTCAGGCGACATTGACGACGTCGCTCTACCGTTTGGAAGGCGCAGCCGCTCTCCGATCAAGGTTTTCTCACCCTCAACCGCAGGAGAGCCTATGACAATACCGAATCCGAAAGTGCCGAGAGTCAGGAGAATGCCGGTTTCCGCGCTCAATATCGCGAAGGCCGCGGAGAGACTCCTTTCGCAGCGGCTCGTATCGACCGAGGTCGACTACATTCAGCGAACGCTGGGAGCGTCCTCGACGCAGGAGCAGATCGATGCGAATGTCGTCGCGGTGCGCGGGATGCCATGGGCGAGCATCGTGGTACCGGACTAATGCGCCAGCTTCTGAGGCCGCTGTGGGTGCAGCGCGTCGCGCCATTGTGGCCGTTCGGCCGTAAACGGATCCTGCTCCTCGAGGACGACACCGCGATGCAGAAACTCGTTGCGAAGCTATTGAGGTCGCTCCGTGTCCGAGTCGATCTCTTCGGAAACGGGCGGGCCGTGATCGACAGAATCGCCACCGCGGGCGATCGGTACGATGCCTTTCTCCTCGACCTGATGATGCCGCACGATGGAGGGTTGAGCGTTCTGCGAAACCTGCGCGACGATCACTCCGCACTGCTGGGAAGGGTGATTCTGCTGACGGGAAGCGGAAAAGGAGTCACGGACTCATGGTCCGATCTCGTCTTTGCCGTCGTCCACAAGCCATTTGACGGAGCGGCGCTCCTGTCCACCGTGAACGCGTGCGTCAGGCAGCCGGTGAGCGAATGAGCGTACTGATGCCGGAGCGCAGGCGCGGCCGGCGCTATCTGACGCTGAAGAATGCCGCGTTTGCTGTCATCGCAATCGTGGTTGCGTTCATCCTTCTCTCGATCTGGCCGGCGCGGTCCCGTCCCTCAGGCGGTTTGCTCGAGTCTCCGGCGCAGTCGTTCGAGTCGCCATCCCGTGGCGAGCCGGTGACGATCGTCCATGAGGGCTCGGTCGCTCGTCAGCCGGAAATGCGCCCGGTCCTGGTGGATGTCCCGCATGTCCCCTTCGCGGTGACATCGATGCCCGCCGTCCCGGAGACGAATTTCGAGCCTCGGGAATCGCAGATGGGGGAGGGAAAGCAAATCACGATTTCGGGAGGGCCCGAAGGCGTTGCAATGAACGTCGAGCCGCCCGCGGCCTCCACTGAAACCACGGGCACGCCGGCTCCCGAGCCGCCCATTCGATAACGATTGCGGGTCGTCGCGTCATGCGGTTCGCCAGCTCGCGGTTCGCAGTCTGTTTGTGGCTCGATACGCCACGACAAACACGACGCCGAAGGCGAGATCGACCAGCGCGGCAACGAGAATGGCCAGTGCGACGCGGCCCTGCAGGTAGAGCATCACCGTCGGTAGGCCGAACACGAATTTCTCGGCCGTGGCCAGAAGCATGAGCGGCCGGTAGCGCGCCGGATCGTTCGAGATCATCAGGAACAGCAGGTGCCAGACGACCACCACGCCGATGAATCCGTAGAAGTACTCCGGATGCGTGATCGGCGGAGGAAAGTGCCGGCCGATCAGCCTCTCGGCAAAGTACTGCGGCAGAAGGGCGATGATGCCGTAGAGCCCTGCGATCAGAAACGTGATCCGCGCGAATTTCATGGTTCCTCCTCGTACTGGTAGTGATGACGAGGCCGGATTCGTTTCATCGCTCCGTCATCGCGTCTTCCGCCACCCCTTCGCGACGGGCGAGCCAGAGGAAGGGAATCGCGAGCGTCTGAATGATTGCGCAACCGATGTACGAGATCGGATAGCCCCAGACATCGGCGACCTTGCCGAGCGCCGGCTGAATCACGACGCCGCCGCCTGATCCGAGAAGCGAGTCGAAGGACAACACGGTCGCGCGATGCTCGGACGTGATCAGCGCGTTCAGGTAGGTCTGACGGACAGGAATGACCGCGGCGAACATCAGTCCCCAGATCACCAGCAGCACGACGGCCACCCAGAAGCGCGGCAGCATTCCGATCATCGCCAGGATGATGGCACTGAGCGCGGTCGCGGCCAGCAGCACCGTGGTGCGGCGGCGGAAGAGCCGCGCGAGATACGGAGCGACGAGGCCTCCGGCAATCTGCGCTCCGGCCACGATCGCGGCCGCCAGTCCCGCGACGCCGTATGCCTTTGGATCTCCGTAGAGCTCGAGCAGGTAAGGCTGCATCGCGTAGAAGGCGTAGATCGTCAGCCCGCCCGTGAACGGCGCGGCAAGCATGATCCATCGCGCCGGTGGATTGCCGAGTCCGTGTTTGATCGCACCGCGCAGCACGTTCTTCACTTCCCGGATCGGCTGTCTGGTGCGGCTCGGCGTGAAGCCGGTGTCGCGCATCAGGCCGAACGCGAGTACGAACGAGAGTGCGAGAAGGACCGTGCGGACGATGTACGGAACGCCGAGGTTGAATGCCTGCGCGAGGAAGCCGCCGGCGACGGAGCCGGTGAGCATGGCAATGCCTTCGACGATTTCCCCTTTTGCGAACACCGGCTCCAGCGATCCGTCGAAGCCGGTGTGTTTCAGCGCGTCCACCAGCCAGGCCTCGAATGCTCCGGAGAAGAAGGTGAAGCCGAGGCCGAGAAACGCCGACGTCACGGCCCACGCCCAGAACGGCGCCGAGATGCGCCACATCCATAGATAGAGGAGCGTGGAGAACGTCAGCGTCAGCGTGCCGAGGAGGTAAGACATTCTCCGGCCGCGCGTGTCGGCAACGACGCCGGTCGGCACTTCGAAGAGCATCATGCCCAGCGTGAAGAACGCATTCGCCGCGAACGCCTCGGTGTTGCTCAATCCCGCATCGAGCAGAAAGAGCGTGTTGATGCCCCAGATGAACGACGCCGCGAGCGTGTGCAGCAGCAGAAGGATGAGGTAGGTCCTCTGAATCCTCCGCGAATCGGCGTTCATGCTCATGCCTATCGTCGTCGTAGCTGGCGATCGTGTTGGAGGTCGAGGCTTCTGCGAGCTGACTTCGGTTCACTACCCAGCAGTGATGAGCAGCGCGGCCTTCCTGAGCACCTGCCGCAGAGTCTCATCCGGTAACGCGCCGATTCGTTCCGCTTTTCGAGCTCGCCAGTCAACACTCTTCAAGTGATCTGTAAGAATCGCCCCAGCGACGCGCAGTCCCTCCGGGATCTGAACTTCAAAGGGATAGCCTTTGATGTGGGAGGTGATTGGCACCACGACCGCGAGCCCTGAACTGCGGTTGTACATGGACGGCGACAGAATGACCGCCGGACGGCGACCAGCCTGCTCGCGCCCGGCCTGCGGATCGAACGACAGCCACACGACGTCGCCTCGCTCGGGTACGTAGCGACTACCAGACTTCGTTGCCAACTGGTGTTCCCGTGTCCGTTTCGGAGTGACGGTTCCTCGGCGTGATCCTGCTGACGAGCTCTTCGAGCGTGAGCTCCGGCTCGAGGATGGCCGCGACGAGCAACTTGCCATTCCGAACCGTGAGGTCGACCTGCGAATCTTCGGCAAGATGCGCTTCTTCGGCGAATGGCTTCGGAATGCGAAGCGCAAGGCTGTTGCCCCACTTCTGAATGCGGGTCTTCATATTCGTATCGACAAAGAGGATACCAACGAGAATCCTCGACAGCAAGGCTCTTTTCGCGAGTACCGATACTCGCTGTCGTAGTCGTCTTCGAAGATCAGCGCGCCGAAGCTCTGCGCCCACTCGAGCAACTCGAGCCGCCGCGCGAGCGTCATCGTCGTCCCGAGCGGAAACTTCGGCCTACTTCCTGGGAGTGTTGGGAGTCACGACGTGCGGAGGGGGTACGTGCCCACCTCTGACCTGAACGTTCGGCGGAGGCGGAGGGGGTGGCGGTGGCGGTGGCGTCTTCGCCGGAGCGCCGGAAGCATCTGTTGGTTCAGACATATCGCCTCCTAAGAACGCAACACTGATTAGTTCAGTTAGTTTAGTTGGCCGGACCATGAAGCGCGAACCCGACCTCCGGATCTTGCGAAATTGCTCGTGCGAGAATGTGTGGCGTGCCGACGATCAAAGTCATTGGGCAGTTCCGCTTCTTCTTCTCCAGCAGTGATGGGAGCGAACCACCGCACGTGCATGTCGAGCACGAAGGAAGAGTTGGCAAGTTCTGGCTGGATCCCGTGAAACTGTCAAAGGCCGGTCACCTCGCTGAGCATCAACTACGTCAAATCGAGCGACTCGTCATCAGTCATCGAGTAGAATTCATCAAGGCATGGCATGACTTCTTCAGCCGCTGAAATCGCACCGCGCGCAGTTCAGGTCTCAACCACGGAGGACGAACTTGTCGTTCGGTTGTTCGATGGCCGCACGATCATCATTCCGCTCGCGTGGTACCCACGCCTTCTCAACGCTACGCGCGAACAGCGCGCCGAGTATCGTTTGCTCGAGAATGGCGAATATATTCACTGGCCGCAAATCGATGAGGACCTGACGATTTCGGGACTTCTTCGAGGAGTACGGTCTCCGCGAGCACAGACCGGCTGACTCCCTGAGCCAGCTCATTGAGCCCTTCACCTCCGCCGGTCGCGGCCGAAGGGATCGCCGGTGATCGACTCCGTGTGCAGCGCGCAGCGCCAGCGTCCGTCGTTCGTTCTCCAGCGTTGTGTTCGGCATGGCTCAATCCCTCGACATGCATCGCGAGCAGGACGTGTGCCCGATGCTTGCGTTACCTTTCTCCTTCCGCGCGGTTATGGCTAGTGAACGTTCAACATTGAGCGTAGGTACCAGGGCTTGTCATCCCGAGCGTGAGCGAGGGACCCGGGGGTGGGGTGGCACGAAGCCCGCGAGTCGCGCCGCCGCCCGCCCAGGTCCCTCGCTCACGCTCGGGATGACAAGGCTGGCCACGCATGCTTTCAAGGTTGAAGGTTCACTAGAGAACGATGGACGTGAGCGAACAAGCTCTGGTCGAGGCGGCGAAGAAGGATCCGTCGAGCTTTGCCGTGCTCTACGAGGCGCACTTCGAGCGCATCTACGCGTTCGTGGTCCATCGCGTTCGCGATCGAAGCGTGGCCGAGGACCTCACCGCGGACGTGTTTCGCCACGCGCTCGCGGCCATCGGCGGATTCGAGTGGCGAGGTGTGCCGTTCACGGCGTGGCTTTATCGGATCGCGGCGAACGAGATCGCCGATCACGCGGCGAAGTCGGCGCGCGAGCGCGGATCGATCGCGACCGGGGAGCCGGCGCGCGACGAGACGCGGATGATCGAGCATCGGGCGACGTTGTTCCGCCTCGTCGACGATCTGCCCGCCGATCAACGTCGCGTGATCGTCATGCGTTTCGCGGAAGAGCGGAGCGTCCGCGAAGTCGCCACAACCCTCGGCCGCAGCGAAGCCGCGGTCAAACAACTTCAGTGGAGAGCGCTGCAGACCCTGCGCGCGCGGATGGGACCGAGTCATGGCTGAGCGAGATCTGATCGAACGCCTCGACGAGCTGATCGATGCGATCGTCGCCGGGAAGCGCATGCCTGCGCTCGAGCCGGAGCTGGCCATGCTCGCCGTCATCGCATCGGATCTGCACGGTCTGCCCGATCCACGATTCAGAGCTCGTCTCGCGCGCGAGCTCGTTCCCCAAAAGGAGAAAGGGATGGAAGCCGTAGCGACTGTGAAGGATGTCAGACCGTATTTCATCGTCCGCGGGGCGGACGATCTGATTGCGTTCCTGCAGCAGACGTTTGATGCGGAGGTGGTGCTGCGCGTGCCGACTCCCGCCGGCACGGTCATGCACGCGGAAGTGCGCGTCGGCGATTCGCTCGTCGAGATGGGCGACGCCGGCGGGCAGTGGGAGCCGCTCGCGGCCCCGATGCACGTCTACATCGCTGATGTGGACGAGGCCTACCGCCGCGCGATCGCCGCGGGCGCGACGTCGCTCTACGCGCCGATCGATCAGCCGTACGGAGATCGCGAGGCGGGCGTCGTCGATCAGCGCGGCATCGAGTGGTTCCTCGCCACGCGTCTCGAAGGCGGTCCGCGTCCCGCGGGATACGGCACGCTGACGACGGGATTCCGCGCCGCCGAAGCGAAGCGAATGCTGGAGTTCCTCGAGAAGGCGTTCGGCGCGGTGCATGTCTCGGGAGGGATGGAGCACGCCGAGGTGCGCGTGGGGGAGACGATGATCGAGCTGAGCGAGGCGCACGGTCAGTGGGGACCGACGCGCGGCGCGTTCCATCTCTTCGTCTCCGACTGCGATGCGGTCTACGCCGAAGCGCTGCTTGCGGGCGCGACGTCGATCTGGGCGCCGGAAGACAAGCCGTACGGCGAGCGATCGGCGGGAGTGACGGACGCGTGGGGCAATCAGTGGTACATCGCCACGCCGCTGCGAAAGTCCGGAGCGTGATGCGCGTGGCGGTGAGACCGTGGTCGTTCAGTCTGTCATCCCGAGCGTGAGCGAGGGACCTGGGGGTGCGGGTGGAGCGATTCGCGTGCCGCCCCGCCCCCAGGTCCCTCGCTCACGCTCGGGATGACATGGCGTCGACCATCTCGTGCCCGATTGAGCGCCCGCGCTCGGCGGACGTGACGGGCTATCGGTGAGGCACCTTCCACAGCGATAGCGCCAGGCCGATGATCGTCAGGGCGAGGATTGCGAGGTTGATCGCGAATGCGGGCGGCTGTCCCGTTCTCACAATGGGCAGGAACTGCAGAATCAGTTTTCTGCCCGCGTGCTCCAGCAGGAAGAGCACGTACATGAGTGGAACCATGCTGCGATATCGAACGAGGACCAGGACGGACAGCGCGCACAACACGAGGAGAGAGAGCCCGAAGAGCGCGAAGAGAGAAACGATCGTCCGTGCCGCGGCGGGCGGGTAGGTATCGAGCGGAATTCCGTCGGCGGAGCTCGCTACGGACTCACCGCTGAAGATGGAGCTCAGGCTCATGGCAGCCTTCATGAACACGAGAAGCCCGAAGAGCCAGAGCGCGACGTTGTGGCCGGAGTACGTATTGTCGAAGGTCGGGGGAAGCAGTCGATCGAGCATGATGAGTCTCCTGAAACCTTTCCCTCGTTCGAGAGTCTTAGCACCCTGAAAGGAGTTTTCCATGTTCTCTCGCAAGCAGAAGTTTCCGATCGGAAAAGTGGCCGCTGGGTTCGGCATCGGCGTGGTTGCAGGAGCTGTGCTCGCTCTCCTCTACGCCCCGCTGACCGGCAGGAAGATGCAGAAGAAAATCGCGAACGTCACCGAGAACCTCATCGAGAAGGTCGAGGAGAAGGTCGACGATGTGCAGGCGACGGTTCGCCGCATTGCCCGCGCGTAGACCTCGCCATCCTCATCGTGTTCTGACGGCCGCCTTCGGGCGGCCGTTTCGCGTCTTTCGAGCTGGGTATGCTGGGTGAATCACTCGTAATCTTGCGGAAAGCGCATCGCCGTGGGCCATCCCGTGGCCGTGTCTTCACGAGTTCCTCGCCATCGCGCCCCCCGGATCTTCTCGTCTCCGCATCAACGGGACGCTACGTTCCCCAGAGGCGGAGCGGCGCGATCCGGGCGACGTGCTCGAAATCCCTTGTCGGTGCTCAACATGACGAGCTCGTACCGGATGCAGAGTTGGGAGAGAAGCGCATCGATCGTGCCGATCTGGAAGCCGCGGCGACGACAGTCGTTGCGAAGGTCTGCCGCGGCGGTGTGATCTTATTCAATTTCGCGACCGCGCCGCCTTGTAGTCATATTCCGGATCCCACTCCAGGGTGCCGAAAAGATCGACGATCCTGCTCTGCTGCCGCCGGGCGATGAACTCCTCCAGAGCGCGCGTGACGGCCGCTGTCTTTGTCCGTTCACCGCTCACCGCGACAGCTCGCTCGAGGAGATCCGGATCGATCGCAAGGTTCGTAGCCATGTGCGGATCATCGCTCAACATTCCGCAGAATCGCAATGGAACCGCAGGCCCCGCCGCTTTTTCAGACTGGCAATGCTCACGGCAGCGGAATGTCATTCAGCGCAAACGCATACCGCGCCGTGTTCTTCGGCGTCTGCATGCTCACGCGCAGTTTCCAGTCGGGCTGCGGTTTGCCTTCCCACGTCGACAGGCGGACCAGTCCTTCGTCCTCGCGCATCATCACCTGCTTCACCTCGCCCGCGGCGTCGACGTAGTTGATCTGCTGGATGCGTTTGTTCGGGTCCTTGACGCGGACGACGAGCTCGTTCTCCTCGATCGTCAGCAGCGACTCGAGCAGGCTCGTGATCATCGTCGCGATCGACTCTCCGTCGTAGCCCGCCTCCGTGTACTCCTTCCGCTTCTCCTCGGCGCGGCGTTTCTTTTCGGCATCGACCTGCGCCGCGGTGAGCAGCGAGATCTCGACGCCGTTCGCCTTCAGAGCCTTGTGCGAGAGCGCCTTGCCCGACATCGTAACGAACTTCGCGATCTCCGCGACGCTGTTCGCGTCCTTCGCCGGCATGAAGAGCTCGATCTCGCCGCGCACTTCCTTCACCTTCGTCGCGCGGCGGTCCGGATTCTTCAGCGTGAGCGACACCTGTGCCGGCATCGGCGGACCCTTCATGCCGAGGCGCTGATTCGGCTCGAGGCGCGGCTCCTGCGCTTCGCGATCGATGAGATCGCGTCCTGTTTCGTCGACCGCCGCCGAGACCAGCACGCGCGACGCCGCCACCTCGGACGACTGGATCTTCGGCAGCTCGAGCGAGATCACGAGCTCCGCGAAGAACCCTTTCGACCGGCGGTCATTGACCTGCTTCACCGCGACGTCGATCTTCTGCTGCGCACTCGCGGCGATGCTGAACGAGAGAACGAGAACGAGAGCGATCATTTTCTTCATGGCAGTTGCACCTTCAGTTCGAACGGAAACGAGACGCGCGATTTGTCGGTGAGCAGCATGAGCTGCAGCGACGCGTTCGCCGGCGGCGCCTCGGACGGCTGCAGCGTCATCACCGACGACTCGCCGCGCGTGCTCGTGCCGCGGCTGGTGACGTGGATCGGATTGCCGTCCGCGCCGAGGATCTCGAGGCGGAAGATGCGATCGAAGTCGCTCTTTTTGCCGGAGAAGACGACCGCGTGTTCGGGCAGATCGGTGTCCATCCCTTCGAACGCCTTCGCCAGGCCGATCGCCAGCTCGACCTCCTGCTCCGAAACGCCCTGCGTCTTCGCTTCGGCGCGCAGCTTCTCGATGTCCTTCTCCGAGACCTTGCGCGACTTCAGCATCTCGGCGTAGCCGTTGCGCGAAAGAGGCGTGATCTCCAGCTTCGCGGTCTTGAGACTCTTCGATGACAAGGGCGCGTCGAGCTTCGCGAGCGCCTTCTCGATCTTCAGGCTCGCGTTCGGATCGCGGCCCGGCACATACAGCTCGACCGTCCCTTTCACGACCACCGAGCTCGCCGCGCGCGAAGGCTGCCGCAACCCGACCTGCAGCGTTCCGCTGTTGTATTCGCGCGGGAAGAAGTCGGGTGGGGACGTCGATGACGGGACCAGCGAGTTGCCCTTGTCGTCCTTCGCGTCCTTCACGAGCACGCGCGCGGCGAGCGCCTTCTCGAGGTCCTTGCCCGTGAGCTTCACGCGCAGCTCGAGCGAGCCGTGAAGCTGAAACTGTTCGTTGGGGTCGGTCGACACGCGATTGTCGACGACGTCGTCGACCTCCACGCCGACTCCCGACTGCGCGTGCGCCGCAACGGCCACTACCAGGACGCAGAGAAACGACACGACCACCCTCATGTCTCACCTCGATTGTTGTTCAGGCACGTGAACATATCGCCGCGCGGCATCGGCGACCGTGCGGCGGATCACATCCCGCGCCGTCAGTTTATCCCGCGCCCTCGGTTTATCCCGCGCAAAAGACGCGGGATCACTGGAGCAGCCGCGATCATCGAGTTTCCTGCAACATCGTCGCAACCTGCTCCGCTGATCCCGCGTCTCCGCGCGGGATAAACTGAGGGCGGGATAAACTGACCCCGTGTCGCGCCGGACCAGGCGGGTCGCCGTCGTCGCGGCGGTCATCGTCATCGCGATCGTCGCCGTGCTCCTTCGATCGACCGAGTGGCTCGCCTCCCTCGGCGGACGCGTGACCGGCGCGCGCCTCGAGCGCGCCCGGCATTCGCCGCAGTTCTCCGCGGGCAGGTTCCGGAATGCCGAGCCGAGGGGGATGACGTCGGCGTCGACGCGGGAAATGCTGCGCCGCCAGTTTTTCGGCGAAGAGCAGCGCGAGCCTCTCGGCATCGTGCCCGTGGTGCGCCGCACGGCGCAGGACTACGCGTCGCCTCCGCGCTCCGGCCTGCGCGCGACGTGGATCGGCTGGTCCTCGGTTCTCATCGAGATCGACGGGCGCCGCGTGCTCACCGATCCCGTGTGGAGCGCGCGATGCTCGCCGTCGACACTCGTCGGCCCGAAGCGTTTTCATCCCCCGCCGATCGCGCTCGAGGAGCTGCCGAGGATCGACGCGGTCGTGATCTCGCACGATCACTACGATCATCTCGACATGCCCACGGTCCGCGTCCTCGCCGCGCGCCGCACCCACTTCATCGTGCCCCTCGGCATCGGCGCGCATCTCGAGCGATGGAAGATCCCGCCATCGCTCATCCACGAGCTCGACTGGAACGAGTCGATCACGTTGAACGGGCTGTCGTTCACATCGACGCGCGCCCGCCATTACAGCGGCCGCAATCCGCGCCACGGAAACGAGACGCTGTGGTCCTCGTGGGTCGTGAAAGGCCCGAATCACCGCGTCTTCTTCAGCGGCGACACCGGCTACTCGCCGGCCTTCACCGCGATCGGCGAGCAGCACGGCCCCTTCGACCTCACACTGATCAAGATCGGTGCGTCCGACCCGACATGGTCCGAGATCCACATGACGCCTGAGGAAGCGATTCAAACCCACCTCGACGTCCGCGGCCGCGTGATGATCCCCGTCCATTGGGCAACGTTCAATCTCGCATTTCACGCGTGGAGTGATCCGGTTGACCGCGCAGTTGCCGCGGCGGCTAAGGGGGGAGCGAGTTTGTATGTTCCGCAGCCTGGGGAGTGGGTGGAGCCGTCGGCGTTGGGGGCGGGCGGGCGGTGGTGGGGGTGGGGAGGGCGGTAGGAAGTTCAGACGTGGCGTCGCGATCAGAGTCCGCCAAGAAGGCAACGCGCGTCAGCTGCCCCGAGGCGCCACTCCATAAAGAGGGTAGGGAAAGCTGCCGCCGCGTCACTCCCATCATGAGGTCCGAACCAGTTCCAAGCCTGTCGCCGCATCCGTCTGGTATCTCTCTCGTTCGACGATCGATCGAGAGGAGAGACGAATGGAAGCAGTCACGTACCAGGTCCGGAATTCGGAATACCACCTCACGCCGGCCGAGCTCGCGCAGCTCATCAGCCGGGCGAGAACGGAGCGCGATCGGCTGATGGTAGAGGTCCTTGCGTACACAGGGATGCGTCGAGCTGAACTTCGCTCATTGCGGAAGAGCGACATCGATGTTCATCGCGAGCGGCTGATCGTTCGGCATGGCAAGGGAAACAAGCAACGCGTCGTCTTCGTACCGCGGCACGTCGCCGAGAAGCTCTCAGCGCATGCCCACGATCACGAATCGGAGTTTCTCTTCGTAGGAAGAGGCGGCGGACCGATGTCGCTCCGAAACATCAACTACATTCTGACGAGAGTCGGACGAGAAGCAGGGGTTTGCACCCCGAATCCGCGGTACGTTGGCGTGGGTCCGCATCTGATTCGCCACTCCTTCGCTCGGAACTGGAAGAGAAGCGGCGGTTCGATTGAGTCACTCCAGAAGATGCTGGGACACTCCAGCGTGAAGACAACGCTCGACTGCTACGGCACCGAGGATCAACGTGAGGTCGAAGCAAACTACCGGCAACGACACGCCGCGCTCGTCGCTGCAGCCGATTGCCCAGTTTAGCCAGAGTGGGAAAGCGCGATGGCTCAACTCACCGGCCTGTTCCTCATCGCGACGCTGTTGTTCGTTCATCTGTCGACAAAGGCGCGGCCGTTGCAGAGAGCGCGCCCGCTCGATGTCGATGAAGTGCCGTTTCCCGCGGCAGGACAGGCAAGCACGGTCTTCTCGCTTACCGCGCTGTTCGGTGCGTACTACGGTATATTTCTCGTGCTCGGCGTCTACGCGGTCATCGGCTTATCGATCGGCAGTGTTCTCGCGCTCATCGCGATCCGCCGCTCGGTGCTACACGCTGCTGAGGAGCGATATGAGCACTACCTCTTCAACCGGCTAAACCGGCTTCCCGACTTTCTGCCATTCCTCGCGCCGCTCGCGGCGACGCAACTTCTGTTTGGAGTCTCGGAACTGCTAGTCCTTCGCCGCATGCTCGCTGCTGGGTTCGGGGTAGCCGAGATTCACGCGACGCTGATGGCCATCTGCATCGCGGCGATCGGCTACCTTTACTGCCTAATCGGCGGCTACAACGCGGTGTTTCGCACCGACATCGTGCAACTGGTCTTCATCCTAGTCATGTGCACGGCGCTCCTGGTGCATTTCATCGCCAGCGGAGGGCAAATCGACCCGACAGCGGCCGCCGTGCGGCTGCACGGCGTACATCCCGGTCACTGGTATGCCGACGTCATTCGCATACCAGTCCTGCAGCATCTCTTTGACTTTCTCGTTGGCCTGCCAATGGGAATGACATTCCTCCTTGCGAGTCCGGACACGTGGAAGCGCGTATTTATCGTGACGAAGCGTGATCGACGACCACGATCGCTGATCGTGCTTATCGCAGCAGGGGCATTTCCGTTCGTGCTCATCACGCCGATGGTTCTGCTGGCAAAGCCGCTTTCGCCTGGAACGATCAACCCGATGTTCATCCTTGAGGCGATCGCCGCGAACGACGCCCTTATGGGGGCGATCCTTCTCGGCCTTATCTCGAGTTTCCTTTCAGCGTTCAACAGCGCCTTCATCTCGTCGCTGCACCTCGCCGTGCTGCAGGTGCGGAAAGCGAAGAAGCGAAAGAATGAGCTCGCCGTCGTCCGATTTCTGGCCGGCGGCCTGTTCGTCGCACTCGCCCTCTTCTTCCTATTTCTCTTTCCGATGTCGAACCCATACGCTCTCGGCAACGTTCTCCTCGGGCCGTACGCCGTTGCCGGTGCGACGGTGCTCGCGCTGCGTGGAGGAAACCGTGTCGTGAGACCTCTATTTCTTTTTGGACTGTGGACGGTCACGATGACGACGTGGGCCGTTTACCTGATCGTCAGGGTTAATGATTGGGGCATCGCCTCCACACATGAGGCGAACACGATTCCTCCCGGGATCGCGTTGTTCGTTGTTACGCTGGTTGTGCTGACGCTCGCCGGCCGAAAGGAGCTTCCTCGTGGATCCGTTTAGCGCGATTGAGACTGGCGAAAAGACGTACAAGTTTTTCAAGGTACTGCGGGCGCTGCCGGTGGACCTGCTCTCCAGGCTGTTCGCGTACGTCATCGCGCCGGTAATCGTCGGCGTTCTGTCATGGTTCGCGTTCGGCCGTCCCGGGACGCTGTTCGCGCCGGAGTACGCCCTCACGGTCACGGAACTGGCGAGCTATACCGAGACGGGCATTCCGCAGCCGCACAGCGCCGTGGCAATGCTCGTCGAGCCGTCGCGATACGAATACGCCGTGCCGATGGAGATGGGGAAGTCGAGGCGGCTGGTGACGTCTCTGACGCCCGATGAGTGGCGTCGCAACAGCGACAAGCTGGCGTGGGCCGGATCCGACCTCGCGTTAAAACTCCCACTCCTCGGCGTGTCACGGCCGATCATGGTCCTCGCCGACGGCAAGGTCGGCAAGGAGTTGCTCGTCGCAGGTGGCAAGATTCCGGTTGATCGACTTCAAATCGTCGCGCGGCGCTCGGTGAATATGGTCACTTGGGCTTTCGTATCAGCGATCTTTGGCATCGGCCTCGGTGTGGCGTCGGACGACGCGCCCGTTCGCCAGAACAGCCGTCGTCAGAATCGTCGCAAAGAAGATGAAGACGAGATCGTTGATCGGCACGCTGAATAAGCGAGCGCCCGGATTTTCGTACGTCCACGCACCGAGTGAACCGGCAAAGTAATCCCACGGATACGCGAGCACCGTCACGAACGCCGCGGTGCGAATCGCCCGCTGCCAGTCCTCGCGCCGCCGCAGGAAAAATTTTGAAGCGATGATGCAAATGGACGCGAAGACGACGTTGAACCAGCTGTACGTCGTCATGATGCGCGCTCCGGTTCGCCCGCGGCGAAGGTCGTGAGCACCGCGTGGATCACGAAGACGAGGTACTCCTCGAATGGGAGACCCATGAAGCGGAAGCGCAACGTGCCGCCCGGCGGGAACTCCCACAGGCGAAGCACGACCGCAATCCAGTCGACGACGCACCAGAACGCGAACAGCGCAGCCGCTCGAACGATCCACTTTCGTGACAGGATTCGCCGCCACTCGGCCCGTCCCCATGTGAGCGTGACGGCGGTAAGCAGCACGGCAAAATTCAGGAAGAGGTAGCTGTGCGCGTTCCGCATGAATTTCCCACTCTGGCTAAAGTGTGAAATCGCGTCGTGCGCGGCGTTGGCAGATGTAAAACGGGTCAACGTAGGCCGGCGACCGGCTTTACATCCATGCCAATCGGTCATCCGATCCTGCGCCGTGAGGCGCTGGAACGAGCGCGATCATTCGTGCACGAAATGACAGCCAAAGGGTCCCTGCCGCACCTGTGGTTGCGCGAGGTTCAAACCAGAGCCGATCTGCTCCTGCGAGGACTCACACGCAGGTTCGTGTCTCGAACCCTTCATTTGGCTGAGGGACTAAACCCCTTGCAGCCGTCGATGTACGTCTCGTGGCATGGGTCCGCGTGCGCCTTCGAGCCATGGCCACCGCGCACCACAGGTTCGGGCGTCACGCCCGATGAATCCCCGGTTCGCAGCGTCGTTCGGCTCGAGAATGGCGACGGCGCTTCTCCTCCTCGAGCTCCGCGCACGACGGCGGCTGGACGGCTTCGACGCCGAATGGTTCGAAGGCGAGTTCCTTCATACGCTGCTGAAGCGACGCGTGGAGTTCGCGTGGTTCGACGAACGGATGCAGTCGATGTTCGATTACGACTGCGAGCAGCTGTCCTTCGCACGCTCTATGACGAGGAAAGCCTCGGCAGCGATATCGCCGCGGGGGTGCGACGCACGTTCCGACTCCCGCGGTTTTGAACCGTCAACGAGGCAAGAGAGCCCGGTACTTTTTGAAGCCCAATCGACCCAGCGTGTTCACGACCTCGGCCACCGTTCGCTGCGCTGCTTCATCGTCAGAGCTAACGGCGAACTGAATGATCGCGGTGATCTCATCGCCCCACGCATACGGCCCGGCGCCGTCCGTCGTCGTTTGAAGTATCAATAGAAGTGCGCGAATCGAAAGGAGAGGCTGGTCCCTGGCCGTCGCGGCGAGCCGCTCGATTACCCAGTGCTCACCACTGATGGCTTTGACGCGCTCGAGGGCCCTGATGAGGCGCTCAAGGAACCAGGTCGGCGGAAAAGCCGCCGACAGGGCAAACCAGCCGAATGCGCGAAGGTCTTGGTCTTCGCGAACGCTGAGGTATTGGTCCCAGAGTGTCTGGAAACGCTCGATCACCTCAGGTGTCGCCCACTCGTCATCCGTCTTGAGGAGATTGTTCGCGAACCAGACGACATGGCCGCGGAGATCGGACGGAGCCGTCACTATGGCCTGCGTGAAGAGCGCGTCGTTGACGCCGACCACTCCGCGCGCGTAAAGCACGGTGACGTGCTCTGCGAGCTTCTTAGCAGGGCTTGCGAGTGATTGCCACACTTCCTCGCTCCCGAATGGGTTGTGTGAAGCGAAGAGGTATTTGTCCGCAATCGCAGCGTAGATGTCGTTGTACGCACCGCAGAAGATGAGATAAGCCGGCCACGTGTAGCTCCACAGTCGGTTTCCTGTCTCGGTCGTAAAGATGTCGTGGACGTGTTGATTGGTCCAATCGGGAAGGAATTTCAGTAGCCACGGAAAGTACTGACCATAGATGGAGAGGATGGCTGGCGCTTCCTCGGGTGACAGGTGTTCGGTCAAGACCGCCTCGACGTCCGGCAATGTCGAGTGGCCCTGAAACGCCTCGACCCCAACAGAGTTCCGCAGCCACACGATGTAACCGATTAATGTGTGGAGAGCCTGTCCGCGGTTTGTGTTCAGCGCGTGAGTGGACGGGTCGGTGTTCATGGGGAGCGGTTCGTTCCGAGCAGGATCGGGATCATCCGAGACCACACGGATAATCTCCCACGCTGCCGAGGCCTGGGCATCCGGGACCTTCACAGGTTTGGTGGCGCGAAAGCCGTCCTGCAGGAGCCTCATGACCGCGTTCCGCGACCACGAGTAATCAGGGTCGGTGAGGCCTTGCTGTTCGGCGGTGCCGTCGTATTTAGCCGATACGATCCATCTGCTGAATGCAAGTGCCTGTTGCCAGTCGATCGGCGTGCCTGTACGCACCGCCGCATCCAAACCTTCGATGAGAGAGCGAGCGTAGGTCGGGTGCAGTGTCTTGAATTCGTCGGCCGCTGCCGAAAATACATCCGGTTTCGAGGCGATGACTTTCTCCAGCTCGCGCCCCAGCTCGATGCGAGCCGTGAGATCCTCCGGCGCTGGCGTCCATGTCTTCAGTCGGGAAGCCAGGTCCGGAACTGAGAGCTGCTCGAGTTCATCCGCCTTCAGGGGAGACTCCATCCAGGTCGCGGTGATCCGCTCGATTTCGTCTTCGGGATCGAGGCCGAACTGTGGGAGGTCGGCTGCAAGCGACTTCAGATCATCGGGAACGCACTGCACGACCGACACGAGACGGTCGCGTCGCCATGCACTTGCGTAAGCCTGCAACGCGTCCTCCTCGTTCGTCGTTGCGTCGCCCCACTGGCGAATGAAGCGCCGGTGGGCCTCGAGATCCGGTCCTGATGTCACCCAGCCAAAGTAGATCGTGCGATCGGCATCGTCGAGGTTGCAAAGAACCTCGTGCACGAGAGCGTCATACTCGCGCCGGATCATGCCTTCGTCGAAGTTCGCTCGATCGAGCACCTCCGGCCGCGCCAAGTCCGGAACCTCTTTCCAGTAGCGGGCAAGAAGGAAAAGCGCGATGCGGCGGAAGACGATCCAGCGTTGCTCCTTCAGCACCTTTACCATGTCCGGAAGGCGCTTCGAATCCAAGCGGATTGACTCCAAGGCGGTATCACGAACGGCAGAGACGAGAATCCCTTCGATGGAGTCGCCGGGATTGTCGTCAACGTCGATGTGCTTGTGCCAGATGTATGAATAGTCATGCGGTGCTGTGCCGACGCTCTTCTTGTGATCCAACACGTAGGTGAGGAGACGGCAGAAGACGAGAAGCGACTCCCTCGGATCAGCGGCGACGAGTGCTGGGAGAGTTTCTTCGATGATCTTCTCGTAGTCATAGGAATCGACCTTTCCGACGACGTTACCGGTTTTTTCGTCGACGCGAACTCGGAGCACTCTTCGCGCGAGCTCAAGAGCTGTTGCACCCTGCTGAGCGTGAGCAAGGGTGACGATCAGCGGTGGGATACTCTGTCCCGCCAGTCCGAACACGTGATCGACTTTTCGGAGCCAGTTGGCCTCGCGTTCGGCGATCGGCTTCGCCAGGTTGCCCGGCAGCTTCGCCGCGGCCGCGATCACGTCTTCATGCACGGCATCGTTCTCTGTCTCCGGAATGTCGAGGAGCGCGGCCTGAATGGCTGTTGCGTATTCGGGCGCGCTTGCTGCCATGCGTACGAGATATCGCGATACGGGCCATCGGGGGAGGGAGATCGTCCTTCCTTCATCCTCCACGACTCGGCTCGGAGGCGTGTCGAAGTAGTGGTGTTTCCGCAGCGGCTCGATCCACTCCGGATTGTCGAGACGTTCGAAGAAGTCTCGCGCGTATTCCGGTCGAGCGATCGTGCCGAGCGCTCGCTCAATCAGTTCGTCGGTTGGCTTCGCCCAAGAGGTCATCTAACTCATCCTGCACATGAACCCATTCGCCTGCCAGCGCGAACAGCGCTCGCTCGAACGCTCTGAACTTTGACTGAAGCTCCTCTTCCGTGCACAGCGCAGCATCGACCACGAGGCGATCATGCGCGTTCTTGTTGAACCACCTTGACAGGGCCCGAAATCGATCTAAAGCTGGACCGATGAGAGAGGTGGCCGAGTCGTCACCTCCGGTGAACAGGAGTTGCAGCTTCTGCGCGTGACCGCGGCTTCCGGCGGCATGCGCTCGAACGAGTGCTGATACGGCGACGTAAGCCGCGCGCGGGATGGAGACAGTCGGAGGTGCTTCGGGTGTGCGCGCCTGCAGAAGCTGGGGGTCGGACGTGGGCCAAACGGCAACCACCCGATCGACGAGAGGCCCGTACTCTTCCTTCTTGCTGATCGTGGAGTTTGCCACCGCTTCGGGCAGGCGATTGGTGATGTCGCGGACGCAGTGCGATACGAGCCGCACACGCGCCGGAAGCGGGTGTTGCATGAGCGATACGGCGCTTTCGTACATCTCAGCGAGAGAAGGTGCGCGTTCCTGCAGCCACTTCAGAATCGCAGCCTGATCCGCGGTCATCCGAGGCGATTGGGGCGACAGCGGCGAAGTCGGCTCCGTCACGGCGCCGAGGATATTATGGCGCTACCGAGTTTGCGCGGTGGCACTTGAGCGAGGGTGGCGGTGCTCACCTTTCGTGAACGTGCTGATCCTCGGCTTCCGCATCTATCCTGGAGTCGGAGTAGAAGTTGACGTGCACGAGATGTGAGTCATCGGCCGCGCTCACGCCCACCCACCACGCGTTCTCCGCCATCTGTTCGACGTGTACGTTCACATTCGTCGCCACGACCTCATCGAGTGACCCATCAGCATTCCGGCGGATCTCGATCGGCCCGATTAGGATGCTCGGCAACAGACCCCCCTCATCTCGCTTCGGCTCGATCAGCTCACCTGACGCCGGAACGTGACGGAAGTAGGGTGCGACGCGCTCGACGTAGCGCACTATGGCGTGCAGTTGATCAACCGGACATCCCGCGGCGCCGATCGCCGCCGCTGCGCGACCGACGTTCACGTTGTAGTCCTGCAGATCTTCGGAGAGGCCCTCGGAGAATGCGATCAGTTCCCTTAGCGCGGTCACCGCATCGGCTTCAGATCCCGCTTCGAGTTGTCCGAGGACGTTTTGCGCTTTGTCGATCGTCGCGCTCATTTTGCTCGCTCCTCAACAGAAATCGCGTTGGAAGGCGCTCGTCACTTCGCGGAAGCTCTCTTCGACGGTAACGACGTCGCCATTCGTGAACTTGAAGACGGTGCCGCGGTCCGTCTCCTCGAACGTCGTGAGCCACACTGCGCTGACGCACATGCGCCGACACGTATCGGCGTTCGTCAGCATGACTGTCTTCGGTGGCAAACTCCAACAGTAACGTCATGCCGAAAATCACTCGGTGGCAAAACGTTGGCGAAATGCCATTTTCAGCCACAAAAAAGCCCGCCTTTTCGGCGGGCTAAGTTCTTTGTGCTGTACTGGTTGCGGGGGCAGGATTTGAACCTGCGACCTTTGGGTTATGAGCCCAACGAGCTACCAGACTGCTCCACCCCGCGACAGGTGTGATTTCGGCGAAGCGGCGGGATTATCTCGACCGGCCCTCTTCGCGTCAAGGACCCACCATAACTTTCCACCATCGCTCGCTATTCCGCGCGGCGGATCGCCGCCAGGATCGCGGCGACGACGGCGGGCGGCGCGTCGTCGACCACGTCGCCGGCCGCGCGCGTGAGGCGGATCGTCTCGCGGTAGCTGTGCAGGTACGCGACGCAGGAGGGGCACACCGACAGGTGGCGGTCGAACTCGTGGCGCCGCTCGGCGGCGAGCTCGTTCGCGACGTACGCGTCGAGGAACTCGATCAGCTCGCGGCAGGTGATGTACGCGTCCGTGCTCATGCGTGCAGGGTCCTCATCGGTGCGTCGAGCAGTGTGCGAAGGGCCTGCCTCGCTCGGTGCAGGCGGATCTTCACCGCATTCGGCGTGATGCCGAGGATCTCCGCCGTCTCCTCGGTGCTCATCTCTTCGATGTCGCGGAGATGCAGAACGATACGGTAGCTGTCGGGCAGCTTCTCGATCGACGCGCGGACCAGCTCGCGCAACTCCTCGCGCTCGAGCATCGCCTCCGCCGACTCCGTCCACGGCTGCGACGGCTCGACCTGGTGGCCGTCCTGATGGAATCGCGGCAGGTACTCCTCGATGTCGATCTCGACCTCGACCTCATCGAGGCGCCGGCGCCGCGTGCGCAGTTTCATCAGGCAGGCGTTCACGACGATGCGATGCAGCCACGTCGACAGGCGTGAGCCCGACTCGAAGCTGCCGATCGACCTGAACACCGACACCATCGCGTCCTGCAGCGCGTCGCGCGCGTCTTCCTCGCTCGCGAGAAACCGCCGCGCGAGACGCAGCAGGCGCGCGCTGTACGTCTGCAGCAGCGCCTCGAACGCGTCATCGTCGCCCGCGCGCAATCCGGCAACGAGCGCCGCGTCGCGCGCGTAGCTTTCGGGGGAGAGCATCCGGCGCGATTATCGCCCAGGGAAGTTCTGCGACACTTGTGCAGAGGTTCCCCAGGAGGCAGCGCGGCATGACGTAACGCCCAGCCTCCGACGGACGTAGCGCCCGGCTTCAGCCGGGCGACGGCGGGCTGAAGCCCGCCGCTACGTTTCGCTCAGAGCGCGCTTAGAGCTCGCTTAGCGCGCGCCCTTCGATCCGCGATCGCGATTCTCCGGCGGCGTCGGATGGCTGCGCGGCGCCATCTGCGCCGCCTTGTCGCGCGAAGAGGTGCAGGAGATATGCTGGCGCGGATTTTTCTCGAGTGCGCCAGCGGATGAAGCTCCTGAGCCTGTTTCTCCTTTCTCTCGCCAGCTCGTTGTCCGCGAACACGCTTCCCGGATTCCGTGTCGAGGATGTGGCCGACGTGCCGGGGTTCGTGACCTCGGTGGCGGTGGACTCGCACGGTAAGGTGTACTGCACCACGAGTGACGGCTGGATTCATCGCATCGACGATGGTACGAGCGTCGCGATCGCATCGCTGCCGACCAAAGCAGGCGGCAACGCCGGACTCCTCGGGATGGCTCTCGCGGATGACGACACGGCGGTCGTGCACTACACGACCTGGCTCGATGAAGTTGTGCTCGACGACGTCGTCTCGCTCGTCGATTTGTCCACCGGCGCCGAGACCGTGCTGCAGCGATTCGTGTGCAACGTCGAAGTGCGCGAGCTCGGCGTGTCGTCCGAACATCACGGCGGCAATCCCACCGTCGCGGACGACGGCTCGATCTTCGTCGGCATCGGCGAGTACAACGTCGGCTTCAGAGCGCAGGAGAGCGACTGGAACGCCGGCAAGATCTTTCGCATCGATCGCGACGGACACGCGGAGCAATACGCGCGCGGCCTTCGCAATCCGTACGACCTGGCGTGGGATCCCGAGCTGCAGCGACTCGTCGTCAGCGACAACGGTCCGACCGGCGGCGACGAGCTGCACATCATCGAAAAGGGCGACAACTGCGGCTGGCCGATGACGTTCGGCGACCAGCCCGCCGTCGCCGGCACGGTGGCACCCGACTACGTGTTCGCGTCGACGGTCGCGCCCACCGGCATGCAACGCCTCACGCGCGATGCGAACAACGTGTTGCGCCACGGCTATCTGCTCACGACCTTCGTCACCAGCGCGCTCTATTACTTTCCCGATCTCGCCGCGCGTCCGATTCCCGATCCGCTGCCGGTCATCGACGACTTCGACAGCTACCTCATCGACGTCGCGCAGGCGCGCGACGGCACGATCTATCTCGCCAGCGCGAGGTTTCCCGCGGACTCGCGCATTCATCGACTGATCGTTCCGATGCGCGGCGACTGCAACGGAGACGGACTGCTCGACTCGCGCGACGTCCTCGCGCTCCTGCACGAGCTCGGCGACGGCGATGGGCAGCCGGTGTTCTTCGCGCAGGACGGCGCGCACCGCGGCTCGTGGGGCTGCGACACGAACGGCGACGAGGTCATCGACGCGAAAGACCTCGACGCACTGTCGCGCCTGATTGGCCGCCGCCGCGCCGTCCGGGTGCGCTGACGGTCCGTCCCCGATGCGGCACCGTCAGTGCAATGCCTCCTGGCAGTTTGAAGGAGGGCGGACGTCTCGTCCGCCCCAGGTAAAGGGGCGGACGAGACGTCCGCCCTCCAAGGGAGGCAGACATGAATCAATCAGCGCACCTCGCGCGCCCGGTGATCGCCGTCCTGATCGCGCTCGCGCTCGCATCCGGCGTGGCCAACGCACAGACGAAGATCAATCCGGGTTGGAACCTTTTCAGCGCGCAGCAGGACGTCGAGATCGGCGCGCAGTCGGCGGCGGAAGCGGAGCGGCAGTTGCCGATTCTGCGCGACGCGGACGTCGAGCAGTACATCAATCGCATCGGGCAGCGGCTCGCGCAGAACGCGGGCGGTCCGCAATTCCAATACCGCTTCCGCGTCGTGAACGCATCGGACATCAACGCGTTTGCATTGCCGGGCGGCCACATCTATCTCAACCGCGGCATCATCGAGAACGCGAGGAACGAAGGCGAAGTCGCGGGCGTCGTCGCGCACGAGATCGCGCACGTCGCGCTGCGGCACGGCACGCACCAGGCGTCGAAGGCGTACGCCGCGCAGGCCGGTCTGCAGATTCTCGGCGGACTCCTCGGCGGGAAAATCGGCGGGAACACCGCGCAGATCCTCAACACCGTGGGCGGCGTCGGACTGAACGCGCTCTTCCTGAAATTCAGCCGCGAGCTGGAGACGCAGGCGGACGTGCGCGGCTCGCAGATTCTCGCCGCGAGCGGCTACACGCCCGCGGACATGGTGAGCTTCTTCCACCAGCTCGAGAAGGTCGACCGCGCGAAGAAGACCACGTGGCTCTCGCATCACCCCGCGCCGCCCGATCGCATTGCGCGCATCGAGAAGGAGCGCAGGCTGCTCAACGAGACGGCCACGCCCACGCAGAACACCGCGCAGCTCGCGCGCATCCAGTCGGACCTCCGCGGCCACGGCCGCGCGCCGACGCTCGGCGAGATCGCGCAGGGCGCCACATCTTCGAGCCGCGGCAATCCGCCGATGACCAGCAGCAGCTCGGTCGGACGCGTCGAGGCGCCTTCGCGCCAGTGGCGCACGTACACGAACGAATCACGCTCCTTCGCGATCGCGTATCCGTCGAACTGGCGCGTGCATGAGAGCGGCGGCTTCGGCGTCACCATCGCCCCCGAGGGCGGTGTGGCGAATGCCGGCGGGCGGACGGAAGTGGTCTACGGAGCGATCGTCAATCACTACGATCCGTTCCAGGCCTCGGACCGCAACGTGACGCTGCAGAGTGCGACCGAGGATCTGCTGGGGCAGATTCGACGCACGAGTCCGCACCTGCGGGTCGTGAGTGGATCGGGCCAGCAGCTTCGCGTCGACGGCCGAACCGCGATGGCGGCGAGCCTGCGCGGGCGCAATCCGAACACCCGCATCACCGAGCGCGTCACGGTCGTGACCCGCGCGCTGCCGGACGGACATCTGATGTATCTCGTGTTCGTCACGCCGGAGAGCGAGGTCTCGCAGTACAGCGCGGTGCTGAATTCAATGGTGCAGTCGCTCCAGGTGGATGAAGGGAGGCGCCACTAGGAGACCGCGCGGCAGAAGTGGAGGACAGGCAATCCTGCCTGTCCTTGAAGGGCGGACAGGCAGGATTGCCTGTCCGCCACTGTTATGATCCGACCGGAGGAAGCACCCCATGTACGATGAAATGATCGTCGCGCCGATGCGCGAAGAGCTCACCCGGCTCGGCATTCAGGAGGCGCGCACGCCGCAGGAAGTGGACGCGGTTCTCGGCGAGAAGAAGGGCACGGTCCTCGTCGTCGTGAATTCCGTCTGCGGCTGCGCCGCCGGGATGGCCCGTCCCGCGGTGTCCATGGCCGTCGAGCATGACGTGAAGCCGGACAAAATGATCACCGTCTTCGCCGGCAACGACCGCGACGCCACGGCCCGCGCGCGCGAGTACTTCGCCGGCTACCGGCCGTCGTCCCCGTCGATCGCGCTGATCAAGGACGGGCAGGTTGTGAAGATGCTCGAGCGCTGGCAGATCGAAGGACGCCAGGCGCACGACATCGCCGCCGAGCTGACGACCGCATTCGACGAGTTCTGCCGCAAACCGGCATTGGTGCAGTAAGGGAACGCCGGCCCTGCCCTCGCCGGCTGGAAGCCGGCGAGACGGCGGGCAGGATGCCCGCGCTACACTCCGCCGCCATGTAGCGCGGGCTTCCAGCCCGCCGTAGCGCCGGCATCCTGCCGGCGCTACGTTCCCTCGCCCCCATGACCGCGTTCAGCGACCCCGCTTTGAAGCCGATCGAGATCCCGAAGCCCCACGGCGCGGGCGAGACTCAGGAGCTGGACGAGATTCGGCGCGCGCTGCAGTATCGGTTTGGGACGTGAGGTCCACCGGCGCGTAGAACGAGCGCCCGCGTACGTTCTCGTCGACTTTCAATCCGTGCTGCAGCGGTGGAAATGCGCGCTGCTCGCAATCGATCCGCTCGCACAGCCGGCACGTCGTTCCGATCGGCACCGCCGCGTCGAGGTTCTCGAGGTCGTAGCCGTCCGCGTAGACGAGCTTGCGCGCGTCGCGCACCGGACAGCCGATGCCGACCGCCATCAGCGCGTCGCCCGACGTGTAGCCGTAGCTCTTGCGGATCGTGCGCGCCACGCAGAAGTACGCGGTGCCGTCCGGCATCCGCGAGAGCTGGGTGCGGATGCGGCCCGGCGTGAGAAACGCCGCGTGCACGTCCCAGCGCGGACACGAGCCGGAGAAGCGCGCGAAGCGAATGCCGGTGCCGCTGAAGCGCTTCGAGATGTTGCCGGCGATGTCGACGCGCACGAAATGGAACGGCACACCGCTCGCGCCGGATCGTCGCAGCGTCGTGAGGCGATGGCAGACCTGCTCCCAGCTCGCGGTGTAGTGATGCTGCAGGAGCTCGATGTCGTAGCGAACGTCTTCGGCGAGGCGATAGAAGTCGTCGTACGGCATCAGCAGAGCGCTGGCGAAATAGTTCGCGAGCGCGACGCGGCAGAGGCGCACCGACTCCGGCGTGGTGAGGTTCTTCTGCGAGCGCGCGATGATCGCGTCGATCGCGCCGGCGCCCTCGAGCAATCCGAGCTGATGCGCGGCCTGGAACTGGCGGCTCCACGGAGGAAGCACCTCGGACAGGTAGAGCACGCGCGACTCCGGGACGTAGCGGCGCAGCAGGCCTCGGTCGCGGCTGACGGACGTCAACTCGACTTCGATGCCGAAGCGGGCGCCGAGGTAGTCGACGATGGAGCGATAGAAATCTCTGCGGTCGAGCTGCGCGCGGCGCGCGAGCGCATCGGCCGCCGACTCCAGCTCGGGAAAGTAGTTGAGATTCTCCTGAATCACATCGGACGCTTCTTCGGACGGCAGATGCGCGGGATCGACTCCGTGAAACGCGCGGCCGTCGTAGAGCTGGGAGGACAGATCGCGCATCGACTGAATCGACGAGCGGTACGCCTCGAAGAGCGCGAGCACCGCGCGCGCCGCGGCAGGCGCCTCGGCCAGCTCGCGCACGTCGTTCGTCGTCACGCCATGCTCTTCGAGCAGCGGATCGGCGAATACCTCCTGCAGGCTGTCGGCGAGCCGGACCTGGTTGTCGTCGGCGAACGCCTGCAGATCGACGTGGAAAAGCTGGGCGAGCTTGACCAGCAGATGCGCGGGAAGCGGACGCTGATTGTGCTCGATCAGATTGAGATAGCTCGGTGAGATCTCGAGCTTCCTGGCGAGCTGAACCTGGGTGAGCTGCTCGCGGCGGCGGAACCCGCGAACCCTGGCGCCGAGTCTGGATTGGGGAGCCATGGGAGCCTCCGTGGAGGGCGGACGTCCCGTCCGCCTCGTGGCGGGCGAGACGCCCGCCATCCTTTTACATCGCTTTACCGCTTTACAACTTCACATTTACCGATATTCACAGCGTAACTAGCTGCACAGCCTGTTGATGGGCTCAATCTGGCAGGTAGCGTGCGAGGATTTTACACAATGACGTTTGCCATTGATACCGACATCGACGTCCGAGGCGAGACCCGGCCGGAGTGGGAGGAAATCCTATCCGACGAGGCCCTCGCGTTCGTGGCGATGCTGCACAAGGAGCTCAATCCGCGCCGCGAGCAGCTGCTCCGCGCGCGCGAGGAGCGCAAGGCTCAGCTCGACGCGGGCGAGATGCCCGACTTCCTGCCGGAGACGCGCGAGATTCGCGAGAGCGACTGGACGGTCGCATCGATTCCAAAAGATCTGGAAGACCGCCGCGTGGAGATCACCGGACCCGTCGACCGGAAGATGATCATCAACGCGCTGAACTCCGGCGCGTCCGTCTTCATGGCCGACTTCGAAGACGCGAATGCGCCGGCGTGGTTCAACTGCATCGACGGCCAGTTCAATCTGCGCGATGCCGTCCGCCGCACGATCACGTTCGAGAGCGGCGAGAAAAAGTACAAGCTGAACGAGCAGACGGCGACGCTGGTCGTCCGTCCGCGCGGATGGCACCTCGTCGAAGAGCACGTGTACGTCGACGGCAAGCCGGTGAGCGCGAGCCTGTTCGACTTCGCGATCTACTTTTTTCATAACGCGCAGGAACTGATCGCGCGCGGCTCGGGACCGTACTTTTATCTGCCGAAGATGGAGTCGCACCTCGAGGCGCGGCTCTGGAACGACGTGTTCATCCGCGCGCAGCAGGAGCTCGGCATCCCCATCGGCGCGATCCGCGCGACGGTGCTCATCGAGACGATCCTCGCCGCGTTCGAGATGCACGAGATCCTCTACGAGCTCCGCGATCACTCCGCGGGGCTGAACTGCGGGCGCTGGGACTACATCTTCTCGTTCATCAAGAAGCTCCGCGCGCGGCGCGACATGCGTCTGCCGGACCGCGCGCTGATCACGATGGACAAAGCCTTCCTCGCCGCGTACGTCGATCTGCTGATCCAGACCTGCCACCGCCGCGGCATTCACGCGATGGGCGGCATGGCCGCGCAGATCCCGATCAAGGGCGACGAGATCGCGAACGCCCTCGCCATGGCGAAGGTCGAGGCCGACAAGCTGCGCGAGGTGACCGCGGGCCACGACGGCACGTGGGTCGCGCATCCGGGACTCGTTCCCATCGCGAAACGGATCTTCGACGAGCACATGCCGCAGCCGAATCAGATCTCGCGCAGGCGCGAAGACGTGAACGTCACCGCCGCCGATCTGCTCCAGGTGCCGGAAGGCCCGGTCACCGAGAACGGACTCCGCCACAACCTCAACGTCGGCATCCTCTATCTCGAGGCCTGGCTCGGAGGACTCGGCTGCGTGCCGCTCTACAACCTGATGGAAGACGCCGCGACCGCGGAGATCTCCCGCACCCAACTCTGGCAGTGGATTCACCGCGGCGCGAAGCTCGACACGGGCGAGCTCGTGACGCCCGAGCTGTATCGCCGCATCCGCGACGAGGAGCTGGCCGCGATCGGATCGCGGCCGCATCTCGAGCGCGCCGCGCAGCTCTTCGACGACCTCATTCTCAACCCCGACCTCGCCGACTTTCTGACGATTCCCGCGTACGCGGAACTACTTCGGATCGAAAAGGAGGGCGGACGTCCCGTCCGCCTGAAGGAGTGAAATGACCACACTGAAAGAAGCGCGCGACCCGAAGCCGATCGAGAAGGAGTGGGAAACGAATCCCCGCTGGGACGGCGTCACCCGCGACTACACCGCGGACGACGTGCTGCGCCTGCGCGGCTCGATCGACATCCGTTACACGCTCGCCGAGATGGGCGCGGAGCGGCTGTGGCAGCTCCTCAAAACCGAGCCGTTCGTGAACGCCCTCGGCGCGCTGACCGGCAATCAGGCCATCCAGCAGGTCCGCGCGGGACTAAAGGCGATCTATCTCAGCGGCTGGCAGGTCGCGGCCGACGCGAATCTCTCCGGCCACATGTATCCCGATCAGAGCCTCTATCCGTCGAACTCCGTGCCGCACGTGGTGAAGCGGATCAATCAGGCATTGCAGCGCGCCGATCAAATCGATCACGTCGAAGGACGCAGCGGCACGCACTGGTTCGCGCCGATCATCGCCGATGCGGAAGCAGGCTTCGGCGGCGCGCTGAATTCGTTCGAGCTGATGAAGGGAATGATCGAGGCTGGCGCGGCCGCGGTGCACTTCGAGGATCAGCTCGCGTCGGAGAAAAAGTGCGGTCACCTCGGCGGCAAAGTGCTCGTGCCGGTGTCGCAGTTCATCCGCACGCTGGTCTCCGCGCGTCTCGCCGCGGACGTGATGGGCGTGGACACATTGATCATCGCCCGCACCGACGCGCAGAGCGCGACGCTGCTCACGAGCGACATCGACGAGCGCGATCGCGAGTTCGTCACCGGCGAGCGGACGCCGGAAGGCTTCTATCGCATCAAAAACGGGCTGAAGATGGCGATCGCGCGCGCGATTGCGTACGCGCCGTATGCGGACGTGCTGTGGTGCGAGACGTCGACGCCGGACATCGAGGAGGCGCGGCAGTTCGCCGAGGGTGTGCATGCGCAGTATCCGGGGAAGCTGCTCGCGTACAACTGCTCGCCGTCGTTCAACTGGGCGAAGAAGTTGTCGGAAGAAGAGATCGCGAGTTTCCAGCGCGAGCTCGGCGCGATGGGCTACAAGTTCCTGTTCGTCACTCTGGCCGGATTCCACGCGCTCAATTTCGGGATGTACGACCTCGCGCGGCAGTACCGCGACGAGGGAATGACCGCGTACTCGCGCCTGCAGCAGGCGGAGTTCGCGGCGGAGAAGGACGGATACACCGCGACGCGCCACCAGCGCGAAGTGGGCACGGGCTACTTCGACGAAGTGGCAAAGATCGTGAGCTCCGGGGAGTCGTCGACGACGGCACTCGAAGGCTCGACGGAAGCAGCGCAGTTCTAAAGGAGGGCGGACGTCCCGTCCGCCCCCACAGGAGTCAACGATGGAAGACATACGCATCTACCGCCGCGAAGACGACGACGACTGGACGATTCCCGACGACGAGCGCGTCGAATGGGAAGCGCGCCGAGTCGAAGAAGAAGTACCGTTTCACATCCCGCGGGATTGAGGTTGGAACGTAGCGCCCGGCTTCAGCCGGGCGAGGGCGGGCTGAAGCCCGCCCCTACGTTACAATCCCGCGAACGTCCACTCCGGCTTCAATTTAAGCGCCGAGAATGAGCGCGCGTGCGCGAAGTTGGTCGCCGTGGGCAGGACGTTCGTGTCAACGGCGATCATGCAATTCCTCTCGGCTGGGAAGCCTTCCCCCCGAGAAAAAGCGCATGGCTGCGATCCCTGCCTTCATGCGTGCGACGGCTGCTTCGCGATCGGGCTCGTCGACGGTTTCCACGATCAGACGCACTCGCTGATTGTCGCGAAGAAGGAGCTCGTCGGTAGGCTTCAAAACTCCATCCTTGTAGATCGCCTCGATGGTCCGCGTCATGTGATGCTCCACAAAGAGACTACCAGATCGATGGTGGCGTGCGGACTGTCGTACGATGCTGCTCGACGAGTAGCGCGGCCTTCCAGGCCGCCGTATCGCCGGCTTCCAGCCGGCGATCGTCAGCGCCGGCAGGATGCCGGCGCTACGGCGGGCCGGAGGCCCGCGCTACAGGCACCAGCTCGCACTCGTCCCAACGTACGCGGCGGCCAGACGCTCTTCCGTGCGGGGCTGCACAATCCTCGCCGCGCTACAATCCGAGAATGTCCAAACGGCTCTCCCTTCTCTGCGCGATCCTCGCTCTCCCTCTCCTCGCAGCCGACAAGCCCGCTCCGCCCGCCGACCTGAAGACGCCTCCCGCCGAGCTGGAGCGCGTGCTCGCGCCCGGCACCGGCAAGGAGTACGCCGGTGCGGATGACATCGTGCGTGTGCGTTACACAGTGTGGAAGGAAGACGGATCGCTCGTGCAGCACGTCCCGCCGCCGCAGTCGCTCGTGATCGCGCGCGAGAAGATGATTCCCGGATGGTCCGCTTCCGTCTCGAAGATGGTCACGGGCGAGCAGCGCCGGGTCTGGATTCCCGCCGGCTTTCCCGGCAACAAGTCCGACCTCGGCCTCGTGATCGACACCGAGCTGCTCGAGATCATTCATCGTCCGCAGACACCGGACGACGTCGCCGCGCCGCCGGCCGACGCGACGAATACGGAGAGCGGACTCGCGTACAAAGTCCTGCAGGCCGGCAGCGGCGACCGCAAGCCGTCGCGCGGCAGCACGGTCTCCGTGCACTACAGCGGCTGGACGACGGACGGGCAGATGTTCGACAGCTCCGTGCTCCGCGGCACGCCCTCCGAGTTCCCGCTCACCGCGGTGATCAAGGGGTGGACCGAGGGGCTGCAGTTGATGCAGACCGGCGAGAAGACGCGCTTCTGGATTCCCGCCAACCTCGCCTATGGCAACGACAAATCGAAGCCGCAGGGGATGCTCGTGTTCGACGTGGAGCTGATCGCGATCAGGTAAACACTCCCAGTCCCCTCTCCCCGCCACGCGGGGAGAGGGCCAGGGTGAGGGGCCCCTCATCCGGCCCTTCCCCCTCGCTACGCTCGGGTTCAGGGCCACCTTCTCCCCGCACGCGGGGAGAAGGGACTGATCTCACTTCGCCGCGACTCGTTTGCCGGTGGTGAAGTAGTTCAGCATCTCTTCGATGCGCACCGTCCTTCGACTCCGCCGGCGACGCCGCCGGAGACGCTGCTTCTTTCATTTCGCGTGCACGATGTGAAGAGGAGGACGATGACGAGAAGGCGTTTCATGTCCCGTTAGAAACAGGAAGGTCGATTCAGAAAACCATGTCGTCGTCGTGCAGGCCGAAATAGTGGCCGAGCTCGTGGATCACCGTGTCGCGGATCTCGCGCACGGCCTCGCGCCGGCTGCGCGCGAGACGGAGGATCGGCCCGCGGAAGATCGCGATCTGATCGGGCAGCGCCGGGAGCCTGTCGTGCGTCCGTTCGATGCGCGAGATGCCGCGGTAGATGCCGAGGAGCTCGTCGTCCTCGCCGCCGTCCTCGAGGGCATCGAGATCGTCGTCGGACGGCTCTTCCTCGACGACGATCGCGACGTTCTCGAGCAGCTCGGCGAACTCCGGCGGAAGCCCGGCCAGAGCTTCTTCGACGACGCGATCGAACTCGGCGCGCGAGAGGTGCATTCGCGCACGATCATCGCATGTAGCGCGGGCGTCCCGCCCGCCGTCTCGCCGGCTTCCAGCCGGCGACCAGCGGCGGCAGGATGCCGCCGCTACGGCGGGCCGGAGGCCCGCGCTACATGGAACCGGGATAGGGTGAGGGGCCGCCCCGCATCCGGCGCTGCGCGCCACCTTCTCCCCGCGAGGCGGGGAGAAGGGACTGTTGATTGCGTTGCTTACCACCCTGGGATGATGTTGAAGCCGTAGACGATCTGCTCGTCCGGCCGCTGGAACGGTTTCGCGGCCCAGACCTCCAACGGGATGTAGCTGAGCAGGATGCGCAGGCCGATGCCGGCGCTGAACACCGGCACGCGCTCGTCCGTGCGCGTAGCCCACTTGAAGTCCACGTCCTGTCCTTTGAACCATGCCGCGCCGGCGTCGACGAAGCCGAAGATCTCCGTCGGCAGGAAGGGCGCGTCGATCAGGCCGAACTCGCGCGTGCCGAGGAGCGGCGCGCGCACTTCGGCGCTGCCGAAGAGAATGCGCGAGCCGACGAGCCGCTCGAAGACGGGGCAGAGCGATGGGCCGCTGGCTCTGCATTCATCGATGTTGATCGAATACGGATCGTAGCCGCGCATGATCGAGCCCTGCCCGAGGTAGAGCGGTTGGAGACGAGGGTCCTCCCCGCCGTCTCCGTAGCGGCCGTAGTGCAGTCCGCGCACGGCGAACGTGATCGGGCGCGCGAACATGTACTTGCGCCAGTCGGCGAGCGCGGCCTGGAAATTGAGATCGCCGTGCAGCGTCTCGATCTCGTAGCGATAGCGCGTCCCGCTGATCGGCGAGATGAATCCGTAGATCGAGCTGTCGCCGACGAACGCCGTCGACGCGGTCGAGAGATTCAGCGTGAACGATCCCGGAAGGCGGAAGTTTTCGCGATCGATGATCTCGTTGCCGAGGATGATGTAGCGATCGATCTCCTGTTTGAACCCGTAGCGCTGAATCCCCGCCGCGCCCTCGATGCGCCTCGTGCTGCTCAGCGGATACTGCGCGAGTCCGGTGAGATTCGTGATCGTCTGCACCTGCCGGAACTCTTCGTAGATGTCGACGATCACCTGCTGGCCTTCGATCGTGCGCTCCTCGCGATAGAACCTCGGATCGATGAACACGTACGGCACGTGCACGAGATCGGCGCCCCAGTTCAGACGGTTCTTCTGATTGAGGTAGAACAGCTCGCCGCCGAGCTGCTCGGTGAGGCTCGAGCTGCCGGCGCCGCCGCCGCCCTGGAACGTGAAGCCGACCGTGTGCTGTCCGAGGATGTCGCTGAAGAACGCGGTGACGCTGCCGCCCGCGCCGTAGCCGAACTCCGAGATGCCGACGCCGAGCGTCGGCGGTCCGAGATACGACAGATGCAGGTCCGCGCTGTACGGCCGCTCCCTGAACTCCGTCGACGCCGGCGGCAGTCCCTCCTCGGGGCGCATCAGGTAGCCGGTGATCTCCGACCCCGTGCCGCGCGCCGGCGGCAGCAGCGCGGCGCGCAGGACCGAAGTCTCCGAAGGCGGCGCCACGACGGGCGCGGGAGTGCCGGCGCTGTTCGCGGGCAATGAATAGATGTTGTAGTTGTCGTCCTCGAAGAGCGAGAAGGCGATGTCGCCGCTGCGCGACGCCACCGTGAGCGCGGGCGACATGTCGGTGATGCCGGCCACGCCGGTGCCGACGGACGTAATGCGGAAGAGCGCGCGGTCCGCGACGTTGATGCGATAGACGTCGGGGATGCCTTCCGGATTGGCGATGAAGTAGATCGAGCTGCCGTCGGGCGACCACTGCGGGTTGATGTGCTTCGCGGAAGGGAACACATCGATCAGCCGGATCGCGCCGGTGGCGACGTCGATCGTCGCGAGACGCATCTCGGTGAAGCGGAGCTGTTCGACGATCGTCGCGGCGCCGCGATCGGTCACGAACGCGAGCGTTTTGCTGTCGGGCGACCACGCCGGCTGCAGGTCGGCGAACTTGTCGCTGGTCAGGCGCCGCACGTTCTTCGTCCCGAGGTCGTAGATGAACAGGTCGCTGACGCCGGTGGTCTGGCCGGAGATGGCGATCATCGTTCCGTCGGGCGACCAGGCGACGTTGATGATCGACTCGAGCCCCGGCACTTTGATGTGCTCCGTATTGCGTGACTCGACGTCGACGAGGGAGAGGAGGTTGTCGCCTCTGGAGAAGGTGATGAAGGCCAGCCTGCGGCTGTCGGGCGACCACGATCCCGCCGACTCGATGAATCGCAGAGACTCGATGTGCGCGTCGCGCGCCGACGACACCAGGCGCCGAATGACCTTGCCCGTTTTCGCGTCGGCCAGGAAGAGATCGATCGAGAAGAGCTCGCGCGCGGAGAGGAAGGCGAGGTAACGGCCGTCGGGGCTGAGCGCCGGTCCGATGTTCAACTCGCTCATGCCGCGGCGGCGGCGCGGGCGCTTTCCTTCCGGCGGAACTTCGGGCTTGCGTCCGATGAGCGGATTCGCGAGGTTGCTCTCGCGCGCCTTGACGATCGGGTTGTAGAGCTCGCGCGCCGACTCGGTCCAGTCAGTGAAGAGCTGCTTGTGCGTGATGCCGATCGCGCGCTCGACGCCTTCTTCGATGCCCACCACGCCCGCGGCGAGGAAGTAGCGCACCACCGCTTCATCGCCGAAGCGTGCGCCGATGTACGCCATCAGCGCCTGGCCGTAGCGATACGGGAAATAGCGCGGATCGCGCGAGAGCTCGCGAATGTCGCGGGGCATGCGGTTGTGCACCGTGGCGTCCCGGATCCACATCGCCGTGAGCGAGTCGACGCGGCCTTTCGAGAAGTACTCGGCCATGCCTTCGACCAGCCACAGCGGCATGGCCTCGAGCGCGAAGCGCCGCCGGTTCTGATTCGACGACGCGGCGATGTCGTACTGGAACACGTGCACCATCTCGTGTCCGAGGACGTGATCGTTCTGCGCGTAGTCGCCGGTGAGCGGAAGCACGATGCGGTTCATGAACGCGTCGGTGAAGCCGCCCGTCCCTTCGCCGATCAGACCGCCGGTGGTCGTGGTCTGGTGGAAGTCGGCGGAGTTCGCGTAGAGCACGATCGGCTTGCGCCGGAAGGAGTGGTTGAACACGCGCGAGAGGCGCGCGTACCACCGCTCCGACATGCGCGCGATGTCGTGCACGACGTCCGCTTCCTGGTCGTAGTAGTAGATGTCGAAGTGCTCGGTCTGGAGCACTTTGAAGTCGAACTTCTCCCACTGGACTTTATTGCGTCCGAAGTACTGGGCGCTGGCCGTGCCGCAGAGAAGGGTGACGAGGAGGGAAACGATGACAACCCGAACTGCGATTCGCATCAAACACCTCGGCTCTAGATGAACACTGAACGGGGCTCGGCTGCAAGGGGCGGACCCGGCGGCGCGGTTTCCCGGTTGCCCCATTTCCCCGTTACGAAACCATCGTCACCGAGATGTTGCACGAGTCCGCTGCGCACGGCAGAGGACGACGTGACCTACTTATGCAACATCCTGAACGCGTGATTCCACGATCCGCTGCGCACGCCGTGCAGCACCCAGGTCAGGCACATCGGCTCGAGGTAGCGCGATCCTTCGATGCCGCCGACGTCGCCTCGGGATCGCGCGAGCCGATCGTCACGTCGTGGCCGAGGGAGAGAAACCCGGACGCGAGGACGCGCCCGACGTCGCCGGAGCCGAGAACACCTACGCGGACTTTCTGCATGACGCCAAGTCTACAATGGAGGGCGGACGTCCCGTCCGCCCATGGCGGACGAGGACGTCCGCCCTCCAATCCAGGAGCTCGCACATGATTCGCGCACTGCTCGTGTCGACGACCGAGTCTATCCGATAGACTCCAGGAACTCGGTTGCCCGGTTCCCCAGTTGCCCGGTTTCCTGGTGTTCTCACCGGGCAACCGGGCAACCGGGCAACTACACCGAATCGGGAGCGAACCACATGAATCGATCTCGCGCACTTCTCGCGCTCTTCCTCGTTCTTCCTGTTTACGTCTACGCCGCCGACACCGCATCGCTCGATGCGATCGCGTCGCGTTTCTACAAGCCCGGCCAGCCGGGCGCGTCGATCATCGTCGTCAAAGACGGGAAGACGCTGCTGCGCAAGGGCTACGGGATGGCGGACATGGAGCTGGGCGTTCCGATTGCGCCCGACATGGTCTTCCGCATCGGCTCGGTGACGAAGCAGTTCACGGCCGTGGCGATCCTGCAGCTCGTGCAGCAGGGGAAAATCGCGCTCGACGACGACATCGCGAAGTTCCTGCCCGACTATCCGAAGGGCAGCAGGAAGATCACCATCGAGCATCTCCTCACGCATACGTCCGGCATCAGGAGCTACACGTCGATGCCGAACTTCCTCGCCGACATCCGCAGGGACTTCACCGTGCGCGAGATGATCGACCGATTCAAGAGCGAGCCGTCCGATTTCGGCCCGGGCGACAAATGGCTCTACAACAACTCCGGCTATTTCCTCCTCGGCGCGATCCTCGAGAAGGCGAGCGGCATGACGTACGAGCAGTACGTCGAGAAACATCTCTTTCAGCCGGCGGGGATGACGCAGACGTACTACGGCAGCGAGGCGCGCATCATTCCGCGCCGTGTACGCGGCTATGACCGCGACGACAGCGGCGGAAAGGGCATCCGCAACGCGGAGTACGTCGGCATGAGCCAGCCGTTCTCGGCGGGCGCTCTGGTCTCGACGGTCGACGATCTCGCGAAGTGGGACGCGGCGCTGCAGCGCGGAACGCTCGTCGATCCGAAGCTGCTCGCCCGCGCGTGGACCGAGTTCAGGCTCGACGACGGCTCGGCGACGCGTTACGGCTACGGCTGGGCGGTCGGCGACTACGAGGGACTCCATTTCGTGGAGCACGGCGGCGGGATCAACGGGTTCGCGTCGTATGCGCTGCGGCTTCCGAACGAGAAGGTGTTTGTCGCGGTGCTGTCGAACAACACGGCCAACGAAGCATCACCGGGCTACGTCGCCACGCTGCTCGCCGGCGCCGCGGCGGGCAAGGCACTCGAGCCGAAGAAGGCGACGCTCGCGCCGGCGGAGCTGCAGAAGTACGTGGGCGTCTACAAGTTCGACTCGGGCACGACGCGCACGGTCACGGTCGAAGGCGATCGCATCTACAGCCAGCGCAGCGGCGGACCGAAGGGCGAGATCATTCCGACGGGCAACGGCCAGTTCATGTTCAAGGATACGTTCTCGACGCTGACGTTCACGACCGCGCCGGACGGAAAGATCGAGAAGGTGTTGTTTGCCGGCAAGTCCGCGGCCGAAGAGCGCGGCACGCGGACGAACGAGAAGCCTGTCGAGCGAAAAAAGATCGCGATCGATCCGGCGACGCTCGCGCGGTACGTCGGGCGCTACGAGCTCATGCCGAACTTCGTGATCACCGTGACGAGCGAGGGCGGCGGGCTGATGACGCAGGCGACGGGACAGCCGAAGTTCCCGATCTTCGCGGAGTCGGAGGAGAAGTTTTTCCTCGAGGTCGTGGACGCGCAGCTCACGTTCTTCTTCGGTGACGACGGGAAGGCGATCAATCTCGTCCTGCATCAGGGCGGGCGGAACATGCCGGGAAAGAAGATCGAATAGCGTGTCGCGCGCGCTGGCCGCGGAGCTGGAACGCGACGTGCGCGCGCTCTGCGCGCACGGTCCGCGCAATACCTGGTCGCCGGACGCGATGCGCGCCGCGGCTGCGTACATCGAGTCGCGGCTCGGGGGATTCCGCGTCGAGCGGCAGAAGTACGAAGCGGGCGAGAACCTCATCGCCGAGATCCGCGGCAACGGCGAGGTCGTCGTGATCGGCGCGCATTACGACTCCGTGGAGGGCTCGCCGGGCGCGGATGACAACGCGAGCGGCGTCGCTGCGCTCGTCGCGATCGCGCACGGGTTCGCGAGCGAACGTCCGAAGCGCACGCTGCGTTTCGTCTTCTTCGCGAACGAAGAGCCGCCGCACTTTCAGACCGCGGCGATGGGAAGCTGGCGCTATGCGCGGCGATGCCACGAGCGCGGCGAGCGCGTGGTCGCGATGCTCAGCCTCGAGTCGCTCGCGTACTACGATGACGCGCGCGGCTCGCAGCGGTATCCGCCGTTGCTCTCGGCGTTTTATCCCGACACCGCGAACTTCATCGGCTTCGTTGGCAACCTCGGCTCCCGTTCGCTCGTGAAGCAGTGCGCGAAATCGTTCGGCCGCCACAGTCGCGTGCCCGCCGAGAGCGCCGCGTTGCCCGAGCTGATTCCCGAAGTCGGCTGGTCGGACCAGTGGGCGTTCTGGCGCTTCGGCTGGCCGGCGCTCATGGTCACGGACACCGCGCCGTTCCGCAATCCGCACTACCACGCGCCGACCGACACGCCCGAGACGCTCGACTACCCGCGTTTCGCACACGTGACGGAAGGTCTGATGGGAGTGGTGCGCGATCTCACGCGAACGTGACGTAATGCGACGTAAACGTAGCGCCCGGCTTCAGCCGGGCGACGGCGGGCTGAAGCCCGCACTACGTAACACATTGCGCCGCCCCAGGACGGTGAAGGCAATCGCCGCGACGGAGTAGCGCGGGCTTCCAGCCCGCCGTGCCGCGGCCTTCCAGGCCGCGAATCGCCGGCAGGATGCCGGCGCTACGGCGGGCAGGATGCCCGCGCTACATTCGGCAATCCAGAACAACGGGCCGAGGTGGAGAAGACGGTGAAGGCGATCGCCGCGATGCAACGTAGCGCCCGGCTTTAGCCGGGCGACGGCGGGCTGAAGCCCGCCGCTACGTCAGCCGCTCGAGCCACACCACCGTCACGTCATCCTCGATCTGCACGCCGGGAATGGCGCGCACTTCATCGATCAGTGCATCGACCGTCGCCGCGCGCGCGGCGATCGCATCGATCCGCTCATGCCCGATCGGCGCGCCATCGACAGTCGCCTCGGCCAGTCCGTCCGACAGCAGCAGCAGCCGCTCGCCGGGCGCGAGGACGATCGTCGTCGACTCGTACTTCGTCGCGCGCATCGCGCCGAGGGGAAGGCGCTCGCCGTTGCAGACGACGGAGCGCGCGCCGTTGGAGCCGGCGATCAGCGGATCGGGCATCCCCGCGTTCACGATCTCCGCCATGCCGCTGCGTGCATCGAAACGGACGAGCACCATCGCCACGAACTCGCGCCGCTGGAGCTGCTCGCAGAGCCGCGCGTTCAGCGCGCGCATGACTTCGGCCGCGGAACCGTTCGCCGCGAGGAAGGGGATCATCGCCTTGCACGAGGCCATGATCAGACTCGCGGCGATGCCTTTTCCGGAGACGTCGGCGGCGAGAATCGCGCTCTGGTCGTCGGAGAGCCGGAGCACGTCGTAGAAATCGCCGCCGACGATGTGGGCGGCGTGCGTGCGCGCGCTGACGCGGAAGCCGTCGCGCTCGATGAGCTGGGGAGCGAGGAGGCGGTACTGCATCTCCCGCGCGATCTCGAGCTCCTTCTCCGCGAACTCGTGCTCCTTCAGCCGCTCGATGCTCGCGCGCAACCGGTCAGCGCGCTTGCGGTTGTGATGGAGGATGAAGCCGATGATCAGCGCGGTGAGCAGAACGACGATCAGCGAGTCGACGAGATCGAAGGTCATCCCCGCGATGAGAAAAAACGCGATGCCGCCGCCAAGGATGTAGATGACGATGCGAAAGAACGTCGGCATCCGGCTCTGCTCGATGGCCCAGCTCAACGCGGTCTCCATCCCCCGCGCGTCGAGCACGATCGCGAGCGCGAGCAGCGCATAGCGGAAGACCACGTCCGCTCCCGGATTGCGCTTCTCGACCCACGCCGCGAGCACGCCGATGAGCACCGCGATGATCGACTCGCGTCCCGCATCGCGCCACGTGCGCCAGCCGTAGGAACGGCGGGCGGGGGTGAGGGTCTGGGTGGTCACGATTGGAGGATACGGTTGCGCGGGCTACGTTGTTTCGCTCCGATGTGAACGTTCAGCGCACCGGGGACCGAGGAGATGTGTCTCTGAAGAAGTCGCAGTTGGAGGGCGGACGTCCCGTCCGCCTCTCGGGGGCGGACGAGACGTCCGCCCTCCACCAGCAAATGCGGACGCGCACCGCTGGATGTCAGCACGACCTGCACGCCGGCTTTTGCCGCTGCCTCGAGCTGGAGCAGGATCTCTTTGCGTGTTCGATGCTTGTGAAGTTGTCGAATGTGTACACGGTGCTCTCGATTCTATCGGGTCTACAATCCACCCTGAGTGCCGTCCATCTTCTTCACCGGCTTTCCCGGCTTCCTGGGAAGCGAGCTCCTGCCGCGCGTGCTCTCGCGCACGGAGGACGACGCGCTCTGTCTCGTGCAGCCGAAATTTCGCGCGCTCGCGGAAGAGCGCGCGCGGGAGATCGAGGCGAAGCATCCGAAGCTCGGGAAGCGGATCCGGTTCGTCGAAGGCGATCTGACGCAGACGCTCGATCATGTTCACGCCGCCGACATCCGCGAGGTGTGGCATCTCGCGGCCGTCTACGACATCAACGTGCCGCGCGACGTCGGAATGCGCGTCAACGTCACCGGCACCTCGCGCGTTCTCGATCTCGCGGCGCGCGCAACGCGGCTCGAGCGGTTCCACTACATCAGCACGTGCTACGTGAGCGGGCGGCATGCGGGCCTGTTCACCGAGAACGATCTCGACACCGGGCAGGCGTTCAACAACTTTTACGAAGAGACCAAGCAGCTCGCCGAAGTCGAAGTGCGGAAGCGGATGCGCGCCGGGCTGCCGGCGACGATCTATCGTCCGGCGGTCGTCGTCGGCGACAGCGCCAGCGGCGCGACGCAGAAATTCGACGGACCGTACTTCATCCTCCAGTGGCTCCTGCGCCAGCCGCGTCTCGCCGTGCTTCCCGTCGTCGGACGTCCCGCGCGCTACCGCTTCAACGTCGTGCCGCGCGACTTCGTGATGAACGCGATCGAGTATCTCAGCGCGCTGCCGCACTCGAAGGGGAAGACCTACGCGGTCGCCGATCCGTCGCCGCTGACCGTCGACGAGACGATCGACACGATCGCCGAGGCCGCGAGGCGCAAAGTCGTGCGCATCCCGATGACGAAGGCGATGGCGAAGGGCGCGCTGCAGTACGTTCCCGGCGTCTACCGCCTCATGCGCATTCCCGCGGCGGCCGTCGATTACTTCGTCCATCCAACGCTTTACGACACCACGAACTGCACGACCGATCTCGCCGGCTCCGGCATCGCCGCGCCGCCGCTGCGCGCGTACGCGCCGCGCCTCGTCGAGTTCGTGCGCGCGCATCCGGAGATCGGCTCGGCCGCGATGGTATGAGCTCCGTCCGGATCGACAGCGAGCCGCGCGCGGAACGCGTGCGCCCCGGCGCGATTCACGGGAATCACTTCTACCGCACGCCGCAGACGCTCGTCGTAATCCACGCCGATCGCTGGACGCTGCTCTTCGACTCCGGCGAAGGAACCGCGATCGAGACGCGCGAGCTCAGCGGCGCGGGCGCGGTGCGCATCGAGATCGAGCCGCTCTGCGCGCACGCGATCCGCAACGACGGCAGCGCCGATCTGCACGTGCTCGCGATGAACGAAGCGGAGGCGTTCCCGCGCATGCTCGCGCAGCCGGTGACGAAGATCGCGGGCGTCGACGGCTGCCGCAGTGGCTGGATCGCCGTCGTTAAAGACGGCGCCTCGCTCGACACGCGCCTCTGCGCGTCGGACGAAGAGCTGCTCGCGTTGTTCAGCGAATGCGCGGTCGTCGCGATCGACGTGCCCATCGGCCTCGCCGAGCGCGGCCCCCGCTCCTGCGATCATCACGCGCGCCGCCTCCTCGGCCGCCGCGCGAGCTGCGTGTTCCCAGCGCCGCTGCGTCCGCTGCTCGCCTCGACGGACTACGCCGAGGCGAACCGGGTGTCGAACCGTTTGCAGCAGCGCGGCATCTCGAAGCAGGGATGGGCGATCGTGCCGAAAGTCGCGCAGATCGATCGCGTCCTGCAGCGCCGGCGCGAGCTGCGCGGACGCGTGTACGAAGTGCATCCCGAGGTGTCGTTCGCGATGTGGAACGGCGGCACGCCGATCGCGGCGTCGAAGCGATCGAAGGAAGGACTCGCGGCGCGGCGCGAGCTCGCGCTGTCGCACTTCGCGTCGATTCCCGACCCGCCGCGCGGTGCGCGCGAGGACGACGTGCTCGATGCGCTCGCCGCGCTCTGGACCGCGGAGCGCATCGCCGCCGGCCGCGCGCAGAGCCTCGGCGACGCACGCGCAGATCTGACAGGGTTGCCGATGCGGATCGTGTACTGAAGGAGGGCGGACGTCTCGTCCGCCTCAGGGGGCGGACGAGACGTCCGCCCTCCTCTCCGTACAACGCACCGAAACGCCGGATGAGGGGATGCCCCTCACCCTGACCCTCTCCCCGCACGCGGGGAGAGGGGACTGGGCTGAGCGTCAGCGTTCCTCTCCGTACAACGCCACCGACTCCTTCCACGCGATGCGTCTCGCACGCAGATCCCCGTTCGCGAGGCGCGTTGCGCCGCGCGGGTCGATGAGATCGATCGCGTACGACGGCTTGGATTACACGTCGATCCCGACCGACCGCATCGCAGCGAATGCGGCGAGGAGTAGCGCGGGCTTCCAGCCCGCCGTTTCGCGGGCGTCCCGCGCCCGCGCTCCATCGCCGGCTGGAAGCCGGCGAGACGGCGGGCAGGATGCCCGCGTTACACGTCGATCCCGACCAACCGCATCGCAGCCCGCCGTTTCGCGGACGTCTCTGCGCGCGAATCGCGGCGATCGATCACCGCGCGGCCACCACCATCGCCGCGGCCGCCGCCGGCTTCGTGATGTGCTGCTCGAGCGCCGCGGTGAGCTGCACGTCGTGGCCGTAGATGTCTTCGAAGAAGTGCACGTCGCCGTTCTCCGTCGCGGCGGCGGTCGCGTAGAGGATCATCACCGGGATCGTTTTCTCGAGGCGGACGTACACGTCATCGCGCGAGCCGTTCATCGCGGCGCGCACTTTTTCCGGCGTCATCACGTTACGCAGCGTCCACGCCGCGAGCGCTTCCGGATTCGCGAGGCGGATGCAGCCGTGGCTGTAGTCGCGGCGCGCGCGCGCGAAGTGCGACTGCGACGGGGTGTCGTGCAGGTAGACGTTGTTTTCGTTCGGGAAGAGGAACTTCACCTTGCCGAGGGCGTTCGCGGTGCCGGGCTTCTGACGAACGGTCACTTGCAGCGTGCGGATCTTCTCGATCATCGCCGCGTCGATCGCGGCATCCGGCTGGCCGGCGATCTCGTAGCTGTTGCGCGCGAGCCACGAAGGGTCGTTCGCCACTTTCGGCGCGATCTCGCTGCGCTGGATTCCCGGCGGCACGCTCCAGTACGGGCGGAACACCACGTGGCGCAGGTCGCCGTCGAACACAGGGGTCTCGTGCCTTCCGGCTTTTCCCACCACCACACGCATCGTCAGCTCGCCCTCGGCATCACGCGCGCGGAGGCGAAACTCGGGAATGTTCACCACGATCGCCGGGCCTTCCGTGTACGACGGCGCCCAGCGCCAGCGCTCGATCGCCATCTCGATCTGCGCCACGCGGGCGGTGACCGGCACATTGAGCTGCGAGAAGGTCTTCCTGCTGATCACGCCGTCGGCGTCGAGGCCGTGGCGCGTCTGGAAGTGCTTCACCGCATCCACGATCGCGCCTTCGTAGCGCGTTCCTTCGACGCGCGCGGCGGCAGGAAGATCGCCGAAGCGGCGGAGCTTCGTCGCAAGCTGCGGGAGCGCGTCGTAGGTGTCGCCCGATTTGAGCTTCGCGACCGCCGGCAGCGGCGTGTCGGCGGCGGAGTCGATCGCGATGCGGCGCCATGTCGCCAGCGACGCGACGAGACGCTTGTACTCGGGATGCTGCGGCTCGATCGACGCGAGCGCCGCGGCGGCGTCGGCAGACGTCGCGGTCTGCCACACGATGTTCGGCAGGTACACGCGACTCGGATTCACGTCGAAGTCGAGCGAGAGCGGATCGATGCGGCCGATGCTGAGGTCGGACGCGTAGCGCGCCAGCGCCGAGGTCATGGCCACGTCGAACTCGGCGATCGCCGTTTCGTTCGTGAGATGGACGACGCGCTGCTGCCAGAGGCCGCGGTCGTAGTCGGCGGGGCGGAGCGCCTTCGCGTCGGCCGTCTCGAAGAGGTGGATCGCGGCGAGTGCCTGCGGAGTCGGGCGGCCGTTGCGCGTCCAGACGACGCGGTAACCGATCGGAGCGTAGAAGCTGCGGACGTCGCTCGAGGCGTTCTCGGCGAGCGATTTCAGGCGGCGCGACTGCGGGGTCGACGGCGCGATCTCGACCGTCTGCGCGGTCAGCGAAGTCGCGATCGTCAGGGCAACGAGGAGCATGAGGCGTTTCATGCCCCTCAAGGTCGCCGCGGACTGTGGCGCAAAGATGGCGGAGGATGAGAATTACGTGAGGTGGGCGTGAGCTGGATCACGCTTGTGGAGGACAGGCAATCCTGCCTGTCCGGACAGGCAGGATTGCCTGTCCTCCACTTGTGAGGCGGATCACAGTCAGCTCGCCGCCGACCGCGAGCCGCGAGGGCGGTCCCCAATAGCCCGTGCCGCGGTTCACGTAAAGCCACATGCGGCCGACGCGGTGCAGGCCGGCCACGATCGGCTGGAAGCGCCTGATCACGAGGTTGAACGGGAAGAACTGCCCGCCGTGTGTATGTCCGGAGAGCTGGAGATCCACGCCGAGTGCTGCGGCGATCGTCGCCGTCTGGGGGCGATGCGAGAGGAGGATCTTCACCGCGTCCGCCGGCGCATCCGCGAGCGCGCGCGGGGGATCCTGCTTGTGCGTGTCGCGGCCCACGGGATCGGTCACGCCGGCGATGACGAGCCGTGCGCCGCCGCGCTCGATCACGCGATGCTCGTTCTTCAGGAACACGAGGCCGTGCGACTGCAGCGCGGCGACCCATTCGCTCGCGCGCCAGTAGTACTCGTGATTGCCGGTCACGTAGAACACGCCGTCGCGCGCGCGCAGCTCGCGCAGCGGCTCGACCTGTTCGCGCAGCTCGTCGAGATGGCCGTCGACGAGATCCCCGGTGATCGCGACCGCGTCGGCATCGAGGGTGTTCGTCCGGTCGACGAGCCGCTGCACGAAGCGGCGCTGGATCGTCGGACCGACGTGCACGTCGCTCCACTGCACGATGCGATAGCCGTCGAGCTCGGGCGGGAGCCCGTCGATGGCGATGGTGATGTGGCGCGTGCGCGGACAGCGCGCCTGGAGCAGGCCGACCAGCGAGAGCGCGCCGGCGGTGCCGAGGATGCCGAGGCTGAGGGCGCGCGCGTCGAGAGTCCAGCGCGCGAGGTGATAAGCGACGCGCACGAGATCGCCGAGGAGTACGAGCACGAGGAGGGTAGAGAAGACGCCGAGCGTCGCGTAGCCGGTCCAGTGCGCGGCGCTGGTGCGCCGCAGCACGAACGGCAGGAGTGGCAGGAGCGAGAGGATGAAGAGTCCGAGCCACGCGACGTGCGGCGCGACTCCCGCAACGGCCGCGCCGACGAGCAGAGGGCGCCCGGCGTAGACGAAGAGCGACAACCAGAGCGCGGCGACGACGGCGAGGCGCGTCTGCGAGGCGAGCGCGACGGCGCGGAGACGTTTCCTCATGAGAGGCGGGAACAAAGCGGCCGGAGCGCGTATTCAGCTCGGCGTGATGCGGCTCACGTTGCGTGACAGGACGCCGCGATCACGGTAGTCTCGCCGGTCTTAAGGTCCGTTGATCTCGGGGGAGGAACCGCATGCGCCGTTCTCATTCACGGCTGACGGCTGTTTCGTTGTTCGTTCTCTTCGTTCCGCTTGTTCTCAGCGCGGCGACGTACATCGTTCCGTCCGACGCCGAGATGATCCGCTCCGCGGACTCGATCGGCATCGTGCACATTCGCTCCAGCCACAGCTACCGGACGGATGCTGGCACGATCGCAACCGACTACATCGCGACCGTCGAGCGTTCGCTGAAGCCGATGCCGCGCATGGGCGCGACGATCACGATTACGCAAAAGGGCGGGAGCGTCGGCGAGTACGGGTACGGCGTCTCGGGCGAGCCGGCATTCATCGTCGGTGAACGAACATTGCTTTTTCTTCGCCGTCTGCATGTCGGGCATTTCACGACGCTCGACGGCGAGCTCGGTAAATTCAACTTCGTGACCGATGCGTCCGAGCGCTCGCTCCTGATTCGCGGAGCGAGCGACGGCGTTTACGGGTGGAACGCCGCGGGCCAACAGCATGTCGAGCGTTCACGCGATGCGGACAAGTTCGTTCGGTACATCGAAGATGTCGTCGCGGATCGTCAGGCGACCGTGGACTACTTCGTCGAATTCGCACGCGCTCCGATTCGCAGCAACTCCCATGTTGCCGCCACCGACTACTCGATACTCGCCGCCACTGGCGTTGGCATCCGATGGCAGAGCGGCGGCTTCAGCACGCAGAGCACGAATGAGCAGACCGGTGTGACCGATCTGGCGGGTGCGATCGGCAATTCGCGTGGCGCGTGGAACAACGCCGGCGATGCCTCGATCAACATCGAGTATTCCGGCGGCGGAGGCAGCGGGACGTACGGTGATCTGGATTTCGAGAATCTCCTCTTCTTCGAGCAGCCCAATTCCGGCCCGCTCGCAGGAAGCGTCGTCGGCCAGGCAAGCTTCTGGTACACCAACAGTGACCATACATACAACGGTGCTCCTTTCCGCGACGTCATCGACTGCGACGTCATCATCGAGGCCGGGTTGACCGGGTCGCTGTTCGAAGCGGTCTTCGGCCACGAGCTAGGGCATTGTCTCGGCTTCCGTCACTCGAATCAGCCGGGAGCTGGCCAGACGACGAACACGAGCGACGCGTTGATGAACTCTTCCTCGTCCGGCAATCCTGCGCTCCGCCCGTGGGATGAAGACGCGGCATCGCATGTCTACGGATCCGGAGGCGGCGGTGGCTGTACGCCTCCGTCGATTGGCTCGCATCCCGGGAGCACGACGATTACGCAAGGCAACAGCACCACGCTCACCGTTTCGGCGACCGGGACGGCGCTGGCGTATCAGTGGTACATCGGCACGAACCCCGACACGTCGCAGCCGACCGGCACCAACAGCGCGTCGCTGCTGGTGAGCCCGTCTTCGACGACGAGCTACTGGGTGCGCGTCACCGGACAATGCGGCACCGCGGACAGCAACACCGCCACGGTCACCGTCAACCCGCCCGCGTGCACGCCGCCGTCGATCAACACGCATCCCTCGAGCATCACCATCAACGAAGGAACGGGGACGACGCTCAGCGTCGCCGCCGCCGGCACTGCGCCGCTTTCCTATCAGTGGTACATCGGCACGAGCCCCAACACGTCGCAGCCGACCGGCACGGACAGCTTCTCGCTCTTCGTGAATCCTTCATCCACGACCAGCTACTGGGTGCGCGTCTTCGGCCAGTGCGACTCGCCGGCCGACAGCACCACGGCGACGGTCACGGTGAACCCCGCGCCGTGCGTGCCGCCGGCGATCAACGGTCATCCGCAGAGCGTCAGCATTTTCGAGGGACAGAGCACCGCGCTGTTCGTGTCGGCATCGGGATCGGGATTGACGTATCAGTGGTACATCGGCAACAGCGGCAATACGTCGCAGCCGACGGCCACGAACAGCAACACGATCTCCGTATCGCCCACGACGACCACGTCGTACTGGGTGCGCGTCAGCGGCGCGTGCGGAACTCCAGTCGACAGCAACACCGCCACGGTGACCGTGACGCCGTGTCCCGAGGTCCTCGTCGGAACGCCGATCGCGACGAAGCAGCCGAACGGCAGCTACGTCCTCACGGTGATTGCGGACAGTGACGGGCTTCCTCTGTCGTTCCAGTGGTTCCGCGGCACTACGCCCGGCACCGGCGGCACATTCCTCGGCACCGGCTCGTCGATGGCCGTTCCCGCGCCGACGGGACCGACCTCGTACTGGGTGCGCGTTTCGAACAATTGCAACAAGAGCGCGGTCAGCCCGCTCGTGACGATCAGTACGTGCGAGCTGCCGGTGATCTCCACGCAGCCGGCGGATCAGTCGATCGCCAGCGGCGGATCGGCGAATCTGTCCGTCGCCTTCACGCCGGCCGCCGGCGCGACGGTGCGGTGGTATCGCGGTACCGCGCCCGACAAGAGCAACGAGGTCGGCACCGGCACGACGTTCAACACGGGACCGCTCACCACGACCACGTCGTTCTTCGCCTCGATCACGATTCCTTCTTGTCCCGACACTGTGGTGCTGACGCGCACGGCGATCGTGTCGATCTCCTGCACCGCACCGTCCGTCACGCAACCGCCGAATGAGACCGTGACGAAAGGCAAGCCGGCGACGATCACCGTGGTCGCGACCGGCTCCGGGCCGCTCACGTACCAGTGGTACCAGGGCGCACTCGGCGTGGTGTTGTTCCCGGTCGGCACGAGCTCGGCGACGCTGGTCACGGCGCCGCTGACGAGCGCGACCCAGTTCTGGGTGCTCGTGAAGAACGCGTGCGGCGAGGCGTTCACGCAAAACATCGAAGTAAAGGTGAACATCCCGAAGCGGCGTTCGGCGCGGCACTAGAAACGTAGGGGCGGGCTTCAGCCCGCCCGCCCCCGGGACGCCCGGCTGAAGCCGGGCGCTACGTTTTGATGTCGGTGGCGGAGCGGCCGAAACCATTCCGCCGCTCCGGCATCGAATAACCTGCGTCACGAACATCGTTTTCGTGACGCAGGAGGCAAAAGCGGTGTCCCACCGAACCCAATCTGTCCTGGCGAGTCTCATCGTGTTCCTGGCCGGCTGCGCGCAGTCGCAGTCCGCGCCGCTTCCCGCGAACGGGTCCAAAGGAGGATCGATGTCGTCGCAGTCGCAGTACAGCAAGCCCGCGGATGCGGAGCTCCGCAAGAAGCTCACCCCGCTGCAGTACGACGTCACGCAGAACGACGCCACGGAGCCGCCGTTCCGCAACGACTACTGGAACAATCACGAGCCCGGCATCTACGTCGACGTGGTCTCGGGCGAGCCGCTGTTCTCGTCGCTCGACAAGTTCGAGTCCGGCACGGGCTGGCCGAGCTTCACCCGTCCGCTCGAGCCGGCGAATGTCGTCGCGAAGTCGGATCGCAAGCTCTTCATGGTGCGCACCGAAGTCCGCTCGAAGCACGCCGACTCACACCTCGGACATGTCTTCGATGACGGTCCCGCGCCGGCGGGTCAGCGCTACTGCATGAACTCCGCGTCGCTGCGCTTCATCCCCGCCGATCGTCTCGAGGCCGAGGGTTACGGAAAGTACACGGCGCTCTTCGACAAGCAGGCCAAAGGCAGCGCGCAATTGCAGAAGGCCACGCTCGCCGGCGGCTGCTTCTGGGGAGTCGAGGAGTTGATCCGCAAGCTGCCGGGCGTGACGAGCACGGAAGTCGGGTACACCGGCGGCAACGTGAAGAACGCGACGTATCAGAATCACGAGGGCCACGCGGAGGCGATCGAGATCACGTTCGATCCGTCGCGCATCAGCTACGAGGACATCATCGAGTACTTCTTCAAAATCCACGATCCGACGACGATGAACCGGCAGGGGAACGACCTCGGCACGTCGTACCGCTCCGCGATCTTCGTGCACAACGCCGAGCAGCGCCGCGTCGCGGAAGCGGTGAAGCAGAAGGTCGACAAGTCGGACGCGTGGAAGCGGCCGGTGGTGACCGAGATCGCGGATGCGCGCGAGTTCTGGACGGCCGAGGCGTATCACCAGGACTATCTGCAGAAGAATCCGGGCGGATACACCTGCCACTTCGAGCGGAAGATCAGGTTTTGAGTGTCATCCTGAGCAGAGCGAAGGATCTTCCACCGCGTAATGCGGAAGATCCTTCGCCGTCGGAGCCTGCCCTGAGCGGAGTCGAAGGGCGGCTTCTAATGAAGTCATTTTGTCCTTCTTTAGAATGAACAACTTACTAGTGGACACTCAACATTGAAAGCGTAGGTACAAAGGCTTGTCATCCCGAGCGTGAGCGAGGGACCCGGGGGTAGGGTGGCACGAAGCCCGCGGGTCGCGCCGCCGCCCGCCCGGGTCCCTCGCTCACGCTCGGGATGACAAGGCTGGCCACGCATGCTTTCAAGGTTGAACGTCCATTAGGCAACATGAGTTTGCTCAACACAAAGCTGCGCGAGAACTTCATCTCTGCTTCACCGGCGCGTGCGCCGTTAACCCGCTCAGGATGACACCTCGTCGTCAGCGCGGCACGAGTGCCACGATCCTCACCGGACCGCCGCTCCCTTTCGCGATCTTCATCGGCAGCGCGATCACCCACGCGCCGCGCGGCGGGAGCCGTTCGAGACTCGCGACGTTCTCCAGTCCCGGCACGTTCGCGCCGTTTGCGATCTGATGGACGATGAAGTCGCGCGACTGGCCGTAGTCGATGCTGGCCGTGTCGACGCCGAGCGCGCCGGCGCGCCGCTCTTCGACGAGCAGGCGCGCGGCATCTTCGCCGTAGGAAGGGAAGTGCAGGTTGTCGGTCGCGCCGGGCGTGTCGTCGCCGAAGTACGCCTTGCGATCCGGCCATCGGCGTCCCCATCCCGTGCGCAACAGCACGATCGTTCCCGCTGCGATCGCGCCGTGCTGCTGCTCCCACGCGCGCACGTCGGCGGCGGTGAGCCGGTAGTCGGGATTCGCGGAGGCCTTCTCCGCGACGTCGATGACCACGGCGGGAGCGACGAGCTGGCGCAGCGGGATCTCATCCACCGTGCGCCGCCCGGCCGCGAAGTGGATCGGCGCATCGAGATGCGTGCCGCCGTGCTCCGGCGTGCAGAAGGAGTTCGATGCGTAAAAGTAGCCGCCGGGCGTCGGTCCGTATGCGAGCTGTTTCAGCTCGAACGCGGAGGGAGAGCTCGGCCAGTACAGCGTGTGCTCGTCGAACGCCCAGGTCAGATCGATCAGCTCCGCGTGATCGACATCGACGAGCGGACGCGAGGCGGCGCAGGCGCAGAGCGCGAGCAGCGCGAGAAGAATGAACGATCGGCGCATGCGCCGATTCTATTTACAATCAGGGCATGGTGCAGAAGAAGATCATCTGGTTCGCGATCGTCCTCGCCTCGTTCATCTATGCGCTGATCGTCTATTTCCTGTCGAAGCAGTGGCCAACTCCCGGCCCCTTCGACGAAGCCGTGCGGAACCAGCTCGTGCTCATCCTCTACGTTGCCGCCATCGGTACATTCATCGTCGCGTTCGTCTTTCCGCGCATGATGCAGGCGAAACAGACCGCGTTCGTCGCGTCGCTCGCGCTCTTCGAGTCGGTCGCGATCTTCGGCCTCCTCGCCGCGTTCCTCCGGCAGGACTGGCGTCTCTTCATCGCGCCATGGATCCTCGCGATGATCGGCTTCGCGACGAAGTGGCCGTCAGAGTCGGCGGAACGACACTGATGCCTACCGGACGATGGCAAGGTATCGCATTTGAATGGAGGTAGAATGGCCTGAGCCATGGATACGAAAGAGGACCTTCTCAAGCGGGCCGGTTATCGGTACAACTTTGACCGGATGGCGTATATCAACCGGGATGCCAGAAAAGTGTTCAGCGTTGAGGCAATTGAAGATCATTCCGCTGAATGGCTTTGCGACAGAATAGCCGAGACCAATAATGGTGAATGGCGGTTCTACTTCAACGAAGCGCCGTCTCCGTCGGTAGTTCGCGATTTTCTGTCAGATCTCGGCGAGCGGCGTGCGGCTGGTTGAAGACCGGCTCCGTGCCGAATACGTTGGTCTGCTGGCGGCGATGCAGCGCACGCTCGTCGCGCTCGAGACCGAGCTGAATTACCTCCTGCTTCCCGCAAAGCTTCAGCTTGATCGCTACGAGCGAATTCTCGTCCGCGGGCGCCTGAAGGACTGCGAGAGCGCGGTGAATTCGCTTCGGCGACGGCAAGAGAGCCGCGGTTTCGATTCGGAGCAACCCGACCAGTACTCGCTGACATCGCTACCTGATCTTGTGGGGGTGCGCATATTGACATTCCCACAGGTGCGCTTCGCCGAAGCGCAGAAGATCGTTGCCGCGAGAATTCCACGTTGGGAGTCCGATCACATTCTTGCGGACGACCCGACGGATCAACCCATTGCGCTGAAGTATCACGGCGTTTGGCATCCTGATGACACGTTCCCGTCTGAAATACAGGTTGTCTCGCTTCTTATCGGCCTGTTTTGGGAAGTCGAGCACTCCGCTATCTACAAGCCCGCGCCGAACCTGCGCGGCGTAGCGGAATCAATCGCAATGAAAGGCCGGACGGCTGCGGTGCTTACGTCGCTGCGGCAGTTTGAGCAAGAGTTCAGTGACCAGCTCGCGCACAGTTTGGACCTCCCGCCAGCGTAAGACGTGTCCATGAGCGAGCGCGGTGCCGGCTACAGTAGCCGCCCCCGGGACGCCCGGCTGAAGCCGGGCGCTACGTCAGTTTGCGCATCAACAGGATGTCGCGGCTGAGCGTCACGTTCATCGCGTCGAGCTGCTCGAGGCGCTCGCGTTCGCGTTTGCGCAGCGCGCGGTAGGACGACGCGGTCACGTCGATCATCGCGTTGCGATCGAGTTGTGCGACGTGGCGGACGTGCTCGCGGCGCTCGAGGTGGAAGAGCGGCGTGAAGAGATCGATCGTCCGATCGGTGCGATCGCGCTCGATGCGTTCGCCGAGGATCGCCTCGCGGAGCTCGATGAGATCGTCGGCGCCCGCGACGGCCACGAGCAGCGTGCCGTTCGCGGCGAGCACGCGGTGGAACTCGGCGGGATTCAGGCGCGCCGTGATCGAGGTGACGGCGCGGAACGAGGCATCGGCGAAGGGGAGGAAGCGATCGGCGTTCGCGACGATCCACGTGCACTCGCGGTCGCGCCGAGCGGCGAGCTCGATCGCGGGAACGGAGATGTCGACGCCGTGCGCATCCACGCCGTACGCGTGCCGGAACGCGGTGAGGTGATGGCCTTCGCCGCAGCCCGCGTCGAGCAGCGCGTCGTTCGCGCGCAAAGGCAACGCATCGACGATCGCGCGCACGAGCGGCGCGGCGTGGCCCGCGTCGAGGAAGCGCCGCCGCGCGGCAACCGCTTCCGGCGAATCGCCCGGCGCACGCGAGCGGCGGTCCTGCGGCTGCAGCAGATTGAGGTATCCGCTGCGCGCGACGTCGAACGAATGCCCGTTCGCGCAAACGAAGCGGCGCTCTTCGCGGGCGAGAGGCTGCGCGCAGCCGCGCACGGTGCAGAGCGGCGTGATCACGCGCTCTTCACGCTCATACGCTCGAGCACGTGCTGGGTCATCGCCTTCGCCAGCTCGTGCTCGCCCATGAACACCTCGCCGATCCGCTCCTCGCGCAGCATCCTCGCTTCTTCATCGGTGTGCGTTCGCAGCACGATCTGAATCTTCGGGTTCAGCTTCCGTGCGATTTCGACCATCTTCCGAATGCCGACGGTATCGGGCGTCGCGATGACCAGCATCGACGCACGCGCGACGTGTGCCTGAATGAGCACGGCCGGATCGTTCGCGTCGCCGGAGACGGCGTGCGCGCCCTCTTCACGCAATTGCTCGACGAGCTCGCGGTTCTGCTCCGCGATGGTGAAGGGGATGTTGCGCTCGCGCAACGCCGCGGCGATCCGCTTTCCGACGCGGCCGTATCCGACGATGGCGACGTGTCCGGTGAGGAGCGACGCATCGACGCTCGTGGGCAGCTCCGCGAGCGGGTCGGCGAGTCGTTCGAGTCTGCGCGCCAGTTCCGAGCGCGCGCGGATCCACCGCTGCGCCGGCTCGATTGCGGCGAACATCGCGGGATTGAGCGCGATCGAAATGAGCGCACCGGCAAGAATCAGGCTTCGTCCTTCCTCCGGCAGCAGACGGTATTCCACGCCGAGTCCCGCGAGGATGAAGGAAAATTCACCGATCTGCGCAAGGCTCGCGCCGACGGTCAGCGCAGTGTTCAGTGGATACCGAAACAACAAAACGAGGCCGATCGCCGCGAGCGTTTTGCCGAACAGGATGATCGCGACAACCGCAAGGACGGCGAGCGGCTCGCGCATCACCACCGCCGGATCGAACAACATCCCGACCGAGACGAAGAAGAGCACCGCGAAGGCGTCGCGCAGCGGCAGCGATTCGTCGGCCGCGCGGTGGCTGAAGCTCGACTCGCGCATCATCATCCCGGCGAAGAACGCGCCGAGCGCGAACGAGACTCCAAAGAGCGCCGCCGCTCCGTACGCCACGCCGACGGCCGCCGCGACGACGCAGAGCGTGAACAACTCGCGAGATCCCGTCTTCGCCACGAGCCACAGAATTCGCGGGAAGACGCGCCGCCCGACGACGAGCATCAGCACGATGAACGCACCCACTTTCGCGAACGTGATCGCGAGCGCTGCACCCACGCCCTGCCCGCCCGCGGCCCCATGCGCGCTGCCGCCGAGTACGGTTGCGAGCGGTGGAAGCAGCACGAGCACGAGGACCATGACGAGGTCCTCGACGATGAGCCACCCGACGGCGATGTGCCCGTTGAACGTTTCCAGCGCCCCACGTGCTTCGAGCGCCCGCAACAACACGACCGTGCTCGCAACCGACAACGCCAGACCGAAGACGAGTCCTGCGCCGAAGCTCCAGCCCCAGAACATCGCCGTGACCGTGCCGAGCACGGTCGCGACCGCGATCTGCACGATCGCGCCGGGGAGTGCAATCCCACGGACGGAGGCCAGATCGTCGAGCGAGAAGTGCAGGCCGACGCCGAACATCAGCAGCATCACGCCGATTTCGGCGAGTTGTCCCGCGAGCGCCACATCCGCGACGAATCCGCGCGTGTTCGGACCGATGAGGACGCCGGCGAGCAGATAGCCGGCGAGGGGAGGGAGTTTCAGTCGCGCCGCGACGAAGCCAAGGACCATCGCCAGACCGAGGCCGGCCGCGATGGTCGTAATGAGATTGACTTCGTGTGGCACCGGCTGCCGTCCTCCATTGCCTTGTCTCGGTTGCGCATGATCGCGTCAGTCGCGTGACGCGCATCTTAGCCGCGCCGCGCGCGACGCAGAACCCTGTCTTTGCGGGATGCGCACGCACGCGCCAGCGCCGATCACGCATGCACGTTATCCTTTCTCGCACGGAGGACGACATGCCGGTTGACGCGGAAGTCCTGGCGGCGGAAGCGGGAAGGCGCAGCGCGAGAGATGCCGCGGCATTGTTCGCGGAAGCGACCCCCGCCGACGCCGTGCACGCCCTGCAATCGCTCAATCCTGCCGTCGCGCAGGACATCCTTGCCGAGTTGCCGGACGAGGAACGCGCCGCGATTCTCGCCAATGCCGCTCCGCCGCAGCGCGCGCAATGGCTTCGCAACGACCGATACGCGGAAGACACGATCGGCCGGCTGATGGAACCGCCGACCGCGGTGTTCCGTCCCGAGCAGACGATTCGCGAGACGATCGAACAGGTGCGCGAGCTGGTGAAGACGACGCTCGTCACGTACGGTTTCGTCGTCGATGGGAACGGGCGGATGGAAGGGATCATCACGATGCGCGATCTGCTTCTCTCGCCGCACGACGTCGCGTTGTCCGAGGTCATGCTGCGGAATCCGTTCTACCTCACGCCGGACATGGAACTGCCGGAAGCGATGAAGCAGGTCGTGCGGCGGCACTTTCCGGTCTATCCGGTCTGCGAGCAGGACGGCACGCTGATCGGACAAGTGCGCGGGCAGGCGATGTTCGAAGAACAGGCGTACGAGATCAGCGCGCAGGCCGGGCGCATGGTCGGCGTCGACAAGGAGGAGCGCCTGAGCACGCCGTGGCCGCTCAGTCTCCGCTTTCGCCATCCGTGGCTGCAATTGAATCTGCTCACGGCCTTCATCGCCGCCGCGGTCGTCGGCATGTTCCAGGAAACGATCGATCGCATCGTGATCCTCGCCGCATTTCTGCCGGTGCTCGCAGGCCAGTCGGGAAACACCGGCTGCCAGGCGCTGGCCGTCGCCTTGCGCGGACTCACCCTCGGCGAGCTGCAACCGGGCCGCGAGCGCGCGCTGGTGATGAAGGAAGCGCTCCTCGGACTGCTCAACGGCGCACTCGTCGGCGTGACCGCGGGAATCGGCATGTACGTCGCGGCACGCATGCAGTCGCATCCGGCGGCGTTGCTCCTGGGATTCATCGTCTTCTGCGCGATGATCATGAGCTGCGTCGTGAGCGGTCTCGCGGGCGCGCTGATTCCTCTGACTCTGCGGCGCCTCGGCGCCGATCCCGCGACGGCCTCGAGCATCTTCCTCACCACGGCGACCGACGTCGCGAGCATGGGACTCTTCCTCAGCCTGGCGACGCTGCTGATTCGCTGACCGGCTCCGCCGGAGCGTGGTCGAGGCGTGCGACGGCTCGCGTGAGATCCTCATGCGCGCCGGCGAGCAGCATCGTGTCGCCCGCCTGCAGAGGCTCGTCGTGCGGCAGCGGCGAGAGCGCGCGCCCGTCGCGCAGCAACGCCGCGACGCCGACGCCTTCTTCGGCCAGCCGGAGCTCGTCGATCGTTTTCCCCTCCACGTACGTGTCGGGCAGAACGAGATAGGTCTGGGACGTCCCGGCGGCGAAGAGGGCCGAGAGGCGCCGTCCGTCGGTGGCACGTACCGCGGGATCGCGCAGCATCCGGTATCCCTCGTCGCGCAGCAGACGCAGTTGATTGGCGACGATGTTCTGGGGCACGCAGAGCACGCGCAGCGTTCGCGTCACGATTTCCAGCGAGGTCTCGAACTCCTCGGGGATGATCTCGTCCGCGCCGAGGTCACGCAGGCGCTCGACTTCCGCGACGTAGCGCGTGCGCACGATGATGTGGATGGTCGGATTGGTGGTGCGGCAGAAACGGACGATGCGGCGCGTCCCGTCGGGATCGGAAATCGCCACGATCACCGCGAGGGCGTGCTCGATCCCCGCGAGCTTCAATGCGTACGGGTCGCCGGCATCGGCGAGAATGGCGCGGCTGCCCGCGGCGCGCGCGGCCGTCACGCGATCCGCATCTTCCTCGAGAACGACGTGGCGAATGCCGGTCGAGACCAGCACGCGCGCCACGTTCTGACCGTTCAATCCATAGCCGACGATGATGATGTGCCGGCGCAGCGGCTCTCCTTCGGCAGGCTCGTCGTCGGCGACGCTTTCGTGAATGTGATCGGAGATCCAGCGGCCGAACGTCACGAGCAGCGGGGTCGCCGCGAGCGTCACGATGGCGACGGCGACGAACGTCTGTTCCCCATCCGCGCGGATCAATCCCTCCTGCTTGCCGGCCTGCGCGAGAAGAAACGAGAACTCGCCGATCGGCGCGATCGCGAACGCCGCGCGCACCGACGTGCGTTTCATCGCCGGGGAGAGCCGGAACGCGGGATAGGCCATCACCACCTTGATCAGCACCACGCCGGCCACAGTGAGCGCGATGAGCGCCGGATGCCGCATCACGAACGTCGGATCGAGGAGCATGCCGATGGAGGTGAAGAAGAGCGCCGAGAGAAAGTCGCGGAAGGGCCGCAGCACGCCTTCGATCTCGTGGATGAACTCCGTGTCGCCGACGACGAGTCCCGCCGCGAACGCGCCGAGAGCGGGGGAGATGCCGATGCGGTCCGCGATGGCGATCGTGCCGACCACGAGCACCACGGCAGCCGCCGTGAACGCCTCGCGCCCGAGCCGCGCGATGAGCTTGAACAGCCGCGGCACCGCGTAGTGCGCGACGAGGATCAGCAGCGCCACGCCGCCCGTCGCCAGCGCGAGGCGGGTGATGACGGCACGCAACGATGCCGCATCGGCTCTCGCCGCGAATGCGGGAACGAGCAGCATCAGCGGAATCACCGCGAGATCCTGAAACAGCGAGACGCCGAGAAAGCGCCGCGCGAACGGCGATCCCATTTCGTCGCGCGTGGTCAGCACGGGCAGCACGACCGCGGTCGATCCCAGCGCGACGAGCACGCCGTAGAACAGACCGAGGCGGAACGCGCCTCCGAGCGCGACGGTCACGGCCGCGACCGCGAGCGCGGTCAATCCCATCTGCACCGGCCCGGAGAGAAACGCCGTCCGCCCCAGCGCCTTGATGCGCGCGATCGGTACGTGCAGGCCGATGAAGAAGAGAATCAGCGCCACGCCGAGCTCGGCGATCACCTCGACGCGATGGGCATCGCGGATGAATCCGAGCGCGTGCGGCCCGATGATCATCCCCGCGACGATGTAGCTGAGCACCACCGGCACGCGCACGCGCCGCCCCAGAAACAGAAGCGGGAACGCGGCCACGAGAATGATCGCGACGTCGACCAGCAGAGGCTGTTCCTGCATGCGCGGCGAGACTAGCAGATGAACGAACAAGGGTGACGCGCGTCATCGTTGCTCACCCGCGCGGGAACCTACGTTGCGCTCGAAGGAGTGTGGCATGTTCAAAAACAAGTTCCCTTACGGCAAAGTCGCCTTCGCATTCGTCGCCGGCTTCGTCGCCGGAGCCGCGGTAGTCGTCTTCGCAACGCCGAAGAAAGTGCAGAAGCAGATCAAGGACGCGGTCGAGGAGCAGGTCGACAACGTCGAGAAGATGGTGAAGAAGGTCGTGAACGCGTAACTCCCCAGTCCCCTCTCCCCGCCCCGCGGGGAGAGGGTCTGCCTAGCTCGCACCATGGTGTAGTGGAGGACAGGCAATCCTGCCTGTCCGGCCGTCAAGGACAGGCAGTTGCCTGTCCTCCACTACTGCCGCGCAGGCGCCTTGGCCGACCAATCAGGTCTCAGCTGTCGCCACAAAGCTCCGTTTATGGGAGGGGAATTGGCGACCCGTAAATATGGTAATATGGGGCTGAGTGAAGACCACGATCGAGATCCCTGACGACCTGTTCAAGAAAGCCAAGGCCACGGCGGCACTCCAGGGCGAAAGCCTCCGAGAGCTCATTTGCGACGCCATCGAGACGCACCTGGCGTCGGTGTCTCCGCCGCGAAGCGATCGATCTGGCTGGCGTAGCGTATTTGGGCTTGCCGATCCGAAGACCGTGGCCGAAGTTGACCGGTTCATCGATGCGGATCTCGAGCGGATCGACCCATCGGAGTGGCGGTGATTCTCGACACGAATGCCCTTTCGGCTCTCTTCGGCGGTGATCGGTCGATTGCCGAGGCGTTGGCAGGAGAAGACCGACATCATCTTCCTGTGATCGCCATCGGAGAGTACCGATACGGTCTTGTCCGATCTCGCGAACGAGATCGCCTGGGCCGTCTACTTGACCTCTTGATTCACCACTCCATTGTGCTTCCGATCGAAGTCGAAACGACGGCGCACTACGCGGTGTTGCGAGAAGAGTTGCGGCAACTGGGACGTCCGATTCCCGAGAACGATGTGTGGATTGCTTCACTGGCACGGCAGCATGATCTGCCCGTGGTCACGCGAGACGATCACTTCGATCACATTTCTGGTTTGCGCCGAGTGAGCTGGTGAAGGATACGCTACGTCTCGTTCCCGCTGTACCGGAACCGCGTGACCTCGCTCTCGAACTCGTTCCCGCTGCGTACGAGGTTCTGCACGGTGGCGTTGAACTCGCGGGCCATGGCGTCGTTCTTCTGCGCGATGTCGAGCATCTCCCGTGACGCGTCGGCGATGCGGTCGCCTTCGCGACGCCGAAGAAAGTGCAGAAGCAGATCAAGGATGCGGTCGAGGAGCAGGTCGACAACGTCGAGAAGATGGTGAAGAAGGTCGTGAACGCGTAACTCCCCAGTCCCCTCTCCCGCCCGGCGGGGAGAGGGTCAGGGTGAGGGGGCCGTTCCCACGCCGGGAAAGGATCTCTGACGGCCGGCGATGGTAATATCCTGTTATTACCATGCCGACGATCACGGTCAAACTGGACAAGAAAAGGGCCGCGCTGCTCGCGCGCTGGGCGCGACGCGGCAAAGTGCCGAAGTCCGACGTCATTCGTGCCCTGATCGATCGGGCCGGGCCGGTCGAGACCGGCGATGAGCTGATCGAGTGGGTCAGAGCCTCTGAGGGTAAGGGGCTGGGGCTGGCGCAGAGGAAACGGTGAGCCGGCCTGTCTTCAGGAGCTCGGCGTAACCAACGGGAAGGTTGGCGTCCCCAACGGGATTCGTATTCGTTCAACCGTCGACGGCTCAGTAAGTTACAGAAAACACTATACCCCCAAACCACTCGAACTGCTGAAAAAGTCTGTCGGAGGTACAAATCAGGTACACGGACTGCCGCAGCCGGCTCCGAGTCGCGCCCGGACTTCGCCAGTGCCAGCCGGATCGGTCCTAGCCAAGGGCTAAAGCGGGCTAAAGCCCGCCTCTACGTCATCCGCCCTTCGACTTCGCTCAGGGCAGGCTCCCGACGGCGAAGGATCCTCCGTCATGCAGGCGAGCAATCAATTTGAAACTCGCGCGTAGTAAATTGATCGCCGCTGCGATCAATTTACATGGCGCGAGTACTTCGCGGACCACCCGCCGGTATCAAATTGACTCCAACGTCAATCGATTCAGATGCCCCGTGGTATCAATTTGAATCCACAACCAGGTAACGACACCACTCACGAGTACCAAATTGATGACACCATCAAGTAAAACAGAACCTGCCTGTCATCAATTAAGTACAGCCCTCGAGTAATTCACTACAGCCGTCAATTAAATTGATGGTCGTGTCCTTTGAAGGCGACACCGCGGATGTTCGTGATCAGACGGTAGGACTCGCGAAACTCATCGATCCGATAGTCGATTAGCCGAACCAGAATGCCGTCGCGGTCCTGACGCCGATCTTTAGGTGAGGGATAGAGCTTGGCCAGGTACGAACCGTCCCGGAGCTTCCGAATCTTCGGAATGACCAGCTGCAGCTTCGCTCTCCAAACCAGCTTGGCTCCCGTGGCAACTGCCTGTTCCCACAGCGGATAGCAGAGGAAGTTCCGATCCGCCAAACACAGCATTGTTCTTTCGGAGCTTGCTCAGAATGCGTCGTGCGATGGTGGTCTCGCCGACGTCGCAACGATCCATTTCGCCCCCGAAGAACACATGTGTCCCGTTCTCGACAAACCCCACCACGCGAGCCTGCGGGGAAGCACTCTTGCCGCGGGATGCTTCGGATCGCCCGAATTAGTTCACGTTCTGGTCTGACTCCGCCACGTCCAGAATGAATCCGTCGAGGGTGACCAGAGGACGCTACGTCTCGTCTCCGCTGTACCGGAACCTCGTGACCTCGGTCTCGAACTCGTTGCCGCTGCGGACGAGGTTCTGCACGGTGGCGTTGAACTCGCGGGCCATGGCGTCGTTTTTCTGCGCGATGTCGAGCATCTCCCGTGACGCGTCGGCGATGCGGTCGGTCTCCTGGAGCTGACGCTCGAGCAGATCGCGCATCGCCCGCGCGTCTTCCGCGATCCGTTCCAGCGCGGTGGTGATGCCGCGTCCCGCCGTCGACTGCTCCTGCGTCGCGTTCTTCACCTGCGCGGCGATGTCGCGCACGCGCTCCGACTCCTGCGCCATTAGTTGCGTGCCGCGTGCCTGCTCGCGCGACGCGCGGTTGATCTCGGCGATGTGATCGGACATGCGCGAGGTGACTTCGTGCAGACGCCGGCTGGCCTGCGACTGCTCTTCGAGCGCGCGCGAGATGCGCGTGGCCATCTCGTACGAGCGCGTGGCGCTGTCGACGATCTTCGCCAGCGACGTCGCGGCATTCTGCGCGAGGCGCACGTTCTCGCTCACCTTGGCCACGCCCTCGTGCATCTTCGTCACGGCCTGGCGCGAGCCGCTCTGCACGGCCTTGATGATGTTGCCGATCTCTTTCGTCGAGCCGCGGGTCCGCTCGGCGAGCTCGCGGATCTCGTCGGCGACGACCGTGAATCCCGCGCCCTGCTCGCCGGCCTGTGCGGCGATGATCGCGGCATTCAGCGAGAGGAGGTTCGTGCGGTTCGCGACTTCCTCGATCACGTTGAGGATCTGGTTGATCTCGCCGACGCTGCGCTGCAGCTCGTCGATGGTCTGCGCGGTGCTGCGCGTGAGCTCGTGCGTGGCGTTGATGCCTTCGACCGTGCGGTTCACCGCCTCGCCGCCGCCGCGCGCGTCTTCGCGCACCTGTTCCGCGAGCTCCGCCGTCGAGCGCGAGGTCGTCAGCAGCTCGCCGACCGTGGAGTCCATCTCCGCGACGAACGAGAGCACTTCCTCGCCGATCCCCGCGAGCACGTCGGTGCGATTCGACATCTCGTTCATCGACGCGTTCATCTCGGTGGTCGACGCGGAGGTCTTCTCCACCGACTGGAAGAGGTTGTCCATGCTCCGCGCGACTTCCTCGGCCGAGGCCTGCAGCTCGAGCGCGCGGCTCGAGGCGTCCTGCGTGAGATCGGCGACCGATTCGGCGGCGCCGAGGACGCTGCGGATGCCGCCGCGAACATTCTCGAGCGCCATCGATGAGCTCTCGGTGAGCTCGCTCTGATCGCGCGAGCGGACGAGAAGGAGTCCGGTGCCGTCGGTGATCACGCGCACGCCGTCGGTGATCGTCGCGCCGCTGCCGCCGACGCGTCCGAGAAGACGGCGCAGGTTCGCGCGCGTCTCGCCGAAGTTGTCCGCGAGCTGGCCGACCTCGTCATCCGAGAACACGCGCGGCGCGACGTCGAAGTTCCCCTCGGCCATCGACCGCGCGAGCGTGCGCAGCTCGTGCAGCGGCGAGGTGACGTCGCGGGAGAGCACCCACGTCGCGAGGCTGAACACGATCGTGGTGAGCAGCGCCACGATCAGCGTGTAGAACGTGATCTGAAACGGGATGTCGCGGTACGGCGTCCACGGAATCGCCAGTACGAGGATCGAGCCGTCTTTCAGCCGCGCGAAACGGCTCACGTGCGGGCCGATGAAGGCGGTGCTGTCGCCCGTGCCGATGTCCTTGATGGAGTCGACTTCGGCGGCGGTGAGTTTGTCATCGGAGGTGCTCGTCACGTTGCCATTCGGCTCGATGAGGTGAAGCGAGTACTCGCGCGGGATGTACATGCGCATCGTATCGAGCGCGGAGGCGTCGACTCTCGCAAGCAAACTCGCATTGCTGACGATCCCCGCGAACCGCTCGGACGCGGTGGTGACCGCGAGCGTCTCGAGCGTCGTGGAAACGCGCGAGGAGATGAGCAGGATCAGTGCGGCCGCGGAGATCGTGAACGCGCCGATGAAGACGATCGCGATCTTCTTGCCGAGGGAAAGCTCGCGTCCGATGTAATGCACGCGCGCCTCGCTCGCCGCGTCGAGCAGGCGATGCTTGCCCATCGCATAGCCCCACACGACCGCCGGAAACGCGGCGATGGCCGCGGCGACGAGGAAGTAGGCGAGACCGAGGGCGGTGCGCATGAAGAGCAGCGTCGCGGCGAGCGCGAAGAGCAGGCCGCCGCCCACCCAGAGCAGGAGCGAGAGATTCGTGGTCCGTTCGAGGCAGGCCGACATCGCGCGGGAGAGATCGCCGCGCTGCGCGAGCGCGTCTTCGACCGCGTCGAGCTGCGGCTTCACGCCGAGAGTGAAGAGGATGCAGCCGCCGATGAAGGTTGCGAGAAGCAGCCCCGTGAGCGCAAAGCCGCTGCCCATCGACAGTTGGACGACCTGCGATAGAAACAGCAGCGCCGGCGGAAGACTGATCGCGAGAGGCGGGAGCAGAAGCCACGCGAGGTAGCGTCGGGTGAAGGGCATAGGGGTGGCGCGATTATAGTGTGGAGTGGGGGGGGGCCCCCGGCGCCCGGTGGGAGTAAAAAACGCGGGGGTGCGGGGCCCCCACAACCACCCGGCCGTGCACAAAAGCCAAAGAGTGGGGGGGGGGGTGAGGGGGGTG
>DATLFB010000055.1:0-83054 GCA_035525285.1 Thermoanaerobaculia bacterium
CGACACCACGACTGGCACGTTTGGGATCGGGCGGCTGGCGAAGATGACCGATCCTGCGGGAACGACAGATCATCGCTACGAACGACGCGGCCTGCTTCGCGAAGAGCACCGCGCGTTCATGGCCTCTCCTTCTCCTCCTCCTCCGGATGATGACGGGCGCAGTTCCGCGCTGACAGGGGCGTGCGGATCGGGCGACCCCGAACCGCTTGTCGGCAAACTCAGCGGCGACGGACGCATTCCGGCACCGGGGCCGCTTCACCAGGCCACGACGAAGTTCACCTACGACCGCGACGGGAACCGCGCGTCCATTGCGTATCCATCGACACAACTGACCGTGAACTACACCTTCGACTTCGCCGGCCGGCCCCTCACGGCATCCGGCGTGATCAATTCCGCGAAGTACCTGCTATTCGGTCCTCTGACCGAGTTGAAGTTCGCGAACAGCACGACGCAGACGATGCAGTACGACGCACGCTACCGGATGACAAGGAACGAGCTCACGAAAGACGGAGTGAATGGGAATCAAGGCGAGATCGCGCGGTACCTGATTGGCTACGACCCAGCCGGCAACATCACGAGCATCAACGACGGGAAAGACTCGGAGTACAACCGGCAGTTCGAGTACGATGATCTGCATCGGCTGACGAAGGCGAACACAGGCACCGCGCTCTGGCGGAAGGGCGATTACCAGTGGGATGCCATGGGCAACATCGTGCGTGCACAACTGACCGAGGTGATCCCGGGAGGGCCCGAGAATCTGAGCGCTGGAAATCCGAAGAAGTTCAAGCCCACCGACAAACCCAGGTCGAAGAAGGACCTTCTCCGTGCAGGCATTCAACCGCTCGGACGGATCATGTCGTTTTCCTACGATGAGACGACGCCGGTGGTCACGGCAGTGACCCTCAATGATCTCTGCCGCCCGGTCCATCACGACGAGGCCGGCAACGAGACCGCATACGCGGTCACGCGCTCGTACTGGCCACGGAATCTGCTCGCGTCGGTCAGCGACAGCTTCAACTCCGAGGATCCCGTTCCGCACACCGTCGCTTACTCCTACGACGGCCGCGGCGTGCGTGCGATCCGAACGGAGTTTCCGAGCAACGGGCCGGATACGTCAGCGCGGCGCTACTACATCTACACTCCTGAACTGCAACTGCTGTCAGCGACGCGCGACGATGCGGAGAACGTCTGGGAGCCGGACGCGTTCCCGCAGCCGTCTTTCGCAAACAACGTTCACTACGAGATCATCTGGTTCGGCAACCGGCCTGTGGCACAGTTCAACCCCGGATCGTTCACACGCTTCACGTTCACGGACCATCTCGGCACGCCACTCCTCCAAACGGATACTGCCCGCGAGATTGTGTGGCGCGTCGAACACGAGCCATTCGGCAGTATCTACGAGGTAAGAAACGGCTCGAGGACGGACCAACCGCTTCGATTCCCCGGGCAGGAGCTGGCGATGACGTGGGAGGGGCCGGAGGAGAGCTTCAACATCCACAGATGGTACAAGTCTTCGTGGGGGCGGTACACCCAGAGCGATCCCTGGGGAAAGCGTGGCGACCCGAATCCCTACGCGTACGCGCTCGACAATCCGCTTCGTTACGCCGATCCTCTCGGCCTGAAGGTCTACAAGTGCTGCCGAGACGTCCAGGTGAACGCCATCGTCAACGCCGTGTCTCAGGTACTCAACTACAAACACTGCTTCATCAAAACCGACATGGTGGAAGCGGGCTTGGGTCCTGCGAACGGCGGGCCGTTGCCGGCGTGTCCGTTAGGTGTTCCGACGGCGATCACTAATCATGCCGGGCAAAGTCAACAGGCGGGAACGACGTGCACGGAAATAAAGGGCGTCGACGAGACGTGCGTCAACAACCAAATACCGATCGGTAAGAAAATGGGGCCGTGGACGCCGAGCAACAACTGCAACAACTTCGCTGAGCAGATTTTCAAAAAGTGCGAGTCATGCACGAAACCTTTCCCCTCATCGTTTGGCCCGTGCGCCACGGTGAATGGTCAAACAGTCTGCGCGGCAACGGGAATTTAGATGAGGGCTTCAACTGCGCGATGGATTTTTGCGGCTCTATTGTTGGCTGCCTCCCTTTGGGCGGCCAACCTCACGCTTTACAACTATTGGGCAGCGGGCGGCCCGCCCACGCCGAACCCACAGATGTATGAAACGCGAGGGAACATCTTCGCGGTCGCTACGCTCGTGCTCTTCGGCGCTGCAGTCGGACTCGGTCTGTTCAACTGGAAGCGACGCGCGCGATGAAGTCGTTCACCGCATCCCCGTGGGTGAGGTTGAGAAGATGACCGGCGCCAGCGATGACGCGATCGGGTTTTACGCGATCAACAGGAATCAGGCGATCGTGATCGCCGTGCACGTGGTAGACAGGCATCGGCAGCTCGGCCACACCCGGCCATGAAAAAACCGCGCGTGCGGCCCAGCGAATGAATGCTGGCGGTGTTGCCGCGAGCATCTGCGCGAATAGCTCGATATGCGCTGGCGACGTCGCTCCGAACCATCGAGCGATGAGCGGTTGCAACATCCGCGGCGGATGCAGCAATCGATCGGGCGACATCGCGGCGAGCGGATGAAGAGCACGGAGTAACAGCGAGACGGCATCGGAAGAACGGCAGCTCCCGAACAAGAAAACGTGCCGCGGCGAGAGATGGCGCGCGAGTTCGAGCGCGACCATTCCACCGAATGATGATCCGCCGAGATCGAACGGGTCAGTGACTCGCAGCTCGCCGGCGAGTCGTGCAGCGTAGCGCGCCAACGACTCGCGTGGATCCGCCGGTAGAACCCAGTTGATCGATCGAACGTCACGCACTGCGCGTTGTGCAGCGAACAGACGTTCGTCTGCGCCAATCCCAGGGAGAACGAAGAGCGGCGGCGGCACGCCATCATCGTAGCGAACAGCGCGCAACCTCGCGTGATCGCATTCATCCGATCGGCGATCGGATGAATCTCGCCTGGAAGACAGTGAAAGTGATCGGCGATCACTTTTATCCGACGCGTGATCGGATCGTTCTCGTTCTGAGGACAGTTGAAAATGACCGACGATCGAATTAAAGCGACGCACGATCACCTGAATCTCATCCCGAGGACAGTGAAAGTGATCGATCGTCGCATTTAAGTGATCCGCGCGACTTGCAACGGTGTCGCGAGCTGGCCCCCGCGGCCCGCCCTCCCTCGCGAACGGACATGCATCGCTCCGTGGTGCCGCCCAAGATGCGGCTGTGGCAGACGTGGCCCGCGGCTTCGTCGCTACGCGCGCTTCCGCGCGCTCATCCAACGCGAGCTCGCGCGTGCAGCGCAGCGAATCGCGTGTAGGCGGGCCACGCAGCCAAGCCGGATCTTGGGCGGACTCGGTTCATCGCGGCCGCACGTCTGCCGCCCTGCGCTATCGCGCGCCGCCGGGCGCTGCACGGTTCGTCGTCAACATCGAAGTCATCGCCGCGAGCGGCACGCTCCACCCCCGCCGAGCGTCCGGCGTCCCCACGCCGGCCGCTCGGCTTCACGTCCGGGGGGACGTCGATCGGCTCGTTCATCGTCGATGGAGAAACCGCGTTGCAGTTGACGCAGCGCCACGCATCTGCATCGCAAGCGCGTTCGTTCATCCGAGCAAGCGCGTGAAGAGCGCACCCTCGCCGTAGCGCGGGCATCGGCGCCGCCAGCCGTTGCGGAGCAACGTGCGGATGCGCGGCTTCGAAGCGGATACCATGCGCGCGATGAAAACGGACGGCGACGAGACGCGATTCCGCTGGATGATCTACGGAGCGAACGGCTACACCGGCGAGCTCATCGCCCGGGAGGCGGTCGCGCGCGGCGAGAAACCGATTCTCGCCGGCCGCAGCGCCGCGAAGATCGAGCCGCTCGCGCGCGAGCTGCAGTGCGAGTGGCGAGCGTTCGATCTCGCGCAACCCGATCTCTCCGGCGTCGCGCTCGTGCTTCATTGCGCGGGGCCGTTCATCCATACCTCGAAAGCGATGGTCCGGGCGTGTCTCGATGCGGGCGTGCACTACACGGACATCACCGGCGAGATCGCGGTCTTCGAAGCGGTGATGCGCCGCAACGAGGAAGCGGTGCAGCGCGGGGTCACGCTGCTGCCGGGCGCCGGCTTCGACGTCGTGCCCACCGACTGCCTCGCGGCGATGCTGCACGAGCGGCTTTCCGACGCGACGGAGCTGTGGCTCGGCATCAATCCCTCACGCGCCGGCGCCAGCCGCGGGACGCTGAAGACGATCCTCGAAGGCCTCGGACGCGGCGGCGCGATCCGCCGCGACGGGAAGATCGTCGTCGTGCCGCACGCGTACGACGTCCGCGAGATCCCGTTCGCATCCGGGCCGCGCCTGGCGATGACGATTCCGTGGGGCGACGTCTCGACGGCGTTTCACACGACCGGCATTCCGAACATCCGCGTCTATCAGGCGACGCCGCCTCGCGTGGTGAAGCGCCTTCGCCGTCTGCGTCCGCTGCTGCCGCTCATGAACCTCGGGCCGGTCAAACGCTTCGCGCAGAAGCGCGTGGACAAGCACGCGGGGCCGAGCGCCGAAGAGCGCGAGAAGGGGCGGGTGTACCTCTGGGGACGCGTTGCGAATGCACGCGGCGAGGAGGTGACGATGTCGATGACGGTGCGCGAGGGGTATCGCTTCACGGTGCTCTCATCGATCGCCGCGGTGCGGCGGATTCTCGACGGGGGCGCGCGGCCGGGCAGTTTCACGCCGGCGCGACTCTTCGGCGCGGAGTTCGTGATGGGGATCGACGGCACGGAAGTGCAGTGAGGTTTCAACCCGAGGGTCCCGCCGATCGGAGATCGGCGGACCGGCCGGCTACAAGTCGGCGTTCCGGGAGAACGTTGAGGCGGGCTTGGCCCTAATGGCCTTCAGTCAGGCATCGCGACGGCACGACCTACGGCGCCTGATTGCGATCCTGTCCCCTCTCCCCGCCGCGCGGGGAGAGGGTTTGGGTGAGGGGTTCTCTGGGTGGCGGGCGGAACACCCCCTCACCCTAACCCTCTCCCCCGTGTCCGGGGGAGAGGGGACTCATCGGAGTGGAGAGCGGCGAGAGGGTGTCGGGGCACTCGGGATTAGAATCGCGCCTCATGAAACGCATCGCGCTGCTCGTTCTCTTCGCATTCGCCGCGTTCGGAAAAGAAACGCCGAAGCCGTTCTCCGTCGTCGAGGCCAGCATCTCGGACATGCAGGCCGCGCTGAAGTCGGGGCGCGTGACCTCGCGCGAGCTCGTCACGCAGTCCCTGCTGCGCATCGCGATGTACGAGGACAAGGTCAACGCGGTGATGACGATCAACCGCAACGCGCTGAAGGAAGCCGACGAGCTCGATCGCGAGCGGAAGGCGGGAAAGATCCGCGGGCCGCTGCACGGGATTCCGATCGCGCTCAAGGACATCATCCACACCACGAACATGCCCACCACCGGCGGCGCGCTCGCCTTCGACAACTACACGCCGCCGTACGAGGCGACGGTCACGAAGAATCTCCGCGATGCGGGCGCGATCATTCTCGCCAAGACCGTGCTCACCGAGCTCGCGAACTGGGTCGCCGGCTCGCCGACGCCGATGCCCGCGAACTACAACGCGCTGCACGGCTACGGGATGAATCCGTACGATCCGCGCCGCGATCCGCGCGAGGCGACGTTCGACGGGCGTCCCGCGCTCTTCACCGGCGGCTCGAGCTCCGGCATCGGAACGACGCTCAGCTTCTGGGCCGCGAACGTCGGTACGGAGACTTCGGGATCGATTCTCAGTCCGGCGAGCGCGAACATGCTCGCGGCGGTGAAGCCGACGGTCGGCCGCGTCAGCCGTCACGGCATCATCCCCATCACCGCCGATCAGGACACGGCCGGTCCGATGGCGAGGTTCGTCACCGACGCGGCGATTCTCCTCGGCGCGCTCGAAGGATCCACTCCCGATCCCAACGATCCCGCGACGTCGAAGTGCACGCCGCCCGCGAATCGCGACTACACGGTCTTCCTGAAACGCGATGCGCTCAAAGGCGCGCGCATCGGCATCCCGCGCGCGTTCTTCTACGAGCCCGTCACGCCGCCGGGCAGCGAGCGCCCGCGCGGCGGCGTCAATGCCGAGCAGCTGAGAGTGATGACCGAGGCAATCGAGGTGCTGAAGAAGGAGGGGGCGATCGTCGTCGATCCCGTCGTCATCCCGAGCATCGCCGAGGCCGATCCGACGAAGAACCTGTTGAACTGGGGTATTTGCGCGGGCACCGGCGACGCGAAAGGGCGCGATGTGAGCTGCTCGGTGGCGTTCAAGTACGGGATGAAGCGCGACTTCAACAAGTGGCTCGCGTCGCTCGGGCCCACGGCGCCGGTGAAGACGCTCAAGGCGCTGCGCGAGTGGAATCTCGCGCATCAGAAGGCGGGCTCGATCAAGTACGGCCAGGCCGCGCTCGATATCTCCGACGAGATGGATGTCGAAGGCGACAAGCGGCGCTACGAGTCGGACCGCGCGAAGGACATCGAGCTCGCCGCGACGAACGGCATCGACGCGGCGATGAAGGCGAACGACCTCGACGCGCTGCTCTTCCCGAGCAACTTCGGCGCGTCGATCGCCGCGCGGCCCGGCTATCCGACGGTGATCGTGCCATTCGGGATGATTCCGAATGCGCCGACGCCTGCGTTCCCCGAGGGGTTCAATGCGAAGCCGGGACCGTACGGGGTGAGCTTCACGGCGATGGCGTGCAGCGAGCCGAAGCTTCTCGCGCTGGGGTATGCGTTCGAGCAGGCGACGAAGAAGCGCGTGCCGCCGGCGGGGTTTGAGTAAAAGGTGTGGAGTGCGGCGACACCAGTCGCCGCTTTTCTACGTAGGACAGCGGTGACTTGCGTCACCGCACTCCACACGTGTCAACGGAATCGTTACATTGGACGTCAGTAGAGAAAATGAAGACGTTCGTTGCGAGCCTTGCCGTGCTCGCTTCGCTCGCATTTGCGGGCGGCGCGCAGGCGCAGTCGTGTCCTTCGACCGGACCCACCCTCGTCTATCCGCCGAACAACGCCGGCAACGTGCCGCGCGACACGAACAACAGCGTCACCGTGAAATGGGACGCGGTCGCGAGCACGGTCGCGTACGACGTCTTCTTCGGACCGCCGGGAACCGGCTGCAGCAATGTGCGCGCGACGGTGACGGGCACGACGTTCAGCCCACCATCGAGCGAGATCGTCGACGGCGCATCGTACGAGTGGAAGGTCGTCGCCAAAGGCGCCGATGGATGCCCGCTGAAACCATCGACGTGCGCCGCGTTCACGATGGCGAGCTGTCCGGCGAGCGCGCCGGTGCTCAGCGAGCCGGCGAACAACAGCTCGGTCGCAGCCGGCGTCGTGAATCTGAAATGGCAGAGCGTCGCCAACGCGTCGTTTTATGAGATTTTCGTTTCCGTCGACAACGGGACGCCGGCGCTCGCAGGCATCTCGACGGGAACCGAGAAAACGATCTCCGTCGAGCCGGGACGCAGCATTCAATGGGCGGTGAAGGCGGCCGCCGCCGGCTGCACGGGCTTCATCTCCCAACCGTTTGTCTTCACGACGCCGTGTCCGACGCAGCCACCGGCGCTTCTGACGCCGCCGAACGGCGCGACGTTCAAGGAAGACGCGACGATCGTCTTCTCCCGGTCGACCGAGGGAAATCCCGCGGGATCCGGCGTGTACAAATCGACGGACGGCGGACAAACGTGGTCGCTCGTGGCGGACAACCTCGGCGGCCGCAGCTACGCGACGCAGCTCCCGATCGGCAACTACCTGTGGCGCGTCCGCGCAAACTACCCCGGCGGCTGTTCGTTCCTCGAGTCGGCGCCGTCGAGCTTCAGCGTCACCGGTGCGTCGTGCGAGAACGCCGCGCCGGTCCTGATCGCGCCGGCCGATGGATCGTCGCACACGCTCCCCTTCACCGTTGCGTGGACCGCACCCGCGGCCGCAAAAACATTTCTGATTTTCGCTTCGGGTCCCAACGGCACGAGCGTCGTTGGCCAGACGACCGCGTCCCCGTTCGTGGTGACCGGTCTCGCGCCCGGAAGCTATCAGCTGTTCGTCGTCGCGAAGTTCGACAACAACTGTCCCGACGTCTCATCGGCGCGCAGAACGATCACGGTGAAGGCAAGAGAGTGCCCGCCGGAGACGATCAATCTGACGTCGCCGGTGAACGGCGCGTCGGTCGCCTCTCCGGCCGTCCTCTCGTGGACGGCGATCGCGAACGCGACGGCCTATCGCATCTGGGGCTCCTTTGAAGGCAGCGCGCCGCTGCTTCTCGCGCGAACGACTGCGCTCAGCGCGTCGCTGAGTCTGCCGGCCGGCGCATTGAAGTGGAGAGTCGAAGGCATCCGCGACGGCTGTCCGTCGGTCTTCTCGGCCGAAGGCAACTTCACCGTTCAGACCGGGGCGAACTGCAGCTCCAACACCGCGCCGCAACTCCTCCCGCCGGTGATCACCGACGATGATCCGGCGACCGCGGGCAAGACTGTCGTTCTTCCATGGATCGCGCAGACGCGCGGGATTCTCGCTCGCGTCTTTCTCGCCGAGATCGGACAGGCGTTCGAAGACGTCGGCGTCACGCGCGCGGACCAGTTCCAGATTCTGTTGCAAGCCGGACACTATCGCTGGTTCGTGCAGCTGTTCTTCGAAGGCTGCCCGCCTCTCTCGTCGGCGTTCGGTGAGCTCACGGTCGAAGACACGATCGCGCGCTGCCCCAGCGACAAGCCGTCCATCATCGAGCCGGCGAACGGCTCGACGATCACGAACCTGCGCATCCGCCTCAGCGACCCGGCCGCGGATGAAAAGGTGAGGTATCGCTTCTTCCTGATCGTCGACAGCACGAATGCCGCGCTGCCGCCCTTCACGTTCGCAAACACCGAATTCGATCCGATCGTGCAGCCGCCGCCGGGCACGTATCGCGCCCATGTCGAACGAGTCGTGGGCGAGTGCCCGTCGGTTTCCTCCGACACGATCACGTTCACGATCGCACGCGCGCAGAACTGCCCGACCGCGGTACCGGAGCTCATCTCGCCCGCGAACAACTCGCAGAGCAATCCGCCGAACGTGCGATTCGAGTGGGGCGGCACGTTCCCCGCGGGCACGAAGTTCGTGCTGTTCGTGCAGTCCAACGACGGCGAGCCGACGCCTGTTGCGGCAACGACCGAGATGAGCGTCGAGCACCTCGTGCCGCCGGGCCGCATCCGCTGGCGCGTGGCCGCGTTCCCGCCGGGCTGCGATCGTCTCTTCTCGAAAGAAAACATCGCCGGCATCGCCTTGCCGCAGGGCTGTTCCCCGGTTGCGCCGATCGGACTGCAACCGCCGGACGGCGCGCAGATCGAAGCGGGCGACGTCCCGTTCGAATGGACTCCGGTGCCCGACGCGACGAGTTACGAGCTCTTCGTCGCGAAGAAAGGCGAGGTTCCCACGCTCGTCGCCACGACGGCGGACACCAAGGCGATCGTCACCCTGTCGAGCGCCGGCACCGTGTTCTGGCTCGTCAACGCGGTCACGAACTGCCCGGCGACACCGTCCGCGATCAACGACCTCACGGTCATCGAAGCCGGCGAATGCGGAACGCCCGGCGAGCCAAAGCTGCAGGTCATCGGACGCGCGGTCGCCGGTCAGGGCTGGACCGTGCGATGGATTGCGGGACGCCCCGCCGGCAACGGCACCTTCGAACTGCAGAAGTCCTACACATCCGACTTCGCCGATCCCGAGACGATTCTCGTCACGGGCAACTCGATCGATCAGGACGAGGCGCTCACGACCGGCGCGGTGCAGATCCACTATCGCGTGCGCGCGCTCAGCGCCTGCAACGACGAGAAGGGGTCGTACTCCGACGCCGGCAGCGTCGTCGTCGTTGCGCCGCGTACGAACAACGCGAGCGTCGACGCCGGCGCGCGCGGCGAGATCGTGCAGCAGCTCTTCATCCCCGGATCCGCGACGCCGTCGAGTTTCTCGATCGCGTTCGACAAGCCGTGGGTGAAGGCGACTCCGGCCTCCGGCCCGCTTCCGCCGGAAGGAGCCACGGTCACGCTCACCAGCGAGCGCGATCAGCTCCGCCTCGGCGGCAACACGTTCACCGCGAAGATCACGACGGACACGCCGAACGCCGGCAAAGTGAAGAGCAATGGCACGACGTTCGTGTCGATTCCGATCAACGTCAGCCTCGTCACGCCGGTCACGCCGGACGGAAAGAGCGCGCCGTCGCCCGAGTCTTTGATCTTCAGCGCGGTCGGCCATGCGCCGGGTCAGAACGGCTCGTTCTTCGAGTCGGACATGCGCGTGGTGAATCTCTCCGCGCAGACGATGAAGTATCAGATCAACTACACGCCGACCGGAACGGACGGCACGGTGACCGGCAGCACGACCACGGTCGACGTCGCGCCGAATCAGTCGCTCGCCCTCGATGACATCGTCTCGACCGTCTTCGGCCTCGGCGAGATCACCGGCGCGCTGGGCATGCTCGAAGTGCGTCCGCTGACGACGTCGAGCAGCTCGGGCAGTCTCTTCTCCACGATCTCTTCCACCGCGCAGCAGCTCCTGACCCTCGGATCGAGCCGCACGTACAACTTCACGCCCAACGGCACCTTCGGCCAGTACATCCCGGCCATCCCGTTCGCGAAGTTCGTCGGCAGCGGAAAGATCCTCTCCCTGCTGCACGTCGCGCAGTCGGACGAATATCGCGCGAACTTCGGCTTCCTCGAGGCATCCGGCAATCCGGTGAGTCTCGTATCGCGCGTGTACGACACGTCCGGAAATCTCCTGGCGACGATTCCGGTCTCGCTGCTGGCGAGCGAGAACAAGCAGATCGGACTGATGCTCGCGACGAACGGCATCACGGATCTGGAAGACGGACGCGTCGAAGTCGAGGTCACGAGCGGCACCGGCAAGGTGACCGCGTACGTGTCGGAGCTCGACAACGCGACCAATGATCCGTTCCTGGTGTCGGCGGTCGAGAAGGGCTCGGTGAGCGCGGATCGCTATGTCGTTCCCGGCATGGCGCACAAGGACCTCGGCTTCGCGTTCTGGGTCAGCGATCTGCGCATTCACAACCCGGGCACGACATCGGTTCCGGCGACGCTCACGTTCTACACGGAAGGAAATCCGAGCTCGTTCGTCGCGAAGGAAGTGACGATCGACGCGGGCGAGATCGAGGTGCTCAACGACGTGGTGCTGAATCTGTTCGGACAACCGAACGGCGCCGGCGGCTCGATCGTGATCACCACGCCCGCCGCCGTTTCCCTCGGCGTCACCGCACGCACGTACAACAAGACGACGACCGGAACGTACGGCCAGTACCTGCCAGCGGTGACGGTCGCGGAGTCGGTCGGCGCGGCGGATCGCGCGCTGCACATCCTGCAGGTCGAAGAGTCGACGCGCATGCGCACGAACATCGCGCTGACCGAGACGACCGGCAGTCCGGCGACGGTCGAGGCGAGTCTCATCCTCCCCGACTCGATCGTCACGCCGGTCATCACCTTCAACCTCGCCGGCAACGAGTTCCGCCAGTTCACCGTGCGCGATTTCGGCGAGGCCGACGCGGTCTACAACGCGCGCGTGACGGTGAAGGTGGTCGGCGGCACGGGCAAGGTGACGGCGCACGGGTCGTTGATCGATGCGATCACGAATGACCCCGCACTGATCCCGCCGCAGTAGTGTGGAGTGCGGCGACGCTAGTCGCCGCTTTCAAACGAAGCGCTGCCGCGTAGGAAAGCGGTAACTGGCGTTACCGCACTCCATACTTCAATGCGAGCAGCTTCGCTTTGCCGTCGGCGATCGTCACTACGAACAGGTTGTCGTACTCCGCGTGTTCGATTTTGCGGTCGTACTTGATGCCGAGGGCGTGGAGCATGTCGACGGTGGTGGTGTTGTGGCCGACGACGAGCACCGTCTCGCCGCGATGCTTTTCCGCGATGTTCGCGGCCACCGTGCGCGCGTACGCCTCCCCCGTCTCCACGCGAAGAGGCTCCAGCTTCGTGGCGTCGATGAGCGGCTGCGCGGTCTGCGTCGTGCGCTTGTACTGCGTCACGTAAACGCGGTCGATCTTCACATCCGCGAGCACGCGGGCCAGCTCCTGCGCGCGGGCGCGGCCGGCGTCGACGAGATCGACGTCTCCGTCGGCTTCGACGCGCTCCGCGTGACGGACGAGGATCACGGTCGTGACGGGCGTCTCGGCGAGCGCGGCAGAGGCGAGGAGGAGCGCAACGAGGACAGATTTCATCGCCGCATGTTAACCGCGCCCTCCCTTCTGCGTAATTACCGGCGAAAGAGGACACTGACACCATGCGACGAATCATCCTGCTCCTGTGTCTCGCGCTCGCCCTGCCGCTCGCGGCGCAGGAAACCACCGCCCCAGCCGCTCCGGCCGCGCCCCCGACGATCATCACCCCGACCGACAGCGCGCAGACGCGCGAGGAGCTGCGCGAACTGCTCAGCCGCCTCCCGCCGCAGGTCGGCAAGGCGCTCAAGCTCGATCCCTCGCTCTGGACGAACAAGGAGTACCTCGCGACGTATCCCGCGCTGGCCGCGTTCGTCGCCCAGCATCCGGAGATCCCACACAGCCCCTCGTATTTCCTGGAGAGCGTCTGGATTCCGAGCGATCCGTCGCCCGAAACGCCCAACTCGCGCATGTGGGACAGGATGCTGGAAACCGTGTCGATCCTCGGCGTGATCGTGATCATGGTCACCGGCGCGACCTGGCTGATTCGCACGGCCATCGAGCATCGCCGCTGGAGCCGCGTGTCGAAAGTGCAGGCCGAGGTGCACAACAAACTGCTGGACCGCTTCGCGTCGAACGAAGACCTTCTCGCGTACGTGAACACCTCGGCGGGCAAGCACTTCCTCGAGTCCGCGCCGCTCGCGCTCGATGCCGGACCGCGCGCGGTCGCGGCACCCATCGGACGCGTGCTCTGGTCCGTACAGGCCGGCATCGTGCTCACCGCGGCAGGCCTCGGACTGAAGTACATCGCCTGGAACGCGATCGACAAAGACATCATCGGACCGCTCGGCGGCATCGGCGTGTTCGCCATCGCCATTGGCATCGGCCTGATGATCTCCGCGCTCGTCGCTCTCGTACTCTCGAAAAAACTCGGAGTGTGGCAGCCGCCGGCAGCTTTGACGGATACTGACAATCCGGTCACCGAATAGCGATGCGCATTGAAGCGATCATGTCCGACGCAACGCTCTCCGAGCTCGAGGCTTCGAACGCGGAGCAGGCGTTGCCGTTGATGGACGAGGACACGTTCCGCCGGTTCTACGAACGGACCTCGCGCGGATTGTGGGCTTATCTGTCGCGGATGACCGGCGATCGCCAGCTCGCGGACGATCTCGTGCAGGAAACCTATTACCGCTTCTACCGCGCCGGTGCGAGCTACGAAAGCGAGACGCACCGGCGCAACGCGCTGTTCTGCATCGCCACGAACGTGATGCGCGACGCGGCACGGCGGAGGCGGCACGCCGAGCTCGTGCCCTTGCCCGAGCACGACCTCACCGGCGACGAGCGCACGGCATCGCGCGTCGAAGGACGGACCGATCTCTCGCGCGCGATGGAGCATCTCAAGCCGATGCAGCGGCAGATGCTCTGGCTCGCGTACGCGCAGGGCGCATCGCATCACGAGATCGCGGAGATCTTCGGCCTCAAATCGGCAAGCATCAAGCTGCTGCTGTTCCGCGCGCGCCGCAAGCTCGCCGGACTGCTTCAAAGGAGAGCGTCGTGAGCTGCGCGCGAGAGAACGAGCTGCTCGAGACCGTGAGCGCCGGCCGGTGGCCGGACGGTTGCGACGAAGAGCTGCGCGCGCATGCCGCATCGTGCGAACACTGCCGCGAGCTCGCCGCGATGGCGGCGCTGTTCCACGCCGAGATGCAGGACGCGATGCGCGACGCGCAGCTCCCCTCCTCGGGGCTGGTGTGGTGGCGCGCGCAGCGCCGCGCGCGCGCCGAGGCGGCGCGAACCGCGTCGCGCGCGATCACGCTCGTGCAGGCGGCGTCGGTGGCGGGCGCGATCGCGTTCGCGCTGATGATCATCGGCGGCGTCTCGGTGATGAGCGAGAGCTGGCGGACGTGGCTGCCGCGGATCTCGGAAGCGTTCTCCACCACGTGGAGTCTGCCGCTGACAATCGCCCTCGCCGTGTTCCTGACTCTCACGCCGGTCGCGCTGTACTTCGTGCTGGCCGAGGATTAGGGACGAATCAAACGTAGCGCCCGGCTTCAGCCGGGCGTCCCCGGCGGGCTGAAGCCCGCCGCTACGTCAGGATTCGAGATAATAGGGACGGCAGACCCCTATGTCCCTCTCTCGCTTCCATCCGGTCCTTCAACGCTGGTTTTCTGAAACGCTCGGCGAGCCGACGATCGCGCAGACGCGCGGATGGGCGGCGATTCGCGAGCGGCGGCATACGCTCATCGCGGCGCCGACCGGCTCGGGCAAGACGCTCGCCGCGTTTCTCAACGCGCTCGACGATCTCTTCGTCGAAGGCCTGCACGCGCCGCTGCCCGACGAAGTGCGCGTCGTCTACGTCTCGCCGCTGAAGGCGCTGAGCGCGGACATCCACAAGAACCTCGCCGAGCCGCGCAGCGGCATCCGACGCATCGCCGCGGAGATGGGACTTGACGCGCCGCGCATCACCGCCGCCGTGCGCACGGGCGACACGACCTCGAGCGAGCGCGCGTCGATGCTCCGCACGCCGCCGCACATCCTCGTGACGACGCCGGAGTCGCTCTACCTGCTCCTCACCGCGGAGCGCAGCCGGGCCATGCTCCGCACCGTTCGCACGGTCATCGTCGACGAGATCCACGCCGTGATCGGCACACGCCGCGGCGCGCATCTCGCGCTGACGCTCGAGCGATTGCAGAAGGTCGCGGACGCCCCGCTGCTCCGCCTCGGACTGTCGGCAACGCAGAAGCCGATCGAGGAGGTGGCGCGCTACCTCGTGGGGTGGAGGACAGGCAATCCTGCCTGTCCGGACAGGCAGGATTGCCTGTCCTCCACCACCATCGTCGACGAGGGCCATCGCCGCGAGATGGATCTCGCGCTCGAGCTCCCGCGCTCGCCGCTCGAGGCGGTGATGTCGCACGAGGTGTGGACCGAGTACTACGATCGCCTCACCGATCTCATCTCCGCGCATCGCACGACGCTCGTCTTCGTCAAGACGCGCCGCATGGCCGAGCGCGTCGCGCGCGAGCTCACCGACCGCCTCGGCGAGCAAGCCGTCACCGCGCATCACGGCAGTCTCTCGAAAGAGAATCGCCTCGACGCCGAGTCGCGGCTGAAGGGCGGGCAGCTCGAGGCGCTCGTCGCCACCGCGTCGCTGGAGCTCGGCATCGACATCGGACACGTCGATCTTGTCTGCCAGCTCGGATCGCCGCATCGCATCGCCACGTTCCTGCAGCGCGTCGGCCGTTCGGGCCACACCGTCTCCGGATTGCCGAAAGGCCGCCTCTTCCCCGTCTCGCGCGACGATCTGATCGAATGCGCGGCGCTGCTGCGCTCCGTCGATCGCGGCGAGCTCGATCGCATCGTCACGCACGACGCGCCGCTCGACGTGCTCGCGCAGCAGATCGTCGCGGAGACCTCGTGCCGCGACTACGCCGAGGACGAGCTCTTCGCGCTCGTGCGCCGCGCGTGGCCGTATCGCGATCTCACACGAGAACAATTCGACGCCGTCGTGAAGATGACCGCGGATGGATTCGCCACGCGCCGCGGACGCCGCAGCGCGCTGCTGCATCGCGATGAAGTGAACGGCAACGTGCGCGGCCGCCGCGGCGCGCGCATGCTCGCGATCACCTCGGGCGGCGCGATCCCCGAAGTCGCGGACTATCGCGTCGTGCTCGAGCCGGACGACACGTTCATCGGCACGGTCAACGAAGACTTCGCGATCGAGAGCATGGCCGGCGACATCTTTCAGCTCGGCAACCTGTCGTGGCAGATCCTGCAGGTCACCGCGGGCACGGTGCGCGTCGCCGACGCGAAAGGTGCGCCGCCGACGATCCCGTTCTGGCTCGGCGAGGCACCCGCACGAAGCGACGAGCTGTCGAAGGCGGTGAGCGATCTGCGGGCGGAGTGGAGGGCGGACAATCCTGTCTGTCCGGACAGGCAGGATTGCCTGTCCTCCACGGACGAAGCGTCACGCATCATCACCGAGTACTTCGAAGAATCCCGCAGGATCCTCGGCGAGCTCCCGACGCAGGACACGATCATCCTCGAGCGCTTCTTCGACGAGTCGGGCGGCATGCAGCTCGTGCTGCACGCGCCGTTCGGGAGCCGCATCAACAAGGCGTGGGGCCTCGCGCTGCGCAAGCGCTTCTGCCGGCAGTTCAACTTCGAGCTGCAGGCCGCCGCGACCGAAGACGCGATCCTTCTCTCCCTCGGCCCGCAGCATTCGTTTCCGCTCGCCGACGTCTTCCGCTATCTGCATCCCGCGACCGCGCGCGACATCCTCGTGCAGGCGTTCCTCGTCGCGCCCGTGTTCCAGACGCGCTGGCGCTGGAACACGACCATCTCGCTCGCCGTACCGCGCAATCGCAACGGAAAGAAAGTTCCGCCGCAGCTCCAGCGCATGCTCGCCGACGATCTGATGACCGCGGTGTTCCCCGACGCCGCCGCATGTCCGGAGAACCTGCCGGGCGACCGCGAGCTCCCCGATCATCCGCTCGTGAATCAGGTCGTGCGCGACTGCCTCGAGGAGGCGATGGACTTCGAAGGCCTCACGCGCGTGCTCACGCGCATTCACGCGGGCGAGATCCGCTGCCTCGCGCGCGACACGCCGGAGCCCTCGCCGCTCGCGCACGAGATCCTCAACGCGAAACCGTATGCGTTCCTCGACGACGCACCGCTCGAAGAGCGACGGACGCAAGCCGTGCAGACGCGCCGCGCAGCATCGGGCGATCCCGCCGCGATTCTCGACGCGGCCGCGATCGAGCGCGTACGCGAAGAAGAGCGCCCCGATCCGCGTGATGCCGACGAGCTCCACGACGCCCTCCTCAGCGCAGGCTTCCTGACAGACGAAGAATCCACATCGCTCTCCCCACACCTCTTCGCGACCCTGGTAGCCGCGAACCGCGCCACCCAGTCCCCTCTCCCCGCTCGCGGGGAGAGGGTTAGGGTGAGGGGCCTCTGGATCCCCGCCGAACGCCTCCCCGAACTCCAGGCCATCCACCACATCGAGACCACCCTCATCGCACCAGCCTCGCGCATCCGCACCTGGACGCGCGAAGAAGCCATCCTCGAACTGATCCGCTCCCGCATGTCCCTCGCCGGCCCGACCACCGCACGCGCGCTCGCGCAGTCTCTCGCAATCGAAGAAAACGAGGTGAACACCGCGCTGCTCACGCTCGAAGCGGAAGGCGCTGTCCTGCGCGGCTCGTTCGAAGGCGGCGAAGACCTCGAGTGGTGCGACCGCCGTCTGCTCGCGCGCATCCATCGCTACACACTCAATCGCCTGCGCGCGGAGATCGAGCCGGTCACGGCGAGCGACTTTCAGCGCTTCCTCTTCGCATGGCAGCACGCAACGCCATCGACGAAGCTCACCGGCATCGACGGCCTGCACGCTGTGCTCGCGCAGCTCGACGGATTCGAAGTCGCCGCGAGCGCGTGGGAGCGCGCGATTCTTCCGCTGCGCATCGAACGTTACGAGTCCGCGCTGCTGGACACGCTCTGCCTCACCGGCGAAGTCGGCTGGGCGCGTCTGTCCGCATCCGAGACGAGTGTCGTCTCCGCGACGCCGATCGCACTCTTTCTGCGCGAGCACGCGCACGTGTGGAGGACAGGCGATCCCGCCTGTCCGGACAGGCACGATTGCCTGTCCTCCACCGCGCGCGCGATCCTCGAAACGCTCCGCGCGCGCGGCGCGTCCTTCGCGCGCGACCTCGGCTCGCACGAAGCACTCGCGGAGCTCGTCTCCGCGGGCCTCATCTCCTCCGACGGCTTCGCCGGCCTCCGCGCGCTGATCGACTCGCGGCAACGTGCCGATCTCGCCGGACGCTGGTCGCTGCTCGAACAATCAGACGACGTCGACCTCGAGACGCAGGCGCGCGTGCTGCTGCGCCGCTACGGCATCGTCTTCCGCCGCCTCGCGGCGCGCGAGCCGAACGCAGCGCCGTGGCGCGACCTCGCCCGCGTCTACCGCCGCCTCGAAGCGCGCGGCGAGATCCGCGGCGGCCGCTTCGTCACCGGCATGAGCGGCGAACAGTTCGCGCTCCCCGAGGCGGTGGAGCAACTGCGCGAGACGCGACGCTCGCATCCCGACGGCGCACTCATCGTCATCAGCGCCGCCGATCCGCTCAATCTCACCGGCATCCTCACCGCCGGCGAGCGCGTGCGCGCCGTCGCCGCGAATCGCATCGCGTATCGCGACGGCGTCGCCGTGTCCGTACTGGAAGGCGACTACCTCCGTCCGCTCCACGAAGCCGGCAGCTCGCCCGAAGTCGCCGCCGCGCTCGCGGAGAGGCGCGTCCCCGTCGTCACGGGGTTCGTGGGACGCCTGGCGCACGCATGAGCGTCATTCCGCCCTGGCCACGGTCTTGCTCGCTCCGTTTCGCATGAAGAACAAGACGATTCTCTTCGCGATGCTCCTGCTCGTTGCCACCGCATGTATGCAGGGAACCGAGACCACCACCACGGTCAGCGAGACCGGGACGACGCAAAGCAGCACGACGACGGTGTCGGCGACGATCCCCGAGGTCGACACCGCGGCGACCGCGGAGGCGACGCGCGATGCCGCCGACGCGGCGAAAGACGCGGCGTACAAAACGGGAACGGCCATGGAGACCGCCGGCAAGGCGATCCAGGAGAAGACAAAAACGGATTAGCGGACGTTCAGCCTTGAAAGCATGCGTGGCCAGCCTTGTCATCCCGAGCGTGAGCGAGGGACCCGGGGGGAGGGTGGATCGAAGCCCGCGCGTCGCGCCGCCGCCCCCCCGGGTCCCTCGCTCACGCTCGGGATGACAAGCCCTGGTACCTGCGCTTTCAATGTTGATTGTCACTAGCGGGCATTACGATGCGCGCATGCGTGCCATTCGCCTGATCGAAACGGGTCAGCCCCTTCAAGCCGCCGAGCTTCCCGATCCCTCGCCGGCCGCGGACGAGATCGTCGTCGACGTGCACCGCGCCGGCATCTGCCACAGCGACGCGCACTATCGCTCGGGAGCGATCAAGAGCGCGTGTCCGGTCACGCCGGGTCACGAGATCGCGGGCGTCGTGTCGTCCGCCGGCGAGAACGCCGGCGTGCGCGCCGGACAGCGCGTCGCGCTGCATTACCTGATCTCCTGCGGAACCTGCGAGCGGTGCCGCCGGCATGGCGAGCAGTTCTGCGTGAGCGGCGCGATGCTCGGGAAAATGCGCGACGGCGGATACGCGGAGCGGATCGTCGTCCCCGCCGTGAACGCGATTCCGATTCCGGATGAAGTGAGCTCGGACGTCGCGGCGATCATGATGTGCTCCGCGGCGACCGCGTATCACGCACTTCGCCTCGCCGGATTGCAGCGCGGCGACTCCGTAGCCATCCTCGGATTCGGAGGATTGGGCGTGTCCGCCGTGCAGCTCGCGCGCGCGCTCGGCGCGGCGGAGATCTTCGCCGCCGACGTCGTGCCCGAGAAGCTGGCGCTCGCGGCGCGCTTCGGCGCCACGCCGCTCGACGTCCGCGAGACTCCCGTGCACCGCGCGATTCTCGGCGCCACGGACGGTCGCGGCGTCGACGTCGCGATCGAGCTCACCGGCAACGCAAACGTCGCCCACAGCGGACTGCGATCCCTCTCGCCCGGCGGACGGCTGATGATCGTCGCGATCAATCTGCGGTCGCTGCAGTTCGATCCGTTCACCGATCTCCTGGCCCGCGAGCGGCGCATCATCGGCTGCTCCGATCACACGCGCCAGGAGCTGGTGGAGCTCATGGACCTCGCACGCGCCGGCACGCTCGACCTCTCCAGCGCGATTACCCGCACCGTCCCCTTCGACGCCGGCGCGATCAATGCGGTCCTCGATGACCTCGAGCGCGGGAGCGGGCACCTGCGGACAGTGATCGCGGTGCGCTGACTCAGCCGGCGGCGCGACCGATCCGCTTCACTTCGATACCGGCTCTAAGATCGCCTGTATCCCACGAGCAGCAGCACAACGGCGATGATCATCGCGAGCGCTACGCTCACAAACCCGAATGTGATCACGTTCTCGAGGCAAACGGCCGGCAGAGTGTCATTCCGAGCCGCCGAAGCTGCGAAGCAGCGAAGGACGGTCGAGGAATCCCCGGCCGAAGCACGAGTAGCGCCCCAGCGCCGGGGATTCCGCGCCGTCTTCGCGGCTCGGAATGACACTCATGAATAATGCCGGTAGACTAGCCTGCTCATGAAGAGCGCGGAACGGCTGGAGTGGCTGCAGCGCGAGATCGACACGCTCGTGACTCGGTATCAGAGCGAATCCGCGCGCTTCAAGAAAGAGGCGTTCCGGCTGAAGATCGTCTCCGGCTTTCTCGCGGCCATTGTCACCGTACTCCTCGGCCTGAAGATGCAGAGCCCCGAGCTATTGGGCTGGTTCAGCAATGTCGCGCTCATTCTGAGTGCCTCCATTTCCGTGCTGAGCGCGTATGAGGCTTTTTTCGATCCGCGCGCACTATGGGTCAGGGAGACCGTGACCTTTGCGCGCCTCAAGGACTTGCAGCGCGATCTTCGCTTCTGGGCGGCCGGCCTGGAGCCCGGGACGATCGACGAACGGATGCTGGATTCCTTCAAGCGCCGGCTCGATTCGATCCTGGAAGATACGCTGAAGTACTGGATGAAAATCCGAGGCGCACCCGAATTGGAAAAGGGACTGGAGGCGCGGGCCGAGCTGAGACCGAAATCCGAGTCCGGCCCCACCTCCAGTTAGGCCGGACACATGGCGAATGAATCCATCCGCTCCCTGATCTGTGACCTGGCGCGGTCCTTCTACGACCTCGGCTGGGTCAGCGGCACTGGAGGAGGGATCTGTATTCGCGACGGCGATCAGGTGGTCATCGCTCCGAGCGGCGTGCAGAAGGAGCGGATGCTGCCGGAGCAGATGTTCACGATCGCGCTGGACGGTGCAATCGTCGATCGGCCGGCGGATGCGACGCTTCACCCATCGGAGTGCAGCTCGCTGTTCCTGAAGGCGATCAATCTTCGCAACGCGGGTGCGGTGATCCACAGCCATTCCATCCAGGCCGTGGCGGCAACGCTGCTCTTCGAGACGGAGTTCTCGATTTCGCATCTGGAAATGATCAAGGGCATTCACGGAATGGGCTATCACGACAAGCTCGTGGTCCCGATCATCGAGAACACCGCCCGCGAGTGCGATCTCGCCGGCGCGCTGGAAGACGCGATCCTGCGCTATCCGCGCACACACGCGGTTCTCGTACGACGACACGGCGTGTATGTGTGGGGAGCGGATTGGGTGCGTGCGAAAACGCACGCGGAATGCTACGACTATCTATTCCGAGCCGCCGTGGAGATGCGGCGGATGGGAATCGCGACGTGCCTCGAAGGAGCCTAGCCCAATGCGAGCATATTCTCTCGAGAATCCCAATTCCCTGATCGAGCCCGCGGACCTCGAGCGTCACGGCGTGCTGTCGTGGCACGTGTCGTCGAACGACGCGGAGCGCGATGCGACAGTGGCGGCGATCAAGCGCGAGCACCGCTACGTGGACCAGGACGTCGTCGAGCTCTCGCAGGAAACGCCCAACCTCGACGCGGTCTGCGCGAAGTTCGACAAGGAGCATTACCACACCGAAGACGAAGTTCGCTTCGTCCTCGAAGGCGACGGCATTTTCGATGTCCGCGATGATGCCGATCAATGGATTCGCATTGAAGTCACGGAAGGCGACATCATTCTCATCCCGGCACACAAGCATCACCGCTTTTATCTCACGGACCGCAAACGCATCCGCTGCATGCGGCTTTTCGCGAACCATGAGGGCTGGGCGCCGCTGTATCGGGCCGAATCGTAGACAGCCCGCTACGATTTCTGCGGAAGCTTGAATCCGATGTAGGTGCCGGAGCTCACCCCCATGAGGGCGAGCAGGGTCCCGCTGAATTCGGGCATTGTGAGCTCCCAGACGACCGAGAAAAGAAAAATACCGCTCAGAACGAGCGTCCAGACGACGACCTGAAGCCGGTCCAGTGCCACGGCACCGTTTTCACCGGCGGCCAGGTCTCTCCACCATCCCTGCGACTGCCGCGGATCCTGCCTCTCGCTCTGCGACGGGGCGATGATGGCTGCTGCCAGCGCCGTCGCCGAGCTGATGCCGATCAAGCCGAGGATCGAGGGAGGAATGGTGTCGCGGTCTCCGGTGACGAGCCAGATGAAGCTGTAGCTCAGCACGACGAGAAAGAACCACCACGCCATCTGGACACGGCCGAGACTATAGGGCCGTTTCACGCCCTCGGCCCGTTTGACTACATCCGCGGAACCGTCACGCAGGACGTCGGTGTAGACCGCGCACAGAATCATGAGGACCACGAAGGCAAACAGAAACGCGAGCCAGACCCACGTCGTCCAGTCCACATAGATCTTTCTGACTCTGACTTCGAGATTCGCTCCCGGCACGCGCGGCAGCGGCCGCTCTCCACGGATTCCCACACTGACGCGCATCGCCACGTCCGGGTCAAAGAGAGGGTTGTACAGAAACGGGCGCCAGAGATCGCGGTTCTGTTCATTGCGATCGAGGACGAACGTCAGCGTTCCCGATTCGAGGTCGACCCCGACCGGCTCGTTCCCGGTGTCCATTCCCTCGAGGAAAAGGGTGATCGGCGCCTGCGCGGCCTCCGCCGACTCGAAGAATTTCTGAAGGTGACAGACGGAGACGACGAGCCAGTCGCCGACGTAGACCTGCCGCGGAGTCGCATTGACTCCCGCAACGGCCGTGACGGCGGGAGACGCACCGCAGGGCGCCGTTCGAAGCCGGCGGCGCGCCGCGCTGAGTTGATCGATGTCCGAGCCGCTGCACGACGTGAACATGAGAACAACGGCGGCGACTACGGGAGCAGCGCTTCGGCAGGATGACATCGACGCCCAGATGATCGGTCACCTTGTCATTTTCTGCAAGAGCGCCCGCGTGAATTCAAGCGGTGCCGTCCGGATCGATCGATTCGAGAGCTTCGACGTCCGCCAGGTCCTGAAGGCGCCCGGCTGCTCGTTTGTTTGTCAAGCGCGTACGCTCCGACCACGAGGTAATCAACGTTGCGAGCGTTGAACTCGGCAAATAGATCTCTGAAGTCCTGGTTCACCATGACCTGTCCACTCCACGACCAGTCGCGTGAGATCCCAGACGGCTTCCATGCGTTCGCCTGGACTGGCAGTCTCCCAGCCCGAAACATCTCGCACGGGGGGGCGACCACGGATGATGCGAGTGAATTCGATCTTACGCTTCACGGATGTCGATTCTACCTCGGAAAGTCATGTGGAGTTTAGCTATCCTGGAGCTCAACAACTCGATGAACTCTTTCAAAGCGGCTTGCAGCTTCGCCAAGAGCTCTCCGATGCCGTTCCACCAGCTCGAGGAGGATATCGAGCCGTTCCTCGGGCGTCAGGTCCGCATAGAACTGGTCGTCGGCCTGTTCGGCATCTTCAAAACTGCGAAAAATCTGAACGACGCGTTCCACGGAGGCGACTTTACGCTCGTGATTTGGCAGCGAGCCATTGCTCTGACAAGCCAAGCTCTCGGACCCATCGCTCAACATAATCGGCGCCTGGAAGACTTTCTAGACGCTCACGGCCGTTTATTCGTTCCGAAGTACAGGATCTCCACCAGAAGCCGGCGCACTTCCGCCTCGCTGCACAACGGATTCCGCCGCTTCAGACCGGCCGCCGCGAGCTCATGGGTGAAGTTACTCATTTCAATAGCACTCTCAAGCCTCTGCGCAGGTGTGAGACGACGATGAATCGAGGCCTGGATCGCCAGAGCGTGCGGCGTCGTGTCCCGTACCGGCATGGTGAACACACTATCATGATTGTCATGCAGAGTCGGGCTAACGCTTCACACTGAGCTGCGGCGGGCGTCACGTGCACGGAGCGACGCGGCGCGGCCGCAGCCGCGACCATGCCGTTTACACGGAAACGTGGGTTCGTGCGTAGAGAAACTCGGGCGCCAGGTCGGCGCCGTTCGGCCACGCAATCGTGCCGTACTCGGCGACCGTAAATTGGCGGAAGTATTCCGGGTCTTTCAACGGTTCGAACACAGGTCCCCACAACTCACCGGACAGGTCGATCTCGCCTTCCGTGCCGTCTTCGAACTTGAGCCAAATCGTGTGGTCTCGAAGGTGTTTAGCGTCGATTACGTTGTAGTACATTCCTACTCCAGAGGATCGATGGGAAGCAAAGGCTGCCCTGCTCGCGCACGTTGCCAGTTCGCGGCCAACTCATCGCGATGAAGATGCCACCACTCGAGCAGAAGTGCAACAACGCGCCGAGGCAAAGCGCCTCTCACCGCGCCATCGGAGATGTTGATCGTTCCCTCCTGCCCCGAGTACCACGCATGAAAGTGCGGAGGATCGTGCTCGCGGTAGTTGATGGTAACGATGATCCCGAAGAATCTGCTGATGATCGGCACGCCGAGATTCTACTCGCAAGATGACCGCTGGTTGATCTCGCACGCCGGAGCTTTGGATCGTCCGGAGCGGGCTGTAGAAGCACACCGGAACCGTCCTCCAAACGCGGTCCCACCTTGTCACACTGAGCTGCGGCGGGCGTCACGCGCACGGACCGACGCGGCGGGCCGGCTGCCGCGCCACGGATGCTTTTGACGGCGGCGCGACCTGCAGCTGGTGGGCGCCGCCCAGCCGCCGGCAGGTACGATGTTCCCGAGCCGACTCGGCCGGCGGGTCTCGGCGCAGCGGCTTGTCAGGTGCTGGCAGCAGTTGGGCGGCGTCACGCTCGAGTACGGATTACGAACTGACGCACGCCTTCTGACATTTGAGCAACCTGCTCTGGCGCGTACTCCGTATATTCTCCGTGCGCCGCTTTGTTGCGAAGGTCGATCCAGGCCCCTCACCTGCTTCTCGTCAAGCTTGTTATATGCTCCCACCTTGACGAGTTCTGAGTTCAGCGCGTCAGCTTTACGGGGGCGCAGTTTGCCTTTGCTGTCTGCGACTTCGACTGCGACGTCATGACCTGCTGCGAGCTGGCGGAGATGTTCTTCGAGAACACTACCGATCATGACAGCCGCAGGATGAATGTACCCTTCGCCGATCAAATATTCGGCCATCTCGAAGAAGTCAGAAAAAATCTCGGCGGACACGAGGGAACGCAAGCCGACGAACCACCCTCCCGCGAGCTCGTTCCGAGCGGCACGAAGCATGGCCTGTGCTTGTCTAACCGTTTGCCGAGACGAGTCGTGGACTACGCGCGCAAACTCAGTAGTATACGGATGCGTGGCGCCGAAGACATTTGTCAGGAACGAAAGACCTGCGGCGCGGTAGGCTGCCGCGGCGGCGGAGTCGATGTAGTCCTCCTGCCAAGGCGAACCGGAAATATGGCTCCGAGTCTTGCTCGCCTCATCGCCTTCGGCGATTAGCAGCTCGGCTCGCGTAACAAAATCGTCGATCTTCATGAACGTTCAATTATAACCGCGGCGCGCAGCAAGGAAGAGAGTGTACCCTGAGTTGCGATTCAGATATAGGTGACGCGATGAGCGCGCTACTTCGCAAGACCATGAGTGCAGAAGTATACGTGCCGCCGATATTTCTTGATTGTGGACAGGAGCCGGGAGTCTACGCGCTGCGTCTATTTGTTGGCCGCGTACGCGCCGCTTGGGCTTTTTCAATTAGGGATGAGCCGGCGCCAAAGCGGTAGGCGAGGTAAACTTGCCAGGCGCCAACGATTACGGCGAGGATCCCGAGACCGAGTTCCGGGCATCGCGTTCGGTGGATGCAAATTGAACGCCCGCACGGCTCACGAGGGGTGTCTTCGATTCCGCTTGCCTTTCGTCCGCCCAACTATCGAATTAACCCGCGTCGTCGCGAGCGATTGCACCAGCAGCGTGCTTGGACACTCCGCAATGCTTGCGACAGGTCGCCCACCCGCCCCCCCCAAACACCGAGGGCGGCCTGTCGGCCGCCCTCGGGGGACGCTACTGCACGGTTGCTCCGCGCGGCGGGCTCCAGGCCATTCGCCGCGTTTGTACTACGAGCAGCCGCTGGTAGACCCGCAGTTGAGGCACTTGTAGCAGGCGCCGTTTCTCACCATGATCGAGCCGCAGTCGCTGCAGCTCGGGGCGTCCTGTTGATAGAGGAATGTGCCTTGTTTGATCGGGTTCGGCCGGTCGGCGTCTTTCGGGGGCATGACGAAGCCGACGACTTTGCCGGGCTCGGGGAGTGCGGGGGCGGGGGCGGGGGTGGTGGGCGTGGCCGTCGCCGTGGTCACGCGGTCGATGAATGACAGGTCCTGCGCGGACGGCGGGGTCACGTTGGGCGGGGCAGCGGGCTTCGGCGCGGGCTCTTCGCGGAGGATCACGCCGGCGCTCTCCTGGCTGTCGCGGCTGAGGAACTTGATGGCCAGCCACTTGAAGATGTAGTCCATGATCGACTTCGCCATCGGGATCTCGGGATTCTTCGTGAAGCCGCTCGGCTCGAAGCGCGTGTGCGTGAACTTGTCGACCAGCAGCTGCAGCGGCACGCCGTGCTGTAATGCCAGCGAGGTCATGGTGGCGAAGCTGTCCATGAGGCCCGAGATGGTCGAGCCTTCCTTGGCCATGGTGATGAAAATCTCGCCGGGGCTGCCGTCCTCGTATTTGCCGACCGTGATGTAGCCCTCGTGGCCGCCGATGGAGAACTTGTGCGTAATGGACTCGCGCTCGTCGGGGAGCTTGCGGCGCACGGCCGCCGGGGTCACGCCGAGGGCCTCGAGCTGGGTTTTGTCGCGCGCGGTCGACAGAGGCTGGGAGCGCTTGCAGCCGTCGCGATAGACGGCCACCGCCTTGAGGCCGAGCTTCCAGGCCTCGTAATACGCCTCCTCGATGTCCTCCACGGTCGCGCTGGTGGGCATGTTGATGGTCTTGGAGATCGCGCCGCTGATGAACGGCTGCACGGCGCCCATCATCTTGAGATGGCCGAGATCATGGATCGAGCGCGTGCCGTTCGCGGCCTTGAACGCGCAGTCGAACACCGGCAGGTGCTGCTCGATGAGATGGGGCGCGCCTTCAATGGTGTCGTTCTCGTTGATGGACTCGACGATCTCGCGGATCTGGCGGACGTCGTAGCCGAGGCGCTTCAATGCCGTGGGGACGGTATTGTTGACGATCTTCAGCATGCCGCCGCCGACGAGCTTCTTGTACTTGACGAGGGCGATGTCGGGCTCGATGCCGGTCGTATCGCAATCCATCATGAAGGCGATCGTGCCGGTCGGGGCGAGCACCGAGATCTGGGCATTGCGATAGCCGTGCTGCTGGCCGAGCGCATAGGCCTCGTCCCACACCTTGCAGGCGGCGTCGGCGAGATCGGCGGGCAGCGAGCGGACGTCGATGCGGTACGCGGCGCGGCGGTGCTTGTCGATCACGCGCAGGAACGGCTCTTCATTGACGGCATAGCCGGCGAAGGGGCCGAGCTTGTCGGCAATGCGCGCGGACTGCGCGTACGACTCGCCGGAGAGAATCGACGTAATGGCGGCGGCGTAGTGGCGGCCCTCTTCGCTGTCGTAGGGAACGCCGCGGGCCATGAGCAGCGCGCCGAGGTTGGCATAGCCGATGCCCAGGGGCCGGAATGCGTGCGAATTCCGCCCGATGGCCTCGGTCGGATACGACGCGAAATCGACGACCACTTCCTGCGCCGTGATGACGATGCGGAGCGCGGCGCGATAGGCCTCGACGTCAAAGCCGTTCGCCTCGCTGTAGAACTTCATCAGATTGAGCGAGGCGAGATTGCACGCCGAGTCGTCGAGGAACATGTACTCGGAGCAGGGATTGGAGGCATTGATGCGGGACGTGTTCGGGCACGGATGCCAGTCATTGACGGTCGTGTCGAACTGCAGCCCCGGATCGCCGCAGACCCACGCGGACTGGGCCATGCGGCGCATCATGTCGCGGGCCTTGTACGTATCCATGATCCGGTTGTGATCGGTGACGGCGCGGGTGTGCCAGTCGCTGTCCCGCTCGTACGCCCGCATGAACTCGTCGGTCACGCGCACGGAGTGATTGGCGTTCTGGAACTGCACGGAGTCGTACGCGCCGCCGACGGCATTGAACGCGCCTTCGTAGCCGGCCTCGATGAGCGCCCAGGCCTTGCGCTCTTCGCGCTCTTTCGACTCGATGAAGTCGACGACGTCGGGGTGATCGACATTGAGGATGACCATCTTCGCGGCGCGGCGGGTCTTGCCGCCGGACTTGATCACGCCCGCGAACGAGTCGTAGCCCTTCATGAACGAGACGGGCCCCGAGGCGGTGCCGCCGCCGGCGAGGAGCTCGCGCGAGGAGCGGATGCCGGAGAGGTTCGATCCCGTTCCGGAGCCGTACTTGAACAGCATCCCCTCGGTCTTCGCGAGGGAGAGGATCGAGTCCATCGTGTCCTGCACGGAGTTGATGAAGCACGCCGAGCACTGCGGCTTCTCTTCGATGCCGACGTTGAACCACACCGGCGAATTGAAGGACGCCATCTGATAGAGAAGGATGTGCGTGAGCTCGTCGCGGAACGTGTCGCCGCCGGCCTCGCTCGCGAAGTAGCCGCCTTCACGCCCCCACTGGGTGATGGTGCGGGCGACGCGGCCGATCAGCTGGCGCGCGGAAGTCTCGCGGTCGGGCGTGCCGACGTGGCCGCGGAAATACTTCGACACGACGACGTTGGTCGCCATCTGCGACCAGAATTTCGGGACTTCGACGTCCTTCTGCTCGAAGACCACGCCACCGGACTCGCTGGTGATCGCGGCCGTGCGCATTTCCCATTCGCACGTGTCGTAGACGTCGACCCCCGGTTTGGTGAAAAAACGCTCGATCTCGATCCCGCCGGGCTTCGTCTCTTTCTTCGCCGCCTTTCGGGGCGCGGACGTGCGCGAGCGAACCGACAAATCGATGGTCGTCATGAGTCTGCTCTCCTCTCTTCACACAACACTTCGACTAGAACAAAAAAAGTAGAGGAAGGCAGTTCGATCGCCATGCGAAGGAAACCGGCCGGTTAGGTTCTGTGGATCCTGCTCAGAACGACGCCGGGCTTCCGATGTCCCTCAATCGAACTTCCGTCCCCTACCTCCCCCGACACGAGCTGTTAGCTGTTAGCTATCAGCTCTTAGGAAAAGAAACACCTCACCGAAACGAGGCTCGGACTGCCGCTGAGGAAGGAACCTGAGGCACCGATGTCCTGACCTTGACCGTCACCTGATAGTCGCGAATCTGGAGCGACACGGAGCGAACCGGGGAGCGGTTTCCAGGACGAGTCGGATGCTTCAAATCCTTCATGGGCCTCCCTCACATCGTCAGGCTGTTTTGATGGCAGTTAACCTACGCTCGCACTCAGGGGATGTCAAGTCCGCCACCACAAGATCTTGTGGTCGCCTTCGGAAAGAACACAACATCGTGCGTAAGTATTCGCATCTACGGGGTTTAGCGAAACAGGACTCAGCTGGCCCCGATTGTGCTTTTCCGCCGCGCTTCCACTGGATATCCGCGAGTTCTCGACAGGTTATCCACAGATTTTTACACAGCTTTGATCCACGGATTTCTCAGGTTTTCCGGTTCTTATCGACACGTTCTGCACAGGTTTTTCATCATGGAAATCCGCAACTCGTTTTCATCAGCTTTTTCATGCGGCTTTCCGGCGCGGTTCAGCAGACTCGGCCGGTGAAAAAAGGGCGAAAAGCAAGCGGAATCAACGGTCTGCGGAAAAGTGGATGGGGGGGCAAAGCGGACCACAAGATGTAGTGGTTGGCGCCGACGTGCACACAGAATGTGGCACGTGGAACAGTGCGCTACTCGAAGCTGCCGGTGGCGCCGCCGCCGCCGAAGCCGCCACCGCCTTCGGGACGGGATTCGGGAACATTTTTTTGCGGCTCGTGCGCGATGGCGATCGCGCCGGCGATCTCGATGAGCTCATCGGCGCGCGTCAGGCGTTCCGCTTTCAGGACGAAGCCGCGCTCGCGATCTTGAAGAAGGCGCGAGACGACGAAGGCGAGGGCGAGGAGAAACGCGCCGCCGGCAGCGAGCTTCGCTTCGAGGGGCGTGCGCAGGATGCGCCCGATCTCGATCGTTGCGATGGTGAATCCGATCGCGGCCGCGAGGAAGAATGCGTGGTGTCGTTTCGTGAGCGCGCAGATCAGGGCGAGCGCGCCGAAAGCGGCGTAAAGAGCGATCGTCGTCGTGCGCCACGCGGGATCGGCTTCGGCGTAACCGGCGAGCGGCAATGTGAGGGCGATGGCGATCCAGAGCCACTCCGTCGATGGCCGCTGCCACGTGCGGCGGAGTGCAACGACAGCGACGGCGGCACATGCGACCGCGAAAAGCAGGCCGGCGTCGAATCGCGTCTCGATGTAGTGCATCGTGAATCCGAGGGCCAGTGCGCCGAAGAGCGGATTGCGCACACGCGCGCCGGCGACCGCGCTCGCCGCGGCGATGAGCAGGAGCGCTTCGGGCTTGCCCGAGTGCGGCAGCGCGGAGAGCATCCAGAACAGTCCGCCGATCCAGAGCGCGGACTCGACGCCGGTCCACCACCAGCGGCGCGCGCGGATCAGGTATTCGGCAAGCGCGAGCGCGATCACTCCGGTCACGACGCCTGCCGAGAAGACGCCCAGCGCGAGCAAGCCGAGGCACGTCAGAACGAAGAACACGATCTGCAGCACGATGCCGTACGTGCGATGCGGAACGTCGATGGTCTTTGCGGCCGGCGGCGCGACGTCCTCGAGGAGGTTGCGCAGCACGAGCGCGCGTTCGTTCGCCGCGTTCATGCGCCCGCCCCTCGGAAACGGCGATGAAGCTCGGCGAGCCCGACCACCGCGGCGATCATCGAGACAAGGATCACCAGCGCCGCGATGTCGGGAAAGCGGCTGATGAGCAGGACGTCGACGGCGATCACCGCGTACACGAATCCGTAGATCACGAACGAGAACGCGCGCTGCCGGAAGCCCCACCAGACGACGACGGCGGCGATGGCCACGGCGATGAGACAGCCGAGGGTGCGCGTTTCGTTCTCGTCCCAAAGCGCGAACGCTCCCCACAAAGCGAGATTCGCCGCAAAGTGCTCGAAGATGCGAAGGAACTCGTCGGGGCCGTGTACTTTTCGATGCACCGCACGCCACGCCAGCACGAGCGCGCTGCATTCGAACGCAGGCATGGCCAGGTGCTCGCCGAACAGCGCTCGCTGTTCGACTCCCAGCCACGCTGCGAGCGCGGCGATCGAGAGCGACAGCACGGATCGCGAACGATACGCATACGCCGCGACCCCGTGCACGATCGCGATCAGGAGGAAGTGCCTCGGCCAGTGCTGATCGAGGAGCTTGAACTGCGCTTCGATGAACGCGAGATCAGCGCTGAGCAGCAACGCGCCGAGGACGAGCACGTAGTCGTCGACGAGCGAGGCGCGCGTGCGTCGCCACCACGTCCACGCGTAGCAAGCGGCGGCGGCGAGGCCGATCATCACCGCGAGCGCGAGCGGGCCGATGCGCTCGAAGTTCTCTTTCAGCACGATGCCCGCGGCAGTGGCGAGCAGCATCGCGCCCGCCCAGGCGGCGAGGCGCAGCTCGGGGGCGAGCGAGAAGACTTCGCGGCGCTCGCGCGCGAGCAGCGCGTCGGTGAGCTTGTCGCCGAGGACTGGACGTGAGGATTCGAGCTCGTGTTCGAGAGTCAGCAAAAGGGGCCCCTCACCCTGGCCCTCTCCCCGCTGCGGCGGGGAGAGGGGACGGGGGGTTAGAGTAAATATGCGGCCGCGAAGCCGATCTGGGCGGCCATCATCATCAGATACATGTGCCGCCACGACGGGTGATTCTCCGTCGCCGTCAGCTCCTCGGGATTACGCACGATCAGCCACACCGTGTACACGCCCCAGAGCGCGAGCACGATGCCGAGGATCGAGAGGTAGTACGGGTTTCCGGTGAGGATGCGCAGGTGCACGCCGGCCGGCATCAGCAGCCACGGGAAGACGAAGAACGGCGCGATCATCCACGCGGCCCTGCGCACGCCGAAGGTGATCGGGAGCGTGCGGCAGCCGCCGGCGCGGTCGCCTTCCATGTCGCTGAAGTCCTTCGTCGACGCCGCGCCGAGAAGGAAGAGCATGAAGATCAGTCCGATGAACCACGGCTCGAAGGTGAGCGCGCGCGCGACCATCGTCCAGCCGGCGACCTTGAGCAGCAGCCCGCGCGGAATGGCGATGGTGAGGTTCGCGCCGATCGGATGCGCCTTCGTGCGCCCGAACGCGGGAACGGAGTAGATGAAGGTCGCGACGAGCGCGGTGAGATAGATGAAGAAGCACTCGTGCCACGCCAGCGGCGCGAAGAGTTTCTGTCCCCACGTCGTGTACGGGTAGACGACGACGAGCCACGTGGGGATCGTGCCGAGGGCGTACATGATCCAGGTGAAGATCCACGCCTCGCGGATCGAGACCTCGCCGGTGACGAGCGGGCGGTTCGGCTTGTTGATGCGATCGATCTCGAGGTCGTAGATCTGATTCAGCGCGTTGTTCGCGGCGTTCAGGAACGCGGCGCAGAGCGAGCCGAGGGTGACGGTCATGATCACGGACGCTGTGAGCGTGCGCGAAAGATCGGGATTGTGCGCGGAGCCCCACGCGCAGACGGCGCCGGAGACGATTCCAAGCAGAGGCGGCAGTAACGTGAAGGGACGTGCGAGGGTGAGGAAGCGTTTCACGCGCGCGTAGTGTATGGTTGTTCGCTGCCAGGACAAGGAGGCATCATGCGCATGTTCGCTCGTCTCGTACTTGTTTTCGCCGTGACTCTTCCCCTCCTCGCCGCGAACCTCGGCTCCGCTCCCATGAACGTCGACGGCCTCACGCTCGATCTGCTCTCCGTCGAGCGCAGAGGGAGCGTGCTGACCGTGAAGTGGGCGGTGCGCAACGAGGGGAAGAAGAGCGAGACGGTGATGCTGAAGCTCGCCGGCAAGAGTGCGACCTCGTATGTCGTCGACGAGGAGAGCGGGACGAAGTACTTCGCTCTCACCGACAAGGAAGGACAGCTACTCGCGACGGAGCACGAGTACGAGGGCATCTGGGAGTCGATCGCGGAGGGGCAGACCAAGCGCTTCTGGGCGAAGTTCCCCGCGCCGCCGCCGGCCGTGAAATCGATCAACGTTCTGTTCTCTGATACCGAGCCGTTCGAGTCGATCGCCATTACCGACAAATGAACGCGCGCGCGTGGTTGATCGCGATGCTGCTCATCGCGGCCTGCGGCAAGGAGCAACCGCTTGCGCAAACGAGCGCGGCACCCGCGCCCGCGCAGGCCGCGGCAAAGGTCGCGTTTGCGCCGGGCGAGGATCCCGAGCCGCCCGACGCGCAGGCGCGGGCCGAAGCGGTCGTCAACGCTGACTTCAACCGCAACAAGACGACGAAGCTGACGATGCGGATGACGACGATCGTCGGACGCACCTCGTCGCTGGAGGGCTTCGCGACAGGCCTCGCCGCGAGGGAAGACAAGATCGAGGACCGCCTCGCCCGTCTCGCGGCGAGGCAGACCGAGACGGAAGTCGTGATCCAGCTTCCCGGCGCGATCCTCTTCGACTTCGACTCGAGCGCGATCCGCCCCGACGCCGAGCGCACGCTCAACGACGTGGCCGAGGTGATCAAGGCCTATGCGAACCGCCCCGTGCGCATCGAAGGACACACCGACTCGATCGCCTCGGACGACTACAACAACTCGCTCTCGAAACGCCGCGCGCAGTCGGTCATGGACTGGCTGAACGTCCGCGGCGGGGTCGAGCGCACGCGCCTCACTTCGGTCGGTTTCGGCGAGACCAAACCGGTCGCGGACAATGAATCCGCGGCCGGGCGGCAGAAAAACCGGCGCGTCGAGGTTGTGATCGCGAAGAAATGAGGCATGGCCGCGTTTGGTACACTCCGCAGCCGTGTCCAAAAAGCCCACCTTCGAAAGTAGCGAGGACGCCGATTACGGCGACTCGTCCCGCACCATGAGCGAAAGCAAAATAGCCCTGTTCATCGACTTCGAGAACATCGCCATCGGCGTGATGGATGCGAAGTACAAGAAGTTCGAGGTCAATCTCCTTCTCGAGCGCCTGCTGGAGAAGGGAAAGATCGTCGTCAAACGCGCCTACTGCGACTGGGACAAGTTCCCCGACTACAAGCGCGAGCTCCACGAGTCGGCCATCGAGCTGATCGAGATTCCCGGTCGCGGCTACTCCGGCAAGAACTCCGCCGACATCCGCATGGCCGTCGATGCGATGGACATGTGCTGGTCGAAAGAGCACATCAACCTGTTCGTCGTCGCCTCGGGCGACTCCGATTTCTCCCCGCTCGTCTCGAAGCTGAAGGAGAACGACAAGTACGTGATCGGCTGCGGGGTGAAGAACTCGTCGAGCGATCTGCTGATCGACAACTGCGACGAGTTCATCTTCTACGAGGATCTCGTCCGCGTGACGAAGACGCCTGCCGTCGGCGCCGTGCAGGACAAGAAGAAGGCCGAGGTGTTCCGGCTGCTCATCGACTCGATCAAGGCTCTCATGCGCGAGAACAAGGAGATCCTCTGGGGCTCGATGGTCAAACAGACCATGCAGCGCAAGAAGCCGACGTTCAACGAGGAGTACTACGGCTACAACACGTTCAGCGACCTGCTGGAAGACGCGCAGACGAACAACATCATCAAGATCAAGCGCGACGTGAAGTCGGGGTCGTACGTGATCACGGGGTTCGCGCAGCCGGCGGCGTAGCGCGCCCTGCGGGCGCGAATTGAAAATTGAAAATTGAAAATTGAAAAAAGAGGGGCCGCGCGTCCTTTTTCAATTTTCAATTTTCAATTTTCAATTTCCCAATAGAATCCGCGCGTGACGGCACTCGCGAATCGCGCGCACTTCCCCGCGCTGGTGATCGGCACCGGCATCGCCGGACTCACCACCGCCTTCACGCTGGCGAGCGCCGGGATTCGCGTACTGCTGGTGACGAAGGCGACGGACCCTGCGGACTGCAACACGTCGTGGGCGCAGGGCGGGATCATCTATCAGGGGGAAAACGACTCGCCCGCGAAGCTCGTGCAGGACGTGCTGCGCGCGGGTGCCGGAATCTCGAGCGAGGATGCGGTGCGGTTTCTCGCCGAGGAGGGGCCGCGGGTGGTGAAGGCGCTTCTGCTCGATGAGATGCATGTTCCTTTCACCACCGTGGAAGGCGAGCTCGATCTGACGCAGGAAGGCGCGCACTCGGTGTCGCGCATCATTCATGCTGGCGACGCGACCGGGCGCGCGATCGAGACCACGCTGCTCAATCGCGTGAAGGCGGAGCCGAACATCACGCTCGCCACGGACGTCACCGCGATCGACCTTCTGACCACGCATCACCATCCGGCGGACATGCAGGTGCGCTATCGCCTGACCAACGAATGCGTCGGCGCGTATCTGCTCGACAACAAGACCAACGACGTCTACACGATCTTCGCCGACTTCACGGTGCTCGCGACGGGCGGCGTCGGCCAGATCTATCTGCACACGACGAATACGCGGAACTCGATCGGCGACGGCGTGGTGATGGCGAATCGCGCGCGCGCGCGGATCACTAACGCGGAGTACGTGCAGTTTCACCCGACCGCGCTCGCGGACAAGAAAGCGAATCACTTCCTCATCTCCGAGGCGCTGCGCGGCGAGGGAGCGCGGCTGCGGAATCAGCGCAGCGAATACTTCATGGAGCGCTACGCGCCCGAGCTGAAGGATCTCGCGCCGCGCGATATCGTGGCCCGCGCGATCGTCGAGGAGATGACCCGCAACAAGGAGGAGTTCGTCTATCTCGACCTCGCGAACTTCTACCACGGCCCGCAGCCCATCGCGGAGCGCTTCCCGAACATCCGCAAGGCGTGCGCGGACATCGGCGTCGACATCGAGCGAGACCCGATTCCGGTCGTCCCCGCCGCGCATTACTTCTGCGGCGGCATTCTCGTGAATCACTACGGGGAGACGACGCTCAGCCGGCTCTACGCGATCGGCGAGACATCCTGCTCCGGCGTGCACGGCGCGAATCGTCTCGCGTCGACGTCGCTGCTCGAGGGTCTCACGTGGGGCTACTACGCAGCGCAGTCGATCCGCACCAGGTTCACCAGCGCGTTGAGCAACGCATCGCCGGCGGTGCACCGCGCGTTCTCCTCCCTTCCGGCGGGAAGCGGACCGGTGCCGATGGAGATCCTGCAGTCCGTCCCCGACTGGCAGCCGCCCGGGAGCGAGAATCGCGAGGATCCCGCGCTCATCCTGCAGGACTGGACGACGATCCAGCACACGATGTGGAACTACGTCGGGATCGTGCGCACCTTCGAGCGCCTCAAGCGCGCGCTCGCGGACATGCGCCAGCTCGGCACGCGCCTGACGAAGTACTACCACGAGTCGATGATCAGCAAGTCGATCGTGGAGCTGTTCCACGGCCAGCAGATGGCGCTCCTCGTGGCCGAGGCGGCGATCCGTAATCCGCGGTCGATCGGAGCGCACTTCCGAAAGGATTGACGTAGCGGCGGGCTTCAGCCCGCCCCTCGCCCGGCTGAAGCCGGGCGCTACGTTTCCCACGTCTGGACACAGGCGTTCCGTGCGTATATGCTGCATCGGCATATCATTATTTGAAGGCGGGCTCATGCGTCTATTTCTCGCAACCCTCACATTTGTAGCAACTTCCACCACTGCAGTCCTCGCCAGCCCGAAGATTACGTCGGTCACGCCCGGAACCGGCGACGTGACCGGCGGGACGACGGTCATCATTCGCGGGACGGGCTTCAGCAACAACTGCATCATCTGTTCGCCGCCGTTCGCCGACCCCGACGTGCACTTCGGGAACAGCCGCGCGCAGTCGGTGAGGTTCATCGACGAGACCACGCTGGAGGCGGTGACGCCGCCGCACATGCCGGAAGTCGAGCAGGAGCTGTTGACCGATTGCTCGCAGGCGACGGGCCGGATCTTTTTCGTTTCGAAGGGGCACGACAAGGATCTCGCGGGGAACATTCGCGTGCGCGACGTGACGCGGCAGGCGAGCAGCCACGGTGTGGAGGTTCCGGTCGTGCACCGCAGCGAGTTCACCGAGGAGACGATCTCGCTCCTCGGCGTTCCGATCGATCCGCGTTTCCGCAACACGTTGCGCATCTACGGTCTCGAGCGCGGCGAGAACTTCGTGAACGTGACCGTCGGTGGCACGCTGCATCAGCTCCCGCTCGTCGGAACGAGCGATCTCTTCACGCCGGCCGTGATCACCTTCACCGATTTTCCGCAGGCCGCCCTGACGGGCGCGCTGACCACGATCACGGTGACGGTGGATGCACCGCGCGGCGCCGAGGGCGTGGGGACGCCGATCTGGGCGTTCATCTCGGTGACGAACAACGAGACGCAGGAAATCACGACCATCACGCCGAATTTGAGACTGGAGGGCGGACGTCTCGTCCGCCATTGGGGCGGACGGGACGTCCGCCCTCCTCAGGAGCTCAACGACACGCAGATGATCGCCACGATCACGCCGCAGCGGTAGCGCGGACATCGTGTCCGCGCTACCGCTAGAACAGATCGCGTTGGTTGCGCATCGCGCTGATCGGATATCCGAGGTGCTCGTACGCCGTGCGGCTGGCGACGCGGCCGCGCGGGGTGCGTTGCAGGAATCCGATCTGGATCAGGTACGGCTCGTAGAGATCCTCGATCGTGCCGCGGTCTTCGCCGATCGATGACGAGAGCGCGTTGACGCCGACGGGGCCGCCGCCGAATCGCTCGATGATCGTGGTGAGCAGCTTGCGGTCGATCTCGTCGAGTCCGTAGACGTCGACCTCGAGCATCTGCAGCGCCTCGCGCGCGATCGCGGGATTCACGCTTCCCTCGTGCTTCACCTCCGCGTAGTCGCGCACGCGGCGGAGGAGGCGGTTGGCGATGCGCGGCGTGCCGCGCGCGCGGCGCGCGATCTCCATCCCCGCCTCGCGATCGATCGGAATACCGAGGATCTCGGCGGAGCGCCGCACGATGATCGCGAGCGAGTCGATGTCGTAGAAGTCGAGGCGATGCACGATGCCGAAGCGCGCGCGCAGGGGCGAGGTGAGCAGCCCCGCGCGCGTCGTCGCACCGACGAGCGTGAACTTCTGCAGCTGATACGGCACGCTACGCGCGCCGGCGCCCTGGCCGATGATGATGTCGACGGCGAAGTCTTCCATCGCCGAGTACAGCACTTCCTCCACCGGCGCGGGAAGGCGATGAATCTCGTCGATGAAGAAGACGTCGTTCGGCTCGAGGTTGGTGAGGATCCCGACCAGGTCGCCCGGCCGCTCCAGAGCGGGACCGGACGTCGTGCGGATGTTCGCGTTCATCTCGTTGGCGATGATGTTCGCGAGCGTGGTCTTGCCGAGGCCGGGAGGCCCGAAAAGGAGCACGTGATCGAGCGGCTCGCCGCGCTTGCGCGCCGCCTCGAGCGAGATCTCGAGATTGGCCTTCACCTTCTGCTGCCCGATGTACTCGCGGAGGAATTTCGGACGGAGCGAGAGCTCGGTCTGGAGATCGTCTTCTTCGGGCGTTGCAGCGAGGATTCGATCCACGGCAGAGAGTCTAACGTAACGTAACGACCGGCTTTAGCCGGTCGAACGCCGGCTTTCAATCGGCGATGACGCAGCGCGGACAGGATGTCCGCGGAACGGCGGCCTGGAAGGCCGCGCTACGGCGGGCTGGAAGCCCGCGCCATCGCGCTCAACTCTTCGATCCCTCGCAACACGCCGCCGCGCATCACCGAGCGGATCCTGCGAAAGTTCGCGACGTCTTTCGTGGGATCCGCGGCGAGGATGAGCAGATCCGCATCGCGGCCCTTCTCGATCGTGCCGGTCACGTCGTCGAGTCGCGCGGCGCGCGCGGCGACGGAGGTCGAGGCGACGATCACCTGCATCGGCGTCATCCCCGCCTTCTGCATCGCCTCCATCTCCGCGTAGATCGACGGGCCGTGCAGCGTGAGCGGATTGCCGGCGTCGGTGCCGGTCGCGATGGGGATGCCGGCATCGGCGAGGCGTTTCAGATTGGCCGCGCCCATTCGCTCGCGCTCCGCGGTGCGCGCGGCGCGGCGCGACAGCGTTTCGGCGTTGACCAGCGATTTGTCGAGAGCCGCCGTCGATGCGATTTTCGCCGCGGTCTTCGGATCGACGCACTTGTTCGGATCATCGATCGCGGGCGCGGTGCGTGACGCAACCGACTCGAACATGCGGAGGTATCCGCCCATCACCGTCAGCGTCGGAGAGAGGATCGTCCCCTGCTCTTTCATCAATGCGATCAGCTCGTCGTCGACGACGCCGTCCCACACGCTGTGCACGAGCAGCTTCGCTCCCGCGCGCACGGCGGCCTTCGCGCCGGCGAGCTCGGTGGCGTGCACGATCAGCGGCACCTTCGCCTTCGCGGCTTCATCGCCCGCCGCCGCGAGCGCGGCCGCGTTCTCCTCGACGTACCAGACCTTGATTGCCTTCGCGCCGTGCGCGGCGAGATAGCGCACTCCTTCGCGTCCCGATTCTTCGCTCTTCAGATGGATGAACTGCCGCTCCGCGGGCACGTTGACCCAGTGATCGAGCGTGGAGAGCAGCGGTCCCGCCGCCGTGACGTGCGGCCATGACGTGTCGGCGCGCTCGTGCAGCGCGAGCGTCCACGGATAGCCGCCGACGTCGAACACGCTCGTGATGCCGGAGCAGAGCCAGGCGCGCGCGAAACGCTCCGGCTCTTTCTTCAGACGCGCGACGGTCTCCGCGTACGGATGCGCCGCGCGCACGTCGAGCGCGTCCGGCCGCCCGTCCGCCCACCCGGTCTGCGAGAAGTGCACGTGCGCGTCGACGAGTCCCGGCGTGACGAACATGCCGCGCGCGTCGACCACGTCGATGCCCGCTGGGATCGCGCAGTCCGTGCCGGCGCAGTCGATCTTCCCGTCGCGGACGACGATGTTCGCGTTCGCGACCGGCGCGCCGCCGCGGCCGTCGATCAGCGTCGCGCCGCGAATCGCGCGCGGCGAGGGCGGCACGCCGACGGTTCCCACGGCGCCGGTGAGCGCGATGCGCCAGCCTTCGGGCGTCTCGACGAACAAACGCTCCGAGATTCCGCTCGTCTCGTTCGCGCCGTAGCGGACGCGATAGCGGTACGAGCCGTACACGATGCCGGGACGAATCGGCGTGAGCCGCATGTCCGTCACCTCGAGCGTGTCCGGCCACTCCGCGCCCGCGCCTTTCGCGAAGTCTTCGTAGCCGGTCGCGAATCCAGCCGGGCCCGTCCGCACGAGCGATTCGCTGTGCAGATAGAGCGAGAGGTACTTCGCGCGATCTCGCTGGTGGATGGCCTCGATGTTCTCCTCGAACACCGCCCGCGCGGCGCGGAGATCCGCGGCGTCATCGGCGGCGGCGGAGAACGCGAACAGTACGAGAACGGTCACCGATCGAAGCATGAATCGATTCTATAATCGCCATTCCCGTGAAAACCTTGATTCCTCTCGCCGCGCTGCTTTTCCTTGCCGCCGCACCGCCGCAGCAGACGATGCCGTCGATGGGCGAGACGATCGAAGTCTCGATCGTGAACGTCGACGTCGTCGTGACCGACAAGCAGGGCAACCGCGTCCGCGGCCTGACGAAGAACGACTTCGAGATTCTCGAGAACGGGAAGAAGCAGCCGATCTCGAACTTCGCCGCGTACTCCTCGGGAGCCGGCGCGAAAGTCACCGTCGGCGCGCCGTCGTCACCGCAGCCGGCCGCCCAGCCGCCCGACGAGCCGCGCACCGTCGTCCTTTTCGTCGAGCGCCTCTACCTTCCGCTTCACCGCACCGAGCCGCTGGTCGCCGCGCTGAAGGAGCTTCTCGCGAAGGTCGTGCGTCCCGGCGACGCGGTCTCGATCGTGATGTGGAACGATCGTCTGGAGATCGCGCTCGACTACACCGACGAGCTGCCGAAAGCGAATGCCGCACTCGATGCGATCGGGCGAACCGCCATGGCCGCGCACGCCGATGTCCGCTCGATGGTGGAAGAGGAGACCGAGGCCATCCGCCGGTTCGAAGTGGAGGCGGCGCTGATGGCGTCCGCGTATGGCGTCGCCGCCGGCGCCACGCGGCCAACGGACCGGTCGGCGGAGCCGAGCATCCACCTGCGCGCGATGTTCGAGCACGCAGCGATGAAGCGCCGCGTGGGCGCGGTGAACGCGGTGATCCACACCATGGCCGGAGCGTCCGGAAAGAAGGTCCTGCTGCTCGCGACGCACCGGCTCTCCGAGTTCGCCGGCGCCGAGTACGCGTTCACCTCCGGGATCGATTCGCTGACCGGCTCGTTCCGCCAGCAGTTCGACTGCAAGCCGCTCATTCAGACCGTCGTCGACAACGCGAACGCCAGCGGCGTCACGATCTATCCGATCTATCCCGCCGGCATGCCGGCGGCCGACATGTTTCCCGATGCCTCGCGCATCACCGCGCCCTACGGCGACGACGCCCCCGCGGTGTCACGTCAGGGAACTCGCGTCATGGGGCTGGGGCGGGCGCTGCTCAACGAGACCGTGATGCTCGACGACATCGCCGCGAAAACGGGCGGTCTCGCCGCGTGGGATACGACGGCGATCGTGAAGCTGCTCCCGCACGTCGCCGACGACGTCTTCGAGTACTACTCGCTCGCGTACCGCGTCGACGACAAACGCGAGGACCGTACCCGGAACGTGGTCGTGAAGACGCGCAACCGCGACTACGTCGTGCGCGCGCGCAAGCAGTTCATCGAGCGCTCCGACGAGTCGATGATGAAGGATCGCGTCGTGGCCATGCTCTTCCATCAGATCGAACAGCCGCAGTTCGACGTCGCCGCGGACATCGGCGCGTTTCGCCCGGAAATGAAGCGCCAGATGGTGCCGCTGCACATCCGCATTCCGATCAAGGACCTCACCGTGCTGCCCGAGGGCTCGAGCCATGTCGGCAGCTTCGCGGTCTTCGTCGTCAGCCGCGGAGAGCGCGGCGGCGTGAGCGAAGTGACGCGGCGTTCGCAGCGATTCGCAATTCCGGAGGCCGATCTCGAGCGCGCGAAAGCGTCGTACTTCACGTACGAGTTCGAGCTGCAGCTGGACGAGAACACCGACCGCGTGGCCATCGGCGTGTACGACGAAGTCGGACGCACGCATACGCTGCTGGCGAAGAATCTGCGCTAGCATCGCGCGCGGCAGAAAACAGTGGAGGACAGGCAATCCTGCCTGTCCGGCCTTCCAGGACAGGCAGGATTGCCTGTCCTCCACTACACCACGCTCCGTTCTGCCGCGCAGTCTCCTGGCGATCCATATAATCGCGGCCGCAATGGCGTTCCTCGACGCGCAGCAGCTCTCGAAGACCTACCGCAACGCCGAGGTGCCGGTCAGCGTGTTCAGCGGCCTGGATCTTTCGGTGAAGAAGGGAGAGATGCTGGCCATCGTCGGTCCGTCCGGCATCGGCAAGTCCACCCTCCTCCACCTCCTCGGCGGACTCGATCGTCCCGACTCCGGCCGCGTGCGCGTCGGCGAGCAGGATCTGACGTCGATGACGCCCGACGAGCTGGCGCGCTTCCGCAATCGCAACGTCGGCTTCGTGTTTCAGTTTCATCACCTGCTCCCCGAGTTCACCGCCGTCGAGAACGTGGCCATGCCCGGATGGATCGGAAAACTCGGCCACGACGAGGCGCTCGACCGCGCTGCGGGCCTCCTGTCCGAGCTCGGACTAGCCGATCGAAGCCGCCACTATCCGAATCAACTCTCCGGCGGCGAGCAACAGCGCGTTGCAATCTCCCGCGCGCTTCTCGCCGATCCGGTCCTCTTTCTCGCCGACGAGCCGACCGGCAATCTCGATCTCGAAACGAGCGAGCGCGTGTTCGATCTGATGCGCCAGTGCCATGCGAAGCGCGGACTCACATCCGTGATCGTCACGCACAATCCGGAGCTGGCGGCGCGCTGTGACCGCGTCTTCGAGATGAAACGCCAGCGGCATCACTGATCTGAAGGGCATGGACCGGGCAGACCGCACGTTGTGCCACAATAGGCACGGAGCGGCTCAATCAGACCCATGTTCGAAAAATATAACGAGAAGGCACGCCGCGCTCTCTTCTTCGCCCGATACGAAGCATCCAAGCTCGGATCGCGAGTCATCGAATCGGAACACATCCTCCTCGGCGTCCTCCGCGAGGGGGAGGAGATCATCAAGGAGATCTTCTCGCGCTTCAACGTGAAGCCCGAGCAGATCCGCCGCGAGGTCGAGGGCGATCGCCTCTTCGTCGATCGCATCTCATCGTCCGCGGAGCTTCCGCTGTCCGAGGAGTCGAAGAAGATCCTCGCGTACGCGGCGCACGAAGCGGAGTCGATGCTTCATCAGTACGTCGGCACCGAACATCTGCTCATCGGCATCCTGCGCGTCGAGTCGTCGACCGCCGCGCGCATCCTCACCGCCAAAGGGCTGAACGTCTACGGCGTGCGCGAAGAGACGATCTCGATTCTCAAAGAGCGCGAGGCCGACAAGCAGAAGAAAGAGCTCCCGTTCCTCGCCGAGTACGCGCGCGATCTCACGGCGATGGCGCATCAGCAGCAGTTCGATCCGCTCATCGGACGGGAGAAGGAAGTCGAGCGGATCATTCAGATCCTCTCCCGCCGCACGAAGAACAATCCGATCCTTCTCGGCGAGCCGGGCGTCGGCAAGACTGCCATCGTCGAAGGACTCGCCCAGCGCATCGTCGACGGCAACGTGCCGCTGTTCATCGCCAACAAGCGCATCCTCTCGCTCGACCTATCGCTCATCGTCGCCGGCACGAAGTACCGCGGACAGTTCGAGGAGCGGCTCAAGGGCATCATCAAAGAGCTCAAAGAGAATCAGGACATCATCATCTTCATCGATGAGATCCATTCGCTCATCGGCGCGGGCTCCGCCGAGGGTTCGCTCGACGCGGCGAACATCCTCAAGCCGGCGCTCTCGCGCGGCGAGATCTCCTGCGTCGGCGCGACGACGATTCGCGAGTACCGCCGCTACATCGAGAAAGACCGCTCGCTGCTGCGCCGCTTCCAGGCGATCATCGTGAATCCGCCGACCGAGGACGAGACGCTGCAGATCCTCGAAGGCGTGAAGGAGCGCTACGAGGCGTTCCACAAGGTCAAGTACAGCGACACCGCGATCCGCAGCGCGGTGTATCAGTCGAACCGCTACATCACCGATCGCTTCTTCCCCGACAAAGCGATCGACATCCTCGACGAAGCCGGCGCGAAGGTGAAACTGCGGCGCGTCGCCGACACGCAGAACCTCCGCCGCCTCGAGGCCGAGACGCGCTCGATCGTCAAGGAGATGAAGAAAGCGATCTCGGACAAGGACTTCGAGAAAGCGGTCTTCCTGCGCGAGCGGGAGATCGAGCTGAAGGAAGAGATCGAGCGCTTCAAGGCTGAACGCGAGATGGTCGGCGACGAGCTGATGGAAGTGACCCAGCGCGACGTCGAGGAGATCATCAGCTCCTGGACCGACATCCCCGTCACGTCGATCGAAGCCGACGAAGCGGCGAAGCTCATCAACATGGAAGAGATCCTGATGCGGCGCATCGTCGGTCAGGACAAGGCGATCACCGCGCTCTCGCGCGCGATCCGCCGCTCGCGCCTCGGCGTGGCCTCACCGAATCGCCCGATGGGCTCCTTCATCTTTCTCGGCTCCTCGGGCGTCGGGAAAACCGAAGTGGCGCGGCGGCTCGCGGAGTTCCTCTTCGGATCGCAGAAGCATCTCATCCGCTTCGACATGTCGGAGTACATGGAGAAGCACGCGGTGTCGAAGCTCATCGGCTCGCCCCCGGGCTACGTCGGCCACGAGGAGGGCGGGCAGCTCACGGAGCGCGTGCGGCGGAATCCGTACAGCGTCGTTTTGCTCGACGAGATCGAGAAGGCGCATCCCGACATCGCGAACATCCTCCTGCAGATTCTCGAGGACGGGATCCTCACCGACTCGCTCGGCAATCAGGTCGACTTCCGCAACACGCTGATCATCATGACCTCGAACCTCGGCACGCGGCATCTCGCGACCAAGGGACACATGGGATTCCGCGAGAAGGGCGAGGCTGCGGATCAGAAGTCGGCCGAGCAGCTCATTCACGGCGAGTTGAAGCGCGAGTTCTCCCCCGAGTTCATCAACCGCATCGATGAAGTGATCATCTTCAACGCGCTGACCGACGCCGAGCTCCGCGCGATCTGCCAGCTCCTGATCGACGACGTGAACAACGCGCTCGTGCACAAGAACGTGCAGATCGCCGTCGACGACTCGGTCGTGCAATGGCTTCTCGGCAAGGCGAAGGAAGAAGCCAACTCCGGCGCACGCCCGCTGCGCCGCGCCATCCAGCGCCACGTCGAGGACGAGCTGTCGGAGTACATGATCCGCCACAAGGACACCATCCCCGAGCGCATCGACATCACGATGCACGGCGACGAAGTACTGCTCGTGCCGAGGACGATCGAGGAGCCGATTGCCAACTGAGGCTTTGATGAGCGTCGAAACGAAGCTGATGACTGCGGACGAACTGCTGGCGATGCCGGATGACGGCGCGCATCGGCACGAGCTCGTGCAGGGAGAATTGATCACGATGTCACCGGCGGGATTCGAGCATGGCGTGATTGCGGGGCGCATCGCCCTGCATCTCGGGAGTTACGTTTCGGAGCGCAACCTCGGCATCGTCATCTCGAGCGATACCGGGTTCGTCGTCGCGCGCGATCCAGATACCGTCCGCGCGCCCGACGTAGCATTTGTGCGCCGCGAGCGCGTCGCAAAGACGCGAAAGTATTTTCCCGGTGCCCCGGATCTTGCGGTCGAGGTGATCTCGCCGAACGACTCGTTCAGCGAGGTCTATGAGAAGGTGCTCGAGTATCTGCGGGGCGGCACACGCATGGTGATCGTGGTCGACCCGGATAAACAAACGGCGGTCGTCCGAACCCCAGCGTCTGCCTCTGACCTCACCATCACCGACACCCTCACCGGCGGCGACGTCGTTCCCGGCTGGTCGCTTCCTCTCCGCGAGCTCTTCGAGTAATGCCGCTCGTCCGCATCACCCTCCGCAAGGGCCGCTCGCCCGAGTTTCTCCGCTCCGCGGGAGACGCGATTCATGACGCGCTCGTGGCCCAGGCCAGCGTGCCGGCGGACGACCGGTTCCAGATCTTCGACGAGGTCGAGGCCGACCGGCTGATCGCGCATCCTTCGTACGGCGGTGTGGAGCGCACCGACGAGCTGATCATCATCGAGATCACGCTCAACGCGGGACGCACGGTCGAGATCAAGCGGAACCTCTACGCGGACATCGTGGAGCGGCTGCAAAGTTCGGTGGATGTGCGGCCCGACGACGTGCTGATCAGCCTCGTCGAAGTGGCGAAGGAGAACTGGTCGTTCGGCAGGGGTCTGGCCACCTACGCCTCGTAACGGGCCGGGAAACCCTTCCCCGTGTAGAATGCGCCGCGTCCTTCGGGTGTTTGAGCCCCGCGTGACCTCTATCCCGGCTCACGCGTCACACATCAAAACCTTGGTCTCGATACGACTTTTATGACTCGAATGCTATCAATGCTGCTCGCGGGCGCGCTTGCCGGCGCCGCTGCACACGCGCAATCCAACACGCAACAGCAGCAGCCGGAGCAGCCACGGCCGCGCCCGGGCGTGATCCTCGAGACGCCCTCCTCCGGCGGCCGCATCACCGACGCCCCGGCCCCTCCGGTGCAGCCGCAGAGTCCGACCGGCGAGCTGGCCGGCAAGGTCGTCGAGCGCTTCGAGGTCGTTGGTAACACTTCCGTTGCAAGCGACACGATTCGCGTCTACCTCGGCGTCGCCCCCGGCGAGCCGTATTCGCCCGAGGCCATTCAGCGGAACTTCGTGAACCTCTGGCAGACCGGCCTGTTCGACGACATCCGCATCGAGGCCGATCAGGGCGAGGCGGGCGTGATCGTTCGTGCCGTCGTGAAGGAGCGCCCGCGCATCGGTTCGGTCGAGTTCCGCGGCAACAAAGAGCTGACCACGACCAAGATCAACGAGGCGCTCGAGCAGGAGAAGATCGATCTGCACGTCGGCAACACGATCGAGCAGACGCTCGTCCGCCGCGCCGCGGAGAAGATCCGCCGCACGTATTCCGAGGGCGGCTTCGAAGGCGTGCAGGTCGACGCCATCACCGAAGACCTTGCGGAGCCGGGCGAGAAGAAGATCGTCTTCATCATCAATGAAGGCATCAAGGCGAAGGTCGCCGCCGTCGACTTCATCGGGAACCAGCGTTTCTCCGACCGCCGGCTGCGCGGCGTGATGAAAGATGTGAAGAAGCACAACCTCATCACCTGGGTGCGCAAGAAGAACCTCTACATCCCCTCGAAGCTCGATGAAGACCTCGAGCGCGTGAAGAACTTCTACCAGGACCACGGCTACCAGAAAGTCGCGTTCGGCGATCCGCAGATCAAGACCGTCCGCAAGCGGGTGCGGATCACGATTCCGGTCAAGGAAGGCGAAGTCCACACGTTCGGCCAGGTCTCGGTCGAGGGCAACACGATCTTCACGAACGAGCAGATCATCGGCGACTGGCCGCTGAAAAAGGGCGAGACGCTCGCGCGCAAGCCGATTCAGAATCGAGTCGACGCGTTCGGCGAGGCGTACCGCGTGCGCGGCTACATCTACGCGTACGTCGATCCGGAGTACATCGATCGCGGGAACAACGTCATCGACGTCAACCTGCGCGTCTTCGAGGGCGATCAGTTCCGCCTCGGACGTCTCGAGTTCGAAGGCAACACCACGACCAAGGACAAGGTGCTCCGCCGCGAGATCTTCCTCGAGGAAGGTCAGATCATGGACATGGAGACCTTCAAGCAGAGCCTCTACAAGCTCGGCCAGCTCGGCTACTTCAAGGTCACCGAGAATCCCGACTTCAAGGTCAATTCGGAGTCGAAGACGGTCGACATCCTCGTGAAGGGCATCGAGGAAGGGAAGAACGACATCCAGTTCGGCGGCGGCTACTCGGAGACGGGCGGCTTCTTCGTGCAGGCGCAGTTCGCGACGCGCAACTTCCTCGGCGAGGGCGAGAACTTCGGCCTCAGCTACCAGCGCGGCAGCCAGACCAACTTCTTCAGCATCTCCTACACCGACCCCTGGTTCATGGACACGCCGAACAGCCTCGGCGTCTCGCTGTACCACAGCGACCGCACGCCGCCGCGCTCGTTCGGCTACGAGCAGAACGCGAGGGGCGGCACGGTCGGCTACGGCTATCGCCTGCGCCGCTTCGACAGCATCTCGCTGCTCTACGGCTTCGACAAATCGCACTATCGCTATGACGTGAACGAGGCGCCGGATCCGAACGGCAACATTCCGGTCGGCCTCGCGCGCGATCTCGACTTCACGACTTCGACGATCATTCCGTCGTACCGCTACGACTCGCGCGATCATCCGTACGATCCGATGCGCGGCTCGCGCATCGCGCTTTCGATCGCGTACGCAGGCGGCCCGCTCGGCGGCACCGTGGCGATGCTCAAGCCGACGATCGGCCTCACGCGCTTCTTCCGCGTCTCGCGCAAGAGCGCGTTCAGCTTCAACGCGGAAGGCGGCTACATCAAACCGTTCCGCGACAACTGCGCGTACTCCTACGAGGAGCTGAACAAAGACATCACTGAGATGTGCGTCCAGGATCAGGACCGCTTCATCGTCGGCGGCGAGTTCTCCGTGCGCGGCTTCAAGTACGGCACGCTCGGCCCGTATGAGGTCTTCCCCGGCTTCGGCCCGCGTCCGCGCGGCGGGTACAAGTACCACTCCTACAACTTCGAATACATCTACAAGGTCAACGATCCGCTGCGCCTCGTGCTGTGGGCGGACGCGGGACGCGCGTACGCGTATCGCGAGAACTTCGACGTCGCCAGGCTGCGCTATTCGGTCGGCGCCGAAATGCGTATCTTCCTGCCGGTCTTCCAGTTCCCGCTGCGGTTCATCTACGCCTTCAATCCGCAGAAGGAACCGGACGACGAGCTGTTCGATAAATTCGAGGCCTTCCAGTTCACCATCGGGAATACGTTCTAAACGACATCGGATTAAGCACGTTGCGCCGCGGAGGTCCTCCCGGCGCTTCACACAAGGAGATCTCATGAAGAAGTTCCTGGTTTCGATTGCAGTGGCGGCCCTGGCGGCGCCGATGTTCGCGCAGAACCAGCCCGCTCGCGTGGCCGTGATCGACGTGCAGAAGGTGCTCACGCAGTCGACCGCGGGCAAGGCGGCCTACGACAAGCTCAAAAAGCTGCAGGAAGAGCGCATCGAGAAGGCCAAGGCGATGGACGAAGAGCTGCGCAAGCTCGACGCCGACATCAACACGAAGAAGATCTCGCTCAGCGAGGACAAGCTGACGGACATGCAGAAGCAGCTTGCCGACAAGCGCATCTCCATGCAGCGCTACGCCCAGGACGCCGACCGTGACATCGGCGAGGCGCGCGACCGCGAGCTCCAGGCCCTCGAGGCCAAAATCAAGCCGGTCATCGACGCCCTCGGCAAGGAAATGGGCCTCGCCGCGATCTTCAACAAGTTCGAGTCCGGACTCGTCTACGCCTCCGAGGCGATCGACGTGACCGACACGGTCATCAAGCGCTTCAACGAGGCGCTCGCCGCGCCCGCAGCGGCGAAGAAGTAACGCGGCTCACAGGAGGGCGGACGTCTCGTCCGCCCACGTGGCGGACGAGACGTCCGCCCTCCATTGCCTCCCGGGAGCGGGAGGCTTTTTTGTGCCTTCATATAAAATCCGCCCGCCAATGCCCGCCGCCGTTCCTCTCTCCGAGATCGTCGCGTTCGTTTCCGGCTCCTGCGAGGGTCCGACGAACGTCCTGATCACCGGAATCGCCACGCTCGCCGACGCGGCCGAGGGAGAGATCACCTTCTTCGCGAATCCGAAGTACGCGCCGATGGTCGAGACCACGCGCGCCTCGGCCGTGCTGGTGAGCAAGGATCTCGAGGGCGGCTCCGCGCGCTGGATCCGCGTCGACAACCCGTACTACGCGATGGCGCGCGTGGCCGCGCGATTCTTCGACAAGCAGCCGATGCCGAAAGGGATCTCGCCGCATGCCGCGATCACGTCGTCGGCGAAGCTCGGCCGCAACGCGGCGGTCGGCGCGTTCACGTCGATTGGCGAGAACGTGGTCATCGGCGACGACGTCGCGATCTTTCCGAACGTCACCATCGGCGACGGCGTGACGATCGGCGACGGCTCGATCGTCTATCCGCAGGTCTCGATCTACTACGGCTCGCGGATCGGAAGCCGCTGCATCATTCACAGCGGCGCGGTCATCGGCTCGGACGGCTACGGCTTCGCGACCGAGGGCGGGCGGCATCACAAGATCCCGCAGCTGGGAATCGTGCGCGTCGAGGACGACGTCGAGATCGGCGCCGGCGTGACGATCGATCGCGCCGCGCTCGGCGAGACGGTGATCGGCGAGGGAACGAAGATCGACAACCTCGTGCAGATCGGTCACAACGTAAAGGTGGGGAAGCACTGCTTTCTCGTCTCGCAGGTGGGCATCGCCGGCTCCTCCGAGCTCGGCGACTACGTGGCCATGGCCGGACAGTCGGGCATGGCCGGCCATCTGAAGATCGGCAACCGCGCGCAGGTCGCGGCCAAGAGCGCCGTGCTGAACGATGTTCCCGAGGACACGAGAGTGATGGGCATCCCAGCCGTTCCGTCGCGCGAGTTCTGGCGCCGCGAAGCAGCGCTGCGGAGATTGACGAAGAAGAAGGTGTCATCGTGAGGAGGGCGGACGTCCCGTCCGCCACCGGGGCGGACGGGGACGTCCGCCCTCCACTGACACAGGAGTTCCTATGTTGAGCATCACCGAAATCATGAAACTCCTCCCGCATCGTTACCCGATGCTGCTGGTGGATCGCGTTCTCGAGATCAGCGAAGACGGCAAGCGCATCACCGGCCTGAAGAACGTCTCCGCGAACGAACAATTTTTCCAGGGACACTTTCCCGGCGCGCCCGTGATGCCGGGCGTGTTGATCGTCGAGGCGATGGCGCAGTGCTGCGCGCTTCTCGGTCTGCGCGAGATGTCCGACCAGGAGCGCGCGAACAAGCTCTTTCTCTTCGGCGGGATCGACAAGGCGCGCTTCCGCCGCCCCGTCGTTCCGGGCGATCAACTCATCCTCGAATGCGAAGTCCTCCATCGCCGTGCCACGACCGTGAAGATGCGGGGAGTGGCGAAAGTGAACGGCGTCGTCGTCGCCGAGGCGGAGCTCCTGAGCGTGCTCACGGGGAAGCCGGAATGAGCATGTCAGCCATCGCGGAAACCGCCGTCATCAGCAGTGAAGCCGCGCTCGCGCCCGACGTCACGGTCGGTCCGTACGCCGTCATCGGTCCGCACGTCAGCATCGGCGCCGGCTCGTTCATCGGGCCGCATGTGCACATCGAAGGGCCCGCGACCATCGGCGAGCGCAATCGCTTCGTCGGCCAGGCTTCGATCGGGACTCCTCCCCAGGATCTGAAATTCAAAGGCGAGAAGACGGAGCTGCACATCGGCAACGACAACGTCTTCCGCGAGTTCGTCACCATCAACCGCGGCACGACCGGCGGCGGCGGCGTGACGACGATCGGCAACAACAACTTCTTCATGGCCTACGCGCACGTCGCGCACGATTGTCATGTCGCCTCGAACACGATCTTCGCGAACAACGCCACGCTCGCGGGACACGTGGATGTCGGCGACTTCGCGATGATCGGCGCGCTCACGGCGATCCATCAGTTCTGCCGCGTCGGCGATCACGCGTTCATCGGCGGCGGCTCGATCTGCACGCAGGACGTGCTGCCGTTCGTAAAAACCGTCGGCAGCCGGCCCGCGAAAACGTACGGCATCAACACGATCGGACTGGAGCGCAAGGGATTTCCGAAGGAGACCATCGAGGGGCTGCAGCGCGCGTACCGGCTGCTGATCCGCTCGCATCTGAAGCTCCACGACGCGCTCGACCGCATCGAGGCGGAGCTCGGATTCGTTTCCGAGGTGCGGTACTTCGCCGACTTCGTGCGGCATGCGCAGCAGCGAGGCTTCATTCGGTGACGAGAGTCGGCGTCATCGGAACCGGCTACCTCGGACGCCGCCACGCGCGTGTTCTGACCGAGATTCCTGAGGCGAACGTCGCCGGCTTCGTCGAGCCGAAGGATGAAAACGCGGCCGAAGTCCAGCAGAAGCATTCGCTTCGGCGCTTCGACAGCGTCGCCGCGATTGCGAAGGAGATCGACTGCGCCGTCATCGCCACGCCGACGACCACGCACTTCGAGATCGCGCAGCAGCTGCTGATTGCCGGCTGCGATGTGATGATCGAGAAGCCGATCACCACGACGCCCGAACAGGCGCGCTGGCTCATCGACCTTGCGGCCAAACACGGCCGCATCATTCAGGTCGGCCACGTCGAGCGCTACAACCCCGCGATCACCGCGATCGCGGACGAGGTGCGCAACACGCGCTTCTTCGTCTCCGAGCGCATCAGCGAGTTCTCGAATCGTTCGGTGGACATCGACGTCCTGTTCGATCTGCTCATCCACGATCTCAATCTCGTGCTCTCGCTGATCGGCGGTACAGCCACCGACATTCGCGCGCTGGGCGTGCCCGTGGTCACGGAGAAAGTCGACATCGCGAACGTGCGCCTCGAGCTCGACAACGGCGCGGTCGCGAATCTCACCGCCAGCCGCGTTTCGCAGAAGCCGGTGCGCGAGCAGCGGTTTTTCGGCACCGACTTCTACTACTCCGTCGATACGAAGGCGAAGCAGGTGAAAGGCTACCGGATGCTTCGCGGCGGCAAGATCGAGCCCGCCGCGGTGATCGTGGAAGACAAGGAGCCGCTGCGCGCGGAGCTCGAGTCGTTTCTGCAGTGCGTGCGCGACCGCTCGCGTCCGATCGTCGCCGGGGAAGACGGACTCGCCGCGGTCGAGCTGGCGAAGCTCGTCGGCGAGAAGATCGACGAGTCGCTGAGGAGGATTCGCGGATGAGCGATGTAGCCATCGGGATCATCGGCGGCTCCGGTCTCTACGAAATGGAAGGCCTGACCGTCGTCGAGGAGCGGACGATCGACACGCCGTTCGGCGCGCCGTCCGATCCCTACGTCATCGGCGAAATCGACGGCACGCGCGTCGCGTTCCTCTCGCGTCACGGGCGCGGACATCGCCTCCTTCCGACGGAGCTGAACTACCGCGCGAACATCTTCGGCTTCAAGGTTCTCGGCGTGCACACGATCCTCTCCGCGAGCGCGGTCGGATCGATGAAGGAAGAGTACAAGCCGACGGACATCGTTTTTCCGAATCAGTTCATCGACCGCACACGGCATCGTCCCGACACCTTCTTCGGCAACGGCATCGTCGGACACGTCGCCTTCGCCGATCCGATCTGCGCCGGCGTGTCGTTCGTCATGGGCGAAGTCGCGCGCGAGGCGGGCGCGCGAGCACACATGGGCGGCGTCTACCTCTGCATGGAAGGGCCGCAGTTCTCGACGCGCGCGGAGTCGAGGCTCTATCGCACGTGGGGCGTCGACGTGATCGGCATGACCAACCTGCAGGAGGCGAAGCTCGCCCGCGAAGCGGAGATCTGTTACGCGACGATGGCCCTCGTCACCGACTACGACTGCTGGCACGAGGAGCACGACGACGTCAGCATCGAGCAGATCCTCACGTATCTCCGCGCGAATGCGGTCATGGCCCAGAAGATCCTGCGCGGCTCGATCGCGCGCGTGGCGGCGCGCACGCGCGATTGCGGCTGCGTGAACGCGCTGCAGTTCGCGATCCTCACCGAACCGAGCGTCGTTCACGATTCTGTGAAACGCAATCTCGCGCCGATCATCGGGAGATACATCCGTTGAGCGCGGCCAATGAGCTGGATGTGCTGTGCGTCGGGAATGCGATCGTCGACGTCCTGGCGCACGCAGACGACGCGTTCCTGAACACTCACTCGCTCGCGAAGGGCGCGATGACCCTGATCAACGCCGAGACCGCGGAGCGGCTCTACGCGCAGATGGGACCGGGCATCGAATGCTCCGGCGGCTCAGCCGGGAACACCGCCGCCGGCATCGCCTCGCTCGGCGGCCGCGCCGGTTACGTCGGCAAGGTGGCCAAAGACCAGCTCGGGCAGGTCTTCACTCATGACATCCGTGCCATGGGCGTCGAGTACCAGACGCCGCCGCTCGAGGGCGGCGCGCCCACTGCGCGTTGCCTGATCATGGTGACGCCCGACGCCCAGCGGACGATGAACACCTATCTCGGCGCGTGTGTCGCGCTCGGTCTGAACGACATCGATCCCGAGCAGATCGACCGCGCCCAGGTGACGTATTTCGAGGGCTATCTCTGGGATGCTCCCGCACCCAGGGACGCAATCCGAAAGGCGATTCGGATCGCGAAAGCGAACGGCCGTAAGGTTGCGCTCACGTTGTCGGACTCGTTTTGCGTCGACCGCTACCGCGACGAGTTCCAGGAGCTCATCGAAGCGTCAGTCGACATTCTGTTCGCCAATGAATCGGAGATCGAATCGTTGTACGAGACGAAGGATTTCGACACCGCGCTCGCCGCTGTGAAGGGCAAGTGCCCGATCGCTGTGTTGACCCGCAGCGCCAGGGGGTCGGTGGTGGTCACGAGTGATGCGGTGCAGCCGGTGCCCGCAGCGGCCGTTGACAGGGTGGTGGACACCACGGGCGCCGGAGACCTTTACGCGTCCGGTTTCCTCTACGGCTTCACACACGGCAGGCCGCTGGCCGAGTGCGCACGGCTCGGCGGAGTCGCCGCGGCCGAGATCATTTCGCATGTCGGCGCCCGGCCGGAAGTGCCGCTTCGAACTCTGATTTGAGCCGTGCAGTCCTATCGGCCGGACACGATCTCGCCGCCGACCACCGTGTAGCGCACCTTCGCCTTGAACAGCTCCGCCGCCGGCATCGCGAAGAGATCGCCTTCGACGATCGTGAGATCGGCCAGCTTGCCCGGCTCGATCGTGCCGCGCGTCTGCTCCTCGAACGCCGCGTATGCCGCGTCGAGCGTGAAGCCGCGGATCGTTTCCGCGAGCGTGAGCCGTTGCGACGGATACCAGCCGCCGAGCGGATTCCCGCGCTGATCCTGACGACTGACGCCGGAGTAGAGACCGAAGAAAGGACTCACGTCTTCGACGGGGAAGTCGGAGCCGAGAGCGAGGCGGCCGCCGGCATCGAGGATGGTGCGCCACGCGTAGCCGCCCTTCACGCGCTCAGATCCGAGGCGCGCTTCGGCCCATGGCATGTCCGAGGTTGCGTGCGTCGGCTGCATCGACGCGATGATGCCGTGCTGCACGAGACGCGGCACGTCGGGCGGTGAGATCACCTGCAGATGCTCGACGCGGAAGCGATCCTTCGCCTCGACGCCCGCGCGCGCGTACGCATCGATCACGTTGCGCACGCCGCGGTCGCCGATCGCGTGCGTATTCACCTGGAATCCCACCCATCGCGCGCGGCGTGAAACGTCCGCGATGTGCTCCGGTGTTGAGAGCATCAACCCGCTGTTGCCCGGATCGTCGCTGTACGGCTCGAGCAGCGCCGCGCCGCGCGAGCCGAGCGCGCCGTCGGCGTACAACTTCACGGAGCGAACGGTGAGGCGCCCGCCGTAGTCCATCAGCGGCCCGCTCTCGAACCACGTGCGCAGCAGCGCCTCGTTGTCGCCGAGCATCGCGTAGACGCGGATCGAAAAACGCTTCTCGTCGATCAGCTCCTTCACCGCGAGGATCGTCGCGCCGTCGATGCCGGCGTCGTGCATCTCGGTGAGGCCGTTCGCCGCGATTGCCTCCGCCGACGCGAGCACGCGCGCCTTGCGCTGCGCGGCCGTCGGCGGCGGAATTTTTGCCTCGACGAGACTCATCGCCGCATCGATGAAGACGCCGGTCAACTCGCCGTTCGCGTCGCGGAGGACGCGTCCCCCTTCGGGATCTTTCGCCGCGGCGGTGATGCTCGCCGCGCGCAACGCCGCGGTGTTCGCCCAGCCCGCGTGCCCATCGACGCGCTTGAGCCAGACGGGATTCTGCGATGTCGCTGGATCGAGTTGCGCCGCGGTCGGGAACTCCTTCACCGCCCAGTCGTTCTGATCCCAGCCGCGGCCGAGAATCCATTCGCCTGCCGCGGCTCGCGAGGTGCGCTCGCGAACGCGCGTGACGATGTCGTCAGGCGAGGTCGTCTCGACGAGGCTGACGATGTCGAGCGAGAGGCCGAGACCGTAGAGGTGGCCATGCGCGTCGGTGAGGCCCGGGAGAATCGTCGCGCCCGCCGCATCGACGACGCGTGCGTACGGATGCGCACGCCGCAGTGCATCCGCGGGCCCCACTTCGCGGATCAGGCCGCCGTCGGCGTAGACCGCAAAGTCTTTGCGCGGAGTTTGTTCCGCGCCGGCGACGACCGTGCCGCCGGTGAAGAGTGTTCCGGAATCAGTCTTCATGGCCGGTGCGCAACCGAGCAGAGCGATGAAGAGTAACGCAACAAAGTTCCGCATGCGCGGAATGCTACACGCGGGAGGAGACTTCTGCTCATTGCCACATGAAAACTGGAACTGTGATCGCGCTCACGCTGCTCGTCTGGACGGCGGACGTCTCGTCCGCCCTGGCTGGCGGACGGGACGTCCGCCCTCCTCTGAGCGGCGAGCGGAAGTTTTCCGCGAGCGACATTCCGTCGGCGCGCCTGAAGAAGCCGGGACGCGTGGTCATCTCGAACGATCATCGCTCGATCACCGCGTATCGCTTCTTCGGCAACATCCGCGAGGCGCTCGTGTCGCTGCGCAGCACGCGCGCGATTCCGCACGCGGCGGCGTTCGGCCCCGCGGTGTTCGATCCGCATGCCTCCGCCGCCGCGCCGACGCACTACAGCGACGCGGTCCACGAAGCCGCGCGCACGCACGGCGTCGATCCGCGTCTCGTCGCCGCGGTCGCGCGCCGCGAGTCGGCGTGGAAGGCGAATGCGGTCTCGCCCGTCGGCGCCTGCGGGATCATGCAGCTCATGCCCGCCACCGCCCGCTACCTCGGCGTCACGAACGTCTTCGACGCGCGCCAGAACATCTTCGCCGGCACACGCTATCTCCGCACGCTGCTCGATACCTTCGACGGCGATCTCGATCTCGCCCTCGCGGCGTACAACGCGGGACCGGGCGCGGTGGAGAAGTATCGCGGCGTGCCGCCGTATCGCGAGACGCGCGCGTACGTGGCGGCGGTCAGATCGACGTACGAAGCGTCGCTGCACTGACAAGCAATCACTCCGAATACCACTCCGAGATCGCCGACACCACGCCGTCCTTGAAGAACACGCTCGTGTGCCTCGCGCAGCCTTCGCTCACGCGGCAGAGGTAGAAAAACTCCATGTCCCCGTGCTTGCGCATCGGCGTTTCCGGCGGACCCGTCGTGTCGGGCCGGCCCATCTTCACCACGGCCTGCACCTGAGTCTGGCCGAGCTCGACGCCGGTGCGCGCGCGGACGTCCAGCGCCGGTCCGGTCTCCGCGCGGCGGCAAGGTGCGACGGTCGAGAGCATCACCCGCCACGGCTTCTGATCCTTCTTGTCGAGCGTGAGGAGCAGGTAACGCGTTTCGCCGAGGCGGTAGCAGCCTTCGTGCTTCATCCCGGGAAACATCGACTGAAGCGTCGCCAGCGGTGTCTCCGCGAGCTCGTCGAGATACACCGGGTCGGCCGCGCGACTACTCTGCGCGACGAGAAGCAACGACAGCACCGCGAAGGCGACTCTCATCCTTCTCCCCACTTCAGTTTGCTGCGCAACACGTCGAAGTAATTCTTGTCCGGAGACTGCACCAGCAATACGCGTTCTTCCGATTTTCGCACACAGACGCGGTCGTGCTCGGTCAACTCGAAGCCTTCCTGGCCGTCGAGAGTGAGAAACACATTCTTCGCGTCGGGAGTCGTAAGGCCGATCTCGATGTCGAGCTCATCCGGCAGGACGAGCGGGCGATTCGTGAGCATGTGCGGGCAGATCGGCGTGATGACCACCGCGCCCATCGTCGGATAGATGATCGGTCCGCCCGCGGAGAGGTTGTACGCCGTCGATCCCGTGGGCGTCGCGACGATCAATCCATCGCCGCGGAACGTCGACACGAACAGTCCCGCGACGCTGACGCGCATCTCGATGATCCGCGCGACGGCGCTCTTGTTGATGGCGACGTCGTTCAGCACGCGATAGAGCTTTTTCGGATCGCGATCGGGTCCGCTCACCGAAACCTTGAAGGTGACCCGCGGCTCGACGAAGTAGTTGCCTTCGAGCACGCGCTCGAGAACGTGTGGAAACTCCTCGACGCGGATCTCGGTGAGGAAGCCGAGCGTGCCCATGTTCACGCCGACGATCGGCACGTGCTCCGGCGCGTGGCGCGCGACGGAGAGAAGCGTGCCGTCGCCGCCGAAGGTGATCAGCAGATCGCAGCGCCGGCCGAGCTCCGCCTTCGAGGTGTGCTCGTACGCGTCGCCGATCTCGCGGCCGGTGTCGTCGTCGAAGATGACCGAAAGGCCGCGCGCGCGCAGGTCCGCCGCGACGCGCTCCGCGTACGCGAGCGCGGGAGGTGTGGACTTCGCCGCGATTCCGATCGTGCGCATGCCCGGATTAAGCATCCACCACGCGCCGCACGTCCTCGGGCTCGATCACGACGCGCTCTCCCGCGCGCTCGGGGCCGACGAAGAGAATCGGATGGAGCACTTTCTCGAGAATCGCGCGCAGCGCGCGCGCACCGAGGCGCTGCTTGCGCGCGGCGTGGGCGATCTCGAAAAGCGCGGAGCGGCTGAACTCGAGCTGGATCTGATCGAGCGCGCAGAGGCGCTGGTATTCGGGGATCATCGCCTCGCGCGGCTCGGTGAGGATCGAGACGAGATCGTCCGGCGAGAGCTCCTGCAGCTCGACGCGCACCGGGAGCCGGCCGAGGAGCTCCGGAAGGAACCCGTACTTCGTCAGCGCCTCGGTGGCCACTTCGTGATGCGCCGGCGCCGCTTGTTCGAAGAAGCCGGCGATCTTCCCCACGACCTCTTCCTCCATGTCCGAGAACGAGCCGGCGCAGATGAAGAGGATGTTCGAGATGTCGATCTCGACGTAGTCGTACTTGTTCCAGTGCGCGGTGACGTTGAGCGGCACGAAGATCTTTTCACCCTCGAGGATCTTGAGCAGCGCCTGCTGCACGCCTTCGCCGCCGATGTCGCGCGGACCCGCGCCGGTGCGCGCGCCGCCGGAGCGCCGCGCGATCTTGTCGATCTCGTCGATGAACACGATCCCGTTCTCGGCCGAGCTCACGTTCTGATTCGTCGCGTACAACAGCCGCCCGATCGCCACTTCCACATCCTCGCCGTAGTACCCCGCCTCGGTGAACGCCGTCGCGTCGTTGTACGCGAACGGCACGTCGAGGATCTTCGCCAGCGTGCGCGCGAGATACGTTTTCCCGCTGCCCGAGGGGCCGATCATCAGGATGTTCGACTTACGGATCGACACCTCGCCGCCGAACTTCAGGTACTCGATGCGCTTGAGGTGGTTGTACGCCGCGATGGCCAGAACTTCCTTCGCGTGGCGCTGCCCGATGACGTATTGATCGAGCTGTTCGAAAATGCGCCGTGGTGTGACGTGGAGGAAGCGATAGATCTCGCGCTTTTCCTTCATCAGGCGCCTTCCTTCGAGTATAACGCCCTGATGCTCCTCTCCGGACTTCTTGCTGCGGTCGTCGCCGTTTCCGCTCCCGCCGCCTCCGGCTCTTCCGCGCCGCATCTGACCACGACGCGAGGCGGCGCGCTGCTGATGACGTGGATGGAACCGGCCGGCGGAAAGAAGCACGCGCTGAAGCTCGCGACGATGAAGAACGGCAAGTGGAGTGCCGCGCGAACGATCGCCGCGCGAGACGATTTCTTCGTCAACTGGGCCGACTTTCCGTCGATCGTCGAGGATGCGAAGGGAACGCTCTTCGCGCACTGGCTGCAGAAGAGCGCTCCGGGCACGTACACTTACGACGTCGTCGTGACCTCGTCGCGCGACGGCGGTGCGACGTGGACTCCCGCGCGCGTGCTGCACACCGACGGGACGAAGACCGAGCACGGGTTCGCGTCGATGGTGCCGCTGGCCACGAGCGGCGTGGGCGTGGTGTGGCTCGACGGGCGGGAGATGTCGCCCGGCGATCACGGGCACGGCGGCGGACCGATGACGATGCGCTACGCGGAACTCGACGCCGCGCTCAAAGTGACGAAGGAGACGCGCGTCGATGCGCGCGTGTGCGAGTGCTGCACGACGGGGATGGCGATGACCGCGAACGGTCCCGTGATCGCGTATCGCGATCGGTCGGAGAGCGAGGTGCGCGACATCGGCATCCTCCGCCGCGCGAACGGGACGTGGACCGCGCCGAAGCTCGTCCACAACGACGGCTGGAAGATCGCCGGCTGCCCGGTGAACGGACCGCAGCTCGACGCGCGCGGCAAGCTCGTCGCCGCCGCATGGTTCACCGCGGCGAACAACGATCCGCGCGTGTACGTCGCGTTCTCGCGCGATGCGGGAGCGACGTTCGGCCCGCCGGTGCGCGTCGACAGCGGCAAGTCGATCGGCCGCGTCGAAGTGCTGCTCGCGAATGACGGCAGCGCGCTCGTGATGTGGGTCGAGAACGACGACATCATGCTGCGCCGCGTGCCCGCGAACGGAAAGCCCGCCGCGCCCGTGAAAGTCGCCGCCACCACCGCCGCCCGCGGCTCCGGCTTCCCCCGCGCCGCGCTCCTCGGCAACACCGTGTACGTCGCGTGGACCGACGCGACGGCAAAACGCGTGAAGCTGACCCGCGTCGATTAGTTGTGTGGAGTGCGGCAACGCAAGTTGCCGCTTTCATACGCCGCAGCAGCGCTGCGGCGCGGCAGCTTGCGCTGCCGCGTTGGAAAGCGGCAACTGGCGTTGCCGCACTCCACACGCAAAATCTTTTGCATCCCGCCTCCGCGCGCTCACTTTTGTGACATCCCGCGCGACCGCGCAACTGCGTAACCTGCTGAAAAGCCGATGTTTGTCCGTTTGTGCCACCTGGTGGCCCGCCTGCACTAGTGGGCCGGCGAAAGGAGGTGGTGCTGAGGAAGACGCTGATCACGTGAAACGGACAGGTCAATCAACGGACGGTTCAGTGTGGAACGAACCAACCAACAGCCAAACCGAAACGCAGTTCAACAACAACAACAAACAACAGCAGCAATAACGAAAGGAGAAAAGACCCAATGCGGAAGTCCCTTCACATCTTCACCCTCGCTCTCGTCATCCTGGCCACGGCCACGGTGGCACTCGCCGATGCGGCGCCGTCCGGCTCGGTGCAGGCCACGGGCGTCGTCAACATCAACACCGCCGATGCCGCGCAGCTCGCGCTACTCCCGCGCGTCGGCGAGAAAGCCGCGCAGCGCATCCTCGAGTACCGCACGCAGCACGGCTCGTTCAAGAAGACCAGTGAGCTGATGCAGGTCAAAGGCTTCGGCGCGAAGACCTACGAGCGCGTCGCGCCCTACATCGCCGTCGAAGGCAAGACCACGCTGAGCTCCAAGATCCAGAGCCCGCGCAAGCCGCGCGCGAAGAAGCCCTCCACCACGGCGTCGAACTAGACGCCGCCCACCACCCATCCCACCTGGGGCCGCCGCGCGGCGCGGCAGCCCCACCTCAACCCCGGATGCGCAGTTACGCGGTCACGCAGTTGCGCGGTCTCCCTCCCACCGCGAAACCGCGAAACCGCGAAACCGCGCAACCAAACGAAAGGAGAAACGTGTGCGCAAACGCAACGGCTACACCCTCACCGAGCTCCTCACCGTCCTCGCGATCCTCGGAATGATCACGCTCGCCACGGTCCCCGCATTCACGAATCTGCGCCGCCGCTCCGCGGTCCGCGCGGCGGCCGGCACGATGCGCTCGATCTTCCATCTCACGCGCTCCCGCGCCATCGCGCGCAACGTGTATTGCGGTCTGAAGTTTCAGAAGAGCGGCGATCGCTGGACCTTTGCCGTCTACGAAGACGGCGATCGCGACGGCATTCGCAACGACGACATCAAGCGCGGCATCGATCGCCGGATCGGATTGCCGCGAGAAGTGCTGGACGGATCGAGTCTCGTCTCCATCGGACTCCCTGGCTCGAAGATCAAGGATCCCGACGGCGACGCGCTCCAACCCCACGCTTCGCCCGTGCAGTTCGGCCGCTCCACCATCTGCTCGTTCTCGCCCCTCGGCGAAGCGACGTCCGGCACGATCTATCTCACCGCGCGCGGCCGTGATCTCTGGGCCGTGCGCGTCTACGGCGCGACCGCGAAGATGCGCGTGCTGCGCTACGACGCGGAGGCGAAGCGATGGACGCCGTGACGTCAGGAGCCCGCGCGGCGCACCACGACGCGCTCCGCCTCGTAGGTCTGAATCGCGGAGAGCGTGCTCGCGCGCAGCGTCTCATCGTCGAACGCGTCGGTGAGAATCTGGCCGTCCATGTCGCGTCCGAGGGGGAGGCCGGCGGCGAACAGAACGGTGGGGACGACGTCGACCACGCGCGCCGCCTTCGGATTCTCGCGGTGCGCGGTGCCGGGACCGGTGATGAGCACGAAGCCGTCGTTCGCGCCGGGATCGTCGCGCGAGATCGCTCTCATCGACAGCGCGTACACATTCGAAGGCAGCGCGGGCGGCGTCACGGCGGACGGCGAGCAGACCACGATCACGTGATCGGGATGCTCGCCGGCGATCGCCGCGACGAGCCGGTCGAGCTGCTGCGCGTACGCGCGGAGCGCTTCCCCCTTCACCGACGTTCGCGGCGGCAGCTCGTTCGAGAAGATGTGCAGCGCGCGCTGCGCCTTCTCGAAACCTTCGAGCGCCACCACGGTCAGCGCGCGGTTGCCCTCGACCTGCGCCGCGGCCGCGGCGTCGTCCGCGAGTGCGTCCACGATAGGAGGGCGGACGTCCCGTCCGCCTACCGTGGGCGGACGGGACGTCCGCCCTCCTACGCTCTTCACGGCCGGCCACGCGACCACCGCCGCATCGAGCTGCAGACGGCGAAAGAGCGCCCAGAGCGGAAGCGCGTGACCGGCCGGCAGCGGCGCGGAGATGCGCGTGACCGGCGGAATCAGCCCCCACGCGCGAAAGCCGACGCCGCTCGGCAGCAGCAGAAACGGCTCGTCGCGATTGAGCGGCGTGCGATAGGAGAACCGTCCCGTCACCCCATGCCGGTATGGAAGCTTCCCGGTCGCGAGCGAAGCCCACAGCGACTTCGAGCTCGTCGTCGGAAACGGCTCGAGGCGCGTGAAGTACGCGCGCGCGCCGAGCTGCTCGAACGACGGCAGCAGCCCCTCGCCGTTCATCGTCACGATCCAGTCGTACGGCAGATTGCGGATGGCGACCACGATCACGGGACGGTGCCCCGCGACCGCGCCGATCGTCGCGACCACGACGTTTTTGCGATCGGTGCGATAGCTCTCGCGGCGCTGGTAGAGGAACACCGACGAGAACGCGATGATGATCACGCCCGCCACGAGAATCGCCCGCGACGTGCGCCGGTCCGCGTTTCGCTCGAGCACCCAGAGCGCGAGGAGGATGAACGCGGTCAGCGTGATCGCGTTCGTCGCCTTCGAGAGGATGCGCACCGCGCCGACCGGAAGATAGATGCGGACCGCGTTCAGGTTCACCCAGTAGATGAACGAAGAGAGGAACGCCGCGAGGACGACGAAGCCGAATCCGTGCGTGCGGTACGCGTCCGGCCGGCCGAAGAGACGCACGCGCAACAAGCGCAGGCCCCACAGGACCGAGCCGAAAAGAAAGCCGCAGATCAGGCCGTAGACGAGCGTCACGGTCGCCAGCCGCAGCGGGGTGATGTCCACCTGCGGATTGAGGAAGTAGAGCAGGTGGGCCATGTACAGGCCGAAGATCGCTCCGGCGAGCACGCGTTTGAGCCAGGCCCAAAGGTCGGCGCGGCGGAGAACGTTCAATTGAGTGACCATCGTGAAGAAGCCTTGGGCAACCGACGCTGCCGGCCGTGCCGGCATGAGGCGCGCCTATGCTAACGCGTGAGCGTGTCCGCAACGGCGATGTGCTCGAGCTGCTGCGCGAGCTCGGCTATCCGGTCGCTCCGATCGACGTCGATCCCGACGAGTGGCGGCGCGGCGGCGTGCCGCTGCCGTGGAACGGCGAGGCGAGGCTGCGGCTCGCAGCGCGGATGCGGGACTTCGATCTGTTCCTGCTCACCGGGGATGTGGGCGAAGAATCGGTCTCGCAATTTCTGAGCACATATCGCGAATATAATTTACTGACGAAATCAGCAGTCGTTTATCAACATGATCATTCGATCTCGATATTCGACTACGTGCACGACCGCGGTCTCCGCCGCCTCGACGTCGATCTCACGAATCCCACGCCCCATGCGATCGATCGCCTCAACCTCCTCGCCCTCGGCGAGGAGAGCTCGCTGCCACGTGTTTTCGATCGCGCCCTGGATCGCGAGAGCGTCACCCGGCAATTCTTCCAGCGCTTCCGCACTGCGGTGCGCGACGTCGCCGAGGCGCTGGGGACGGAGTATCCGCGCGAAGAGCGCGAAGCGGTCGACGGCGAAGCGCTTCTGATCCTCTCGCGATTGCTTTTCCTCTCGTTCATCCAGGAGAAAGGCTGGCTGGGCGGCGAGCGCCGCTTCCTCGTCGATCGTCTCGAGCACGAGATCGCCCGCGGCCGCGAGTTCTTCTCCGGCGTCCTCCTGCCGCTCTTCTTCGGCTGCCTCAACACGCCGCTGCACGAGCGGAAGCTCGCCGCGCGCAAGCTCGGGAGCGTCCCGTATCTGAACGGCGGCCTCTTCGAGCCGTCGCCGTTCGAGCAGCGCCATCGCGATCTGCATCTGCCGAACGAGCTGATGCAGCGCGTGCTCGAGGAGGTGTTCGAGAAGTTCGATTTCCGCGTGGATGAAGGCGATGCCGCGGGCACGCACGTCGACCCCGAGATGCTCGGCAAGGTCTTCGAGGCGCTGATGGCCGCCGACGAGCGCGCCGCGAGCGGCAGTTTCTACACGCCGCGCGAGATCGTCGATGTGCTCACCGAGCGCGCGGTCACGGAGTGGCTATGTGGAGGGCAGGCAATCCTGCCTGCCCAACATCAGACAGGCAAGATTGCCTGTCCTCCACTCGTGGCGCGGCGACTCCTCGGGAAACTCGAGTCCATCACCATCCTCGATCCCGCCTGCGGCTCCGGCGCCTTCCTCCTCTCCGCCCTCGGCGTCATCGAGCGCCTCTATCGCCGCCTCGCGGCCGAGGCCGGCGTCGAAGTGCCGCGCGACCTGCGCCAGCGCATCGTCGCCAATTCGCTCTACGGCGTCGATCTGAAACCGGAAGCGGTGCGCCTCTGCGAGCTGCGCCTCTGGCTGGCGATCGTTTCCGGCAGCGAGGCGTCGATCGAGCAGATCCGGCCGCTGCCGAATCTCGATCGCAACATCCTCCAGGGCAACTCGCTCCTCGCGCCGACGGATTTCCTGGGCGGCGCGCGCGCCGATCTCTATCGCGACTGGGTCGTCGCGCTGCACGCGCAGCGCGAGCTGCTCGAGCGCTATCGCACCGCATCGCACGCGGAGCGGCCGGCGATCTATCGCATCATCCGCGGCAACGATCAGCGGCTCGCGGCGGAACTGCTGACGAAGCTCGTCGAGGGCACCGAGCGCGAGCTGCAATCGCTCGCCGCGCCGCAGCGCGATCTCTTCGGCCGCATCATTCCGGTCGACACGGATCATTTCCGCGACCTGCAGGCGCGCGGCGCCGAGGCGCGGCGGATGCTGGATCGAGTCGAAGAGGGGACACTCGACTTCTTCTCGTTCGACATCCACTTCGCGCACGTGATGGCAGCCGGCGGCTTCGACGTCGTCGTCGGGAATCCGCCTTGGGTGCGCAACAGCCGCATCGAGCCGCGCGCGAAGCGGATGTACGCGGACCGCTACACGCTCTTCCGCGCGCAACGCGGCGGCGATGCCGGGTTCCATCAACCAGACCTCTCGGTCGCGTTCTTCGAGCGCGCGCTGCAGCTCGCGGCGCCGTCGGGCGTCGTCGCGCTGCTCATGCCGGCGAAGATCGCGAACGCCGCGTACGCCGAGCCGCTGCGCCGCGCCGCCCGCGACCGCGTCATCGCGATCGACGACTGGAGCGACGACCCCCGCCGCCGCCGCTGGTTCGAAGCGGACACGTTCCCGATGGGCATCGTGCTTCATTGCCACGACGCCGAACGTACCGACCGGCTTCTGCCGGTCGAACGTAGCGACCGGCTTCAGCCGGTCGATGGGCGGGCTGAAGCCCGCCCCTACGTTCACGTCTCCACCCACGGCGAATCCTTCGACATCGACCGCCTCTCCCTCGCCACCCCCGAGTGGTCGCTCGTCCCCGAACGCGTCGCCGCGATTCTGCGCCGCCTGCGCGAATCGCATCCGCCGCTCGCGGCAGCGCTCCGCCGCAAGCCGATCATGGGCGTGAAGACCGGCGACAACCGCAGTTTTTTTCTCGACGAGAAGCGCGTCAGCAAAGGACGCCTCGTCACGACCGATGGCGTGTACATCCCGCTCGACGCCGTGTGCCGCTGCGTACGCGGACGCGATCTGCAGCGCTGGAGCGCGAGTGCGTCGAAATGGATGCTCTGGCCGCCGGTCGGAGGATGGAAAAAGCCGCCGCGCTGGCTGCAGCATCTCGCAAAAGAGCGCGGCATGGAGCCGGAGGAGTTCCGCCTCTCGTTCGTGAAGCCGGAGCACGTCGGGATCAAGGTCGCGTGGAAGGATCTCTCGCGCGGCGTGGCCGCGGCGGTGTTGCCCGATGTCGTGCACATTCACGGGCAGGCGTTCCCGCTCGTGCCGAATCAGACGCTGTACATGCTCGACGCGGTGTCCCTCGACGAGGCGCACCTGATCGCCGCGATCCTGAACTCGACCATCGCGGGCGCGCTGCTGGTCTCGGTCGCGGAGCGCGCGAAGGACTCGCACTACCGCTACTTCGGCCGCACGATCGCGGCGATGCCGTATCCCGACACGCGTGCCGAATGCGACGCACTCGTGCGCGCGGCGCGCCGCGCGAGTCACGACGTCGACGCGATCGTGGCGCGGCTCTACGGCATCAGCGAGGAAGAGCTCAACGTGCTGCGCGACTTTCTCGAGCGGAGACTCGGTGCTCGCTGAGCACCAGCACGAGGCCGCCGATCGCGCCGTCGACCTGCTCCGCACGCGCGGCGGAGTCCTCCTTGCAGATGACGTCGGCCTCGGCAAGTCCTTCGTCGCCGCGGCGGTCATGCGCCGCATGCAGTGCGAAGCGGAGCTGATCGTCCCGGCCGCGCTGGTCGAGCAGTGGAGCGAGACGCTCTCCTCGTTCGCCGTCGACGCACGCATCCTCACGCACGATCGACTGCTCACAGATCGCTTCGCGCCGCGCCGCGGCGAGAGGCTCGTCGTCGTCGACGAAGCCCACGCGTTTCGCAATCCGCGCACGCAGCGCTACGCGGCCCTCGCGCGACGAGCCGCGGGCGCGAAGCTGATGCTCGTGACCGCGACGCCGGTCTGCAACTCGCTCCGCGATCTCGAAGCGCTGGTCGGTCTCCTCGCGCGAGACGATCTCCTCGCGGATGCCGGCGTGCCGTCGATCGACGTCGCGTTCGCGGCGCGCGACGCCGAATCGATCGAGCGCATCGTCGCCGCGCTCGTCATCCGCCGCGACCGCAGCGTGCTGCCCGAGGAGCTCCGCTTCGGTGAGCTCGAGCGTCGCGTCGTCCGCCATCCGGTGCCCGATGCTCACACGATCGACGAGCTGCGCTTCCCGCTCGTCGGCGGGCACGCGATCCTGCGGCGGTTCCTCTGGCGCCGCCTCGAGTCGAGCGAAGCGGCGCTCGAAGAGTCGCTGCGCCGCCAGCTCCGCTTTTACGAGCGCGCGCTCGCGTGCATTGCCGCCGGACGCACGCTGCCGAAGCGCGACTACCGCCGCGCCTTCGCGCACGAAGAGGATCGCGACGCGTTTCAGCAGGTGCTCTTCTGGGACCTCTTCGCGCCGCCCGGCGAAGCCGACCCGAACGAGATCCGCGCCGAGATGGCGCGCCTCCAGTCGCTCCTCGCGCAGGTGCGCGCCTCACCATGCGAAAAGCGCCGGATGCTTGCCGATCTGCTCGCGCACGAGCGCGAGCCAACGCTCATCTTCACCGGCTCCGCCGCCACCGCCCGCGACCTCGGCGCGACGCTGCACTGCGCCGTGATCACCGCCCGCGAACGCTCGCGCGACGAAGTCCTGCGCGCCTTTCGCGCGGGAACGATCGATCGCATCGTCTCGACCGACATGGCCGCCGAGGGATTGAACCTCCAGCGCGCGGGCGTCGTGGTGCACTACGACCTCCCGTGGAATCCGGTGAAGCTCGACCAGCGCAACGGCCGCGCGCACCGCATCGGCCAGCACCGCGCGAGCGTGCGGGCGATCTACTTCATCCCGCAGAGCCGCGAGACGAAAATCATCGAGACGATCGCACGCAAGAATCGAATCCGCCGAGCTGCCTTGAAGCAACAGCAACCCAGCAACTCACCAACCCAGCAACCAACCCTCCGCCCCAGACTCACAAAATCCGCCGCCTACCTCCGCCTGAACGAGGCCGCGCACCGCGCCCACCTCACGCTCCCCGACACGCTCGCGCGCCGCCACCCCGCCGGCATCGAATCAATCATGCGCGAGATGAGCCGCGAATACCTCGACCGTCAACGCCTCGACGACCTGCTCGCGCTCATCGACGAATGACGTACCGCCCGGCTTCAGCCGGGCGCCCCGGCGGGCTGAAGCCGGCCGCTACGTCACTTCGAGTAGTACCGCTGCACGACCTCCGCGGCCGGCTTGTGCCCCGCTGTGATCGCGAGACGACTCCCACGACGAATGACGTACCGCCCGGCTTCAGCCGGGCGCCCCCGGCGGGCTGAAGCCCGCCGCTACGTCACTTCGAGTAAGCCCGCTGCACGACCTCCGCGGCCGGCTTGTGCTCGAGGTGATAGTCATTGCTCCGCGGACCGCTGTGATCGCGATACGACTCCCACTTCCACGGATACACGCCCGCCAGCCACGGCTGCGGCCACACCGCCTCGAAGAACGCCTCGTACGCGACACGCTGCGCGTCGAGATTGAGCGGCGCATCGCGCGGCAGCTCCCACTGCCGCCACGCCGCGCCGTCCGCGCTGCGGTACCCGAGCTCGGTGAACACGATCGGGCGGTCGTACTGGCGCGAGAGCTCGCCGAGACGCGCGATGAGCGGCTGCCACGCACGCACGAGCGCGTCGCGAGAGGGCGTCGCGTCGGACGCGAGCGGGAAGTACGCGCTCACGCCGATGAAATCGAGCGCATCCCAGAAGCGGACGTCGAACACCTCGTCGAAGTTCGCGCCGTACGTGACCGGTCCGCTGTAAATCGCGCGAACGCGCGCGATGATCGCGCGCCATTCCGCCTCGTTACGCGACGCGATTTTCTGCTCGTTGCCGATGGAAAACGCGTCGACGCCCGCGTCGCGGCCGAGTCTCGCGTAGTGCTCGATGAACCGCGAATAGTCGTCGAACCACGAGCGCCACTGCGCCGCGTCCCACGCGTCCATCGAAAGTTCCGCGCGCCCCCACACGTGCGGCTTGAGCAGCACTTTGATCCCGAGCTCGTGCGCCTGCTTCGTCACCGCGACGAGCGACTCGTCCGTCTCCCACACGCGCTCGCCGCCGAAGCGCAAGCGCGGCTCGCCGCGATGAAACGCGAACGGCATGATCGAGATCCAGTTCACACCCATCGCCTTCAGATCGCTGAGCGCCTCGGCCGAGGCGGGCGAGCCGTAGCGGACATCGCGCTCGCGGCTGAAGGAGCAGGCGTAGGACATCCCGCGCTGCTTTTCGAGAGGCGGACGCGCCGCGCACGAGGCCAGGATCAGAGCGATCGCGATCAGTCGCACGGCCGAAAACTATAATCGGCCTCGTGAACCTCCTCATCGTCGACGACGAGGCGTCCCTCCGCGACTTCCTCACCATCGTATTCGAGGAAGAGCAGTGGCACGTCGACGCGGCCGGGTCGCTGGCCGAGGCGCATCTGGCGATCCAGCGCGCGGAGCCGGACATCGTTCTGTGCGACCTCATGCTTCCCGACGGCTCCGGCATCGATCTCGTGCGCGACGTGAAGGCGCAGTCGCCCTCGATCATCTTCGTCATGATCACCGCCCACACCTCGACCCGCTCCGCCGTCGAGGCGCTCAAGGCCGGCGCGATCGACTACATCGCCAAACCGTTCGACATCGAGGAGCTGAAGATCGTCGTCCGCAAGGCCGTCGAGCGGAAAGAGCTCGAAGACGAGAACATCCACCTCCGCACCGCGCTCGAGGAGCGCTTCACCTTCGCCAACATCATCGGCAAGAGCGCGAAGATGCAGGAGATCTTCTCGATCGTCCAGCGCATCGCGAAAACGATGTCCACGGTGCTCATCTCCGGCGAGTCGGGCACGGGCAAGGAGCTCATCGCCCGCGCGATTCACTACAACTCCGACCGCCGCGGAAAGTTCGTCTCCATCAACTGCGGCGCGCTGCCGGAGACGCTTCTCGAGTCCGAGCTCTTCGGCCACGAGCGCGGCGCCTTCACCGGCGCGGTCCGCGACAAGCGCGGCTTGTTTCACGAGGCCGACCGCGGCACGATCTTCCTCGACGAGATCGGCGACACGTCGACCGCAATGCAGATCAAGCTCCTGCGCGTCCTGCAGGATCGCATCGTGCGCAAGGTCGGCTCGAACATCGAGTCCGCCGTCGACGTGCGCGTGATCGCGGCGACGAACCACGACCTCGGCGTGTCGATCCGCGAGGGCACCTTCCGCGAGGATCTCTTCTATCGCATCAACGTCATCCCCATCACCCTCCCGCCGCTGCGGCAGCGGAAGGAAGACATCCCGCTCCTCGTCGATCACTTCATCGAGAAATTCGCCACGAGGATGGACGTGGGGCGCAAGCGCATCTCCGCCGACGCGATGCGCGCGATCGAGAAGTATCATTGGCCGGGCAACGTGCGCGAGCTCGAGAACGTGATCGAGCGGATGATCGCGCTGGAGCCCTCCGAAGTCCTGACCACGAAGTCGCTCCCCGAGCACGTGCTCCTCGGCGGCCGCATCCCTGACGCATCGTTCGAGCTCCCGCCCGACGGCCTCTCGCTCGAGGACCACCTGGAGGCCATCACGAAAATCTTCATGCTCAAGGCGCTCGAGCGCTGCGGCGGCGTGCAGACGCAGGCCGCCGATCTGCTGCGGATGTCGTTCCGCTCGTTTCGCTATTACGCGAAGAAGTACGATCTCATCCCGCGCGACCGCGAGCCGGAGGACATCGTCGAGGTGCCCGGTGAGTAATCACCGGGCATCCCGAGCGCAAGCGAGGGATCTGACGGCGTCCGCGCTCGCGCTCGTGATCATGCTGATGGCTTGTGCCAAAACGCCGGCCGTGCCGCCCGAACCGCAGCCCCCGGCGCCGGCTCCCGCCGGACCGCGCGTGATTTTTCCCGATGGCTTCGCCGTGCGCGTGGAGATCGCCGCCGACGACGAACTGCGCGCGCAGGGACTGATGTATCGAACCGCGTTGCCGCCGGAGACCGGGATGCTCTTCTTTTTCGCCGAGGAGGAGGAGCATGCGTTCTGGATGAAGAACACGAAGATCCCGCTGGACATGATCTGGATCGACTCGAACCGGCGCGTCGTGCACGTGAAGCACGACGTTCCGCCGTGCGAGGTCGCGGACTGCCCGAGCTATCCGCCGGGAGTGCCCTCGCGATACGTGCTCGAAGTGGCGGCCGGCGTGGCGCGGCAGCATGGGCTCGCGGCGGGGGATCAGTTGACGTTCGAGGGGACGGAAAACGTGGTGCTCCGATGAATGAAGAATTTCGAATGAAGAATGAAGAATGAGGAATTCTCAATTCTTCATTCTTAATTCTTCATTCAGCCATGTTCCGGTCCCGCGGCGAGAACCTCCGGTCCATCTACGTTCTCCTTTTCCTGAACGTCGCGTTCTTTCTGCTCGAGCATCAGGATCCCGCGAAGTACGCGCGTCTCTTCCGCTTCGACGCCGCGGCCGTGCGCGCGGGCGAGGTCTGGCGTCTGTTCACGTGGCAGTTCACGCAGGCCGGTGAGGGATGGATCGAGGCCCTTGCGCTCTTCGTCACGCTCCTGCTCCTCTACATGATGGGCACCGCGCTCGAAGAGGAGTGGGGAACGTTTCATTTCGTGATGCTCTTCGTCGTGTCGACGCTCGTTTCCGCCGGCGTTGCGTCGTGGATGGGCATCGGCTTGCTGAACTCGTACTTCGTCTATTTCACGCTGCTCTTCGTGTACGCCTCGGCGTTTCCGCAGCAGACTTTCTATCTCTTCGGCGCAATTCCGGTGCGCGTGCGGCTGCTCGCGGCGTTCTCGCTTGCGATTCTCGTGTACGGCGTGTTCGCGGGCGGCATGGCGAATGTCGCGGCGCTCGCGGGGGCTGTGGCTGGGTTCCTGTACTACCTCTCGCACCGGATTCGCGTGGAGTTCGTGGCGGTCAGCGAGGAGAGCGAAGTGCCGCAGGTGCGCATCGACACGACTGCGATTCACAACGGCGCGCGCTACGCGGCGATGAAGAAGGCCATTGCGCATCGCGCGCCGGCGGAAGTCGAGCGGCTGATCGAATCGTGCGAGCGGGAGATCACGACCGGCGTGAACATCTGTCCGCCGGCCGACTACAAGCCGGACAACGTTGACGGCTACTGCATTCGCTGCGAGGGATTCGCGGAGTGCTCCGCGCGATATCTGAAGGCGAATCGCCCCGCGGCCGCGCCGTCCGCGGCGCTCGCGTCCGATGCGACGTAGGGAGCTTCTGCACAAGTTGTCATTCCGAGCGTGAGCGAGGAACCCGGGCGGTTGGGAGGCGCGAGAAATGAGCATTCATGCGGCCGCCCGAGCCCCCAGGTCCCTCGCTCAACGCTCGGGATGACAAGCGGCGCAACTTGTGTCGAGGTTCAACCCGGCTCACTCGCTCTTCGGCGGCTCGCCGCCGCTACCACCACCACCACCACCGCCGCCGCCGCGGCGTCTGCGGCGAAAGCGCCTGCGCTTCTTTGGACCGCGCGCGTCCTCGCCCGCCGTCGCGCCGGCCTCCGGCCGGCGCTGTGCCGGCTGGGGAGTGGCCGGCCGGCTGGAAGCCGGCGACACGGCGGCCGGGACGGCCGCGGTACCTTCTCCGCGCCCGCCGCGTCCGCGGCGGCGCCGTCTGCGGCGAGCCGGATCCGCTCCCGGCTGTTGCGGGGGACGTTGTTGCTGTTGTTGCTGCTGCGGCGGGCGCTGTTGCTGTTGCTGCTGCTGCGGACGCTGTGGCCGCTGCGGTCGTCCGCCGCGCCGGCCGCGCTCCTCGCGCGGCGCGCGTTCTTCTTTGCGCGGCGAAGCTTTCCCGGTGCGCTGCTCGAACTCGCGCACTTTTTTGTCCATGAAGCGCCGCGCCTGCGACTCCTGTTTCCGGCGCAGCTCGTCATGGCCGCAGTAGGGGCAGCGCTTCCAACCTTCGGGATACGTTTTCCTGCACGCGCTGCAGAGGACGCTTTTTGGAAGAGGCATCGTAAATCGGCGCGCATTGTACACTTCGGCGTTGCGGAGGGCCGGAGGCCCGGAGCGCAAAACATTGTGGACAAGGACCGCCGGCACACGCTGCAAACGCTGCTCGATCTGGCCGGCGAGAGCTCGCCGAACGCCTGCTGGGACGACAGCCGTGCCATCGCACTCCTTCGCTCCCAGGCAACCGAAGACGAGCTCCGCGAGCTCGGCGCGAGCGAGTCGCTGATCGCCCACATCTTCGCGGAGCAGCATGCCGGGTAAGTTCACGGTGCGCGTCGAGGCGCGCTTCGAGGCCGCGCATTTCCTGCGCGAATACCGCGGCATCACCGAACCGCTGCACGGCCACTCGTACAAAGTCGAAGCCGAGCTCGCCGCGCACGGCGGAGGCGTGGACGCCGACGCGATCGCGGTCGACTTCGTGAGCGCGAAGCGGAAGCTCGAAGCGCTCGCGAAGCGGCTCGACTACGGCTGCATCAACGACGTCGCGCCGTTCGACGAGATCAACCCGAGCGCGGAGAACATCGCGGAATGGTTCGCGCGCGAGCTGCAGAGCGCCGTCGCGGATGAGAACGCGGTCGTCACCAGCGTCACGATCCGGGAGGGGCCGGTCAACTCCGTGACCTTCGTCCCATGAACAAGCTTCCCAACCACACCGCACTGAAGGAATGGGCGAACGTCATCGACGCCCTCGGACGCGGCGAGCAGGTGATCCTGATCCGCAAAGGCGGCATCGCCGATCCCTCGTTCGGCGTCGAGGCCGATCGCTTCTACCTGTATCCGACTTACTTTCATCAGGGCGAGGCGGAGTCGCGTCCGAGCGTCACGATCACGCACTGGTGCGAAGTCGTGCGCACCTGGAGCGTTGGCGACACGGACGCGCTCGCGCGTCTCGAGCCGCATGTGGTCATTCCGCGCGAGACGCTCGACGCGCGCTATCGCTTTCGGCCCGATCAGGCGCTGTATGTGCTCGCCGTGCGTACGTGGGCGCTGGCGCAGCCGGCCGCGGTGGCGTATCGCGAGGAGTACGGCGGCTGCCGGAGCTGGGTCAGCATCGACGAAGAAATCGACATCGACGGATCGGCGCCCGTGCTCGGCGAAGACGAGCTGCACGCCAAGATCAGTGTCATCCTGAGCGAAGCGAAGGATCTTCCCTCGTGCACGGTGGAAGATCCTTCGCCGTCTTCGCGGCTCAGGATGACACGCAGCGAATGATCGCCATCCTCCTCATGGTCGCCGCCGGCGGCGCGATCGCCGTCTTCGTCCTCGCCGCGATGACGATCGCGACGAAAGAGCAGGAGCACCTGCGGCAGCGCGACGCGATCCCTTCCGCGGAACGCGACCGCATCGCCGCATCGCTGCTGTTTCACGTCGTCGCCGCGGGCGGCGTTTCGCCCGATCAGGCGATGCGCGCCGTGCGCCGCGGTGCGGGCATCGCCGCGCCCGTGACGACGGGGATCGACGTCACGAACTGGGCCGACAACTACGCCCGCATCACCACGCCGCAGCAACGCGCGGGACTGCTCGAGACGGCCGTGCAGCTCGCCGCGTCGCGCGGCAATCCGATTCCGCTTCGGCAGTACGCCGCGCTGCTCGATCTCAGCTTCGGCCTCGGCTTTCACAGCGACGCCCTCGCGAAGCTGCGCGAGGTCTACCGCTTCGACTACGTCGATCACGCGAAAGACGCGCGCCCGCGTCACGCGGATCGCGCGGGCGGCGGCGCGCCGCTCTTCGTGCGCGAGACGCGAGGCCGCGACGACCTGCTGCAGGTCCTCGGCATCACCGGCACCCCGACGCGGCAGGAGCTCACCGCCGCGTACCGCCGTCTCGTCGCCCAGCATCACCCCGACAAGTTCCACGATGCGCCGCCCCAGGCGCAGTCGGACGCGGCCGCGCGCTTCATCGAGATCACCAGGGCGTACGAAGAGTTGTTGTTGCTCTACCGGGAATAGTTCTGTATCATGCGCAGCTCGGAGTTGGGGAATACGGGTAGTTCACTGGTTGTTCACAGCCCTTTTGCCAGCAGCTCCCTCCAGTTAACCGTAGACTTTCATTGAACAGAGTCGTTTCGTGGACGGACGTGTCCGGTAGTGGTGACGGACGCGCGTACCTGTCTCGACGGCGGGGCGAAACGCAAGCCAGGCGACTCTGACACGTAAACCGTTGTACCGGCATCAGTTGAAGCGAACGTGTCCGGCCGCCAGGAACTATTTTATTTGCTACCGCATCTAAGGATGCATACGGCACGAAGGTTGAAGTTTTCATCAGTCGTTGTCGCGCGGGAGAGATCATGAAAAGCGCCGAAGCAGCCTACGAACATGAGCAGGGTTGGGATTTCGAGAAGGCGGCCATGCCGTACGTCGACTCCCTCTACAACACTGCCTACCGCATGACGCGCAACTCCGAGGACGCGGAAGACCTCGTTCAGGAGACGTACCTCAAGGCGTACAAGTACTACGACAAGTTCGAAGAGGGAACGAACTTCAAGGCGTGGCTCTTCAAGATCATGAAGAACACGTTCATCAACAACTACCGGAAGAAGAAGCTCACCCCTCACAAGATCGACTTCTCGGAGATCGAAGAGTCGTACGAGCGGGTGATCCAGAAGAACGCGCCGGATCTGATTCGCGATCCGGAGAGCGAGATCTTCCAGGACATGATGGACGCGGACGTGAAGCGCGCCCTCGACTCGCTGCCGCACGACTACAAGATGGTCGTGCTGCTCGCGGACATCGAAGGCTTCTCGTACAAGGAGATCGCGGAGATCCTCGACTGCCCGGTGGGCACGGTGATGTCGCGCCTCTATCGCGGACGCAAGATGCTCGAGCGCACGCTGCTCGACTACGCGCGCAAGTACGGCTACATCCGCGGCGAGGCCGAGCCGGCGAAGATGCGCTCGCGCAAGGACGAGACCAAGGGCCGCAAGAAGAAAGACGATGGGAAGCCCGAGGACGGCGAGGTGCAGGAGCCGGATGAGAGCGAAGAGGAAGTGCTCTTCGCCGACGCCGAGGAAGAGGAGTTCGAGTTCGAAGTGGAAGAGGAAGAAGAGGAACGCTTCGAGATCGAGTAAAACTCCAACGAGAAAAATCAACCGAAGGCCGGGCGATGAGCCCGGCCTTTTTTGTTGTTCACAAGGAATTGACCTCGTGGCGGCAGAGTTGCAACGTGCGGCGAGACAGTCACCTGATGCCACGGAAGGAAACGAGCAGTGATGCTTTGTGACGAAGTGAGACGCATGGTGTACTTCTTCCTCGACGGTTCCCTCGGTCAACAGAAGCTGCTGGAGTTCGAGACCCACATCGAGATCTGCCGCGACTGCGACACCCGCACGACCATTCAGCGCAAGCTTCGCGAGTTCGTCCGCAAGCGCCTCACCCGCGTCACCGCGCCCGAGCATCTCAAAGTGCGCGTCACGCAGTCGCTGCGCGTCGTCGAGTAGCCGGCTTGGCGACGCAGCGAACCGATCAACAGCTCCTCCTCGTCTCGTCGAATCCCAACAAGGGCATCGAAGCGGAGCGCATCCTCGGCGTGCCGGTGCTGCGCGTCTCACTCGCGCTGCCCGAGATCCAGGCGGCGACGGTCGAAGAGATCACGCGCTACAAGATCGAAGTCGCGAAAACGAAAGGCTACGCGCGCCTGATCGTCGAAGACGTCTCCCTCGGCTTCGACGAGCTCGGCAACTTTCCCGGTCCGTACGTCCGCTGGCTGCTCGAGGCCGCCGGCGGAAAAGGGCTCGCGGCGATCGCTTACGCGCTCAACAATCGCGCCGCGAAGGCGCAATGCTGTGTCGGCTACTGGGACGGCTCGAGCGCGAAAACCTTCATCGGCGAAGTCGCCGGCGAGATCCTCGTGCAGCCGCGCGGCGAGCGTCATTTCGGGTGGGACGCGTGGTTCCTGCCGAAAGGCGCGACGAAGACCTTCGCCGAGATGAGCGATGAAGAGAAAGACGCGGTCTCGCATCGCGGCCGCGCGTATCGGATGCTGGCCGAGCACCTTGCACCGGAATCCGGACGGCACTGAGTCAGAAACCGGACACCCGCTGTTACGTTTCCGACACCGCCGACGGCAAACCTCGCCTGTAAATGCCGCGTATTGAAGGATGTGGCATCGGGCTCGACGCTGATGCCCACTGGCAGGCCCCTTGAACTATCAGGCTCGAGGAAAGGAAAGCATCATGTGGGTCTTCGACGGAGAAGAGTGGACGCAGGACGACGGCAGCGAACAGCCGAAAGCCAGGGCGGAAACGCCGAGACAGTGGGTCGACGAATTCGTTCCTGAACTTCAGGTGATCGAAATCGTGCAGATCCGCAGGAACACGAACGTACCGCCGCTCCCGATGCCTTGACTTTCCGCACTGATCCTGACGTGGAGGACAGGCAATCTTGCCTGTCCTTCTTTTTTGGCAGGCAGGATTGCCTGCCCTCCACTCATTTCGGCGTGTAGCGCGCGAGGAAGTCGCGCATCAGCGGCTCGATCGAATCCGACGCCACGTTGAAGATGCGATCGGAGTGATAGTTCCCCTCGATGTCGAGAATGTGCAGCTCCTTCGGCTCATTCGCCGCTTCGTAGAGCGCGACCGAGTGCTGATGTCCGATCAGCCAGTCGTTCTTCACGTGAATGAAGCCGGCCGGCACGCGCACGTCCCTGATGTCGTCGAGCGCGCGCAGCTTCTCCGTCCTGCGAATGGACCACGCGAAGCGCGGGCGGCGCAGGGCATTCGACAGCGCGATGTGGCGGTGGATCGTCAGCGGATTGATGCGCGGCGCGATCATCGCGAAATCGGCGACCGGCGAGATCAGCAGCAGCGACGACACCGGCAGCTCGTGGCGTGCGACGGCCGAGACCGCGATCGCGCCGCCATACGAGAATCCGATCAGCGTGAGCGTGGAGATCGCCGACGAGCGCAGCAGATCGTTCGCTACCTCCGCGACGTCGTGATGCTCGTGCGCGTTGAAGCCGTACGTCCCTTCGCTCTCGCCGTGTCCGCGCGGATCGAGAATGGCTGCGCGATACCCTTCCGCGGAGAGAAAATGCGCGAGCTGCACCATCGACGGATGCCTGCGGTCGCGCCAGAAACCGGGGACGACGAGGACCGCGGAGGGAGAGGGGGCGTCGTAGATGTCGTACCGGATCCGGGTGCCGTCGAAGGAGACGATCGTGCGGGAGGATGGCTCCGGAACGGCGTGAAGAGCGGGGACGCTTGACATCATCTGGGGCGATCCTATGATTATACCGCCGCGTGAAGGTGACTCGTGCGCCTTCGCGGTTCCCCGGTTTCGAGAGGTTCATTCCCTACGCGCGCGGACGGCGCGCGGCAAGTTTCTCAGCGAACGCAAAGTGAGGTGATTCCGGCACCCGGTCATAACTTCGCTCGTTCCACGGCACAACAGATTGGTTTCAGCAAACAGATCCGGGATCCGGATCTGAAGAAAGTGAAGGAGAAAGTACGCAATGAAGAAGTCCATGATTCTGACCCTGATCGCGCTCCTCGTGGTTGCGATGCTCGCCGTCGGCTGTAAGAAGGAAGAGGCCATGACTGACACGGCCGCGACCGACACCGCCATGACCGCCGGCAGCACCGACGCGATGGCCACCGACACGATGGCTACCGACACCACCATGATGACCGACACGGCCGCCACCGTCGACACGTCGGTCACCGGCACTTCGGCCACGACCGAGACGACCGCGACCGGTTCGACCGCGGCCTCGACCACGACCTAGTTTCGACGTTTTTCCCGAGTCCTGCAGAGCGCCCCGCCTCACGGCGGGGCGTTTTTTCGTTTCTGGCACTTCTTGTGCTCGGTCTTTCGCCGCACGATTCGACCGTCAAAAGGGCGAGGAGGTGATGTCGGCACCCACCAGACGTCAACGCGACAGGAAAACCTGACCTGGTATCTCGAAACAGAAAAAAGGAAGGAAACAGGAATGGCTAAGAAGCTCTTGGTTCTCCTGGCGGTGTTGACGCTCGTCGTCTTCGTCGCCTGCAAGAAGGAAGAAACAGAGATCAACATGACCGACACGTCCGCGACGACCGACACTTCGATGACCGCGGGCACCACCGAATACAGCACCACCGAGACGAGCGGCATGACGTCGACGGACACGATGGCCACCGACACGAGCGGCACGGACATGATGACCGATACGTCGGGCACGAGCAGCACGAGCGTGACCAGCGGCACGGTCTCGACCACCACGACGTAGTCGATGGAGGGCGGACGTCCCGTCCGCCAACGGGGGGCGGACGAGACGTCCGCCCTCCTTATCTTTTCTCTTCCAGATCGCGCCGCAGCAGTTCGTACACGCGTCGCGTTTCTACTTCCGCCGCGCGGGCGTCGCCGCTGTTGTCGATCACGTAGTCCGCCGCGCGCAGTCGCTCCTCGCGCGGCATCTGATGCGCGATGCGCCGCACCGCCTCTTCGCGCGTCATCCCGCGGCCGATGGCGCGCTCGATCTGAATTTCCGGCGGCACATCGACGACCACGATCCTGTCGTAGCGCTGCTTTCCGCCCGACTCGAGCAGCAGCGTCGCCTCGACGATGTAGATCGCATCGTCTCCATGCGCGTCCATCATTCGCTCTTCTTCGGCGATCACGATCGGATGAATGAGCGCGTTCAGCTTTCGCGCTTCCGCAGGATCGGAGAAGGCGATGTCGGCGAGCTTCTTTCGATCGATGCGCCCGTCGGGAAGCAGAATCTCGCGCCCGTACGTCCGCACGAGCGCCGCGTGGCCGGCGTTTCCCGGCTCGTAGAGCCGCGCGACGATCGCATCCGCATCGACGGTGATGCAGCCGAGCTCCGCGAACCGGCGCATGATCGTCGACTTGCCGCTGGCGATCCCACCAGTCAGGCCGACGCGCAGGATCACGCTCGTCTCCGCCGCGCAGCGTCGACCGTGTTTTTCATCAGCATCGCGATCGTCATCGGTCCGACGCCGCCCGGCACGGGTGTGATCCATCCCGCGACCTCGGATGCCGCGGCAAAGTCGACGTCACCGGCGAGCTTTCCGATGCCGTCGACAACAACGCGATTGATGCCGACGTCGATCACCATCGCGCCCGGCTTGATCATCTCCGCGGTGACGAAGCGCGCCTTGCCGATCGCGGCGACGAGGATGTCCGCCTGACGCGCGACCGCGGCGAGATCGCGCGTGCGCGAATGGCAGATCGTCACCGTCGCGCTTCGCTGCAGCAGCAGTGCGCCCATCGGCTTGCCCACGATGTCGCTGCGGCCGATGACCACGGCGTGCTTCCCTTCGATCGCCTCCCCGGTCGACTCGATGAGCCGCATCACGCCGGCGGGCGTGCAGGGGACGAGTAAGGGGCGTCCGAGGTGGAGCAGGCCGACGTTCATGGGATGAAAGCCGTCGACGTCCTTCGCGGGATCGATCGCGTCGATCACCTTTTTCGCGTCGATCTGCTTCGGCAGCGGAAGCTGCACGAGGATCCCGTCGACCGCGTCGTCGCGATTGAGGCGATCGACTTCCGCGAGCAGCTCGGCCTCGCTGAGGGTCTCGGGAAACACGAGCTCGGTCCCCTCGATCCCCAACTCGCGCGCCTTCTTCGCCTTGTTGCGCACGTAGATCTCGGACGCGGGGTCGTTGCCGACGCGAACCGCGGTGAGGCCGGGCCGGATTCCGAGTCGCGCGATCGACTCCGCGACCTCGTTCTCGATCTGTTGCGCGACCACTTTGCCGTCGATGATGTGTGCGGTCACAGGCGCGCGTTTGTATCACGGAAGGTAGGGAACCTTCGCGTTCGGTCACTCCTGAGATAGGAGGAAAAGAATGGCTACCAAACGAACGGCGAAAAAGGCGAGTGCGAAGAAGGCGGGAGCCAAAAAGGCTCCATCGAAGAAGGGCATCACCATCCGCTGTCAGAACTGGAGGGCCGTGCTCGACACGATGCCTCCCGGAACGCCGACGCTCACCGTCACCGGCGTCTGCTACACGCCGACCCCGGGATACAGGATCAAGCTCGTCCCGGCGATTCCGCAGGGCATCAATCCCCTGATCCTGATCCTGAAGAAGGTCGTCGCGAAGCTGCCGGGCGTCTGGCCGCAGAAGGTCACCAAGCACGACGTTCGCTATACGAAGAAAACGAAGACCAAGTACACCAACGTGACGATTCTTCCGGACGGAAAAACGATCAAGGTGCAGATCGTCTCGTAGCGGGGAAGGTCCTTCAACCGCAATGCGTTCCGGAAACTAGCCAGCCAGCGCAGCCGGTCGTGGCCGTCGGGGAATGAATTCCTTGACGGCCTCTGTTCGGCAGTGTTACCGTTTTGCCCCTTTCCTCGAAGGGAAGGTGTGTTTCGTCTTTGAGCGGTTTGCGGCGTAGCGCGGTCCACACCTTGCGCCGCAGATCCGTCAGGTTGTCAATCGTTTCAGGGAGAGTCATGCGTACCTATTTTCCCAGGCAGGGCGACATCGAACCGCGGTGGTTCGTCATCGACGCCGAAGGCAAAGTCCTCGGCCGTCTCTCGACGACCATCGCAACCATCATCTCGGGGAAGGCCAAGCCGACGTACACGCCGTTCCTCGACACCGGCGATCACGTCATCGTGATCAACGCCGAGAAGATCGTTCTGACCGGCAAGAAGGAGACGGACAAGCTCTACCGCCGTCACTCCCTCTATCCGGGCGGACTGAAGGAGCGCGCGGCGCGTTTCGTGCGTGCCGAAAAGCCCGAGCGGATGATCGAAGAAGCGGTTTGGGGAATGCTGCCGAAGAACAAGCTCGGCCGCAAAATGCTCAAGAAATTGAAGGTCTATCGCGGTTCGAATCATCCGCACGAGGCGCAGAAGCCCGAGCGGTTCGACGTCAGCGAGTAAACGGAGGATTCCTTTGGCTTTGGTCGAATACTACGGAACGGGAAGACGCAAGACGTCGACGGCGCGCGTGCACATTCGTCCGGGATCGGGCGCGATCACGGTGAACCGCCGCTCTCTGGACGACTACTTCGGCAATGAAGTGCTGAAGATGATCATCAAGCAGCCCCTCTCGCTGACGGAGACGGTCGACAAGTTCGACATCGTCGTCACCGTCGACGGCGGCGGGCCGAGCGGCCAGGCCGGAGCGATCCGCCACGGCATCTCCCGCGCGCTGCAGGTCTACAACAGCGAGCTCCGCAAGCGCCTCAAGAAGGCCGGCCTCCTCACGCGCGATCCGCGCATGAAGGAGCGCAAGAAGTACGGACAGAAGGGCGCTCGAGCCCGCTTCCAGTTCTCGAAGCGCTGATTCCATGGTTCCGGCGGCACTACGGCTTTAAGTTGAAGACAGGGGCGCGTCCCGCTCCTGTCTTTTTGTTTGTATCGCTCTTTTCAATTTTCAATTTTCAATTTTCAATTCGCAAAGGAGGGTTACTTGGCGGTCTCTATTACGATGAAAGAGCTTTTGGAAGCTGGCGTGCACTTCGGTCATCAGACCAAGCGCTGGAATCCGAAGATGAAGAAGTACATCTTCGGCAAGCGCAACGGGATCTACATCATT
>DATLFB010000065.1:0-51779 GCA_035525285.1 Thermoanaerobaculia bacterium
CCTCTTTCTGAGATCTATCTCGTTTAAAATCAGTTGTTTAGCCACAACGATTCTAACGAGGCGGCTCAGAAAAAGCAACCCCGATTGCGCCGTATCTACCTTCTTTTACTTCAACTTAGCCACGCCAGGACAGGAACTAGTCTAGCCGACATCAGCGTATTTGTTCGAGACTCGAATACATTGGCAAGAGCAGCGGTAGCCTAGTGCTAGCTGCAAGCCGGAATCGGACACCGATAACAGCGTGAGAGGTCAAATCTACGACGCGTGCGCTTTCAGACGAGAGGGCACGCGTTTTTATGTAATGTCCCCCTTAAGGAACCGCAACCACGTCTTGTCACCGCCGTTATAGAACGTTCCAACGGCCCATGACACCAACCTTGTGAGTGTAAGTAAGGTTTCTCCAAGAGTGTCCTCGGAAATAAAGCCTGCTCTGTAGGAAACCGTATTTCCAAACGAGGCGCCGGCGATTCTCTTTGTTTGCCGGAGAGCGACGCTTCCAGCTTCGGGTAGCGGCGACAGGCGTATGTCGAATCGGCGGATATTTCGCTTCCGATGCACTTCAGTAATCGGTGCGATCAAAACGTCGCACATAGCCTCATATGCCAACCCAGGACGCGCCCGGCCGATACCAAGTACAATTGCCGGGATCACAACCGCCGCTGTCAAGCAGGTGTCGAGAGCTTTCTTCGCTGATTCGAAGGCAATCTTCTTATCTTGCTGCCGAAGTTTTGCCGGACTGTTCGCGAGTAGCGCTTCGGTGGCGTGCCCCAACTCCCGGCGAAATTTATCCGCCACTTCTACGAGGTCGGCCGTACAAATGGCCGCACACGGTATTAGAGCATTGATATCTGTAGACCGTAATTGATCAATGGTCGGTAACCAGACATAGGCAAACACAGTTGACGGGGGTCGTTCGCTTCCGGTGGGGTCGCTAGGAAGATACGGTATCGCTGCATTGCTTAGATCGAGCAGATCGCCCGCAGCCACGGCGGTATGCACGAAGCTGCGTGATCGCTTGGGTCGTTCGTCAGTTACGACGGGTCCGTCGAAATCAAGAGGCCTTGTTGTGACGAGGCTGACGCCTCCGGGAAAGCCGGGCTGTGCTGCGGGTTTTAGTCGGCGCCCGAAGCCACCGTTGACCGCATCGGCAAGCGATAGTCGAGCGGCCTCTTCTGCTAAATCGACCAAGTCAACGTACACGATCGCCGCGAGTACCCCCGCTGGTACGCAGGGACGCACTCGGATTGGCAATAGACGTCTGCCGAGACCGCGAGCATCCTGAGCGAACGCGGCCGCCCACTCGGCTTCGGGGAATGCGCGTTCAAGGTAGTCTGGAGACAGAACCGCGACCGTGCGAGAACTGCGTGCGATGGCGTTTTGCATCTCGACAACGAAATTTGATCCAGGCACAAAGTCCCACGCTTGCAAAGTTGCGGTGTGTCCCAACTCTTCGAGTTGCCAAGCTATCCATTCCGCCCAAGGTTGATCGGGCGCCGCGTAACTGACAAAGAACTCGGCCATTTTTATGGATGTTACCAGTTCACGTCAGTCATCGCCGCCTAACTTCACGCTGAAGCTGATGCGGCCCGGCTTCGGTCGCCGGCGAGCCGGCTACTTCATCGCCAGCGTGACGGCGTCACGCCGGTTGCAGATCGCCAGTCGTTGCCCGCAACTCCTCGCCGGAAACCGGCGCGCCGCTCCGGCTGTCGGCACGCGGGCTTTGGCCGCACAGCTTAGCGTGAGATCCGTTGGGCGGCGAGGGATCAGGTGCCGGATTCCCGAATCACGAAATCGCTGGTCGGTGATGTTGCCTTGAGCAGCGCGTCAAGTTTTTCTACGGTCGGCACGGCGGCTCCGCGCTCATAGCGCGCGTACGAATTCCTCGACGACGCACCAAGTCGAGAGGCGATCTCGCGCAGCGATCTCCCACTGACCTCGCGCCGCCGCCGCAGAAGAAGGGCCGTCATGGCTGCGGCATCCGAGCCGGCGACTTCGAATTCGGCTTTGCCGCGCGGAAAGACCGTCGCACGAAAGCCCTTTCGATCCACCATCGTCTCGAGCCAGTCTCCGACCATCAGAAGCGCTTCCTTCCGCGTCCGTCCCTGAGTCATCGCTTCCAGCAAGGGAATCTCCGCGAGCCACCACTTCCCATCTCGAACGAGTCTTCCTTCGAATCTCACTGCTTCCTCCCGCAGGCACGCCGCAGGATCGATCGTGCCAGGTTTCCGTTGATCTCCCGGTGTCGAGGAATTGCTGTGCTCTCGCATCCCAACATCGTCGCAATCCATCAGTTCGATACAACCGGCGCCACCCCATACCTGGTGATGGAGTTGCTGGACGGCCAGACACTTCAGGCGTGCCTGGCCAGGTCTCCGCTACCCTGGCCGCAAGGCAGTCGAGATTGGCGCGCAGATCGCCGAGGCTCTTGCGGCCGCGCACTCCAGAGCGATCGTCCACCGCGACCTCAAGCCGTCGAATATCTTCCTGACCTCCGCGGGTGGGCAGGTAAAGTTACTCGACTTCGGACTGGCGCGAGATGATCAGCGGCGCGAAGTTGCCGGGGACATGCCCACCGAGATGCCGACTCGCGCCGGCACGGTCCTTGGTACCCCCGGCTACATGTCGCCCGAACAAGCCGCGGGCGAAGTTGTGGACACACGCACAGATATCTTTTCTCTCGGCTGCATCCTTTACGAGATGCTCACCGGCCGGTCTCCGTTCGCCCGGCCGACCGCCGGCCAGGCCCTGACTGCAGTTCTGCGTGACGACGTTGACTTTCGCAGTCTCGACGCCCCGCTCGAGCTGACACGGGTGATCGTGCGATGCCTGGAGAAGAATCCCGAAGATCGTTTCCAGTCGGCGCGGGACGTTGCCTCGGATTTACGCGCGGCTTTGACGGAGAAACCGAGACGACGTATGCCGCGTCTCGCGCTCGTCTGGGGAGCGGGAGCAGCCGCGATCGCGATGATCATGGCCGTTGCAGTCATCACGCGCCTTCCCCGCCTGACCACTCCAAAAGTCGCGTCGCTTGCCGTGCTGCCGTTCGAAAATGCCACGCGAGCGCGCGAATCAGAATTTCTCTGCGATGGAATCACAGAAGACCTGATCAATACGCTCTCCAGGCTTCCTGATATCCGGGTGCTCGCTCGAACGACCGCGTTCACCTACAAAGGCAAGGCTCTCGATCTCGACCGGCTGAGGCGGGACTTGAAGGTCGCCGTGATCCTGACTGGACGGGTCGTGGCCGAGGGTCAGGGACTCACTGTGCAGGCTGACCTGATCGATCTCCATACAAAGGCCCAGATCTGGGGCGATCGTTATCAACAGGCGATTTCTGACCCAATCGCGATCGAGCAAAGAATCGTCGGCAGCGTCATCCATCGCTTGCGGATCCCGGCCACGAGCGAGCAGCAAACGCAGCTGACCGCACGAGGTACCGCAAGTCGCGAGGCGCACGAACTGTATCTGAGAGGACGGCACGAGTGGAACAAGCGCTCGCCTGAAGGGTTGAAGAACGCCAGAGCATACTTTCAGCAGGCCATGGATCGCGATCCGGCCTTTGCCGCTGCATATGGCGGTCTCGCCGATACGTACATCCTGATGGGTGGCCGCTTTCGTATGCTTCCAAAGGAGGAGGCCTATACCAAGGCAGCGCACGCGGCGAGACGCGCCTTAGAGATCGACCCGCAGATGGCCGAAGCTCACGCGTCGCTGGGACAGATCCATAGCAATCAGTTCCGTTGGAAATCTGCTGAGAAGGAATTCCGGCTGTCAATCAACCTGAATCCGAACTACGCGACCGCTCGTCAGTGGTACTCGCTGGTGCTCCAGGTGACCGGTCAATTCAAAGATGGACTTCGCGAACTGCGAAAAGCGGCAGCGCTCGACCCACTTGCGCCAGTCATCTCCGCGAATGTCGCTCGTTGCCTGCTTCAGATCGGCGACTATCCCGGTGCAATTGCTGAAGCGCGGAGAGCTCTGGAGCTGAATCCGAACTTCGGGGATGCCTACCTTGCCCTTGGAAGAGCCTACGAACACCATAAGGAGGTACGAGCTCGCGGCGGAGGCATATCAGCGCATCGTGGAAATGCCCGGAGAACCGGGCACAGGGCGCGGGCGCATTCAGGACGGATCTACGCGAAACTGGGGCGAACGGCGGAGGCACGAGCCATCGCACGCGAGCTGGAGGCAGTTTGGCCGACCGGGCAGATCGCGCCAGCGCAGATCGCGTGGATCTACTCGGGCCTCGGCGAGAACGATCGCGCTTTCTTCTGGCTCGAGAAGGCGCTCGAGACTCGCGATGTCTCTCTACGTGACAGCATTCGGATGGTGATGTTGTCGGAGTTGCGTGATGACCCGCGTTACGATGAGCTGCTGCGACGGATCCTCACGGTAGAGAAGTAGCCGGTGGACTCTCGATGCGGCGCGATCCCAGCCGAATCATGAAGAGCCTGTTCGACGACGGTGTGTGCCAGGAGGTCGCCGCTAAGGAACCGCCGCTACGTCTTCACCCGCGACCAGCACCACTCCTCCGCCGCGTGCCCCTCGCCTTCCGTGCGCGCGCAGAGCTGCCCATCGCGCAGGGAGTAGATGATGCGCTGCGGGTAATCGTGCTCCGGATTCGCGAACACCGCGCGCGTCGCGCTCGCTTCGACGAGCTTGAACGGAGTCGGCGGATTCCCTTTCGGCTGCGCGAAGTAGACGACGCCGTCCTTCGTTGCCTCGATGCGGAGGAACTCGAAGAAGAGCGTGCGCTCGCCCTTCACGTCGCGATGCATGCCGGTCATCAGACCGCCACTCGGCGCGAGCCACACTTCTTCCATCTGAATCTCCCCGCTCCTGCCCGACCAGTGGCCCGCCATCCAGGCGACGTCGTTGATCGTCGGCTCCGCTGCGAAGATCGGCAACGCGATCAGCAATACGAGAATCAGCTTTGCGACCATCGCTCCAGATCCTCCACGGTCATCGATTCGCGATCGACATACCGTTTTTCCGACCGCGGAATGCGCAGCGTGTCATAGAACGTGCGCTCGGCACCGGCCTCGATCTCGAGCGGACCGAACGTATGCCGCCGCACCAGCGATCCGCGGTAATCGCGGAACTCGTGCACGTACTGATGAAGGCTGGAAAACGGCGAATAGTTCTTGATTGTCACTTTGATGCGGAACTCGTCGCCCTCGCGCGTTCCTCCCAGCGCCAGCGCGGTGCCACTGGAACCATCGCGAGCCACTTCGACCGCCTTCGGCTCCGAGACACGCGTCATGCCGTGATGCGAGAGTCGCGGCTGGCCGTCGTACGCCAGGCGCATCCTGAAGCCGCATCCTGCAAGGCCGAAGACGACGAATGCGATCGCGAGAATGCGTTTCATAGCACGATCGTATACCCGAGCGTCTTCAGGTCCGCCATCCGATCGAGATACACGTGCCCCTCCGTGTGATCGATCTCATGCTGGAAGATGCGCGCGGTGAAGTCTTCGACTTCGAGATCGATCGCGTCGCCGTCGTGATCGCATCCGCGAATGCGGATCTTCTGCGCGCGCGGCGTCTCGCCGCCGAGGAATGGGACGCTGAGGCAGCCCTCCCAGTCGGTGATCCTGTCGGTGCCGAGGATCTCGTACGTCGCGTTGAAGATCGCGCCGGCGCCCACCTGCTTCACCCCGCGCCGCTTCGCCACCTTCTCATGCACTTCGAACACGAACACGCGCAGCGACTGATGCACCTGCGGTCCGGCGAGGCCGACGCCCTCGTACGCGTGCATCGTCTCCACCATGTCGTCGATCAGCGCGCGGAACTTCCCAGCCTTGATGTCTTTGATCTCGACGTCGGAGGCCTTTTGCCGGAGCACCGGATGCCCGAGGCGGGCGACCTTGAGAATTGACATGACGAAAGTCTAACGTGTCCGGAATGAGCGAGAAACCGAAGTTCTTCGCCACGCCCAAAGCCTTCCGCGAATGGCTCGCGAAGAACCACGATCGCGTCAAGGAGCAGTGGGTCGGCTTCTACAAAAAGAAACCGGCAGGCCGAGCATCACCTGGCCGGAATCCGTCGACGAGGCGCTCTGCGTCGGCTGGATCGACGGCTTGCGGAAGACCATCGACGGCGAGAGCTACATGATCCGTTTCACGCCGCGAAAATTGAAGAGCCGGTGGAGTGCGGTCAACATCCGCCGCGTGAAAGAGCTGATCGCGGAGAAGCGCATGCAGCCCGCGGGACTCGCGCTCTTCGAGCACCGCGACGAGAAAGCGGCGGAGGGCTATTCGTACGAGCGAAAGAACGCGACGCTCGCGCCGGACTTCGAGAAAGTGTTTCGCGAGAACGCCGACGCGTGGTCGTTCTACGAAAAGCAGGCGCCGTATTACCGCCGCGTCACCGCACACTGGATCATGAGCGCCAAGAGAGACGAGACGCGCGTGAAGCGGCTCGAGCAGCTCATAGCGCTGTCGGCGAAGGGGAAACGGCTGCTGTAACCGGCAGGTGCCGCATCGACAGCGCGATGAAGAGCGCGCACGCCATCAGCACCGCGCCGCCGTAAAACGCGCCCGCCGCTTCGGCGAGGTCGTAGAGCACGCCGGCGAGAATCGGCCCGACGAAGCGCGCGAGCGAGCCGACCGACGTCGCCAGCCCGAGCATGCTCCCCCGCTCGCTCTCGTGCGTCACGCGCGACACGAGCGACGTGAGCGACGGATAGCAGAGCCCCTGGCCGACGGCGATGAAGAACGCCACGACGTACAGCAGCGGCACGCGGTAGATCGACGGCACGAGCACGAAGCCGAGCGTGAACGACGCCGCGCCGATAATGATCAATCCCTTCTCGCCCACTCGCTTCGCGAGACGCCCGATCATCCCGCCCTGAATCGCCGCGACGATCACGCCCATGAACAGGAAGAAGTACGCCATGTCGAGCTGGCGGAAGCCGAAACGGTCGCGCGCGTGAATCGTGACGCTGACCTCCATCCCCGCGACCGCGAGCAACGTGAGAAAGAGCCCCGCCATCAGCGATGCGAGCAGACGGTTGCCGGCCATCTCGCGCCAGATGCGCGGATCGAACTGCGGCGGGATGCCCGAGCGCGGCACGAGGTTCCGCGGCTTCGATTCCGCGAGCACGCTGAGCGCGATCAGAAACGCCGTGAACGACAATCCCGCGGCGACGAGCCCCGGCAGCAGATTGCCCGCGAGGCCTCGCTCGCTGCCGAAGTGCGAGAGGAATCCGCTCAGCGGCGGTCCGAGGATGAAGCCGAGGCCGAACGCGGCCCCGATGAGTCCCATCCCTTTCGCCCGCTCCTCGGGCGGCGTCGCGTCCGCGATGTACGCCTGCGCCGTCCCGATGTTCGCCCCGCCGATGCCCGCGATCACGCGCGACGCGAACAACACCGTGAGACTGCGCGTGAACGCGAACAGCAGATAGCCGGCGAAGCTCGCCGTGAGGCTGATCAGAATCACCGGCCGCCGCCCCACGCGATCGGAAAGCCGCCCCCACACCGGCGCGAAGAGAAACTGCATGATCGAGTAGATCCCCACCACCGCCCCGACCGTCGTCCCGCTCGCGCCATATTCGCGCGCGTAGTACGACAGGAACGGGATGACCATCCCGAATCCGATGAGGTCGATGAAGACGGTGAGGAAGAGGACGAGGAGGGAGGCCTTGCGCATGAAGCCGCGGCAGTGTATCTGAGGTTGCCCGGATTCCCGGTTGCCCGGATTCCCGGTTGCCCGGTTGCCCGGTTGCCCAGTTGCCCGGTTGCCCAGTTGCCCAGTTGCCCGGTTTCCCAGTTGCCCGGTGCTCCGCCGGGAAACCGGGATACCGGGTAACCGGGCAACCGGGCGACCGGGCAACCCCAGGATGCGCCTCGTCCTCTTCGACATCGACGGCACACTGATCACCGATCGCGGTGCCGCGCGCGACGCGTTCGCGGACGCGCTGTCCGAGGTGTATGCGTACGACGGCGACCTCTCGCGCTACGACTTCTCGGGACGCACCGATCCGCAGATCGCGCGCACGGTTCTCGGCGACGCCGGCATCGAGCCGGACGATCTCTCGGCCCTGTGGGATGTCTATCTTGCCGCGCTCGCGCGCAATGCGACGCGGGAGCGAGTGCGCGCGCTTCCCGGCATCCGCGCGCTCGTCGACGCGCTCGAGGCGCACGCGGAACTCATCCTCGGCCTGCTCACAGGGAACATCGAGCCCGGCGCGCGCCTCAAGCTCGGCGGCGCGGAGCTCAACGCCTACTTCCCCTTCGGCGCCTTCGGCAGCGACTCCGCCGATCGCAACGAGCTCCCGCCCATCGCCGTGCAACGCGCCTCCGCACTGCACGGCCATCGCTTCGAAGGACGCGACGTCGTGATCATCGGCGACTCCATCTTCGACATCCGCTGCGGCGTTCCCTACGACGCGACGACCATCGCGATCGCATCCGGCAAAACAGCGGCAGAAACACTGCGCGCCGAGAATCCCCGGCATCTCTTCGAGAGTGCGGAGAACCTCGGCGCGTTGATGGATGCGATTTTGTTGTAGCGCGGGCATCCTGCCCGCCGTTCCGCGGGCTTCCAGCCCGCTTCGAGCGCCGGCAGGATGCCGGCGCGACGGCGGCCTGGAAGGCCGCGCTACCTCCGGTGCCGCTCCGGAATCCTCACCTTTCCCTTCACGCCCGTGTAGTCGATCCCGCCGCTTCCCTTGTGCTCGACGGTGAAGTTCCCGCCGATGTCCGCGACGTCGATCGAGCCCGAGCCGTCTTCGTCGATGAGCACGTCGCCGCGCACGTTCTGCACGCTGATCGAGCCGGAGTCGTCGTTGCGGATGCGCAGCGACGCCACGCGCGCCACGCTGATCGAGCCGGAGTCGTCCTCTATCTCCACGTGGCCCGTCACGTTCTTCACGGTGATCGAGCCGGAGTCGTCGCTGATGCGCACATCGCCGTTCACGCCGTCGATGTCGATCTCGCCCGAGTCGTCGTCGATCTCGACATTGCCGCGGATGTTGCGCAGCTCGATGCTGCCGGAGTCATCGTCGATGAGCAGCGCGCCGGTGTTCGACACCTTGATCCAGCCGCTGCCGTCGTCGATCGTCACCGGCAGGCCCGCGGGCAGGGTGACCGCGAAGTCGAGCCGGGCCTGGAAGAAGCCGAAGAACACCGTCCTGTCGGGGATGTCGGACTCGATGTGCAGCTCCGAGCCCTGGCGCCGCGCGGTGAGCCTGATGCGGTCGAGGAACTCATCGTCGGACGTGCACGCGGTCCCGGTCACGCCGACCTGCGTCGCGCCCGCGATCCCGTCGACTCTCAGCGAGCCGGACTCGGCATGAATCACGACCTTCGTCACACCCGCGGCCGGCGTCGTCAGGTTGCGGGGCGCGGTGTACTTGCAGTCATCGTCCCAGTCTGCGAGCACGGATCCGGCGGCGAGCAGCGTCACGGCGGCGGCAATCGCGGCATGTTTCATCGGAGTCCTCCCGGGCCGAGGTACGGCTCTCGCGAGGGAAGGTTTCATCACGGAACAACGGTGCCGATCATCACATCAGCGCCGGGCCCGGGAACGCAACATTGCGTCCGGAGGATGATGATGAAAAAGACCGCCATTCTGATTGCGATCGCGATGCTGATCGCCCCCCTTGCGCTCGCCGAGGACGGCGCGGCGCTGTACAAGGCGAAATGCCAGATGTGCCACGGCCCCGACGGCGCGAAGCTCGCCAAAGCCAACCTCTCCGCCGCCGGCGTGCAGGGCAAGTCCGACGCCGACCTGGTGAAGTTCCTGATCAACGACACCAAGCACAAACCGCGCGCGGGCGATGCGGCGAAGGCGAAGGCGCTGGTGACGTTTCTGAGGACGTTGAAGAAGTAGCCGTATCCGGTTGCCCGGTTGCCCGGTCTCCCGGTTGCCCGGCAGGTTCACACCGGGCAACTGGGCAACCGGGCAACCATTCGTTTCACGCGCCCCATCACCACACCCGCGCACCCACCGTCACCCACGCGCACGGCGCGAAACACCGCAGTCTCCTCCCCTCTAGCTTAAAAACGCATCGAGGAGACTGATGATGAAAAAGACCACGATCGTTTCGCTGCTCGTACTCGCTCTCGTCCTCGTACCGCTCGCCGCTTCGGCCGATGATGCCGCGGCGCTCTTCAACACGAAGTGCAAGGTCTGCCACGGTCCGGACGGGAAGAAGCTCGCCAGGGCCGATCTCGCCTCCGCTGCCATTCAGGGAAAAGCGGACGCCGTGCTGGTGAAGTTCCTCACCACCGACGCGAAGCACAAGAGCAAAGTCGCTGACGAGGCGACCGCCAAGGCGCTGGTCACCTTCCTCCGCACTCTGAAGAAATAGCCATGGAGGGCGGACGTCCCGTCCGCCCCGGGAGGCGGACGAGACGTCCGCCCTCCTCACCGAAAGGAGGCGCGCCATGGCCAAAGCCATTCTCTACGACGCCACGCAGTGCGTTGGGTGTCTCGAATGCGAGAAAGCCTGCGCCGCAGAGAACAATCTTCCCTACGACGACACCATCGCCGCGGAGAAGCTCACCTCGGCGCACAAATACACGTACGTCGCGGTGAAGGCGGACGACAAGTACATGCGGAAACTCTGCATGCACTGCCAGGACCCGACCTGCGTCTCCGCCTGTCCCGTCGGCGCGCTCGAGAAAACGAACAGCGGCGCCGTCACCTACGACGAGAGCAAATGCATGGGCTGCCGCTACTGCATGCTCGCCTGTCCGTTCGGCGTGCCGAAATACGAATGGACGAAGGTGCTGCCCGGCGTGCGCAAATGCATCCTCTGCTCCGACCGGATATCGATCGGCCAGCCGACCGCGTGCGCCGAGGCGTGCCCGACCGGCGCGACGATCGTCGGCGAGCGCGATGTCATGCTCGCCGAGGCGCACAAGCGGCTGCAGGAAAACCGCGACGCGTACATCCAGCACATCTATGGTGAGAAGGAAGCCGGCGGCACCTCGGTGCTGATGCTCTCGTCGATTCCCTTCGCCGAGTTCGGACTGCCGAAGCTCGGCGATCAGCCGCTGCCGCATCTCACCGCCGACATCATCGAGCACATCCCCGATGTCGCCACCGTCGGCCTCGCCCTCCTCGGCGGGATCTGGTGGATCACCAACCGCCGCGACCTCGTCGCCGTGGAGGACAGGCAATCCTGCCTGTCCGGACAGGCAAGATTGCCTGTCCCCCACGAGGAAAAGGAGTAGCGCATGCGATTCAAGATCACCTTCTGGAAAGCGCTGCTCGTCGTCATCCTCGCCGCCGGCGCCTGGTCCACCTACGTCCGCTTCTTCAAAGGCCTCGGCGCCGCGACGAACTTGTCCGATCAATTCCCGTGGGGCCTCTGGGTCGGCTTCGACTGCCTCTCCGGCATCATGCTCGCCGCCGGCGGCTTCACGCTGATGGCCACCGTGCATATCTTCAATCTCGAGAAATTCAAATCGATCGCGCGGCCGGCGCTCGTCACCGCGTTCTTCGGCTACCTCCTCGAGATCGGCGCCGTCATGTTCGACCTCGGGCGCCCCTACCGCATCTGGCATCCGCTCGTGATGTGGAACCCGCGCTCGCCGATGTTCATCGTCGGATGGTGCGTGGTGCTCTACACCACGATCATGGCTCTCGAGTTCGCGCCGGTCGTCTTCGAGCGGTGGAGGACAGGCAATCCTGCCTGTCCGGACAGGCGGGATCGCCTGTCCTCCATCATTCGCGCCATTCAGGCGCCGCTGGTCATCCTCGGCGTGATCGTCTCCATCGTCCACCAGTCCGCGCTCGGCATGTTCTACGTGCTGGTCCCGGGCAAACTGCATCCGCTCTGGTACAGCTCGATGCTGCCGGTGCTGTTCTTCATCTCCGCCGTCGCGGCCGGGCTGGCGATGACGATCTTCGAGTCGTCGATGTCCGCGCGCCACTTCAATCACGCGCTCTCGCGGCCCATTGTCGTCACCCTCGGGCGCGTGCTGATGATCGCGCTGATCGTCTACGGCATCGTGCGCATCCAGGACCTCTTCCGCAACGGCGCCTGGACGTACGCGTTCGCGCGCAGCTACGAGTCGACGATGTTCTGGTTCGAGATGTTCCTCACCCTCGTCATCCCGCTCGCGTTCCTCGCCTTCCGCAGGATTCGCGAGAACGTGCTCATGTTGTACATCGTCTCCATCGCCGCGATCTCAGGCTTCATCGTGAACCGCCTCAACGTCTCGGTCACGGGAATGGAGTGGTCGGTCGGCGCGCGGTACGTGCCGAAGTGGACCGAGGTCTCGGTGACGCTGATGATGATCTCGATCGGCATCGTGCTCTTCACCCTCGCGGTGAAGTACCTGCCGATCTTCGCGCACGAGGAGGGCGGACGTCCCGTCCGCCCCTTGAAGGCGGACGGGACGTCCGCCCTCCCGGTTCACGGGTGATGACATGGCCAGGAGCGTCGGGGCAAAGCTTTTTCTCGTCCTTTTCGTGGTTCTTCTGCTGAGCCTCGGCGCTCTCGGTTTTTTCAACATTCGCCTGCATCGCCGGCACCTCGAGGCGGCGCGCCGCGCGTCGGCGCTCCGCCTCGCGGACGTGGTACGGCGCTCGACGAGCCACTACATGCTGCGCAACGACCGCGAGGCGCTGCGTCACATCGTCGAAACGATCGGAAAGGAGCCGGGCATCACCCGGCTCCGGATCGTCGACTCGCGCGGCCGCGTCGCATTCTCCACCGGCATCGAAGATCAGCAGCGCGTCCTCTCGACCGTCACCCCGATTCTGAACACTCCGTCGTGCGCCACCGCCGCCTGTCACGCGCATCCCGCATCGCAGAAAACCCTCGGCGTGCTCGAGCTCAATCTTTCGCTCGACGAGGAAGACCGCAACATCCGCTCCGTCACCTGGCGTTTCATCTTCCAGAGCGCGCTCGCGATCCTGCTCACCCTCGCCGCGACCGGCGCGTTCGTCTGGCGCTTCGTGCACAAGCCCGTGCGCGAGCTGCGCCGCGGCACCGACCGGCTCGCGCGCGGAGAGCTCGGCGCGCAGATCCCCGTCCGCTCGCGCGACGAGCTCGGCAACCTCGCCTACGCGTTCAACGCGATGAGCCGCGAGCTCGATGACGCGCGCGCGCGGCAGATGATCCACGCCGAAAAGCTCACCTCCCTCGGCAAGCTCGCCGCCGTCGTCGCGCACGAGATCAACAACCCCCTCTCCGGCATCCTCACGTACGCGAAACTGATGCGGAAGTGGATCGACCGCGGCGACGATCTCGCGTCGCGTGCCGCGGAGATGCACGACTCCCTGCAGCTCATCGAAAACGAGAGCCGCCGCTGCGGCGACATCGTCCGCAGCCTGCTCACCTTCGCGCGCGAGCAGCCGCTCAACATCAGCGACGTCGAGGTGAATCGCGTCGTCCAGCAATGCATCAAGCTCGTCGAGCACAAGCTCGACCTTGGCAACATCGCCGCGAACCTCCAGCTCGCGCACGATCTGCCGCTCGTCCGCGGCGACGCCGGCCAGCTCGAGCAGCTCCTGCTCGCGCTGGTCATGAACGCGATCGAGGCCATGCCGCGCGAAGGCAACCTCACCATCACCACCGCGTCGCCCGACGGCGCGTCGGTGGTCATCACCGTCGCCGACGACGGCACGGGCATCGACGCTGAGATCCTCCCGCGCCTCTTCGAGCCCTTCGCGACGACGAAGGAACAGGCCGGCCTCGGACTCGGACTCGCCATCAGCCGCGCGATCGTCGAGCGCCACCACGGCACGATCAGCGTGAAATCGGAAGCAGGACGCGGAACGATGTTCACCATCACGCTGCCGGCAGAGGAGGTCCACGCATGAAAGGCCGCATCCTCATCGTCGACGACGAACCCAGCGTCCGCGAGTCGCTCTCCCACTGGTTCCGCGACGACGGCTTCGAAGTCGGCACCGCCGAAGGCGCGAACGACGCCCTCACGCGCCTCGCCGAGCGCTCGTGGGACATCGCCCTCGTCGACATCCGCATGCGCGGCACCGACGGCATCGAGCTGCAGCGGCGCATGAAGGAGATCGATCCGAATCTGATCGTGATCATCATGACCGGCTACGCATCGGTCGACACCGCCGTCGTCGCGCTCAAGCAGGGCGCGTACGACTACATCACCAAGCCGCTCGATCCCGACGACGTCGCGCATCTCGTGCAGAACGCGCTCGCCCATCGCCGCACCGCCGAAGAGAACATCCGCATGAAGCAGGTGATCGAACAGCATGCGACCACGCATCCGATCATCGGGCAGAGCGCCGCGATCCAGAAGGTCTATCACGCGATCGAGACCGTCGCGCCCACCGACGCCACCGTCCTCATCACCGGCGAGAGCGGCACGGGCAAGGAGCTCGTCGCCCGCGCGATTCACAACGGCAGCCCGCGGCGCTACCACCCGATGGTTGCGATTCACTGCGGCGCGCTCACCGAGACGCTGCTCGAATCGGAGCTCTTCGGACACGAGAAAGGCGCGTTCACCGGCGCGCAGTACCGAAAGAAAGGCAAGTTCGAGATGGCCGAGGGGGGGACGGTGTTTCTCGACGAGATCGGGGACATCAGTCTCAAGACCCAGACCGATCTGCTGCGCGTGTTGCAGGAGAAGGAGATCGTGCGCGTCGGCGGACATCAACCGATCAAAGTCGACTTCCGCTGCGTCGCCGCGACGAACAAGGACCTCCAGCAGCTCATCCACGAAGGGAAGTTCCGCCCCGACCTCTACTACCGGCTCAATGTGTTCGCCATCGTCCTCCCGCCGCTGCGCGAGCGGCGCGACGACATCCCGTTGCTCGTCGATCACTTCGTGCGCAAGTACGCGCTGCAGATGAATCGGAAGATCACCCGCGTCGCGTCCGCGGCGATGACCGCGATCCAGCAGCACGACTGGCCGGGCAACGTGCGCGAGCTCGAGAACGCCGTCGAGCGGGCCATGGTCGTCGCGCACGAGCCGGAGCTGCGCGAGGAAGACTTCGGGGTGCGCACCGCCGCCGCGCCTTTGCCGGTCGAGGCGAAGACGCTCGACGAGATGGAGAAAGCGCACATCCTGCGCGTGCTCGAGGACTGCAACTTCAATCAGACCCGCACCGCGACGCTCCTCGGCATCGACCGCGTCACGCTGCACAACAAACTGAAGAAGTACGGCTGGAGCCGCACCCTGGCCGGAGTGTCGTGAACCCGATCCGCCTCGTCGCCGTCGATGGAGGGCGGACGTCCCGTCCGCCCCTGAAGGCGGACGAGACGTCCGCCCTCCTCGATGCCATTGCAGCCGCGCTCTCGCGTGAGCTGCACACGAGCTGCACGTTCGACGGCGCGCTCGACGCGACCTTCGCGCATCATCCGGAGCGCAACCAGTACCACTCCACCGCGATCCTCGACCGCCTCGCGCTCAACGCCCCGACCACCACCCTCGGCGTCACGAGCCTCGACCTCTACATCCCCATCCTCACCTTCGTCTTCGGCGAAGCGCAGCTCGGCGGCACGTGCGCGGTCGTCTCGTATCACCGCCTCGCGCAGGAGTTCTACGGACTGCCGCCCGATCCGCTGCTGCGAAAAGAACGGCTCATCAAGGAAGCGATCCACGAGCTCGGCCACACCGCCGCGCTCACGCACTGCGACGACTACGAATGCGTGATGGCCGCCTCGCACGCGGTCGAGTGGCTCGATCTCAAGAGCGCGCGCCTCTGCGCGCAGTGCAGGGCCTACTGGCCGTCGTAGGCGCGCTGCAGCGTCTCCTGCCCCGCCGTCGCCACCAGTGGGCGATCTCGAGCTACGTCGCCTCCGTCTTGATCTAGGGTGTTTCGGCGCCGACCACAACGTATTCAGCAAAAGCAGTGGACTGCGGAATCGGTAACCCGTCCTCGATGAGCCCTTCAACATGCATTTGAATCGCGGCGTACATGTTCCGCTCAGTCTCATCTCGCGTTGCTCCAGTGGCGACGCAGCCCGGCAAGTCCGGCGAATAGGCCGAGTAATTCCCGCCGGCATCTTCAATCACGATCAGAAATCTGTGCATGTTCATTTCAGGCCCGCCTGCTTGAGAATGCTGTTGAAAGTCCCCGGCGCGAGATCGTCATTCGGTTTCCCCGCAATCGTCACACGGCCGGACTTTGTCGGATGCTTGTACTGCCGGTGACTCGTGCCGCTCGACGTCTTTACCTGAACCCAACCATCATCCTCCACCATCCGGATCGCCTCTCGAACTTTCGTCGGCACTGATCGATTCTAACTTGCCAGCGAACGCAGCTCTCGACTAAGAACACATGGCTGTTAACGCGTGAACCCGCTGCACTCTTCATCACCCCCCGCTGCATTTCACAGCGCTGCATTTCACCTCACCCCACCGTAGCGATTCGCATCGCCTCCTCGATCGCACCCGTGCATCTTCAACGACTTACGCGTGGCAGCGCGCTTGCGCTTATGGACGTGCAGGAGGTAACAAAAAATGCTCGCACTGCTCATCATCCTCACCTTCGTGGTGGCGATCCTCATCGATCACCTGCTCACCCGCCGCCCGATTCCGATTGCCGCCGAGGCGCCTGCAACGGCGCCTCAGCGGCCTCGCCTCATTCCGTCGATCGTCGCCGGATTCGAAGTGCCCGACAACGTGCGCTTCCATCCCGGACACACCTGGGCGCTCGCGGAGAGCCCCGAGCTCGTGCGCGTCGGCATCGACGACTTCGCCGCCAGGCTCGCCGGCGGCGTCACGAAGATCGATATCCCCGAGCGCGGCCAGTGGATCCGCCAGGGACAGCGCATCATCGCGATGCATCACAACGGCCGGGAGATCGATCTCGTCTCGCCGATCGAAGGAACCGTCTCCAGCGTCAACACCCGCGCGATCGAAGATCCCACGCTCGCGCAGCGCGATCCGTACGGCGATGGGTGGCTGCTCACGGTGAGCGCTCCCGATGCAAAGACGAACTTCCGCAATCTCCTCGGCGGCAACACCGCGCGCCGCTGGATGGATGAAGCCGCCGCGCGCCTGCGCGCATTCGCGGTGCCCGCCGGCGCGCTCGCGCAGGACGGCGGAGTGGCGGTTACGCACGTGATCGATCAGCTCCCCGACGCCGACTGGGACGCGATCAACAAAGAGCTCTTCCTCGCCTGACGCGCGTCTGAACGTAGCGCCCGGCTTCAGCCGGGCGTCCCGTGGGCGGGCTGAAGCCCGCCCCTACGTTTCGTATCCGAAAAAGAGCTCTTCCTCGCCTGAGGCACGCCGCCTGACGCGCGTCTGAACGTAGCGCCCGGCTTCAGCCGGGCGTCCCCGTGGGCGGGCTGAAGCCCGCCCCTGCGTTTCGTACCCGAAAAAGAGCTCTTCCTCGCGACGAGCATGCCCATCGCGAATCCGGTCGCCGCACGCTGGGATGCTATGGTGCGCGCCGTGGATCGGGAGCTGCGCGCGCGACTCGAAGCCTTCCTCAAGCCCTTCTACCAGGACATCGACGGCGTCTCGCGGTTCGACGACGTCGAGCGCATCGCCCGCATCGCGCGGCGCCTCTACGCTCCCCCCGACGACCGCGCCTTCGAGCTCCTCCTCCTCTTCCACCGCCTCGGACGCTGGCTCGAGAAGATGGGCAACCTCTCGCGCACCCTCCTCGCCGTCGGCGGCCTGGGCGAGAGCGAGCTGCTCGCAACCGCCGCATCGATCCGCCGCATCGACGACCCCGTCACCGACGCCGAGCGCGCGATCGCCGCCGCGGTGATGATCGACTCCGCCGGCGTGCGCGGCCTCACCGAACAGTTCGCCCGCGCGCGTCGCGAAGGGAACTCGCTCATGGACGTCGTCCGCGCCGCGATGTCCGACGTTGCCGCGCCGGAATGGCTTTCCCCGCAAGCCGTGGAGTGGCTGCATGTGCGCCGCGAGGCGAGGCGCGAAGTCTGTCGAAAGCTGTTCGAGGAGTCATCGCTGGACGACCTTGCGTAGAAAGCCGTCGAGCGCACGATAGAAAATCTCCGGCTGCTCCATCCACGGAAAGTGTCCCGCGTTCTCGATCAGCTCCAATCGCGATCCGGCAAATGCCTCATGCACTTCCTGCGCGCTCTGCAGCGGATCCGATTTGCCGTGGATGACGAGCACCGGCGCGCGAACATTCTTCAGCGCCGCACGCAGATCGAACGTCGCGTTGAGTTGCCCGACGACCGGCCAGAACACGTCGCCGTTGAAGGAGTCGATCGTCAACGCGTCCATGAATTCCTGCGCCTTCGCGCGATCGTGAAAATACGGCGGCGTGCGCGCCTTCGTGATCTCGAAAATCGCGCGGCGGCGGTCGGCGGCCAGCTTCTCCGGCGCGCTCCACTCGCGGACCTTCGCGATGTCCTCGGCCGTCATGCGCGCGGTGTGGGTCGCGGTGAAGCCGGGTACTGAGGCGAGCGTCGGGCCGCCGGAGTCGATGAGCGCGAGCGCGTGCACGCGGTCGGGATGCGCGGACGCGTAGAGCATCGACAGAATCCCGCCCCACGAGTGTCCGACGAGCGTCAGCTTCTCCAGCTTCAGCTCGCGCCGCAACGCCTCGAGATCGGCCACGAACTTTTTGTGATCGAGCGTTTCCGCGTCGTACATCCCGAGCTTCGACTTCCCTGTGCCGCGCTGATCGAACAACACGAAGGAGTGCTTCTTCGACAGCCGCTGTGCGATCGGACGCATGTACTCCGAGGAGAAACCGGGGCCGCCGGGGAGCAGCACGATCGGGCGCTTGCCCTTGCCGATGCGCTCGTAGTGGAGCGTGACGCCGTCGGCGGACTGAAACGCATCGGCGAGAAGGGGGAGAGTCAGGAGAACGCAGAACGCAGAGCGCAGAACGAAGAATGAAGAAGGACGCATCTTTCTCAATTCTACGTTCTGCGCTCTGCGTTCTGCGTTCTCTCACTCGAGGCGGCCCGATTCGTGTCATTTGTGACAAACTACGAGCCCGGTCTCGAACCGTGACGCCCGGACGCGAACCGTTCACCGATCTGACAAGACTCGCGGCCGGTTCGCGGTTACCTTGCACGATGAAAGGAGCCACACACACATGAAACGACTGGCCATGATTCTCCTGGTGTTGTTCGTCGCCACCTCGCTTTTCGCCGGCGGCAAGAACTGCGATCTCAACAAGCGCGCGAAGAGCGTCGAGCTCACCGGAACGCTCGCCAAGTCCGGCAGCGGCGATGACGAGAAGACCATCTTCCGCCTCGCCGACGGCAAGAGCTACAGCGTCTGTCACGAGACGAAGGCGAGCGTCCTGAAACTCGGCAGCGACGGCGCGACCCTCCGCGTGAAGGGGAAGGTCGTCAACTGCGGCGACGGCGAAGAGCTGATGATCTCGGAAGCGAAGAAGATTTAGGAGTCGCTCCGGTTGCCCGGTTGCCCGGTTTCCCAGTTGCCCGGTGAAGTCGCCGGGTAACTGGGCAACCGGGCAACCCTTACAATTCCCCCCGCTTGCAATTCACTCGCGAACAGCTCACCGACATCCTGCGCGCGCGGAGCGGGAAGCTCGAGGACACGCCCTATGCCGTCCTCCTCCTCGCGCTTGCGGTCGCGGAAGAAACCGCGGTGCTGGAGCTGCGGCGCAATCAGCTGCAGAAAACGGTCATCTTCGACGACGGCTCGCCCGTCGAATGCCGCTCGAACATCGCCACCGAGATGCTCAGCCGCTTTCTCGTGAGCGCGGGGAAACTGAAGGCGGCGGATGAGAACACGGCCGCCTCCGAGGCGGCTTCGCGCGGCGTGCCGATCGGCGAGATCCTCACCGAGCGCAAGCTGCTCACGCCGTCCGAGCTCTATCGCGCGCTGCAGCAGAACCTCGGACGCAAACTGCTCGAGCCCTTCAGCTGGACCAGCGGCACCTGGTCGATCTCGCGCGACACCCCGCCGATCGCCTCGGTGCTGCGCGTCAAAGTGCCGCAGCTGCTCGTCACCGGCATCCAGAAAGTCGAGCCGCAGGAAACCGCCGATGCCGCGGCTGCGTCGATGAAGGGCGCGTTCCTCACGCTCGCGGAGAAGCCTCTCTTCAGGCTCGACGACGTGCGCCTCACGGCGACGCAGCAGAAGGTCGTCGACGCCGCGCGCCGCGCCGCGAAGCTCGACGAGCTGCGCGCGGCGATCGATCAGGACGATCTGAATCGCATGCTCTACGCGCTCTCGATCCTCGGCGTGATCGAGACGAGTGCAGAACGTAGGGGCGGGCTTCAGCCCGCCCAGGACCGGCTGAAGCCGGTCCCTACGTTCGAGCTCGAGAACCCGTTCGCGGCGGTGATCGAGCCGGAGCCGCAGCCCGAGCCCGAGACGCGCATCAAAGCCGCATCCGCCGACGAAGTCATCTCCGCGTATCTCTCCTCGCGCCGCAAGGACGCGTTCGATCTCCTCGGCGTACCCGAAGACGCGGGCCCGGTCGCGATCACGAAGATGTACCTGTTCCTGTCGGAGAAGTTCCTCCCCTCGCGCTTCGACGAGAAAGCGCCCGACGCGTTGCGCGAGAAAGCGCAGGAAGTGTTTCTCGCCGCCGCGCGCGCGTACACGGAGCTCGCCGATCCCGCGCGGCGTGGCGCGCTGCTGAAGAAGCGCGAGAAACTGCGCGAAGAAGCGGCGGCCGCGGCGAAGGCGGGACCGTCCGCGATGATCGATCCCGAGGCGCTGTTTCGCAGCGGACAGAACCTCGCCGCGGCGGGGAAGCTGCGCGAGGCGCTGTCGTCGTTCGAGCTCGCCGCCGAATGCGATGCGCAGAACGGAACGTACGCCGCCGAGGCCGCGTGGACGCGCTATCGCCTCGGCACGCCGGCGGCGAACGCGATGAAGATGCTGAAGAACGTGATCCGCATCGATCCCAACTCCGGCGTCGCCTACCTCTACGCCGGCCAGGTGCAGGCCGCCCTCGGCCACCGCGTCGAAGCAAGCGCGTACATCGATCGCGCGAAGTCGCTGATGCCGGGCGACCCGCGTCCCGCGGAGGCGATCAAGGCATTGCGCCTGTAGGTGTGGAGTGCGGCGACGCCAGTCGCCGCTGTCGTATAGAAAAGCGGCGACTGGCGTCGCCGCACTCCACACATACAATCGCACTCATGCGCGCACTGCTCATCCTCACGCTCCTCCTTTCCCTCCCCGCCCACGCCGCGATCCTCCCTGAACGCGCGCGCGCCGACGCCGTCAACGCGATGCTGAAAGATCGCCTCGACAACCTCCTCCCCTCGCTCATGCGCGAGACGGGCATCGATCTCTGGCTGATCATCAATCGCGAGTACGCCGAGGATCCCGTCTACCTCACGCTCGTGCCGGAGCCCACGTTCGCGGCGCGGCGATTGTCGATGCTCGTGCTGCACGATCGCGGCGCGGAGAAAGGCGTGGAGCGCGTGACCGTGGCCCGCTATCCGATGCGCGGCTACTACGAAGCGGCGTGGGAGGGCGGCAACATCGATGAGCAATGGAAGCGGCTCAATGCGATCCTGCGCGAGCGCAATCCGAAGAAGATCGGCATCAACGTCAGCAGGCACTGGGCGTTCGGCGACGGACTGACGCACGGACTGCACGAACAGCTCACGGCGTCGCTCGATCCCAAGCTGCGCTCGCGGCTCGTGAGCGCCGAGGAGCTCGCGGTGCGCTGGCTGGAGACGCGAACGGCGATGGAGCTGGAGGCGTATCCGAGCATCGTCGCGCTCGCGCGATCGGTGATCGCCGAGGCGTTCTCCGACAAGGTGATCACGCCCGGCGTCACGACGACCGACGACGTCGCGTGGTACATCCGCCAGCGCTACGCCGATCTCGGGCTGCCGATCTGGTTCATGCCGTACGTGAACCTCCAGCGGCCCGGCGTTCCGTGCGCGGAGACGACGGACTTCTGCGGCATCAGCGGCGTGATCAAGCGCGGCGACGTACTGCACACGGATGTGGGCATCTCCTATCTCCGCCTCAACACCGACACGCAGGAGATGGGCTACGTGCTACGCCTCGGCGAGACCGACGTTCCTGACGGACTGCGCCGCGCGCTCGCGACGGGAAACCGCTGGCAGGATCTGCTCACGAGCGAGTTCGTCACGGGCCGCAGCGGCAACGAGATCCTCGCCGCCACGCGCGCGGCATCGGAGAAAGCCGGCATTCGCGCGACGATCTACACGCATCCCCTCGGCTTCTTCGGCCACGCCCCCGGCCCCACCGTCGGCATGTGGGACAACCAGGGCCCGACCGCCGTGCAGGGCGACTGGAAACTCCGCGCGAGCACGGCGTACGCGATCGAAGGAAACGTGAAAGCCGCCGTGCCCGAGTGGGACGGCCAGCTCGTGCAGATCAAGCTCGAGCAGTCGGCGGTGTTCGATGGAAAGAAGGTGACGTATCTCGCGGGACGGCAGACCGCGTGGCATGTGGTGAAATAAGGAGGGCGGACGTCCCGTCCGCCTTCGTGGGGCGGACGGGACGTCCGCCCTCCTTTAGATTGCCGCGCGCGCGGCGCGCACCGCGTCGACGAGCTCCGCCTGCATGAGCTGCGCGTCGGCGTTCGCCTCGCGGCTGGTGCGCCAGGCGTGGAACGCGAGCTCGGTCGCGAGTGCGTGGAAGCGGCGGCGCGCGATCCACTTCGACGGTCCGCCTTCGAAGAGCGCGCGCGTCGATGCGGCGACGCGGCGTGTCACCGAGGTCACGACGACCACGTCTTCGCTGGCGAGCACTCCCTCGGCCACGACGCAATCGAGATGCTTGCGAATCAGCATCGCCTCGCGGCGCAGCGAGTAGATCGCGATCACGATCACCGCGATCAGCGCCGGCACCATCACCAGGAAGTATGTTGCGAAGACGACGAGGCCGAAGCTCGCGGAGAGATTCCAGATGCCGTGCAGCAGCATCGCCACGGCGAGACCACCGAGGGGAGCGAGAATCTTCACCGACCGGCGATCACTCTCGCGCGCGAGGCCGAATCCGATGCCGGTCATGCTCGTGTACAGCGGATGGGAGAACGGACCCATGACCCCGCGCAGGATGAACAGCGCCGCGGCCTGCGCGCCGCCGCCGGCGTTGAACGCCTCGCCGTAGTACTGCACGTTCTCCGTCATCGCGAAGCCGAGTCCGACCATCGACGCGTAGACGATGCCGTCGGTCACGTTGTCGAACTCGTCGCGCTTCCAGAGAAAGAGCAGAAACAGCGCGGCGCCCTTCGAGAGCTCCTCGCCGAACGGCGCCGCGAGCACCGCGGTGAGCGTCGCCGCGTTCGCCGCTCCCGCGAGCTGGCTGAAGATGCCCGCGCTGAGGCCGTTGAAGAGGATCGAGAAGAACACCGCGATCGTTGCGCCCCAGAAAAACGCGAGCGCCAGCACCCACGGCGCCTCCGGCTCGAAGCGATCGACCCACAACGCGAAGGCGATGTAGAACGGCACGGGAATCGCCGCCATCACGAAGCCGACGAAGAATCCCGCCGGGCCGGTGCCGAAGCCGATCATCACCAGCGCGAGGAGCCCGAGGACACAGCACGCGGCGAGAATCAGTCCGGCGACGATCCACGTGGACGGGCGCGTGCGGGGCATCGAGATATGGTAACGGAACGCCGGCATGTCATCCCGAGCGGAGTCGAGGGACCTGGGTGGGCGGGTGGCGTCAGGCACGCCATTCGCGCCGCCCGCACGCCCAGGTCCCTCGACTCCGCTCGGGATGACATGAGCGCTCCTGAGAATTCGTCACCGCCCCCTCGCCATCGCCGCGAATCGCGGCGGGAAAATGCGCGGATCCGGTTTGCCATTCGGGTGGAGCTCCCGATACGTGCGCAGATCGCGTTCCACGTCGCGGCGCAGCGTCTCGTCGGCGGCGCCGCCGATGCGGTAGAGCGCGTCGCGGGCGGCGGCGCGGAAGAGCGCGGCCTCGGCGGCGGCGGTTCGGCTGGCGAACGGCGCTGCGGTGAGGAGGCGGATCGTCTCCTCGTAGTTGCCGCGGAGGTACGCGCTGACGGCGGCGGAGAGACGCGAGCGCGTTTCGCGGAGCGCTCGCTCCTCGGCCGGCGCGCGGCCATCCTGGCCGAGTGGCGGCGGCGGCGTCTCGGCGGCGCCGGCGGGGCGTGGGACATTCGCGCCGCGCGGGCCGGAGGGTCGCGGCACGTCGGCGAACGGCACTTCGAATTCGCCGGCGATGCGCTTCGGCGCTTCCTTCTTCGCCTGCGGCTTGCAGCCGCCGCGCGTTTTCAGGTGTGTCGCGAAATCGGGGATCGCCGGCGTGATGCCCTGCCGCTCCGACTCCTCGAACTCGCGCAGCGCTTCCTCGCACTTGCCCTGCTTCGCGAGCGCACGGGCGAGAAAGTAGTGCGGCACGTAGGTCTCGAACCACTGCCCGGCGATGCTCACCGTTCCCGCGCTCTCGTTCGGATTGCCGGCCACCGCCTCGCGCATCGCCTTTTCCGCCGCCGCCCACTCTTTCTTCTCGAATGCCAGCACGCCTTCGCGAAAGCTCGGCGGCGCCTGCGCTTCCACGACGATCGCCACGAACAACAGCACCACGAGTGAAGAGGAGACGCGCATGATCTCTAGTTCCCGATCCCCAGGCCTTCGACGTACGCGGCGGCGTCCACGCGATCGAGCTCCGTTTCGATTCGCGACCATGAGCCGGCGGTGACGTTCGCATCGAGCGTGACGGAGCGATTCGAGTTCGGATTCGTCAGCCGCACCTTGTAAGCACCCACGGGCAGCGACAGGACGAGCGGCGTCTCCGCGCTCGCGGTCAATTGTTCGACCCCTTCCGCGTTGGTGACGGACACCACCTCGCCCCACGGAAGTGCGTTGATCGACAATCGACCGCGTTCCACAATCGCGTCCGCGACCGTCAGGGTCGTCCCCGCCAATGGAGGGCGGACGTCCCGTCCGCCTTCAGGGGCGGACGAGACGTCCGCCCTCCTCGGCGCCGGCGTCGCGCGCCGCTGCCTCAGCAGAACCGCAGTCGCCGCGGCGATCAGCACGAGCGCGACGATCGCGGTGACGGCGTACCAGCGCGGGAGAAGCGGCCGTTTCGCCGCGATGGTGCGCTCGACCGGTTCCGTGAGCACGGTCGTTGCCGCCGCACTCAGCGTGACTTCGGTCGCCGTCACGTCCTGCGGAGCGGTGCGAAGCATCGCCGTAAGCGGAGATCGTTCGCTCCCTTCAGCGTGACCTGCGCGCAGCGCCTCCGCGAATTCGGCGGCGGTCTGGAATCGGTCTTCAGGCTGCTTCTGCAGCGCTTTCATCACCGCGTCGCGAATCGGCTGCGGGACGTTTCCCTGAGGATCGGTCACCTCGAACGACTGCGGCGGCCGCGAGACATGGCCGGCGATCAACGACATCTGATTCTGCCCCGTGATCGGCAACGAGCCGGTGAGCAGTTCGTACAGAACGACACCGAAGGAGTAGAGGTCGCTGCGCCCGTCGACGCTGCCGCTGAACTGTTCGGGCGAGGCGTATTTCACCTTGCCGATGAACTTGCCGACCATGGTGAGCTGGCGCTTCGACTCGAGCGACTTGGCGATGCCGAGGTCGATCAGCTTCACGCGCTGCGCCCCTTCGGCGTCGCGGGTCAGCATGAGATTGTCCGGCGAGATGTCGCGATGGACGAACTTCCTGCTGTGCAGGAATCCGAGGGCGTCGAGGGTCTGCTCGGCGATCGGGACGACGGTCTGGTACTCGAGCGGACCGCCGCGGCTCGTGAGGACTTCGCGCAGATTCACGCCCTCGATGTACTCCATGACGATGTAGTACGTGCCGTCCGCGGTGACGCTGAAGTCGATGACTTCCGCGAGGTTCGAATGGCGGAGCTGCTTGCCGCGCCTGGCCTCGCCGAGAAAGCGCTCCTTCAGATTGTCGAGGAGCTCGAGCTCCGGCTGCATCACCTTGATGACGCGGATCTCGTCGAAGAAGCGGTGGCGGACTTTGTAGACAGCGCCCATGCCGCCCTCGCCCATCTTCTCGAGGACTTCGTAATTGACTTCGATCTCTTTGGCGAGGGCCATAGTGTCAGTGCACGTGCACGCTCGCGGGCTTCTCCTCCCGCTTCGCCGCCGCGGTCTGCAATCGGCGCAATCCCTCGACGGCGACGGTCCGGCCGGGCGTGCGCGCGAGCACCAGCTCGTACGCCGCGGCGGCGTCGGCCGCGCGGCCGGCGGCGGCGAGTTGTTCGGCGAGAAGCTCGGCGGCGGGCTTGGGGATGACCGGCGGGCCGAACTCGAGAGGCATGGAGCGTTCGGCGCTCGCGGCGGACTCGAGCAGCGGCAGGGCTTCGGCCCGGCGGCCCATCGCGATGAGCTCGAGGGCCTCGGCTTCCTGAAGCATCACTTCGACGGCGATGCGTGCGGCGGGATTGGCCGCGGTCTCCTGTTTCGCGATCGACGCGAGAACGCTTTTCGTCTGCGCGCGCATGTGCGCAACAGCGCTCTTCAGCGCATCGGCATCGCCGCGCGACCCGGCTGCAAGCGCGTCACCGTACGCGAATGTGAATCGCGCCTCGGCGTACTCTTCTCCCTCCGGAATCGCGACCGCATCGGCGGCGGTGAGCGAGCCGCCGCCGGCGATGTGGTACGCGCGCATGGCGAGGTATCCCTCGACGCGGCTGCGCTTCGTGTCCATTGCGCTTCCGGCGCGGAACGTCTCCGTGAATGCCGACGCGCGGCAGGCATCGAGAGCCCGGCGTGCGTCATCGGCGCGCGCCTGCTGGAGATAACCGTAGTGAAGCCACGTCGGGTAATGCCCGCACTCGGCGCGCGGCTTTCCCTTCGCCTCGCGCTCGCGGTTCACGACGTCGATGGCGCGGCGGTTGGCGTCGATGACTTCGTCCCACATCCCCATGGCGATGAAGATGTGCGAGGTCATGTGCAGCGCGTGTCCGGCGTTCGGGGCGACGGAGCCATAGATCTTCGCCGCGCGCATGCCGAGAGGGGCATGCAACGGGTCGTCGTAGGAGTGGATGAGGTAGTGGAGCACGCCGGGATGGCGGCGATTGGCCGGAAAGACTTCCTCGAGGAGCGCCGCGGCGCGCATGTAGATGGCGAAGTCGCGGCCCGCGTGCGCGGTGCCGAGGAGCGCGAGAGCGTAGAAGGCGGTGGCGTCGACGTCGTCGGGATAGCGCGCGTGCAGCGCGGCCATGGCATCGGCGTACTGGAAATCGCGCTGCTGCTTCGAGCCCTCGCCGTAGAGCACATCGAGCGTGCGGAGATAGTCTCGCTCGCGCTCGCTCCCTGCTTTCGCGAGCCGTTCCCCGGCCGTCGCTCCGTGGCGCTGCAGCACGGTGCGCGCCGCCGCGGAGTCCTGCTGAAACCAGATCGGGTGCGTGTGCGTCATCGCTTCGCCCCAATACGCCATCGCGAACGACGGGTCGCGCTGCTGCGCGTCGCGAAACGCCTCCGCCGCGCTCGCGTATTCGAAGTTGTGCAGCAGAGCGAGGCCGCGCAGGAACGGCTCCTGCGCCTCGGGCGAGCCGGAGTTGGCGAAGGAAACCTGCCCCACGTCGCCGGCAAGAAGCGGGACTGCGATAAGGAAACCAGCAAGCCAGAGAGAGCGCATACCACGATGATAAACGTAGCGGCGGGCTTCAGCCCGCCGGGAGCCCAGGAGTCTGCGCGGCAGTAAGCGATCGTGGAGGGCGGACGTCTCGTCCGCCCAGCGGACGGGAGGCGGACGAGACGTCCGCCCTCCATGCCACGAGGGAGAGGATTCGCCAGGCCGGCCGTGCCGACTCGCCGGCGAAGTTTTGCAAACCGGAAACGGCCGGCCAGACGCCAAAACGAATATTCTTCCCGCACTGAATGACGTAGCGCCCGGCTTGAAGCCGGGCGAGGACCGGCTGAAGCCGGTCCCTACGTCATCCCGAGAGGAAAACCAACTGATGAGCAAACGAAGTCTTGTCGCGATCGCGCTGCTTTCCCTGTTCACCCTCGGCGTCGTCGCCGAAACGAAAACCGAAGCGCCGTCCACCGCCGCGAAGCGTTACGGCACGTGGGGCGTCGATCTCGAAGGAATGGATCGCACCGTCAAGCCGGGCGACGATTTCTTCCGGTTCGTCAACGGCAAGTGGGCCGCCACGACGCAGATCCCGCCCGATCAGACGCGCTACGGCGCGTTCAACATGCTCCGCGAGCTCTCCGAGCTGCGCGTGCGCGGGATCCTCGACCGCTTCGCCGCCGACAAGAATCTGAAGGGAACCGATGAGGCGAAAGTCGCCGCGCTCTACCGCACCTTCCTCGATGAAGCGACGGCGGACAAGCTCGACGCGAAGCCGATCGAGCCGCATCTCGCCGCGGTGAAGAAAGCGGAGACGCATGAGGACGTCGCGAAGCTGATGGGCCGCTCCGCCGGCTCGTTCGGCCGCACCTTCTTCGCCGCCGCCATTTTCGACGACGCGAAGAATCCCGAGAAGTACACGCTCTATCTCTCGCAGTCCGGCCTCGGCCTCCCCGACCGCGAGTACTACCTGAGCGACAAGTTCAAAGCGCAGAAGGAGCGCTATCAACAGTACGCCGCCGGCATGCTGCGGCTCATCGAATGGCCGGAGCCGGAGAAGCACGCGGCCGGCATCGTGGCGATGGAGACGCAGATCGCCGAGGCGCAGTGGTCGCGTGCGGAGAGCCGGAATCGCGACAAGACCTACAACCCGATGACCATCGCGGACCTCGAGAAAAACGCGCCGGGATTCGCGTGGCGCGCCGCGTTCAGGGAAGCAGGCATCGACAAGGTCGAGCGCGCGATCGTGCGCCAGAACACCGCGCTGCCGAAGCTCGCGAAGATCTTCGCCGGCACGCCGGTCGAGACGCTGAAAGCGTGGCAGGCGTTCCACATCGCCGACGATGCGGCGCCGCTGCTCTCGAAGCGCTTCGTCGACGCCGAGTGGGAGTTCCGCTCGAAGTTCCTCGGCGGCGCACAGGAGCCGCGTCCGCGCTGGAAGCGCGCCGTCGAGGCGTCGGAAGCCGCGATGGGCGAAGCGATCGGCCGCACCTACGTCACCGAGTACTTCCCGCCCGACTCGAAGGCGAAGATGGAGAAGCTCGTCGCCGATCTTCGCGCGGCGATGAAGGCTCGCATCGAGAAGCTCGAGTGGATGGGGCCGGAGACGAAGACGAAGGCGGTCGAGAAGCTCACGAAGTTCGGCGTGAAGATCGGCTATCCGTCGAAGTGGCGCGACTACTCGAAGCTCGAGATCCGCGAAGGAGACCTCGCCGGCAACGTCGAGCGGTCGGGCAAGTTCGAGTGGGCGTTCGACGTCAATCGCATCAACAAACCGGTGGATGAGCAGGAGTGGGGCATGACCCCGCAGACGGTGAACGCGTACTACTCGTCGACGAAGAACGAGATCGTGTTCCCCGCGGCGATCCTGCAGCCGCCGTTCTTCGATCCGCAGGCGGATCCGGCCGTGAACTACGGCGCGATCGGCGGCGTGATCGGACACGAGATCACGCACGGCTTCGACGATCAAGGACGCAAGTCCGACGGCGACGGCACGCTGCGCGACTGGTGGGCTGCCGAGGATGCGGCGAAGTTCGAAGCGCAGGCGACGCGGCTCGGCGCGCAGTACGAGGCGTTCGAGCTGCCGCAGGCCCCCGGCCTCCACATCGTCGCGCGCCAGACGATGGGCGAAAACATCGGCGACCTCGGCGGCATCCTCCTCGGCCTCGAGGCCTACAGGATCTCGCTCGCCGGCAAGGACGCGCCGGAGATCGACGGCTTCACCGGCGTGCAACGCGTCTTCCTCGGCTGGGGCCAGGTCTGGCGCACGCTGATGCGCGACGACGCCCTCCGCCAGTACATCACGACGGACTCCCACTCCCCCGGCATGGTCCGCGCGTTCGCCCCGCTCCGCAACATCGACGCGTGGTACGAAGCGTTCGACGTGAAGGAAGGGGACAAGAATTACGTGAAGCCCGAGGAGCGCGTTCGCATCTGGTAATCCCGACGCAGGGGCGGGCTAATAAAGCCGGCCGGTACATCCACGCGCATCTTCAGCTCGTTGATCATGACGTCGTTCATTTCGGCCCGAGATCAAGGGCGGCACTCCGGCCTTTGTTGGCACGCGTATACCCACCGTGTCACGTAGCCTGAGGGCAATGTGCGGCCTGTCGGGTAGGGAAAAGCTCCGCTGAGACCCACCATAGATTGAATCTCATTGATTCGGAGGTGGATCCTGGCTGGGAAACAGCGGCGGCGGGCGCTTGCCTTCAGCGGCGGCGGTCTGGACACGGTGATGCAACTCGGCGTCGCGCACGCGCTGCTCGTCAGCCGCTCGGCCGCGCCCGACTACGTCGTCGGGATCTCCGCCGGCGCAATCAACGCGGCAGCGATTGCGGAAGTGTTGCAGGCGGGGCCGGAACAGCTCTCATCCGCTCAGCATGCCGCGCTCTCTCCAGACGAGCGATTGCCCTTTCAGGTCGATCAGCTCCGCAACTTCCTGCAGACCTATCTCGAGCTGCCGCGCACGGCGGTGAACGCGATCATGCCCGACAGCCTCGAGGTGCTCGCGCGCGATCCGCTCAAACCGCTCGAGCTGCCGATTCACTTCGATCGTGAGCGGCAGGCACGCGAGGCGGCGAACGAATCGAAGGCCGGCATGGTCAATCTGATCAACGACCTCTTCGACATCCCCCTCACCATCGCCACCGCTGCGCGCCTCATCCGCCGCCTCCTCGGCCTCACGGAGAGTCACGACGAGCCGAGCCGCTTTCGACGCTATCGCAGCCGCCTCTTCAACGAAGGTCTGCTGCTCTCGCTGGTCTGGACGCGTTTTCGGGAGACCGCCGCGCTCGCGGGAACGTTCCTCTGGGCGTTGCTCATCGGACCGAATCGCGCCGTGTTGCGCGGGACGCAAGGCGCGGCGACCGCCGATCGCCTGATGCGGAACCGGCAGTCCAGCGCCAACTCCAGGAAAACGATCCGCAAGGCGGTGCAGTGGTTCTCGATGGCGCACCTGTTCCTGCTTGCGACGGCGTTCTGGACGCTGATCCTCGTGCCGCTGCGGACGTTGATCCTTCTGCGCTGGCCGGCCGCGATCGGCGCGCTCGGGTGGGCCGCGCGGTGGAAGTGGGGGCTGCCCTTCGTCTGGATCGGATTGGGAGCACTGCTGGTGGGCCTGGTGCTCCTCCTCATCCCGCATTCGAAGCGTCCTTCGCGATGGCTCGAGGGGCTGAAGCGCAAAGCCGGTGCGGCGGTCAAGTGGTGCGGAGGCGCACTGCCGTCGCCCACGACGCGCGTGCTGCAGTACTACGGCCTCGCCGATGGACTGGCGAACACCGACATCGTGAAACAACTGCTGGTGCGCTGCTTCGATCCGCACTACTACGGGCGCAGCGATCTGGCGACGCTTCTGAATCGCTCGCTCGACCGGCGCAACCGCCCGGAGCGCGCCACGGACTCCTATCGCAAGCGGCTCCGCGACTACACGACCCGCGAACCGGCGGTGTTCGTCGCGCCGATCGCGGCGAACGTCGAGACCGGCGAGATGACCGTCGTCGATCCCGACGTGCCCGTCGTCGATGCGCTCCTCGCCGCGACCGCGGTCGTTCCGTTTCTCCCCGCGGTACGCATCGACCCGGCCCATGAGCGAGAGCGCGCGAAGGTGGCGCGCGAGTTCCGCGAAAGGCTGCGCGCTCACCGCGAAGCAGCGGACGCCGAATGGAAGGCACGCCGCGACGCGGTGCGCAAAGCGCGCGAGGCGGGCACGCCCACGCCTGTCTTCGCTCCACCCGCCGATCCTCCGGTTCCCCACGACGCCGCGCCGAGCGAAGGCGGCACATGGTTCATCGACGGCGCGAACATTTCCAACGAAGCGATCGCGCCGCTCCTCACCGTGCTGCGCAAGGAGCTTCCCGCCAACCAGGACGAAGCCGCGGCGGTCGACATCTATCCGGTCTCGAATCTGCCGATCAGCGGCGGGAAGTTGCCGGCCGGCCCGGGCGAACGATTCGACGGCGTGCTCGACGTCGTGCCGCGCGCGCTCCAGCTCAAGCGATTCCGCGACGCGTCGGTGGAACACCGGCTGACCCAGTTGTACACGAAGGCGCTTCCGGGTGGCCGCTCGCACTTCACGGTCAATGCAACCGAGGACCGTGAGGCGCGCACGTTCGTGCGCGCGAACGTCTACCCGCTCGAGCTCGAGAAGCCGGTCGGCATGAACTACCGGCTGCTCACGGGTGAGAAAGTCGAATACGCTGAAGCGATTTATCAGACGGTCGCCGACGGCTGCCGCGCGACGCTGGAGGCGGCGCTTCCCTCCCTGATCGCGAGCGTCGACAACGCGCAGCAACCGGCGGGCACCGTCCCATGCGCGGGGGTGATCGCGCAACGCATCCCGGGCGAACCGGCATTGCCCGGCAGCGACGACGCGTTTGGTCCCGGTCTCTCGGAGATCTGCAGCCGCTGCGCATTGCATCGCGGCGCCAGGCCGGAGGAGTGGACATCGCGCGCATCGCTCCGCGTGCTGCCGCAGCGCAACGCGTGGCCCGAATGGCCGCGCAACCGCGACGAGCCGCAGCCCGAGGCCGGCATCGCTGCCTCCGAGAGTGGCCAAGGCGTCATCGAGTCTCTCGGCGACTGGCCGCGCTCACGCGGCGGCATGCCGGGCGATCAGCGCGCGCTGGTCTCGCTGCTCTTCGGCGGCGGCGTATTCCGCGGCGTGTTCCACATGGGCGTGACGAATGCGCTCAGCGAAATGGGATTGCATCCCGACGTCGTCGCGGGATCCTCCGTCGGCTCGATCATCGCGGCGATGGTCGCGCAGGTGTTCTCGAATCCCGCCGCGCGCGGGCGCGACATTGCGCATCTCGCGGCGACGTTCGTCTCCATCGATCGCCTGGTGCTCACCGATCGCTTCGCCGACTTCGTGCGGCGCTTCACCCTGCGCGCGGCCGACACACCGATCGCGCTGCGCGATCTCGACTACCTCTTCCGCCGCTACGATCACGGCGGCGCGGGCGAGTTCAACAACCGCATGCGCACGGTCGCCGCCGGCATCGAGCGTCTTTCGTACGTCAGTCCGTTCGAGCTGCTCGACCTGACACGCGACGTCCGTCTCGAGCAGTTCTCGCATTTCATCTCCGAGATCCGCACCGACGTCCAGGATTTCCTCGATCGCGGCGGCGTCGGCCAGGAGATCCTCGGCAGTGAGCCGCTCGTGAATCTGATCGAACATCACGTCCTCAGCGGCCGCCGCTCGACCAGGGCGAACGAGGACGACCTGTTCGAATCGTTCCGCGATTCCGGCATCTTCTTTCTCGCGACGGCCACCAACATCGACGCCGGCGAGCTGGAGATCCTCGGGGGCGAGTCCCTCGCCGCGTCGCACCAGGCGTCGCTCCGCTACGGCCTGCTCGCGAGCAGCGCGTTTCCGGCGGTGTTCCGCCCGCGCCAGTCGTGGGAGATCTTCCGCCGCAGCAACGTCTCGCATCAGTACATCGACGGCGGCGTGATCGACAACCTTCCGCTCGACGCCGTGGCGCAGTTCCTCGATCGGGCGTCGCGGGCGCGGCGCGGCGCGATCATTCGCCGCCCGCAATATGACGGCCAGGCCGTGCCGCATCTCATCTTCACCGCCTCGCTCGAAATCGATCCGGCGATCGGCTGCGCCGACGAGCGCGGTCTCGGCAACTGCCTCGACGTGTCGAACCGCGCCAGGACATTCAAATACAACCGGAAGATCGACGCGTTCGCGAGCACACAGGCGGATCTCCGGATGATCCATGCGACGTATCCGGATCCGAATCTGCTCGATCTGCACGTCATCGCAGTCAAGCCGAAGTGGCTCTGCTCCACATTCGGCTTCCATCCGATGCTCGGCTTCCGCCGGCGCAAGCAGAAGCAAAGCATCGCCCACGGCTGCGCATCGACGTTCGCCACCGTGTTCGAGATGCAGAAACGGCTCGGCGAATCCGAGCGGTGGCTGAAGGCGTGGGGCGCCAAATCCGATCTGCGGCTCGATCCCGACTGTTTCCCGTTCTTCGATCGCGAGGGCAAACGCGTCGAGACGCCGCACGAACACACCACCTACCGTCTTGCGCCGGCCGCAAAGCGTCCAGAGGGGGAATGCTGGTTCCGCAAGGGAGTGCCGTGTCCATTCAGCCGCAAAGAGCTTCAGGTGGCGCATGTCGCGCCCCAAAAGGTCGAGGAGCTCGAGGAGATTTACTGGGTGTGCGGCGACCCTGCCACGCATCAGCCGGCGTGAGGTGAGGAGACGATGCTGACGGTCTACATCTGGTTGATTGCCGCGGCGATCGGGTATCTGATCGTCGGCCGGGCCGGCGCGCGTCTGCGGCCGCGGCTCGTGGCGATGGAGCTCGCCTCAACGCTCAGGCACGCGTCCAATGTTCTGCTGGAATGGCAGCAGGGACGGCAGATGGGGCGCGCCATCATCACCGTCGCCCTGGACATGATCCACGTCGTCGTCTACGCCGTTGCCCTCGTGACGCTGCTCGTCGCGATAGGGCGGCCTGAAGGCATTCCACCGGCGATCTATGCGACGAATGCTCTCGTGATGCTCGGTGTGGCATTCGCGGCGCTGGCCAACTGGGCCGAGGATATCCTGATGCTGGTGATGCTGGGAACGAGGAAGGCATACTCCTTCGCCGTTTTCTGGACGCGTTTCCTCGGCTGGTGCAAGTACGCGCTGATGGCCCTGCTGCTCGTCTATCTGATCTTCCGCGGCGAGGTGTACCTCTACGAGTTTCTGAATGCGGTCATCAAGCGCGGTCACTGGATGACGATCGCATGGCTGACCGCGACGATGGTGCTGCTGGCGTTCCTCGTGGCGCGCCGGCTTTCCATGTTTTCTCAGCAGCACGCACCCCTGTTGTCGCTGCAACTCGCACGCGACCGCCTGACCGCAAAGACCATTCTCGAGCAGTGGGGACGGCGCGGACGAAGAAATGCAGCGATCACGCTCGGGCTGCAATCGCTGTTCGCGCTACTCTACGGCATCACGCTCGCGATCCTCTGCCGCCGGATCGAGTTTCAGAACGAGAGCCTGCAGATGACGGCCGGGGCGATGGCGTGGCTGGCCATCATCGCCGCCTCGTTCCACGTCGCGCAAAACCTCGGCGCGTTCATCGCCGTGAATCGCGGCGACATGGGTTGGTGGGTCGGCGTGATGCGCCGGGTCGGCAGGATGCGGATCGCGCTCCTCGGCCTGGTCGGTTTCTATTTCGTAGCGCTCGCGGTTTACGGCGAGTGGACCGTGCTGGCGGGCATCGCCAGGTGGGTGGACAACATCACGCCGGACATTTCCCTGCCGTGGTCGTGACGCCGCGTCGTTCGAACATTTTTCGTCGTTGCCACTGACGAGCAGCGTTCGCGACCGCGGGCAATTCCACGAGCCATGTCCGTGCGTGCGTAGGCGTCGCCCCCTTCGAGTTGCTCGGGAGCCATGTATTGCAAGGTCCCGAGAATCGTTCCTTCGCCGTTCCCCCGGTCGATCTTCGCCGCACCAACGCTGCGGCGGTACGAACGAGCGTAGAGGCGGAAGGACGGCAGCGTCAAATTTCGCCAGACCCCTTCGCCAGCGTTACCCTCGGAGGCATGCAACTCGTAGGGATCGATATCGGTTTCTCGGAACGCCGCCGCAGCAATGGCATCGCGGTTGTTCGAGACGGCAGGCTGATTCGCGCGGAACGGTTGAGCGTCAGCGAGCGTGACGCCGCGTTACGCTCGCTCAAAGATGTCGACGTGGTGGCGATCGACGCTCCGCTGCTACCGCCCGGAACCGCCGACATGCTCCCCCGCCACTGCGAGCGCGTCTTCAGTCGCGGACTCTTTCAGAAGCGCTGCAAGCCCGGCATGTCCCACGTCCGCGGCACGGGGCAACGCCTGCGCGAACACGGCCGGCGAGCCGTGGAGGAACTGCTCGCTGCACGCTCCTTCCGGCCGTCGACACATCCGCTGCAAAGGGTGTGGCCCGACGCGGCGATCGTCGAGGCATTTCCGAATGCCTTCCTCGGCGTCGTCGTGCCGGACGACGATTACGTGACGGCGGCGAAGATCAAACGGGGCGGGAAGTTCGACTGGCTGTACGACCGCTGGATCCATCGCGGCCTCTTCCCTCGCGTGGTCGCTGCGACGCACCTTCCGGACGAGATCGCGACGCGATGCGAGAACGAGAAGGACCACGACATCCGAGCCGCCCTCGTCTGTCTGCTGACCGCCGCATTCGCCGCCAACGGGACTGCCGTTGCTGTTGGTCAGGCCGTCGATGGCTACTTCTTCCTGCCGCCAACGGATCTCTGGGCCCAATGGGCGAAATCCGGCATTGCCCTCACTGGGTGTGACACGCCGCCGAGCAGTACGCGCAGCCGTTCACCTGAGAGTAGTGCTTCTTCGCCTCACGTACCGCGTCCTGACAGTTACTGAAAAGGCCGAGATCAATTCGACTCGACGGCATGTAGGAACAGCCATCGCGGTGCACTTCGTGATCGCCGTTCGACTGCGTGTTCTTGTTGACGTAGTAGCGATTCACAGTCTTTCCTCCTGGCGCAGCTGATTCATCGCGAGAATGAGTTGCCGCTCACGGCGATAGACACCGACTCCCGGGAAAAGTGGGTGAGGAACTGCCGACAGATGCCCGGCTAGCTGTTGGCTCTCAATCGCCGGAAGCCGCACGGTTCATCGCATATTTGTTTCACTCTCGAAACTGTTCCCCCTCCCCGCCCGCGCCATCCCCACCAACACCCTCCTTGCATCTTCGCGCGAGCGGACCTCCTCCGGAAACGCGATGCGCGCGCCCTTCATCCCCTCGGCCGTGCGTGCGCGGACGGTAAATCCGAGTCGGTCGATCGAGACCATCGTCGCTTCTTCCGCGTCGAGCTGCGCGAAGTGGCGGGTGATGTTGCGCAGGGCTTCGGCGTGATCGGCGTTCATGTGCTCGAGGATCCCGGCTGCGAAGTCCATCAGCGGGTCGGGTTCGGCGGTGCGGTAGTCGTCCGCGGGCACCCATCCCATCACGCCGAAGCCGCCGACGAAGTAGACATCCGTGACGTCGAGGCGGAAGAACGCGAAGTCGGAGAAGTCGATCCAGTAGCGCGCGGAGGGATGGCGCTCGAGGTACGCGGCGCGCAGCGACTCGGACACCTCGGCGATCCGGACGGCGTTGCCGAGCAGCGTCGCGCGCGGCGATCCGAGCGGATCGGCGCCGGCACCGCTCTGCATGACGAGCAGGCTCGCGCGCGGATCGGCGACGAGGTTCTGCGTGTGAATCGCCATCGTGCTGATGAGGAAAAGCGGCGCGGCGTTCTCGTCGAGCGCGTATGGCATCACCGAGGCGAACGGCCAGCCCGGATGACGCACGGACTGCGTGGCGAGCGTGCCGAGGCGCTCGCTCGCGAGGAGCGTGCGCACTTTCTCCGCGTACGCCGGCTCGGGTGCGGCATCGCGTGAAGTGGTCGTCGAGGCGTGCTGAGTCACGGCGGGACGGTAGCACGGCGCAGAGGTGGAATATCAGTTGCGGCGAATGGATACCGACACTCGATGTTGCGATCGATGGCGTGAGTCGTCATTGCTTCTCGTGCCGCGTCAGGTTGTCCAACCTTCAACCGCAGGAGAGCAGAAATGACGACCCCGAAACTCCGAGTGAAGAAGCTGCCGGTCTCGTCCGGCAACATCGCCAAGGCCGCCGAGAGACTCTTTTCGCAGCGTCTCGTCTCGACGGAGATCGATTACATCCAGCGAACGCTCGGCGCGTCGTCGACGCAGCAGGAGATCGACGCGACCGTGGTGGCGGTCCGCAAACTGCCGTGGTCGAGCATCGTCGTTCCTGAGTGATTCGGGGTCGCGTTTGGAGCGCGTAAACCGGACGGGACCAGCCCCGAGGATGCGGCTCGATCGCTTATACTAGTCAGCATGACCAGAAAGCGTGAAACAGGCGCGCGCGCCGGATCTCGCGCCGGCCGGTGGGCTCTTCAGGACGCAAAGGCTCGCTTCAGCGAGGTCGTGAGGAAAGCAAGGACCGAGGGGCCGCAGCGGATCACCGTGCACGGGCGCGAAGAGGTCGTTGTCGTATCGGTCGAAGAGTACCGTCGCGCGAAGGGCGAGCCAACCGGTCAGGCTCTCGTTGACTTGCTGCGAGGTTCGCCGCTGCGCGACGTCACGTTCGGTCGATTTCGCACGCGTGGCCGCGTTCGCGGTGTCGAGCTGTGACAGGTTGGCTGCTTGACCCGAACGCTGTCGGAGCTGCGGCGGCCGAAGCCTGATGCGAATGTCGTCCGGTTCGTGTCCGGGCAGCCGCTCGACTCTCTCCATGTCAGCGTGGTGACCTTCGCCGAGATCCGATTCGGGATCGAGCTGGTGAAAGATGCAAGCCGGCGAATGGAGCTGAACGACTGGCTCGCCAACAAGCTGCGGCCGATGTTCGAGAACCGCGTTCTCAATGTCACTGAGGACGTCATGCTGAAGTGGCGGCTGCTCGTCGAAAGCGGCCGGAAGAACGGCCACACGTTCTCGCAACCGGACTTGATCATCGCGGCGACGGCGCTTCACCACGGCCTCACGATCGTCTCGCGCGATACGAGCGAATACGAGATCGCGAATGTACCAGTGCTCGATGCGTGGAACAGTGCGCGCTGAACCGGTGCTGTCGCTCACGCCACGTCTGGCACGCAGCGGAGCGCCGGCTTCGGCACCGGGCAAAATGGACGGATGCCGATGAACAGGGACGCGGAACAACGCCTCATCGCGAATGCTCGAGATGGTCGTGAAGTACGGACGGACGCTCGAGAGTCCGCCTGACGCCTTGCCGAGCGGCTGGGCGGCGGTCTTGTACTTGTACGGATTGCGCTGAGCGACGGGTGGCGCGCGCGGCACTCGTAGAACGACAATCACGCCACGGGAGCCGCGAGTCGCAGATCGATTGCCACCGCCGCGAGGCGCTTGTCGCGCGTCCAGAGACGCGTGTATGCCGTCAGCGCTGTGGATGCGAGGAGGTGCGCATCGAGGTATCCAATCCCTTTTCCCATCAGCCTGCGTTCCTCGATGAAGAGCAGCGTTTCATCATCGGCGGCAACGACGGCGGACGGGAGCGCCGCGAGCAGGTCGAGCAGCTGACGGCGGTCCTTCAGGCTTCCGCACGCAAGCTCGCCGATGATGAAGGGATGGGTCGTCACGTCTCCCCGCTCGAGCGCCTCCGCGAGCGCGGGCACTCCCTTTCGGAGGTGGTCGATCCATACCGAAGTATCAACGAGAATCATGACGTGCGCCGCCGCCGCGGCCGGGCCGCGCGCGGATCGCTTCCACCGAGACGCGCCAGCCGCTTCCCGCTCTCGCGTGCGATCAGCGCGCGAAGACCTTCGTGGATCAACGCCGTGCGCTCCCGAGTGCCCGTCACTCGCTGCGCCTCCTGAATCAACTCCTCATCGAGATTGACCGTGGTTCTCATGCCGCCTCCATGATGCATCGATTATGCATCATGTGATGGATGACTGAGCGACGCGATTGCATGGCCCTGGGCGAACTCCTGCGGGAGTCGCCGCTGCGCGACGCCGGCTTCGAACGCGTGCGCACTCGTGTCCGCGTGCGCCGCACCGCGCGAGAAGCGTGCGCACGTTCTCCGCATATGTCGCTTCCGGTACGGCGCCGTGTGAAGAAGCCGGAAGCAACACCGCTGACGAACGAAGAAACATCGCTGGCAAGCGAAGAAAAATATCTTCCAACCGAAGAAAAAAAGCTTCCGACCGAAGATTGCATTCTGGCTTTGTTCGTCGAGGCAGCACCGAGCGTCGGCAGTGCGGTCGCCGCCGATGTGGTGGTGCTGCGCGATGCGATCGCGTTCGAGCTGGCATACGGCGGCGTACGCGAGGAGGCCCGGGCGCTCGCCCGGCGCATCGACATGGCGATCCTGCGCCGCAAGCTGAAGGCGGTGAAATCAGCTCGCGGGGTGTATCGCGTCGCGAAAGGCTTCGTGACGGTCGACGCCGGAGACGCGATGCGACCGCACGTGAGCGAGATGAAGCGATCTCTCGGCGGGCGCCGCCGGCGGAAGAACGGCGCGTCACCCGCAGTCGAGATCGCGACGGCGAAGTGAAGGACCCCTCACCCTTTCCCTCTCCCCGCCGCGGCGGGGAGAGGGGACTGGGCTTACGATTCCCCCACAATGCACCTCCCCGTCCCCCCGCCCATCCCGCCGATGCTCTCCACCGCGGCGACCGCGCTCCCGCGCGGCGACGGGTGGCTCTTCGAGCCGAAGTGGGATGGGTTCCGCACGATCGTCTTTCGTGACGGCGACGAGATCATGCTGCAGAGCCGCGATGAGCGACCGATGAATCGGTACTTTCCGGAGCTCGAAGGGCCGCTGAAGGATGCGTTGCCGGAGCGGTGTGTGGTGGATGGGGAAATCGTGATCGTCGGCAAGAACGGCCTCGACTTCGAGGCGCTGCTGCTGCGCATTCATCCGGCGGCGTCGCGCGTGAAGTTGCTTGCCGAACAGACGCCTGCTTCGTTCGTCGTCTGGGATCTGCTCGCGATCGGCGATGAGGATCTGCGGGACGTGCCGCTGGAACAACGGCGCGCGCGGCTCGAGAAGGTGATGGCGAAGGTCAACGCGCCGGTGCACCTCTCGCCGGCGACGCGCGATCGCGCGATCGCGGAGGATTGGTTCCATCGCTTCGAAGGGGCAGGGCTCGACGGCGTGATGGCGAAGCGGCTCGACTCGCCGTACCGCGCGGGCGAGCGGACGATGATCAAGATCAAGCACACGCGCACGGCGGACTGCGTCGTCGCGGGATTCCGGTGGCACAAGAACGGGCCGGGTACGATGCTCGGCTCGCTGCTCCTCGGACTCTACGACGACGACGGAAAGCTGCATCACGTCGGCGTGGCGGCGGCGTTCACGACGGCGATGCGGAAGAAGCTCGTCGAGGAGCTTGCGCCGCTGCGGGAGAACGCGCTCGAGAATCATCCGTGGCGCGGCTGGGCCGAGGCGATGGACGAGGCGAGCGCGCAGGGGCAGCGGCTGCCCGGCGCATCGAGCCGCTGGAATCGCGGGAAGGATCTGAGCTGGGAGCCGCTGCGGCCGGAGCGCGTGTGCGAGGTGAAGTACGACCACATGCAGGGCACGCGCTTCCGTCACGCGGCGCAGTTTGTTCGGTGGCGGTTCGATAAGCGGCCCGAGGAGTGCCGTTACGATCAGCTGGAGGTCACGCCGGCGTACGAGTTGGAACGCGTGTTTGGGGCACGCGTGTCATCCTGAGCGAGGCGAAGGATCTTCTCGGTTGCACGGCGGAAGATCCTGCGCTTCGCTCAGGATGACACTCTAGTGGACCTTCAACATTGAAAGCATGGGTGCCAATGCTTGTCATCCCGAGCGTGAGCGAGGGACCTGGGCGGGCGGCGGCGCGACGCGCGGGCTTCGTGCCACCCTCCCCCCGGGTCCCTCGCTCACGCTCGGGATGACAAGCCGGTACCTACGCTTTCAATGTTGAATGTCCACTAGTGCCACGGGTCGTAGTCGGGATCGGGCGCTTCCTCCGCGGGACGCTCCCCGTCCGGCACGTTGCGGAGGTTCACGCGGATGCGCGTCCAGGTGCTCGAGCGGCCGCGCATCGTGTCGATGAGGACATCGTCGATCTGCAGATGCTTCGCTGCGCTCGGATGGCGCGCCTTCCATCGTTCGAGGCCTGCGATTGCATCCTCTTTCGCTCTCGCTTTCGCGACAGTGATGAGCGGCTGCTTCGCGCGCGACGGCGCGACGCGCGGCGGTTCGCCGCGCTGCTTGCGATAGTTCGGCGGCCATGGGGCGTCGCCGAGGCCCGTGGCTTCCTGTGCGGCGGAGAGCGCGAGCAGTGCGTCGAGCGAGCCCGCGGATTCGTCGATGCCGGCGGATGCATCGCCGCGCTCGGCGAAACGCCGCGGCGCGGTGACGAGCGTGAAGGCGGCGGGATCGACGTCCGTGACTTCGTCCCACTCCAGCGGCATCGACACGCGTGCGTCGGGCGTCGGGCGCACCGACCACGCCGAGGCGACGGTGCGGTCCTTCGCGTTCTGGTTGTAGTCGAGGAACACGCCGTGGCGCTCTTCCTTCCACCACTTGCTCGTCGCGATCTGGGGCGCGCGACGCTCGACTTCGCGCGCGACGGCGAGCGCGGCACGGCGCACCTGATCGAACGACCAGCGACGCTCGAGGCGCACGTTCACGTGAATGCCGCGTGAGCCCGAGGTCTTCGGCCAGCCGCGCAGGCCGTGCTCGCCCAACACATCGCGCACGATCAGCGCGACGCGGCGCACGTCGTCGAAGCCGACGCCCGGGCCGGGATCGAGATCGACGCGCAGCTCGTCGGGATGGTCGAGATCGTCGGCGCGCACGGGATGCGGGTTGAGATCGATGCAGCCGAGGTTGACGATCCAGAGGAGTTGCGCGGCGTCGTGGATCACGATCTCGCGTGCGGTGCGGCCGGAGGGAAAGCGCAGCTCGACGGTCTCGATCCAGTCGGGATGTTTGTCGGGGGCGCGCTTCTGAAAGAACGGCTCTTCCTCCGCGCCGTTGACGTAGCGCTTGAGCACGATCGGCCGCGCGGCGATGCCGCGCAGCGCGCCTTCGGCGACGGCCGCGTAGTACTTCACGAGATCGAGCTTCGTGTATCCCGCGCGGGGGAAGAAGATCTTGTCGGGATTCGTGATGACAACTTCGCGGCCGGCGGCTTCGAGGATCGTCTGCTCCGCTTTCGCCACGAACAGATAGTAAACGTAGCGGCCGGCTTCAGCCGGCCGACGCCCGGCTGAAGCCGGGCGCTACGTTCCACACGCGGCGCTGCGTTCGAGGCGGGGCGCTGCGTCGACGCCGGCGTTCGTGGGAACGCCGGCGTCGATCAGCATCAGTGGTGCGAGTACGGAGTCTGGATCGGCGCCACTCCGACGACGGTCATCATGCCTCGGTCTTCGTGGGCGAGGATGTGACAGTGCAGCACGAAGTAGCCGGGGTAATCGACGAAGCGGCTGCGCATCTTGAAGTAGCCGGGGATGTTCGCGGTGGTCGCTCCGGAGGTGAAGGTCTTGCCCGACGGAATCGGGAAGACGTCCCACCAGACGCGCTGCAGCGACGGCTCGGGCGGCCCGCACGGGACCCACGTCTTCTTGACGTTGGGATCGAGGTAGCACTGGCCGGCGCGCATGGTGGCCTTGTCGATCGTGTATTGCGGAATCAACATCGAATAACCGGCGCCGGTGACCGTCGCAGTCGCGTTGCCCGTGAGGGTCAGGTGCGTGGCGTCCTCGATCGACTTGATCGTTCCTCCCTGCCCGTTGTTGATGTTGATGACGTCGCCGGCCTGGAAGTCCGTCCTGAACGACGTGCCCGTTCCGGTGACGGTTGGCAGGTTGACCGTCACGGCGACGGTGCCCTTGCCTGCGCCGGACACCGGGATGTACGAACCCGGCTCGAAGATCTCGTCGAGCTGGAACGGGTTGATGTGGATGTGGAACGGATGGGAGATGAGCGGCCCATAGGTCTCGTTGACGACCTTCCACTCCTCGTTGCGATTCAGCTCGACGACCGCGCCGAGCTCGCCGTTGAACAGATTGCCGTCGATCGTGTGCGCGGGCGCCGTGTTCGGCGGGGTCTTCTTGGTCCCGAACTTCAGGATCTTCGTGCCGGTGATCTTCTCGTCGTCGATGTCTTTGAGGAATGCCGGCTGCTTCGGCGCGCCGGCCTTCGGGATGAACTGCATGTCGGGACCGTTCGCCGTCACCTCCACGGTGAACAGCGTGAGCGCCGGCGCGGTCGGCTTGATCGGCGGGCGGTCGCTCGGGTCTACGGTGTTGTAGACAATCACGTCGTAGCGGTTCTTCGTGCTGTCCGTCGCGTTGAAGGGCGGCGCCTTGACCAGCAGATCGATGCGGTTGCCGGACATCAGCAGAAACTGGTTCGGGCGATTCCAGTAGTTGTCGGGAGTGAGCTGCACACCGTCCACCGCGAGCTGCTTCCACTGCAGCCCTTTGGGGGCGGGGAAATACGCGCCCGCGCGGCCGGCCGTGTTCGCGATGCGCCACATCTGCACCGAGTTGCCGGCCATCTGCAGCACCGGTTTGAACTTGCCGTTGACGAAGAAATTCACGTCGCCGAACTGGCCGGGGAAGAGAAGATTGGGGGCGACGCCGAGGCCCTGGACGACCAGCACCTGCTCCGTGAAGTTCAGGCCGTAGTAATCCCTGATCACCTTGTCGTAGCTGTCGCCTTCGATGACGAACACGCCGGTCATGCCGTTCATCACGTTGATCGTCGTCGAGCCGTGCTTGTGCGCGTGATACCAGTGCGTGCCGGGAGACTGGCCCATGACCAGCGGACGCGTGGGCTCGGCGGCTTCGTCGACTTCCGAGCTTCCCGCGCCGTGTGTGTGCGGCGAGGTGATTGCCGTGGACGGAGCCTCCGGCGTGGTGGCCGGGTCGGTCCACTTCGGCAGCTTGAAGCAGTACGGATACGCGCCGACGAAGTATTGCGGCCAGAAGCCGTCGTCGATGAGTTTCTGGTTGCCGGCGGACCAGCCGGCGAGGCCGTAGTCCGTCACGTACTTCGTGAGCTGCGTCTGCAGGTCAGGCGGAATGTCCTTCCACTTGCGCGGCCACATCTTCGGACCGGTCGCGTTCGCGAACTCCTTCCTGCACTGGGCGAAGAAGTCGCCGAAGGTCTTCTGGACGTCGGCCGCGGTGATGAGCGGGGCGTTGTTCTTCGCCGGGTCGCGCGGCGAGGGCCGGACGTTGATGAAGACGTTGTCCGCGGTCGTGTTCGGACTCGTGTGCGTGCCGTGATAGTGGACGTTGGTGAAGACCGAGTCCGCGAAGCAGTGGGGATATTTGTCGCCGGTCGTTCCCGGATAGGCCGTCGTTTCGTCGCAGCCCGCGTCGGAGTTCAGGAACTTGTTCGCGTCGATCGAGTTGAGGAACGTGAGGTTCACGACGTCGCCCACCTTCGCGCGAAGCGTGGGACCGGGGAACGGCGTGGTGATCTGGGAAGAGGGCGGATTCCAGTTCGCCGGCGGGTCTTTGCGGTAGGCGCGCACCCACTGCGAATGGCAGACGGGAGTACTGCCCTCCGCGCCGGCCGGCATCCTGGCCTGTTCCGAGACGGTGTAGAGCGTGCCGCTGAGCACACCGGTGTCGGCCGAGCTGATCTCGGGGACCGGCGTCAAGGCGGCGCCGCCGCTGAGCTCCGGTCCGCACGGGATCGTGTCCGACTGCGCGGCGAGTGGAAGGGCGACGAGCAGGAGCAGAAGTGCTTTCTTCATGACACCACCGTGATCTTTCCGTTCTCGCCCGTGTGTTTCAGGCAGGTGTAGTTGATGGTTCCCGCGTTGTTGTCTCCGCTGGCCGTGATGTATCCAGGCGACGACGACTTGAATCCCTCGATCTCCTTCGTGGTGAAGCTCGTCGAGCCGTCGCTCTTCTTCACCGCGATCTGGTGCACGTCGCTGGTCTGATTGTTCCAGCTCACCAGGTCGCCGATCTGCGCCCTCAGCGGTTCTCCGGGGGCGTAGCCGAAGTGGTCGGGATCGAAGCTCGCCGGGCTTCCTTTGATCATGATCGTCCAGGTCTGTCCTGCCATGGGCCCTCCTTTTGTTCAGAAACGAAATCCGAGCGAGACGCGGACCGTCCGCGGTCGCTGGTATGCCAGATCGTTGAGGGGCCGGCCGAAGTTCGAGGCGAGCTGGTAATGCGCGCCCATCGCGGTGCAGGCCGCGGCGGCCGTGCCCCGCGGGCACTCGACCGGCGTCTGCGTACGGGGATCGAACGGGAGGAACGTCGTCGAGGTCGCGGCGGTGCTGACGGTCGTGCCGAGGCGTTGCGGATCGGCGATCGCGGCACGATTGAAGAGGTTCAACACATCGCCCTGCACGAACCACTCGAACGCGCCGGTGCGCAGCGACGCGCGGAGCGCGAGGTCGGTGGAGTGCACGTAGCCCGTGCGCAGCTCGCCGCGGCCGCTGAAGAAGTAGAGCGCGTTCGGAATCGCGGCGTAGCCGGGATTCGCGGGCGCGTTGGTGTAGCGCGTAAGGTTGATCGGAGCGGCGATCGAGTACGGCAGGCCGGAGTCGAAGTTGTGGAGCAGGGACGCCGTGGCGCTCACGCGGCGGACATCGAATGAGTAGCCGGCCCACGCGCGCACTCGATGGCGCTGATCGCCGGGCAGAGATCCGACGGGTGCCGCCCCTTCGTAGTCGAAGAACTCCGGGTAGTAGAGCGACGGATCGATGTTCGCGACCGCGCCGGTCATCGGATTCTCGCCTTCGTCGTTCCCGCGCAGTGTCGCCAGCGTGTAGTGCATGCCGATTTCGAGTGGAGGACAGGCAATCCTGCCTGTCGATCGGGACAGGCAGGATTGCCTGTCCTCCACTCGGTAATGCATCTGCAGCTGCACGCCGCGATATTCGCGGCGGATGTCATCGCTGTTGCGCAGGAGCGTGAGATCGACGGGGATGCCGAGGGGCGTGTTCGCGCGGCGCGTCGCCGTGGTGACGCTCGCCGCGTAGAAGTCGCGCCAGTCGCGATGAATGGCATCCGCGCGCAGATAGCCGCCGCGGCCGAGCTGCATGCCGACGCCGGCCGTCAGCTCGCGCACGTACGGCGCTGCGAGCGTGCCGTCGAAGTACGCGGCGTAGCCGGGGATCGTGCGGCTGCCGTTCGCGCGCAGGTTGTTCGCGGCGCGGTTGTCCGTTCCGCCCTGCGTGAGGTTGAAGTAGTCGAAGACCGAGCGGATGACGTCGGGGAGCGACGTCGTCAGCGCGCCGTTGTTGATCGCCGGTCCGCGATACGCGAAGTCGATCGATGCCGCGTTGCCCGCGGCCTGGTTCGACGACGCGATGCTGTCCGCGATGTGCGAGGTGTACTCGGCGTACGAGACGCTGAGCCGCGCTCGTCCGTCGCCGTGCAGGTCGTACTGCGCGGAGAGGCGCGGCACGATGCGGTCGTCGTCCGCGCCGACGACGCCGTCCGCATCGACGGCGTGATTGCGGTCCCAGCGCAGGCCGGCAGAGAGTTGCCATCGCCTGCCGATCGACCACACATCATTGAGGAACGCGGAGTCGGTGCGTAGCTCGTTCTCCCTCGCCGCGACGAGCACGGGATTCCAGCGGATGAACGAGCCGCCGCCGGTCGCGTTCGTCGGCGTGATGACGGGATAGAGCACGCCGTCCTTCCACTGCACGCGCGTGACGAAGAGCGAGAAGCCGCTGCCCGACTGATGGTTGTTCGCGTAGCGGCGCTCGACGAAGCGGTCCGCGCCGATCGCGAGGTCGTGCGTTCCCGTGCGGCCCTCGACGAACGCGTAGCCGCGCAACTGCCAGTCGTCGTTGTCGCGGCGTTCGACGTCGCATACGCCGCACAGCGTCGGCGCATTGAAGCGCGTGTTGTTGTTGGAGCGATCGAGAAGCACCGTGCCGTCCACGATGTCCGTCGCGAACGCCCCCGTTCGATCCGAGAATCGCCTCCCCGACCAATGCCCCTCGGCCAGCATGTTCCCGCCGAACAATCCCTGGTAGCGCAGCGCGACGAGCGATTCCGGATCGTCGCGCGTCGTCAGGCTGGCCGTGTCGTAGATGTTGTTGTTGAAGCGGACGTTCGTTCCCTGCGTGTCGATCGCGAAGTAGGTCGCGACGACGCTGTGCCGCGGCGTGAGCTGCGCGGTGAGTTTTCCTTCGTAGCGCTTCTGATCGTTCTCTTCGAGATAGCTGATCGACGGGCCGCCCGGTGGCGCGACCGTCTGCCGCGCCGTGTCGTTCTTCGCCCAGCGGCCCGCGCTGAAGAACCAGAGGCGGTCGCGGATGATGCGTCCGCCGAGAGTCGCTTCCCAGACGTGACTGAGACTGTCCTCGCGCGTCTCGCCTGCCGGCGTCTGCGCGGACCAGCTCGGATTGCTCAACGAATCGCGAAGAGATCCGCCGAGGTCGTTGCCGCCGGAGCGCGTGATCGTCTGCACCACGCCGCCGCTGAAGCGTCCGTACTCCGCGGAGATCGCGCCCGTGAGCACGGTCGTCTCCTGGATCGCGTCCTCGACGTACATCGGCCGCATCTGGCCGCGCGTGTTTTCCGTGACCACGACGCCGTTCACGAGGACGAGGTTGTCGTAGCCGGGACCGCCGGAGATCTGGAGCTGACCGTTGGAAACGGCATTCGCCGTGACACCCGGCGCGAACTGCGCGGTGGCGAGCTGATTCCGTTGCAGCGGGAGACGCTCGATCATCGCCAGCGGCAGGCTGGTGGAGACGTGCGGCGACTCGAGCACCGAGGGCGCGGGTGCGGTGACGGTGATCGTGCCAACGCCCGGCGGCATCTGCATGGTTGCGTCGGCGCGTGCGAGCTGCGAGAGCTGCAATGTCACGTCGACGCTCGCCGTCATCAGCGCTTCGTGCGTGAACACGACGCGGTACTCGCCGGGCGGCAGCGCCGCGAATCGATACGCGCCCGCCTCGCCCGTGACCGTGCTGCGCGTTCCCTGCAGCGAGGGCGAGGAGATCGTGACGTTCACTCCCGCGAAGGCCTCGCCGCTCACGGTGACCGTCCCGGTGAGCGAAGCGGTCGTCTGCGCGCGAAGAGGCTGCGCACACAGCAGGATTGCAGCGGTGAACAACGTCTTATACATGGGGGTAGGGCGGGAAGGATGTTACTACATGAGTGGCGCGGGCCTCCGGCCCGCCGTCTCGCCGGCTTCCAGCCGGCGAGGACGTGAGCGCCGGCGCGGGACGCCGGCGCTACGGCGGGCTGGCAGCCCGCGCTACATCAGCCACGCGTAGCCGAGTTTCACGAAAAGAGGTTGGACGGCGCGGAGGGCCGGAGGTTTGCAACGGCATTCCCGCATGCGCGCCTCGCTCGACTTTCGCCTTCTCTTCGAATCCGCGGCAAGCGCGTATCTGGTCCTCGATCGCGGTTTCACCATCGTCGCCGCGACCGAGAAGTACCTGGCCGCGACGCACACGGAGCGCGAGAGGATTGTGGGACGCGATCTCTTCGACGTGCTTCCCGACAATCCCGACGATCCGCACGCGACCGGCACGCGCAATCTGCGCGCATCGCTCGACACGGTGCTGCACACGCGCGCCGCGCACACGATGCCGGTGCAGAAGTCGAACGGCCTAACTCCACACAGGAGCCGACTGCGGGCTGGCTGTCCGGCCCGCCGGCCGAGCCGGCTCGGGAACATCCAAGATGCACGGCGGCACGTCGGCTGCACATCGCGCCGCCGTCAAAAGCATTCGTGGCGCGGCAGCCGCCGCGCCGCATGGCTCCACGCACGTGACGCCCGCCGCAGCTCAGTGTGAGGAGTTCGCGTCCTCGTCCGCAGAAGCGGAACGACCGTCACGCGGGGATGCATCCGGACACACATTCCGGATCGCCAAACGGGATCTATTTCTTGCGAAGGTAGGTGACGTCAGCGATCTGCTCGAAATCTCTATCGCTTGTTACCAATTCGGCTTGGAACTTACGCGCAGTCGCCAGCACGATCGCGTCCGCCATCGCGAGGCCGTGCTCGAGGCTCAGATCGGCGGCGGATAGCGCAAGCTCCTGATCGAGCGGGATGACCTGCGATCGTTGCATCGCCGAGATTGCAATCACTGCGTCATCCTCGGATAGTTCACGCTTGAGACGCTTGTACACCTCGTAAATTGCGATCACGGGTGTAAGAACCGCGGTGAGCTTACGCAAACGGCTCGCGTAGTCGTCGGCGAGGGGACCATCCGTGAAGAACTCAATCCAGCCCGAAGAATCAATGACAATCACATCCGGTCCTTCTTTTCGCGTAAGTTGTCAGTTCGGATTCCTTTAGCGAAACCCCGCAATGAAGAAAGCGGCCGTTCCGGTACGAGCGTGATCATTCCGCCCTTTGACACAACCTGCAGTTCCTGACCCACGCGTAAGTCCATACCTTCACGGACTTCCTTAGGAATCACTACCTGAAACTTCGGCGAAACTCTCGTGCGAGCCATGTGCCCTCCGATCGATCGCAAAAGTGTAAGACGAACGTGCGGCTGCTGGCAAGTCGACGTGCGGCGGCTACTGTAACTCCACACAGGAGCCGACGGCGGGCTGGCTGTCCGGCCCGCCGGCCGAGCCGGCTCGGGAACATCGTAGCTGGACAGCGTCTGCTTCACCTCGTGTACGTTGCAAGCGATCGTGCCCGCGGTTATACTATCGGTATGAAAACGGCTGTGTCCATCCCCGATGAGGTGTTCGAGAAAGTCGAGCGTTTCGCGCGCCGTGCGAAGCGCTCCCGTAGCGAAGTTTTCAGTGCCGCGCTGCGCGAGTACATCGCACGTCATGCGCCGGACGAGGTTACCGAAGCGATCAATCGAGCAGTCGACGAGATCGGCGATCAAACGGATGAGTTCGTGGCAGCCGCTTCGCGCCGTGTGTTGGAGAAGACCGATTGGTAATCTCGCAGGGCGACGTGTGGTGGGCTGATCTTCCAGAGCCGGTCGGATCAGGTCCCGATTTCCGGCGCCCGGTCATCGTCATACAGAGCGATGCATTCAACCGTAGTCGCATCGCGACCGTTGTGTGTGTCCCATTGACTACGAACACCAGGTGGGCGAACGTGCCAGGAAACGTATTTCTCGCGGCTCACGTCACGAGCCTGCGGCAGGACTCGGTCGCTAATGCGTCACTGGTCGTCACCATCGACAAAGAGCTTCTGATCGAGCATGCAGGAAAACTACCGCGTGCGAAACTCGAACTGATTCTGGCCGGCCTGGACGCCGTTTTGGGTAGATGAGCCCATGCAATTCCAAGACTGGCCGCCCGACTCCTGCTGGCACCTGACAAGCCCGCCGGTCCTTGCCCGGTAGCCGCCAGCCAGCGAGCGTGGCGAGCCTCTCACGGAGCGCCGAATCGCCTGCACTGAACAGCGACATCGGAGCGAATCATGTCGAAGTCCATGCCGCCGGATGCGAGCGACTGCCTGCGACGGGCTGCAGTCAGGGCGGACGGGACGTCCGCCCTCCTCCTGTGAGACTATCCGCCGCATGCCTTTTTCCGGATTTGGACTTCACCCTGACTTGCTGCGTGGAATCAAGGAACTGGGATTCACGCGCCCCACACCCATTCAAACGGATGCGATTCCGCCCGCGCTCGCGGGCAAGGACGTTCTCGCCGCTGCCGCGACCGGCAGCGGCAAGACCGCCGCCTTCCTCCTGCCGATCCTTCATCGCCTGATGCCGAAAAAGCGCGGCACCACGCGCGCGCTCATCATCACGCCGACGCGCGAGCTCGCCGCGCAGATCGACGAGCATTTGCGCGACCTCGCCGTCCACACGCCCATCTCCGGCGCCGCGGTCTTTGGCGGCGTCGGCATGGGACCGCAGGAGCACGCGTTCCGCAGCGGCGTCGACGTACTCGTCGCCACGCCGGGACGCCTGCTCGATCATTTCCAGCGTCCCTACGCGAAGCTCGACGGACTGGAGATCCTCGTCCTCGACGAGGCCGACCGCATGCTCGACAGGGGCTTCGTGCGCGACATGCGCCGCATCGTGGCGATGCTGCCGGCAAAGCGCCAGTCGCTCCTGTTCTCGGCCACCATGCCGGCCGAGATAGCCCGCATCGCCGCCGAGTTCCTGAAGAGCCCCGAGCGCGTCAGCATCCGCCCGGAGGTGGTCACCATCGAGATCGTCGACCAGGAGGTCATCCACGTCGATGCCGCCGCCAAGCCCGACATGCTCACCCACCTGCTCTCCGACGAGAGCCTGTCGCGGGTGATCGTCTTCACCCGCACCAAGCACGGGGCGGACAAGGTGAAGAAGCGGCTCGCCGCCGACGGCGTCTCCGTGCTCGCCATCCACGGCAACAAGTCGCAGTCCAACCGCCAGACGGCGATCCGGCGGTTCCGCGAGGGCGCCATCCGGGTGCTGGTGGCCACCGACGTGGCGGCGCGCGGCATCGATGTCGCCGACATCAGCCACGTGATCAACTACGACATCCCCAACATC
>DATLFB010000073.1:0-23494 GCA_035525285.1 Thermoanaerobaculia bacterium
ACGTCCTCACCGATATCACACCGCTTCAGCAACGCGCCCTCGATCTTGTCGCCGCGTTCCCAGTAACCACCTAATCCTTTTCAAGCTATCCCGATCTGGTTCAGACGGATAGCGCTTTTCAAGGAAAGGAACTCCGGACTAGTCACCGGCTTCGAGCAACTCTTCGAGATCGCGCTCCGCGAGGAGCTCCCGCGTGATCCCCGGATACTTCTTCGTCCCGTAGTACCACGCGTTCGTGATCACCGGCGAGTGCGGGAAGGCGCCTTCGTAGACGAAGCACTCCAGCGAGCGGAGGCGTCCGTTCAGGACGTGCAGCGACGTGTCGGCGGGCGTCTTCGCGCCTTCGAGCTCGACCTGCAGATCGTCGAGATGCAGCAGCTTGCGATCGATGCGCGGCGCGGTCTCGGGGACGTCGAAGCGGGTGACGAAGCCGGTGGCATTGAGCTCGCGGTCGCGCACGGACGAGACGATGTACTGCTCGCGCAGCGCGGCGAGTACCGGATCGTCGCCAGCGAGCAGCGCGCCGATGATCTGCCGTTCGAATTCTTCGATGGTCACGCAATTCGCTGAAGCAACTCGACCGCCTGCGGCTTCTTGTCGTAGCGCACCTCGGTCGCGGCGATCTTCTCGAGATATTTGCGCGCTTCTCCCTCGTCGTTGCGGCGGAGATGGCAGCGCGCGATCCAGAACCAGGTGTCGACCACGTACTCATTCTCGCTGAAACGGTGCGTCTGGACCGCCTTCTCGAACGACTGCACCGCGTCGTCGTAGCGCGCATGCGCGTACGAGATGCGGCCGAGGTGGGAGAGGGCGTCGAAGTAATCGAAGGAGCTCTGATCGACATTCTCGATGACGCGGCGGTAGAACGACTCCGCTTCGGCATACGCGCGGCGATCGAAGTGGATCGCGCCGCAGAAGAGCAGCGCGTTTCTGAAGAAGTAGGAGTTGAAGAAGGGTTTGTCTTCGTCGAAGAGGCGCAGCGCCTCCTGGAAGAGATGCAGCGCGTCGTCGTGGTCCTGCAGGGCGTAGGAGTTGAGCGCCTTGAGCGCGAGCGCCTGCGCGGTGACGTTGTCGTTCGGCGAGTAGCGCAGCGACTGGTCGTGGAGCTCTTTCGCTCTCGCGTAGTCGTGCTCGTCATGCGAGAGATGTCCGAGGATGACGTACGACTTGTATTTGATGTCGTTCGCCTCGTCCGACTCCTCGGACGCGCACGCGGCGCTGAATCCCTCGCGCGCCTTCGCCAGATCGCCGGCATACAACGCTGCGACGGCGCGGTAGTACGTCGCCTCGAGGGTCGTCAGAATCGTCGTCTTCTCGCGGCTGATCTGCTCGATGAACTCCGTCACGAGCTGCGCGAGGATGCGATTCTCGGAGGTCGGATCGACGATGAAGTTCTGCAGATAGACCAGCCGGTTCTCGAGGATGCGCATCATCTCCAGCATCAGCGTGATGCGCTGCTGATCGTCGTCCGCTCCCTTGAACAACGCGGCAAGCTGACGCTGGAGCGACTGGTACTTCCCTTCGTACTCGCGGACCGAACTCTCCGAGAGCTCGCCCGGCTCGTTCTGCAGCTTCGTCTCCAGCGCTACTCGTTCGTCGACGAGCTGGCGGATGCGGTCGGACATCACGTTGAAGGGTAGCAGAGTGCAAACGGAGGGCCGGGGGGGGTTACCCGGTTGCCCGGTTGCCCGCTTGCCCGGTGCGGAGCCTTACTGGGCAACTGGGTAACTGGGCAACCGGGTGACTGGGCAACCGGGCAACTGGGCAACCGGGTGACTGGGCAACCGGGCATCCATCACCGCTCCCTCTCCCTGATCCCCACCCCTCCAACCTCCAGCAACCGAAACTCGATCTGATGCCTGTCCTCATCGATCGACTCCACGCGGATCTTCACGTGATCGCCGAGGCGCATCTCGCGGTTGGTGGACTCGCCGATCATCCGGTGGGAGCGGTCGTGGTAGCGCCAGAAATCGCCGGCGATCGTGGCCACGGGGACCATGCCCTGCACGAAGATCTCGTCGAGCTCGACGAAGAGGCCGAACGGCGCGACGCCGGTGACGATGCCGGTGTACTCGTTGCCGACCTTGTCGCGCATGAAGATGACCTTCTTCCACTCGAGCACTTCGCGCGACGCTTCGTCCGCGCGGCGCTCGCGATCGCTCGACTGCTGCGCGTACATGGGATGCAGGCGATCGATCTCGTCGCGGCGCTCGCCGTACAACGCGCCGGTCGAGATCAGCTCGAAGAGCCGGCGGTGCACGATCAGATCGGGATAGCGGCGGATCGGCGAGGTGAAGTGGCAGTAGTGCTCGTACGCGAGCGCGAAGTGGCCGACGCTCTCCTCGGAATAGAACGCGCGCTTCATCGAGCGCAGCACGATGTTCGTGAGAAACCGCTCCTCCGGCGTTCCCTGGACGGAACGCAACACGCGCTGCAGCTCGCCCGGCCGCATGTCCTCGAGATCGCCGCGCAGGGTGAGCTTGAACTCCTTGAGGATGTCTTTCAGGTCGGCGAGCTTCTGCGGATCCGGTTGCTGGTGCACGCGGTAGATGCCCGGCTGATTCGCGAACACCAGCTCGCGTGCGACGGTCTCGTTCGCGGCGAGCATGAACTCTTCGATGATGCGGTGGGCGACGTTGCGCTCGGTCGCGCGAATGGTCTCGATGTCCCCGCCCGCTCCCAGCATCACCTCCGCCTCGGGGAGGTCGAAGTCGATCGACCCGCGTTGATCGCGCCGCGTGCGCAGGACTTCGTACAGCTCGAGCATCCGCTCGAAGTCGGGCATCAGATACCCGTAGCGCTCGAGGAGGGCGGACGTCTCGTCCGCCTGCTCGGTTTGGGGCGGACGAGACGTCCGCCCTCCTGTGAGGATCGCGTTGACGTTCGTGTAGGTCATCCGCTCTTTCGTGCGGATCACCGACTTGTAGATCCTGTGATCGACGAAGCGGCCCTTCCTGTCGATCTCGATGTCGCAGGTGAACGTGAGCCTCTCGATGCGCGGGTTGAGCGAGCAGATGCCGTTCGAGAGGCGCTCGGGCAGCATCGCGATCGCGCGTCCGGGAAAGTAGACCGACGTCCCGCGCTCGAAGGCTTCGCGATCGAGCGCGCTTCCCACGGTCACGTAATGCGCGACGTCGGCGATGTGGACGCCGAGGCGGTAGTTGCCGTTCTTCAGGATCTCGACGTCGACGGCATCGTCGAAGTCCTTCGCCGTCTCGCCGTCGATGGTGACGATGTTGCGCTCGCGGAGATCGACGCGCTGCGCGATGACATCGGCCGGCACTTCGTTTGGAATGCTCTCGGCCTGCTCGAGCACGTCCGCGGGAAATTCGTGCGGGATGTGGTGCTTGCGGAGCACGACCTCGATGTCGACGCCCGGCTCGCCGATCATGCCAAGAACTTCGACGACGCGGCCGCTCGCGTGATGGATCGTGCGGTCGGGGTAGCGGTCGAGCTCCACGTTCACCATCTCGCCTTCGCGCGCCTTCATCGTCGCTTTGCGATCGATGAGGATGTCGGTGTCGAGGCGCACGTCGAACGGAACCACGTACGGATCGGGCTCGCGATGGAATCGGCCGACGACGGTGCGATGCGCGCGGCGGAGCACCTGGGTCACCTCGCCGGCGAGGTAGTCGCGGTCGCGGAGGCGTTTGTACGACGGGTTCTTCCTGTCGGCGCGCACGACGACGAGGTCGCCGTTCATCGCGCCTTTCATGTTGCGGCGGTCGATGTAGATGTCGGGATCGTCGCCGCTGCCGAGAATCGTGCCGTAGCCGTCGGGATGCACTTTGATGCGGCCCGCGTGGTACGGCGTGAACTCGAGGAGTGAGTAGCGCTTGCCGCGCACGGCGACGATCACGCCGTCGGCTTCGAGCTCCTCGACCGCGCGCGCGACTTCCTCGCGGCTGGTCTCGGGATCATCGAGGCGCTCGTGAATCTCGCTCACGCGCAGCAGGCGGTTGCCGCGTTTGCGCAGGACTTCGATGACGGCCTGATGCAGCTCGGGGCGTTGGGGAATGGAGAGCGAGCGCGCCATGGCCGCCTCTGAAGTTCAACTAGCGCGCCGAGCGTGGCGAACGCGGCGGCTTCGGCGCGGAGACGCGTTTATGCGACAGGCGGCGGCGCACGGGGCGCACGGATTCGGCGAATCCGTTGAGCATCGTCTGCGTGCGCAGCTTGTTGTGGAGCGTATTGCGGTGGACGCCGAGCTTGCGCGATGCCTGCGTGACATTGCCCTTGCTCGCGGTCATCGCCGCGACGATGTACTTGCCTTCGAAAGCCTCGACTGCCTGCGCCAAAGTGATCCCGTTGCCGATCAACTCGCGGATGATGGCGTTCAAGCGATCGTCGATGCTTACCATGTACTCAACCTCGATCAGGTGCGTGGTGTGTTGGAGCGAGAGCGAGATTCTACTACTCAAGATTTGACTGGCAGGAAGAAAAATTTTTCTTCTTTTTCACCGCTTGACAAAAAGAAAAAGTTGCGCCGAGAAGTGTGACGATCGTCATCGCCGCGCCGGCGAGAAGCGCTCGCGACCGGTAACTCCACACCACTTCGTGGCGTCCTTTCGGCACGTCGACACCGCGAAACACGCCGCGGACCAGCCGCGTTTGCCGCGGCACGCCGTCGACGGTCACGCTCCAGCCGCGCGCGTCCTGCTGCGAAAGCACGAGTACGCCTTCCTCCGGCGCGTCGACGGAGATCCGCGCGCGTGACGAGGTCAGCTCCCACTCCGCCGGAACGATCGCGCCGCTCCTGGTGTGGAGCGCGGCCATCGGATGCGCGGTCGGATTGCGGTAGACCAGCACGTTCGCCGTGCGCGCCACGAGCTGGAACGGCGGACGGAGCGCTCGCTTGCCGATGATCGTGCCGGCCGCGAGCGCATCGACGTCACCGCGCCGCGGACGGGCGACGACTCGGTGGTACAGGCGCAGGTAGCGCGCGCGCGTGACCGGCGCGGCGGTGCCGGCGTCGAAGCGGCGGTCGTAGAGGTTGAGGTAGCCGGCGATCCAGAGCTCGCGCAGCGGCATTTCGACGTCGCCGACGCGGAGGATTTTCGACTTCGCGCCGATCTCGCGCGCGTACGGGACGATATCGGTCCGAAACGGCGCGGTCTGCAGCAGCGGCAGCGCGCGCGGAACGAGATCGGCCACGATCGCCGCGACGACGATCAGATCGAGCCAGCGCCGTTCACGCCGCACGCGATCCCAGCCGAGTGCCGCGAGCGCGGCGACGGCGAGGGCGGCGAACGGCACGAGCCGCGCGGGATAGCGGAAGAGCATGACCGGAAGAGACGCCAGGAACTTCGGACCGGCGGCGACGACCACGACGATCGCGATCAGCGCGAGCCACGGCAGCGCCGCGCGCAATCGCGTCAGGCCGATGAGCGCGAACGCGACGGCCACGATGCCCATGTAGATCATGGGGATGAAGTGCTGGCCGAGTGCCGCGTCGAATGCACGCTCGGAGAGCGCCGGAGGAACCGCGATGCGCGGCCAGTCGCGCAGCGGCATGAAGTGCTGGAAGATCTGCGAGGAGTCGATCGCGCCGGCTCGATCGCTTCCCGCGAGGAGCTCGAGGAACGGCAGGAGCTGAATCGCCGAAACTCCGAAGGCCACGAGCGCGGCGATCGCCGCGTCCCGCACGCGGCGCGAGGCAGCGATGTACATCAGCGCCGCCGCACCGGCGTACAGCGGCTCGCCGGCGAGAAACGAAAGGGCGAGCGCGAGTCCTCCGGCGACCGGCGCGCTCTCGCGCGCACACCAGAGAGCGAGCGGAATCCAGGCGAAGGTGCAGAGGATCGTTCCGATGTCCAGCAGCGACAGCACCGGCCCGCTGAACATCAGCGCCGCCGCGCCGGTCATCGCCGCCCCCGGCGACACGCGTCGCACGAACAATAGATAGCTGCCCCATCCGAGCAGAATGAGGTGGAACAGCAGGAAGAGCATGTACGCCGTCGCGAACGGCAACACCACGAACAGCCACGCCGGCGGATAGAACACCCCCGTCTGCGGATTCGCCAGCCACTCCTCGCCGGAGGCGTTCCAGGGATTCCAGAGCGGAAGGTTGCCGGCCCTCAGTTCCTGGGCGGTGAAGTAGCGCAGAGGCTGGAAGTAGTCGAGGTGGTCGCGGAGGGTGAAGACCTCCTGCCTGATCAGGGACGGGAGGAAGAGAGTTGTCGCGAGGAGGGCGAGGAGAGCCAGTGGGAAGAGGTGGCGGATGAAGGCAGAAGGCAGAAGGCAGAAGGCAGAAGTAAGAAAAGAGTCTTTTCTGCCTTCTTCCTTCTGCCTTCTGCCTTCTGCCTTCATTTGCTCTCGCACAACTCCCGAACGATCTCCCTCATCAACCTCACCCCATCCCCAAAAAACCGCCCCCTCATCCTCTCGTCCACTCCATGCACGCTATCCGCATCGTAGTAATTCACCTTGAATGGCATGATCCCGTAGGCGGCGATGCCGCGGGTGCGGAAGTAGCGGCTGTCCGTCGTGCCGGGGCCGATGATCGGGGCGGCGACGCTTCCGGGGGCGTGGGACTGCATCACGCGCGCGAGGGTATCGAACAGCTCGCCCGATGACGGGCTTTCGGGCGCGGGCTCGCCGGCGATCAGCACGTCGACCTTCGCGTTCGTTCCCACCGCTTCCCTGATCTGCGCGAGCATCGCGTCGGGGCGGCTGTCGGGGAGCAGGCGAATGTCGATGTCCGCCGATGCGCTCGCGGGAATCACGTTCACGGAGCTCCCGGCGCTGATGCGCGTCATCGTGATCGTGTCGCGCAGCAGCGTGCGGTAGCCGGGCGGGAGCTCGCGCTGGATGCGTGGGATGTCGAGCGGCTCGCGGAAGAGGCGCAGCCGCGCGCCGCGCGCATCCTTGCGAATCGCCGCTGCCGCCGCGGCCGCGCGCGCGACGCTCGGCTCGAGACGGTACGGCGTCTCGATCGCATCGACCGCCGCAAGCGCGCGCACGAGTCGCGCGCTCGCGCCGCCGTCGTCTGGCGGCGTCGCTCCGTGACCGCCGTTTCCGCTGGCGGTCACGCGCAGCCAGAGCGGCACTTTCTGCTGCACTTCGATGCCCCAGAACAACACCTTGTCGACCGCGGTCTCGTTCGATCCCCCTTCGTTGATCACCCAGCGAACGCCTTCGAAGAGATCGGGGCGCGTGGCGAGCAGCTTCGCGGTTCCGTTCACGCCGCCCAGCTCTTCATCCGGCACGGCGAGAAAGACGAGATCGCGCTTCAGTTGTGCGCCGCGGCGTTTGAGCTCGATCAGCGAGAAGGCCTGCGCGATGGCGAAACCCTTCGTGTCGAGCGCGCCGCGGCCCCAGATGTACCCCGCCGTGCGCACGCCGCCGAACGGCGGCTGCGTCCATTCGCTCGCGTCGGCGGGAACGACGTCGATGTGATTGAGCAGCAGCAGCGCGCCATCGTTCGCGGGCGAGTCGAGCCGCGCGTACACGCCCTGCCGCTTCGGATCATCGCCGACGAGCTGCGCGGCGATGCCTTCCTTCACGAGCAGGTCGCGCAGAAACGTCGCACCCGCGGTCTCGTTGCCCGGCGGATTCGACGTGTCGATGCGGAGGTACGCGACGAACGCTTCCTCCGCCTCGCGCGCGAGCGGGTCCTGCGCCACACCCTCGGCGCGACGGCAGTGAAAGGGAACGAGAATGAGGAGGAGGACGAGGAGTGGTGCTGCGTGCCTCGTGCTGCGTGCTGCGTTGATGACGGCGTGACGCAGCACGCAGCACGCGGCACGCAGCACGCGGCGGTTCACGCGTTCCCAGCGACCGGCTGCGGAATCGTGAGCTGCACGGCCGGCGCATCCTCCGGCGTGGCGCGGTACGCCTCGAAGCATGCGCGGCAGCGCGCCTCGTACGCGGAGTCGCCGACTTCCACCTGCGCGTTGCCGCCCGACACGCGCTGCGAGTAGTGCGCGGCGCCGCGGCAGCGCACGCAGACCGCATGCATCTTGTCGACTTCCTCCGCGACGCACAGCAGCGCGGCCATCGGTCCGAACGGGCGCCGCATGTAGTCCTGATCGAGTCCCGCCGCGATGACGCGAATCCCCGCATCCGCCAGCTGCATGCAGACCTCGGTCACTCCTTCGTCGAAGAACTGGACTTCATCGATGCCCACGACCTGCACGCCGATCTCGATGCGCGCGAGCATCTCCGCGCTCGTGCCGACGGCGAGGGCCTTGAGGCGCCGGTCGTCGCGGGAGACGACTTCGTCGGTCGCGAATCGATCATCGATGACGGGCTTGAAGACCTGCACGCGCTGCCGGGCGATCACCGCGCGCCGCAGCCGCCGGATCAACTCTTCCGATTTTCCTGAGAACATGCCGCCGGCAATGATTTCGATCCAGCCGCCGCGATGACCGTCCAATGAGGGACCTCCGAGAGAAGTTGGGTAAGGATAAACCGAATGGGATGCGAATGAGAACCGAATGAAGAATTGAGAATGAAGAATTGAGAATTCAGAATTCTTCATTCGAAATTCTTCATTCGAAATTCTTCATTCGAACACCCGCGCCAATCGCCTGACGCCTTCCCGAATACGTTCATCGCTTTCCTTCGCGAACGTCAGCCGCATCGTGTTCTTCCCGCTGCCGTCGATGAAGAACGGCCCGCCGGGGATGTACGCGACGCCGTTCGCGACCGCGTCGTTGATGCGCGAGGCCGTGTCGATGCCCTCGCCGAGCGTCACGAACGTGAACAGCCCGCCGTCCGCGGACGTCCACCGCGCGGCAAGCGGAGGGCGGACGTCTCGTCCGCCCCCAACCGGCGGACGAGACGTCCGCCCTCCAAAGTGCTGCTCGAGCGACTCGATGAGCACGCCGCGCTTGCCGCGATAGAACGCGCGCACGCGCTCGATCTGCGGCGCGAGCTCGCCGCCCGCGCAGAATTCGTCGACGATCGACTGATCGAGCATGCCCGAGCAGAGGTCCGCCGCCTGCTTCGCGATCTCGAGCCGCTCGAGCAGCGGCCGCGGCGCGACGATCCATCCGCAGCGCAGACCCGGCGCGAGCACTTTCGAGAACGAGCCGAGGTAGAGCACGCGATCGCCGCGGTCGCGCGCCGACGCTCGCGACTTGAGGGGCGTCGTGTCCGCGCCGTCGACGTACACGAGCTCTCCGTACGGATCGTCTTCGATCACGAGAAAGTCGTGCTCCTCCGCGATGGCGAGGACTTCCGCGCGGCGCGCCTGCGTCATCAGCCGTCCCGACGGATTCTGAAAATTCGGAATCGTGTAGAGCAGCTTCACGCGCTGCCGCGATGCCACCTCGCGCAGCGACTCCGGCACGATCCCCTCGTCATCCTGCTGCACGCCCACGAGCGTCGCGCTGCGCGCGAAGAACGACGCGGAGCCGCCGATGTAGGTCGGCAGCTCGACCGCCACGACGTCGCCCGGATCGAGCAGCGTGTGCGCGATCAGATCGAGCGCCTGCTGCGAGCCGGTCGTGGTGAGCACGTCGTCCGCGTCGCACGCAATGCCGCGCCCGCGGCAAAGCGACGCGATGAACTCGCACAGACGCGGCAGCCCGCGCGTCGGGCCGTACTGCAGCGCGACGTTGCGGCGCTCGCGGATCACCTTCTCGGCAATCGCCGCGATGCGCTCCGCGGGAAAGGTATCGGGATTCGGCACGCCGCCGGCGAAGGAGATGATCTTCGGATCGTTGATCAGCTTCGCGAAGGCGCGGATGGCGGACGGTCGGAACGAGTGGGCGTCGCGCGAGAAGAAGGCGTCGTACGACGTCATCGCAAAAGAGCGCGTCCGGCCTACGGCCGGTCGCTGCGACCCTCCACGCCGAGGGCCGCGTACGACGCGAGATACCACGTCGTGATGAGCGAGGAGAACGCCCAGTTCAGAAACGTTCCGGCGAGGCGCAGCGGCAGGGTGATCACGTTGAAGACGCCGTGGTCTGACATCGACTCGCCGAACGAGGCCATCATCGAGAAACTCGCGAAAACGGTGGAACCGGCCATCGCCGCGACGATGATCGCCAGCGTGATGAGCAGGTGCCGTCCGAGGTCGGTGCGCATTGCGAAGCGCCAGCCGGCGTCGATCGACTCGCGGATGCCGGCGCGCCGCACGGCCCATTCGACGATCGCGCGGTTCGCCCACATGCCGAGGACGATCGCGATCACGAGGCACATCAGCATCACGACCGCGAGCGTGAGACAGCCCAGCGCGATCGCGGCGCCGGTGTTCCCGCGCAGCATCCAGATCACGAAGATCGCGGGAACGAGCGGCACGAGCAGCACCAGGCCGCCGACGCCCCAGACGAAGTTGTAGATCCAGAAGACGGACCAGAAGCCGTCCTTCGCGCCGGTGAGCCAGCGGTCCATCGAGAACACCGCGTATCGCGAGCGCGGACCGGCGACCGCGGGTCCGGCGACGCGGTCGGCGTCGACGATCACACGCGCGCAACCCGCTTCGACGAACGCGTGCATGGCGATGAAGACCAGCAGCAGGGCGAAGAGGATCAGGAAGATCCAGATCAGGATCATCCCCCTCCCGAACAGCGACTGGATCGCGTTCTCCAGCCCGCCGGGCGTGCCGAGGTCGGTGAACTGGATGCCGATCGAGACGAGGATCGGCAGGACCATGAGGATGATGGCACCGACGACGATTCCGGCGAAGAGCATCGTCTCGCCGAGGCGGATGAGGGAGATCTGCCAGTTGGCGATCGTGTTGTCGACGCCGCGGCGCAGGGTGTCGAAGACGCCTCGCCTCACAGCGTGTTCCGCCGGTGATCGGTCGCGCCGGTGAACTCGATGCGCTCCGCCATCTCCGCGAGCCGGCTCCGCAACCGCGTGCCGATCCGCTGCTCGAGCGTTTCTTCCTTCGCCTCGGAGACGCGGTCGTAGTAGTTCGTCGTGAAGATCGTCGCGAGCTCGGAGTTGTAGCGCGTGTTGATCACGTAATAGAGGATGTCCTGGATGAACGTGGTCGGCTTCTGCGATCCCAGCTCGTCGAGCACCAGGAGATCCGCCTCGAGCAGCGGATGGAGCAGCTCCGACTTGCTCGGCACCTGATCGTTGTTGAACGAGGCCTGGATCTCCTGAATCAGGTCCTGGAAATTCGAGAAGAGCACGCGCCCCGGCTTGCCGCTGTTGATGATCTCGATGAGCGCGGCGACCGCGAGATGCGTCTTGCCCGTGCCGCACCCGCCCATCAGCAGCAGGCCTTTCCCGTCCGGCGTGTTCGGCCAGAGATCGACGAAGTCCTGCACGCGCTTCTTCGCGACGCGCAGCACGGGCGATTTTTCGCGGAACGTCTCGAGCGTGCAGTGCGCGTAACGCTTCGGGATGCTCGCGCTCGCAAGCCGCTGCGTCCTCCGCAGATCGCCCTGGCACCCGCACGGCTCGACGCGAAGCGTGTCGCCCGGCAACGGAATCCAACCGGAGCCGTTGCAGCGGGGGCAGGCGGTGGGGGGGGCGGAGGCGGCGGGCATTGGTGGAGAGTTTAACGAATGAAAGCAGAAGGCAGAAGGCAGAAGGCAGAAGTGAGAAGTGAGAACTTAACAGGGCGCGAGTGCTTTTCTCACTTCTGCCTTCTGCCTTCTGCCTTCTGCCTTCATTTCTCTATACTCCTCGTTCTCACTTCTGCCTTCTGCCCTCTGCCTTCATTTCTCTATACTCCTCGTTCTCACTTCTGCCTTCTGCCTTCTGCCTTCTGCCTTCATTTCTCTATACTCCCCTCCTCCCACATGAAAACCCTCGTCTCCTTCTTCGCGCAGCGCCCCGACTCGGCGACGTTCCTCCTGCCGATGGACCTCGATCGCTCGCTGCGCGAGCTGTTCAGCGATCCGGACTCCGTTCTTCCTCGGCCGTACAAAATTTATCCGGCGAACGAGACGCAGCATCCGATGCTCGGCTTTCCTGTCGCCGAGTCGCATCTGATCAAGGAGCTCGACGCGAAGCTCGATCGCTGGCTCGGCGAGGAGATCGCGGCGCAGCTTTCGCGCGATACGTCGGCGAAGGAGAAGGCGCAGCTCTCGCTGAACGTCTACACCGGCAATCTGATGAAGGCGGCCGAGAACGCGCTGATGTCGAATCTGCTCGCCGACTATCACGCGATCTTCTGGCTCGCGCACTCCTTCGACGTCGCTCGGCAGTTCGCCAGCCTCCCCCGGCGCATCGGCGCGGTCGACGCGCAGGCCGCGCGCACGGGCGGAGACGCGTTGAAGTACCGCATCTTCCAGCGCTGGGTCAGCGAGACGCGCCAGCAGATGACAGAAGTGTCCGTGCGCGCGGCGGGACTGCTCGAAGGCGAAGAGCAGCGCGGGATGCAGTTCTTCCGGCTGCTGCAGGACGATGTGCTGATCCTCACCGAGGAGTTCATCGGACCCGATCTGCGCGAGCTGCGTTCGTTTCTCAACGGCTACCTGCGCCGCGACTTCCAGAGCTTCCGCGACTCCTTCGAGCGCCTGCGCACCACCGCAACCGATCTTCTGCAGCGCGAGCGCAGCTTCCGCGCGGTGCTGCCGCTGTTCGGCGCGAATCCGGAGCAGGGCATCACGGTCGCGCTGCTGCTCGACCCGCGCTTCGAGAACTTTCTCTTCGAGCACCAGCCGGCGCAGAACGCGGTCACGCGCGAGGAGCGCGAGCAGTTCCAGCTCATCGCCCGGCGTCTGCGCGAGTACGCGGTGCTCAATCAGCTCCGCCGCGGGATCGTCTGGATGACGTCGCTGCCCGACGGACAGGTCGTGTCGGCAGACCGGCGCACGCTCTCGTCGTTCTCGCGATCGACGCGTCCGATGGACTTCGGCAGACCGGGCGTGGTCGATCCGATGATCCACCGCTTCGGGATGATCTACGACATCACCGCCTTCTCCGAGACCCTCGGCAACATCCGCCGCGGCGGCGGGAAGGAAGAGATCCGCTCGTACCGGCAGATGCTGCTCTTCCAGCGCAAGCTCGACACGATCGCCCAGCGGCACCTCCTGCAGTTCGAGAAGTTCCTCGGCGACGGCGCGTTCTACACGACCCGCCGCGCGCTGCGCCTCGCGCGCGCGGCCGTCGAGATTCAGCGCTTCTACTCCGAGATGAGGCGCAAGGGCTTCTCGTTCAACAAAGGCCTGCGCATCGCGCTCAACTACGGCTATTACCGATTGCTGCCGATGAAGACCGGGGACTCCGCGGGGATCACGGAGTTCTACGGCCCCGGCATCGTCGAGCTCTCGCGGCTGACGACAGGGAAGGCGAACAAGGAGATCGATGAGATCGCGTCGTTTCTCGTCGCGCACGGCTACGACCAGACGAAGGTGCAGCAGTTCTTCGCGCCGCTCAAGCGCGGCGTCGACGTGATCGATCACACGCAGCACGCGCGCGAGTACTACGCGTATCTCGACGGCAACGGCCATCTGGTGAACGAGGGCATCGTGGCGTCGCTGGACTTTCTGCAGGAGCTGTCGAGCGAGCTCGCGCAGGAAGCGCAGCGGCTCTACCGCGTGCGCACGCCGTGGGGGACCTACATCGCCTTCGCGCCCGCGATCGCCGGCGTGGAGATGCTCGGCGTCCGCCTTCTGGGCATGGTGTCGCTCAAGGGTCTCGATCGCATCGACGTCGGCGAGATCGTGCCGTTCGCGCCGAGCGAGGCGGACGAAGTGATGCCGATCGACGTGCCGGAATCGTTTGTCGCGCTGCTGCGGCAGGACTTCCACCGGCAGCAGCCGGAGTCGCAGGTCGTCGACTCCTTCGAGACCACAACGACCGAACGCTCGATCGATGCCGAGATCGTGATCTGCGTAAAGGCACGCTCGAGCGATCTCGACGACGAGGTGCTCATCGGCGAGTGGGACCCGCGCTCCGACGACGTGCGCCGCCCGCTGCGCCTCCCGCGCGGCGACTTCCAGCGTCTCTTCTCGCTGCGCGGCGATCTGACGCCGGAAGCGCTCGAAGACAAAAAGGATCTCGTGCGCGAGATGTACGACCGCCTCTCGATGCGCGCGGAAAACCCGAACTTCGCGCTCTCGCCGTACCGCGACGCAGGCGACTACGACGCCTACGTCCTCGGCGACGTGGTGGAGAAGTTGTAGTGTGGAGTGCGGCGACGGGTTCCGGCGCATGTGGATCGGGCAGGACATCCACCAGCGCCGCGCCGAGGAGCGGGCGGCGGACGATCCGAAATACCGCGCCGAAGTGCACGTCGTGCATCGGACGACCATCGGCGGCTGGAGCATCACCGTCACCGGCCGCATCGACGGCCTCTCCATCGACAAAGAGGCGAAGCTCGTCAGCATCGAAGAGGTGAAGTCGATCCACTTCGACCTCGAGCTCGAGGCGCTGATGCGATCCGAGAAACTCCAGCGCCATCTCTATCAGCTGTTGCTGTACGCGTACTTTCTCTCCAGCCAGCCCGACCTCGAAGGCTTCACGTTCGCGCCGCAGCTCGCGCTCATCGATCTCGTTTCCGGCGAGACGAAGCTGATCGACACGGAATTCGATCGCGAGCGCGTCGCCTCGACGCTCGAGGCGAGCCTCGCGAAGCTCATCGAAGACCTCGACGTCGCGGCCGCGCTGCGCGTCGCCAAGCGCGCGTTCGCGGACACGCTGCAGTTTCCGTTCGACTCGATGCGTCCGGGGCAGGAGGAGATGATCTCCGCCGTCGCGCGCGGCATCTACCAGCGCGACGCGCTCCTCATCTCCGCGCCGACCGGCATCGGCAAGACGATGGCCGTGCTCTATCCCGCGGTGCGGCAGTCGCTCGAGCTCGGCAAGAAACTCTTCGTCCTCACCTCGAAGACACTGCAGCAGGACACGGCGGTCGAGGCGCTGCGCCGCCTCAACGACGGCTCGTTCCGCGTGTTGCGCATCCGCGCGAAACAGAAGATGTGCGCGCACACGGAGATGATCTGCCACGAGGACTTCTGCCCTTTCGCCGCGCGGTACACGGAAAAGATGGAGAAGAGCGGGCTGCTCTCGCACCTCGTGACGTCGATGAGCTACTTCGATCCCGACCTCACGTTCGAAGCCGCGCGCACGCACGAGGTCTGCCCGTTCGAAGTCTCGCTCGAGCTGATCGATCAGGCGGACGTGATCGTCTGCGACTACAACTACATCTTCGATCCGTACGTCGGGCTGAAGGCGTATCAGCAGGAGTCGGATTACGGCGACTGCGTGCTCGTCGTCGACGAGGCGCACAACCTCGTCGATCGCGGCCGCGGCTATTACTCGCCGGACCTGCACGAAAAGCAGTTCGAGGAGATCCGCCAGCACCTGATGACGCGCAACTGCTGGCTCGAAGGGTGGGAAGAGTTGCTCGAGCAGCTGCGCAGTCACATGAACGAGCTGGCGGAAGAAGGAGGGCGGACGTCTCGTCCGCCTGGAGGGGCGGACGGGACGTCCGCCCTCCTCTGCTCACCAAATCGCGAGCTCTTTCTCGAACAGCGCACGGAGTGGGAACGCCTCGTCCTCGCGTACATCGGCTGGAAGATCGACAACCGGATCGCCGAGGAAGACGATCCGCTGATCGACTTCTACTTCAAGCTCGTGAAGTTCACGAACCTGCTCAACGAAGAGGGCGATGAGTTCGCGCATCTGATCGAGCGCACCGCCGAGGGACTGAAGCTGAAGATCTTCTGCAAGGACCCATCGCGCTTCCTCGGCAAGATCTTCGACTCCGCGCACGCGACCGTCGCGCTCTCCGCGACGCTCGAGCCGTTCGACTTCTATCGCAAGACCCTCGGCTTCCCACGCGATCGCACCGCCGAGCTCTCGCTCCCCTCCCCGTTCCCGCGCGCGAATCGCAAGATCGTCGTCATCCCCGAGGTGGACACGACGTACAAACGCCGCGCGGATCACTACGATCGCATCGCCGTCACCGTTGCCGACATCGCCGACGCCGGAGACGGCAACTTCCTCGCGCTCTTCCCGAGCTATGCATTTCTGCGCGAAGTGAACGAGCGCATGCCGCCGACGCAGAAGCGCGTCATGGTGCAGCGCACCGACATGACCGACTACGAGCGCAACGCGATCCTCGAGATCCTGCGCGACCGGCCGAAGAAGGGAAATCTGATTCTTGCAGTCTCCGGCGGCATGTACGCCGAGGGCGTCGACTATCAGGGCGACATGCTCGCGGGCGTGATCGTCGTGGGTCCCGCGCTGCCGCAGGTGAGCTTCGAGCGGGAGCTGCTCAAGCAGTATTACGACGAGCAGTACGGCGCGGGATTCGAGTTCGCGTATCTGATTCCGGGGATGACGCGCGTCGTGCAGTCGGCGGGACGCGTGATCCGCAGCGAGACGGACATCGGCGTGATCGCGCTGCTCTGTCGGCGCTTCACGCAGGAAAGTTACACGCGCTACTTCCCCGCCGACTGGTACGACGAGTCGCCGCGCGAGCTCGTGTCGCGCAAGCCCGCGCTGGAGATTCGCTCGTTTTTCGAGGAGAAGACGATGGTGCCGCAGTTGAGGATCGTGTTTTGAGACTTGCCCTCGCGTCCTTCGCGCTCCTGCTCCTCTCCTGCACCTCCTCCACACCCCCGCTCGTTGCGCCGGAGTGGAACACCGTTCCCGTCGGACTCAGCGAAGCGCTCTGCGCGCGCCTGAAAGCCGAGGGCATCGCCGCCGGTGCGCCGGTCGCGATCGTGCGCACGACCCAGCCGATCGGCACGATGCGCGCGGTGGCCGCGCTGGCGGGGCCGTCGCCGCGGCGCGTCAGCAACAGCGACGCCGTTGCGGCGCTGGAGAAGGCGCAGAAGTCGATCCCGATCACGCTCGGCACGTCGTGTTCGTGGATCGCCGTCGATCGGAGCGCGATCGCGCAGCACGCTCATCAGATGCTCGTCGAGGTCTCCGCGCCGATGCCGAATCCCTTCCGCCCCGGCTCTGCCGGCGTCTTCGTCCGCGTCGCCCTCGGCGGCGAGCACGCGTCGTGGTACTGGATGTCGCTCATCCCCACGCCGGCAGGCTGGAGCGTTGGGTACATCCAGGCAATCGCCGTGTAGCTAGGTCCAGTTCTCGAGCCAGTACTGCAGCACGATCACCGCCCACAACGGCTTCGCGTGATTCGCGGCGCCGCTGCGGTGCTCGCCGAGAAGTGTCGCAATGACCTGTTCGTCGACCAGACCCTGACTGCGAAGCCGTTCGGGCGCGAGCAGGCGATCGACTTCCGCGCGCAGGCCGTGATTGATCCATCCTGCGATCGGCACGCTGAGCCCGCGCTTGCGGCGATAGATCACTTCGCGCGGAATCCACTTCTCCGCCGCGCGCTTGAGGATCCACTTCGTCGTCCAGCCGCGCACGCGCAGCTCCGCCGGCAGCGACAACGCGAACGCCGTGACGAAGCGATCGAGATACGGCGCGCGCGCCTCGACGGAGGAGAGCATCGTCGCGCGATCGACTTTCACGAGCAGGTTGTCGCGCAGATACGATTGATAGTCGAGGAGCATTGCTCCCTGGAGGGCGGACGTCTCGTCCGCCCCGCCCGAAGGCGGACGAGACGTCCGCCCTCCAGGGAGCCCCGTTCCAAACCACCGCAAATGCCTCTCCACCCACGGACGCTCCGCGTCCCTCACAAACCTCTTCAACAAATACTCGAGCGTGACCTTCTTCCCCGACGCGGGGAGCGCGAGCGCGATTCGTCGCAGCGCGTTGCGCACGAACGACGGCATCGCGTCGTAGTACGGCGCGATCTTGTGTCCGAGGTAGGTGGGATAGCCGCCGAAGAGCTCATCGGCGCCTTCACCGCTGAGAATCACCTTCACGTGCTCGCGCGCGGCGCGCGCGAGGAGGAACGTCGGCAGAATCGCGGGATCCGCGAGCGGCTCCGCCACGCGTGTGGTCACGTTCTGCAACGCCTCGCGCAGCGTCTCCTCGTCCGTGCGCACCGGCACGTACCGCGTGTGCATCATCTTCGCGAGCACCGCCGCGTCTTCGCTCTCGTCGTACGACGCCTCGGCGAACTGCGCCGAAAACGTGTGCACCTTGTCGACGCCGATGTTCTTCGATGCGAGCGTCGCGAGAATCGATGAGTCGAGTCCTCCGCTGATGAAGACGCCGACCGGCACGTCGGACATCACCTGCTTCGCGACCGCCTCTTCGATCAATCGCTGCAGCTCGAGCACCGCCTCGTTCCCGTCGCGCGGCTGAATCGCGAAGCTCTCCGGATCCCAGTAGCGGACCGTCTCCTCGCCCGCGCCGCTGAAGCGCATGAAGGTTCCCGCGGGCACGCGGCGGATCGCGGCGAAGGCGGTGCGCGGCTCGGGGACGTAGCCGAGCGCGAGGTAGTCCGAGATCGCGACCTCATCGAGCGCGCGCGAGATCTCGGGATGCCGCAGCAGGCACTGCACCTCGGACGCGAAGAGCACTTCGCCGCCGGCGCGCGCGTAGAACAGCGGCTTCTCCCCCGCGCGATCGCGCGCGAGCAGCAGCGTCTGCGTGCGGCTGTCCCAGATCGCGAGCCCGAACATCCCGTCGAGCATCGCCACTGCCTTCTCGCCTTGCTCGAGGTAGAGCGGAAGGATCGTCTCGACGTCCGAGTGTGAGCGGAACGGATAGTCGGGATAGCGCGCGCGGATTTCCCGGGCGTTGTAGATCTCGCCGTTCGCCTCGAGCCACACGGCGCCGTCGGGCGACGCGAACGGCTGATCGGCGCGCTCGTGCAGATCGATGATGCGCAGCCGCTCGGTGCCGATGCGCGCGTTTGCGTCCGACAGAAGCGCGCTGCCGTCAGGCCCCCGATGCCGCAACGCCTCGCCCATCTGTTCGAGGACGCCGGGAAAGCGCAGCGGGACCGCGCTCACCATTCCGTAGATGCCGCACACTGGCCGGGCATAGTAGCGCGACGGCCGCGACCACACATGTCATCCCGAGCGTGAGCGAGGGACCTGGGGGGGTGGGCGGCGCGTAGAACGCCGCCTCGCGCACCGCCCGCACACCCAGGTCCCTCGCTCACGCTCGGGATGACACTTAACGGGCGTACGCGACGTGATGCGCGCCGTCCGCGACCAGGCGCCATCCACGCGACTCGAGCAGCGCCCGCCGGCGCGCGTCGTTGTTGCGGAGGATGTAGACCGGACAGCACGTGCCGAGGCTCTGCTCGAAATACTCGAGGCGCTTCAGCGGCGAGGCGGGATCGCTCGTGTAGCGGTCGTAGCGGCGGATCAGATAGTTGCTCGTCAGCTCGCTCGCGTCTTCGGAGACGAGCACGATCGGGCGCTGGAGGTAGAACGCGAGCGATCCGGTGAATGCCTCGACGCCGACGACCTGCGTTCGCGGTCCGAGGTGCGGGCGCAGCTCGGCGACGAATGACTTCGTGGAGCGGCGTTCGCCGAGGGCGCGCATCATCGGCTGCGTGGCGGGCGGAAGCGCGATCGCGGGGAGCGAAAGCGCGACGAGCACGAGCTCGCGCCGCTTCGCCCACAACGCGGCGATGCCGCCCGCGGCGAACGCGATGCCGAGGGCGATCGCGGTCTCATCCGCGACGGCCGCGATCTCCGGCTTCATCTTCGCGCGATGCAGGAACAGCGGCGCGGCCAGCAGCAGCGCGCCGAATGCGGTGAGGACGATCGCCGCGCCGCGCGTCCGCGCCTCCTGCCAGATGCGCGCGAGGATCAGCGCGAGCGCGGGCATCAGCGGGAGGATGTACTGCGGGCGCTTCGATTGATTCAGCGAAAAGAAAATGAACGGAATCGCGATCCACAGCCCGAGATAGAGCAGCTCGCGCCGCTTGAGCGACTTCCAGCTGAAGAGCGCGACGAGCGACCACGGCAGCGCGCCGCCGATCAGGTACGGGACGAAGTACCACGGCGGTCCGGTGCGCTTCAACGCCGTCGTCGCCATCCGCTCCGCGGTTTCGGTGACGAGCACGTAGCGCAGAAAATCGGGCACGACGCGCGTCACGCCCCACACCCACGGCGCGATGATCGCGATGAACGCGAGCAGGCCGAGAACCGGAAAAACGACCCCCAGTCCCTTCTCCCCGCGTGCGGGGAGAAGGTGGCGCGCAGCGCCGGATGAGGGGCTCCCCTCACCCCGACCCTCGACTCGCGACCGCCACACCGCGTACGGAATCGCCACGAAGAGCACGAGGATGAACACGACCGGCCCCTTCGTGATCATCGACGCCCCCACCGCCGCCCACGCGAGAATCGACCACTTCTTCTCGCGCTCCTCGATCGCCAGGTAGAAAGCGATCAGGGCGACGACGACGAAGAACGTCAGCGCGCTGTCGAAGATCACCGTGCGCGCGAAGGCGAGCGTGAGCGGGGTCGCAAGAAAGACGATCACCGCGATCCACGGCGCGTCGCCGCCCCACTGGCGCCGGGCGAAGAAGAAGAGCACCGCCGCGGTCGCGATCGTGAAGAGATACGCCGGCAGGCGCGCGGCGAGCTCCGTCGGTCCGAGGACCTCCATCGCCGCGGCTTCGGCGGCGAAGTAGACGATCGGCTTGTCGACGTACGGCAGGCCGTTGAGGCGCGGCATGACGTAGTCGTTCGTCTCCGCCATCTCCCGCGCGACTTCCGCATTGCGGCCTTCGTCCGCATCGAGAAGCGGAAAGCCGCCGAGGTGAATGGCCAGGGCCATCACCGCGGCGGCTGACCAGAACCTGAGAAGGGTTGTCATCCTGCGAACGTAGCGCCCGGCTTCAGCCGGGCGAATGGGCGGGCGGAAGCCCGCCCCTGCGTTCGCTCAGGATGACACGTTTTTTACTCCTTCGTCTTCCACCAGATCCCGTCTTTGCCGAAGTACTTCTGCAGCTCCTTCGACAGCGTTACATCGAACTCGTTGTTCCACCCGGTCCTGCCGCCCTTCACCCCGATGTTGAAGATGTCGACGCGGTTGTTGTGGCAGCCGTTCGCGCACGAATTCGACATGCCGCCCTGGTCCTGATACTTCAGCGTCTCGTCGGGACTCACGGCCGCGAACGAGTGGCTGCCGGTGATCACCGACATGTGGCAGCCGACGCAGTTCGAGAGACCCATCATGCGCTCCGGCGCGAACGGGTGATGCGTGTGCTTCTCCACGACCTTCGCCACCTTGTCGAACGTCGCCGCATCGGTGTTCATCACCTGGATGTCGGCGCGAGTCAGCTCGGCGAACGGGCCGTACTTCGCATGGCAGGAGAGGCAGAGCGTGTTGTCGTGCGCGCTCGTCCTGATGGTCAGGTTGTCCTGCACCGTCACTTCGCGGATCAGCATGCCGGCGCCTTCCTCGTGCGGATCGTGGCACTCGGGGCAGCCCACCTGATGCGCGGAGAACGTCGCGTGCGCGGACGTGGTGTAGCCGTAGTACGGCCGCCCGCCGCTCTGCGTCTTCCCGTCGGGGAACTTCGTGGTCACGTCGGTGTAGAAGCTCGCCAGCGGATTGCCGGCCTTCGCGTCGAACGGCGTCCAGTTCGTCATCGTCGCATCGTTGAACGGCCACGCGAACGTGCCCGCCGGAACGGACTTGCCGGTGACGTGGCAGCGTCCGCAGATCTCGGCCTGCAGCGGCGCTTTCAACTTCGCGGGATTGACGATCTTGTCCTTGTTGCCGGCGGCGATGATGTGCGCGGCGCCCGGGCCGTGGCAGTTCTCGCAGCCGATGTTCATCAGCTCGTAATCGCCGTCGCCGTCGTAGTCGAACACGCCCGGATCGTCGGCGTTGTAGAGCACGGCCGTCCAGCCGTTGTAGGTCCACTCACCCGCGGCGGTCTTCTGCAGTCCGCGCGGACTCGCCGCGTGGCAGCCGATGCAGCCGCTGGTGTGATTGCCCGACTGCGTGGCCAGCGCGGCCGAGCCGATCCCCGCCGCGAACTTCGGCGCGTTCGTCGTGTCGTACCAGTACTGCCCGCTGTACACCGCCCACCCCGTCGCCGGGACGTACTGCAGCGGCGCGAAGTACGCGCTCGAGCTCAGTTTGTTCGCGGTATCGGTCACCGGAACTTTCACCACGTAGCGCTGCGACGATCCGTTGGTCTGGCCCGCGAGGGTGAACCAGAGCGGCATCTTCATCGTGCCGATGGTGATGAAGTAGTTCCCGTTCTCGACCGAGAGGATCGGCGCGTTCGGTTTGTACTTGTCGAACGGCGAGGCGATCTTGTTGAAGTCGAGACCCTGGATGAAGTCGTCGATGTTGTTCTTGTCGTAGTCGGCGATCACGCCCTTGCCCGCGACGAGCGAGTACTGCGTGAGCGGCCGGCGCAGAAAGCTCGAGTGGTTGGTGTGCTTGTACGTCGCCATCGTCGTGTGACAGGCGAGGCAGAAGTCCGACCCGACGTAGACGCCGGCCTTGATCTCCTCGGCCGTGTACATCGACTGCAGCCGCATTGAGCCATCCGTCACGATCTTCATGTTTCCCGAGCCCACCGCGCGCGATCTGGCCTGCGCGAGCGGCACGAGCACGAGCAGCAGCACGAGCGCCGCCGCGACCACGAACCAGCGTTGTTTCATTGCATTCCCTCCTACGTAATCGCAACGCAACGTACGCTTCGAGGCGGAGCGGGGATGTACGGGGGGACAGGGGCGGTGGTGACTGGCGATGCGGGCGGAACGTGATGTGGGGATGAGACGAAGGGTTGCTGGGTTGCCCAGTTGCCCGGTTTCCCGGTAGGGACTGGGAAACCGGGCAACCGGGAAACCGGGCAACCGGGAAACCGGGCAACCCTTACAATTCCCCACACATGCCCCTGCAACCCAACGACGTCCTCGGCCCCTACCAGATCACCGGCCTGCTGGGCGAAGGCGGGATGGGCGCTGTCTATCGCGCGAAGGACACCCGCCTCGGGCGTTTCGTCGCAATCAAAGTCCTGACGAACGTCAACTTCAGCGATCACGAGCGGCTGCAGCGCTTCGAGCAGGAAGCGCGCGCGACGGGGATGCTCAATCATCCCAACCTGCTGACGATCTACGATGTCGGCACCGACGCCAACGGCGCTCCGTTTCTCGTCAGCGAGCTGCTCGAAGGCGAGACGCTGCGCGGCCGTCTCGAGCGCGGCGCGCTCTCGCCGCGCAAGGCCGTCGACGCGGCGCTGCAGATGGCGCAGGGACTCGCCGCCGCGCACGAGAAGGGCATCGTCCATCGCGACCTTAAGCCTGGCAACGTGATGATCACGCCCGGCGGCATCGTCAAGGTGCTGGACTTCGGCTTGGCGAAGGCAGCCGAACCCGTTGGATCAGATACCAGCCAGTCCCCGACGGTGACCGATCACAGAACGCGCGATGGGATTGTCCTGGGGACGGTGCAATACATGAGCCCGGAGCAGGCGAGGGGCGCAACTGTCGACCGCCGCGCCGATCTCTGGGCGTTCGGTGCGGTCCTCTACGAGATGCTCGCCGGGCGACGAGCGTTTACCAGCGACAGCGTTGGCGAGATGATCGCCCACGTGCTGACGAAGGACCCTGACTGGGCGGCGCTGCCGGCTGATACGCCGGCAACGCTGCACAGGTTGTTGCGACGATGCCGGGCGAAGGACGCCAGGCGACGTCTTGACTCCGCTGCCGCTGCGCGGCTGGACGTCGACGATGCGCTGGCGCCTTCGCAGGAGCAATTGCCCCCGGCTGCAAACTCGACTGCG
>DATLFB010000116.1:0-41852 GCA_035525285.1 Thermoanaerobaculia bacterium
CCCGCGCCCGCCGTCCTCGGCCGCGCGCGCGGGGCGTAACCCGAGGGGGCGGCAAGCGTGTGGCGTGCGGCCCCCCCTGGCGCCGGTTCCGCCGCGGCGGCACGGCCGCGGCGCGCCGCAGCTGGCGCTGCGGCGTTGACAGCGGCGACTGGCGTCGCCGCACTCCACACTATTCCCTCCCGATCGGATACAGCCCGGCGCGCTCGTCATAGAACGGCGTGCGCTCGTAGAACCACTGCAGCCGCTCGCGCGCGTTGCCGCGGAACGCCGGGTCGTTGTCGACCTTCTTTCGGAACTCCTCGGCGAGCTTCGGGTCCTCGGCCATCATCCGCTCGGCCATCGGCTCCATGACGTACGGCTCGACGTACTCCGTCGCGCTGAGGATCGAGTTGAAGAAGCCCCACTGGAACAGCGAGTCGGGTGCCGACGGCTCGAGCAGGAGCACGGCGAGTGTGCCGAGGGGCTGATCGGTCGAGACGCGGACCGAGCCGGCGGGGAACCGTTCGCGACGCCGCTCGGGTTTGATCGTTGCCGTGACGCGCACGTGTCCCTCGAATTGCGCGGACGCGAACTTCGGATCGTCGAGGCGGTACATCTCGACGTCGACTTCGAGCGGCGCGGCGACGCGCTCGTACGGAATGCCGTGCAGATCGAGCATCGCGATCGCGTCCTGCCACGTGGCTGGAATCCAGTAGGCCGCCGCGCGAGGCGCGGATGCCGTGACTTCCGTGGCATCGAGGAACGGAACGCGTGCGCTCGCAGGCTTGCCGAGCCATTCGATGCGGACGTCGCCGCTGACTGGCGAGAGCGAGCGCCGCGACTCGACGCCGAGGAAGTCGATCATCTGCGTGGCGCCCGCGGGCACGCGCCACGCGAGCGGCTCGCTCTTCGGACGCCGCGCGCGATCGGCGGCCGTCGCCGCGCGCAGGCCCGCGGCATCGTTCGCCATCGTGCGGATCATGTGCTCGAGGAAGACGTACGTGCCGAGGACTCGCTGGTCGTAGGGCTTGAGCGAGTGATTCTCCAGGAGGATGGACGGCAGATGGCGCGCGTCGCCGTAGCCCGTCGACAGGCGCGGATCGGACTGGCCGTCGCCGATCCCGATGTCCAGCGGATCTTCCGTGAAGACGAGCTCACCGGGAATGTGTCCCATCTCGCGCAGGCCGCGCTCGATGTTCGCCCGGAATACGGTGTCGAACCACTTCGCGATCGCGGGTGAGTATCCGGCCTGGCCGTTCCAGCCGAAGGTGATGTCGTACTGATAGTCGGCGCCGTCGGTGACGTGGAGGTCGGCGTAGAGATCGGGCTGCCATTCGCGCAACGCGCGGATCATCGCCTTCATCTCCAGCGTGTCGGCTTTCATGTAGTCGCGATTGAGATTGAGATTGCGCGCGTTCGTCCGCCACCCGATTTCCTCGGGGCCGCGCTGGTTGATGCGATTGAAGCGCGAGAAGCGCTCGTGCCCGTCGACGTTGAAGATCGGGACGAACAGAAAGTTCGCGCGATCGAGCAGCTCGCGCTTCGTACCGCGCACGGTCATGTCGCGCAGGAGCATCACCCCCGCGTCCTTGCCGTCCATCTCGCCCGCGTGAATCGCGCCCTGCGCGAACAGCGTGGGCTTGCCGGTCTTGCGCAGCGCGTCCGGCGTGAACGCGCGCTCTTTCGACGCGATTACGAGCCAGATGTCGCGCCCTTCGTGGCTCTTGCCGAGCGAGACCATCTTCAATTGCGGCGCGGCTGCCACGAGCCGCCGCAGATACGCGAACGTCTCGTCGTACCGCGGCGTGGTGCGAAAGTTCGTCGCCTCGGACGGCGTCACCCACGGATCCGTCGCGGCCACCGCGAGCGCGCGGCTCGCGCCGTTCCACGGGAGGGCAGGAGGGAGGACGGGGGCCTGGGCGGAAGTGAGAGTCGCGGAAAGAAGAAGCGCCGTCAACATGACGGCGCTTCTTAGCACACCAGTGGACATTCAACATTGAAAGAGTAGGTACCAGGGCTTGTCATCCCGAGCGAGAGCGAGGGACCCGGGGGTAGGGTGGCACGAAGCCCGCGCGTCGCGCCGCCCCCCGCCCAGGTCCCTCGCTCACGCTCGGGATGACAAGGCTGGCAACGCATGCTTTCAATGTTGAATGTTGAATGTCCACACAAGGCGGCGCGCGTCATTTTCGCGCGAGCTTTCAGAACAGCCGGCTGCCACGAAAGACGATGAGATACCCGTGGACTGCCATGGGCAGGCTACCCACCAGGGCAGATGCGGCGATGACTGAGACCGGTACGTGAAGCTCTCTGGACACCGCCCGCATGAACGCAATGGCCATGGGCAGATAGATGAGAGTGCCGGTCACGACCCCTGGACAGTACTCCCCATGAACAATCGTCGCGACGAGGTGAAACGTACCGTTCGCAAGCATGAGAAGGGCAACCCAGGCAACTGCCACCACGCCTGAGACAGGATTGGGACCGGCCAGCAGGAGGCCCACGACTACAAGGGTGATTCCCAACGCCCATCCATTCATCGCAAGAAACAGAGGCTGTGAGATTCCTGGTGTCACGTGGCGATTGAACCAGGATACGAAGAGCGGCGCTTCCTCCAGAACGTGGAGCACGAAGACGACCGGGAGAGCCAGCGTGAGGGTGCGAAGACCTGGCAAGCGAAGTGTCGCGGCCATCGTGAATCCTCCTCCGCGGGCTTCGACAGCCCGATCAACACTTCGGCGACTTGCGCTTCCTGCCGATCGCGCTGCGTGCTTCGAATTTCCTGATGTGATCGGGCGCGAACGGAATCCTGCACGCCCCGACCAGGTCGACCGCGACCTTGCCGATGCCGTTGGCCGTATCGACCGCGAGCTTGTGGAGCGGTTTGACGTAGCAGGCGACGGCGATGACGAAACTGTTCATCACGTATTTGACGCGATTGGGCTGCTGGTGGATCGACTTCGCCACGCGTTGCAGGAGCGACTTGATCTCGGCAACGTCGAGCTCCGCATCCTCCTTGATGGCGACCATGCTGCTGTAAGTCTGCCAGCCGGCCGAGGCGATGGCTTCGTCCTTCGATTCGATCCACTTCAAGGCAACCTCTCGACCATGCGGGCTCGCGGACGCCACCCACGGGACCGTGAATTCGGCGACCCAGTCGCAGCTGGCACCTTCGACCCACTTTTGCAGGTCCTTCCTGGTCATCTTCGCGTCGTCCGCGATCAGTCCGGCGAGGTACATCGCGTCGGCGATGCCGGTGTCGTAGAGATCCAGCGCGAGCTGGTAGTCCATCCTGACGCGTTTCCGGATCTTCTTCATGTCCTCGACCTTGACGCCGAGGCACGGCTCCTGGGCGCCGTGGGACATCCAGATTTTTCTGGTTTGTGCGTTGCCGAGCTTCCTGAGCTCGGCGACGATGTCGTTGGCGGTCATTGACTTTCTCCCTCGAGTCGCATGGAACGCGCAATCGGCTCTCCGCTGGCCGGCGGACTCTGGATCGGCATGACGGGTTGGCGTTCAGTCGTTTCGGATGCAGACCGCGAAGTGCTTGTGTTCTTCCATGGCTCAACCCCATGAGTCGCTTTGACAACTACTTGCCCGGCTTCGCCAATTCGACGATCTTCGTCTCGATCGTTTGCGACAGCTCCTCCGACAGGCGGATCCGGACCTGGGTCTTCCTGGCATTGATCCGCACGGTGATGTCCATGTAGGGCTCATCGAGAGCACCGAGCATTGGGTCCGACTCGACCTCGTCAAGCCCGTCCTCGATGGCCTCGAGCCATTCGTCGAGGTCCTCAGCGTCGAGCTTTCCCTTCCTGGATTCGCCTTTCAGGGGCTTGAGCTCCCAATTGCCGTCCTTGACGACGGTGAATTGGTAGTAATCCATCGGTTTGGTCAGCTCTGGATCCCTGAAGCCTGCACTACGGTGGATGGCGATGACGATGCCCACGTCATCGGCGTACACCGCGTCCGTGACGGAGACGAATCCTATCGAAGCCATCAACACCAGGAGCGACCCAAGTCGGATCATGCTGCACCTCCACTCGATGCCCGCCCGGCTGAGAGCCTGGCGGGTGTCCGAAAAGCGGGGGGACGCCCAGGATCCGTCCCCGGTCAGCCATTATGAAGACGAACTGAGGCAGAAACCAGTCGCGTCAAGCCGCCTAACGTCTCGGCTCAACCGGCGAGCCGGTCACCGGCTCGCAAGAGCAATGCGGCGCGGCGGCTGCCGCGCCACCGGTGCTTTTTGACAGCGGCGCGACCTGCAGCGGCCGTGATCCGTCCAGGTACGATGTTCCCCGAGCCAGCTCGGCCGGCGGGCCACGGAGCACCGGCTCGTCCGGTTCTGGCCGGAGTTGGACAACCGCGCTTGCGCTGGAGCCTCAGGCCGCAGACTCCAGATTCTCGCGAATGATGCGCGGATGACGCGCCGCTATTCGCAGCAGTGCGATAGCCGGCCCGTCGGGATGTCGACGACTTTGCTCCCAATTCCGAAGCGTGTGCACGCTGATCCCCATGGCCTGTGCGAACTGAGCCTGAGTCAGCCCAACGAATCGTCGAAGCGCCGAAATATCCTCACCGGATTCGAAATGACCGAGCATGAGTCGCTTTCGTAGCCGCGCGGGGATGGCCCTGTCAAAATCCTTCGCGGTCAATTCAGGAATTTCCATCATCGTAGTTCGTCCAGGTACGAATAGTATGAGGCCCGCTCATTCTCCTCTGCCCAACGAGCACTAATGATCCGAATCGTGCCTTCGTCGCGTTCCGTCCAAACGATGAGAATGAGGCCGCGCCGGATCGGCCCGATCGCGATGAATCGGTCCTCTGCGACGGAGTGCTCCTCGTCGAAGATTTCGACGTAGTTGTCGCCGGACTGGAAGATCTCGCTGGCCTCTTCGAAGCTGACTTTGTGTTTCCGCAGGTTCTCAAGATTCTTTGCCTCATCCCACGCGACCTTCAAGGTTGTAGTGTAAGCGATCTCCGGACTAAGTCAATGGCTTACCGGCGCAAAGCTCCCACTTTCGATCGAGCTCTCTCTCGTCTTGGGTCTGTCCAACGTTCAAAGCTGAGCCGCTTCGGCCCACGCCGTGAACGTGAGAACAAGCATATCAAGCGGCGGGCCGAAGTCCGCTCCACCGCCGAGTTAGGCGCGGAGCATCTTGAGCCGCACACTCGCTTCGGATAGTGGTTGGAGCCTGATGCCTGCCCTGCCCGCGCGCAGCATAGCCTCGTCTGCGCATTCGTCGCCGCATGCAATCATGCCCAAGTCGAACCCTTCTCTCTTCTCCTCACTTTCGATCGGAAAAAGGAACCCTGTGAGCACGTAACCGTCGACGCCGAACTCGACGGCGCACCCGAGAAGGACACTCTCTTCCGGACCGATCTCGAGCGGAACCCCGAGAGGTATCTGCTCATGTTGGGATACCCGCCCACCGCACCATGAGCAGTGATCAAATACGAACGTCTTGTGATCAACCATCATCGAGCGCCTAACGGCTTGCCGCTCACCGGCGGCCACCGCACGCCGCAGAGAATAGCACTCGGCATGAGTGTGCGGCGGTGGGCGTCCGGTAGCGGCCGAGTTACAGTAGCCGACGCGGGTCTAGAAGCTGTCGTACTCGATACCGAGTTTGTGAGCCAACGGAATGAGGATGTCACCAACTCGCTGGACCGCCGATTCCGCATCTTCACGTGATGGCCGATACGCTCGCTGATGCACGACCTTGTTTCGGAGCTCATGCGCGTCGCACGCCTTCAGAGAGAGCAGGAGTGTCCGCACCTCTTGCCGCGCTCCGTTCAACACCTGATCTCCGGGCGTGGGCGGCCGATCAGGGAGCGCGTTGACCAATACGAGCCCTTCGCGGACTGTTATTGGGAGCGGTGAGCAGGCAGCCACGAGAAAAGCGTTCCTCATGCTGGTGTACGCAAACTTCTCGGTCTTCTCGAAGAGCCGAACCATCGATGCATTGAGTTCGCTGAGATCGTTCGGCGATCTGGGTCCGTGCATGAACGGTTTCAGAAGCCACAGCTCACGAAGAGCATGAGCGAAAAACATCTCCAGAGACTGGACGACCGACAGGACCACTAGTGCGTACCGCTTGCCCCGCATGAACTCGGACGAATCGTAGAATGCGGTGCGGTATGCGGGTCCGGCATCGTCAGCGCCGATCGCGAAGGAGTTCTGACAATTCTCCTCCTGACAGCCGACTCTCAGGTGAGCGATATGAGACAGGTTGCCGAGGTCTGAGCGTCGGTTGTAGACGTTGAGAACGCCGCACGACGGGCAGACCGCTCGCACGACTTCGTAGTTGCCATCGATCCAGACCAAGTCGCCCATGAATTTGCCGGCTATTATAACGTTCAACGCTCAGCCGCGTTGACCCGCACGCCGAATCGTAGCGCACTCGGAGGGAGGAAGCGTGCGGAGCAACGTCGGCTGGATCGAGTTGGACGGCGAGCGTCTACGGCTCGACGACTCGAAGTGCCGCTCTGGACAGATGGTCAAACCAACCGTGGCCGAGTTTGAGCACATTTTCTGGAGGGCCGCCCGCCCGTACCGACATGGATCCCGGCTCGGCCTCTTCCATGAAAGTGATGTCAAACGGAACAGCACCCTCGTGCACCAGTTCACATCGAAGCCATTTGTAGAGAACATGCTCGATGGAGTGAAGCTGACCTCGAAACTCGACAGATAGCGAAATCCTGAAGCTTTCAGCTACGAATCGTTCAAAGGCTTCGCGATCACTCTTTACGTTCGGGTATTTCGTGCGCGATGCTGCCGCGACCGCGACGAGCACACTGAGAAATGCACCTTCACGGCGTCCCGCTTCCCACAGGAGTCGGGCATCGTCAATACGCGCTGCGATCGACATGATCTTCCGCCGTTCAACGGTTTACGCGTTAATTAGCGGCGTGGCCCGCGACGCGAAGCCGTTCCGCCCTTGGAGCACACGAACGCAGCGGGCCACGTCCACTGCACGCGTGAGTTATGCCATCAGGGCCCGCTGCCAGAGACCGAGGGAGACGACGAAAGTCAAAGTCAACACCGAAGCGGAGGGCGGTCTCGACGACCGCCATCATCCGATCAAACCGGAGACCGATCCCGCAGTTTCTAATTGACGCCGCCCCGCAGTTCTAGTTGACGCCAGACACACTCGTATTCGTCTTCGGGAGCGCCATCAGAAATGAGTTCACGCCACCGCTCTCTAGACTGTTGCTCGTGAGCATCGGTCAGGTCGCCCAACGGCCCTGCGCTAACCGGCGTGGACCCGCACGCCGAATACTACCGCTCTTGGGACTCTCGCGGCGCGGGTCCACGTCCGGTTGAGCGCGGAGTTAGGTCGCCCGTGTTCACCTATGGTCGATCAAAGATCGTCGGTTTCCGTCGTCGCTGGATGTTGTCGAGCATCCGAAGTGCTAGGCGCTCGGTCTCGGACCGAGCTTCAGCGTCCTCACGAAGTTGACCGCGAACGGCATCACTGACGCCGACCGCAGTCTGAAGTTCCGCTCGCAAGGCAGCACTCTGTTCAGCCGACGCAGCGGCTGACGACTCAAGCGATGACTCTAGATTGGCCAGACCACAATCAAGCGAGTCTGCAAGGCTGCCGATCTCATCGGCGATTCTGTTGCCGAGACCTTCGATTGCCTGGCCGAGCGAGCGAAATCCCACGATCAATGTTGCAGTGGTCCGGCGTTGCTCGTAGACGATTGAGAAATGCGGGATCGCCTGTGCTTCCCGATACAAGCGATTGAGACGGCTCTGTGTATCAGCCGGATCCGGCAAGACGGAGACCCCAAGCGTGAATGCAGAGACCTCTGGTTCTAATTGTGCAGCTTGCATCCGATACTCGGCTCTTCTCGAATCGATGATCGAAAGGGCGTGATGAAATGCACGGAGCTGGCCGACTGCTTCTTCGATAGCCTCCCCAAACGGTGAAGGCAGCCGGCTTTCTAGCTCTGCTTGGGCGCGGTCCAAGGTAATTTCCGCTTCACCAAGGATGATTGGCAGAGAGTTTGCGGCTCCGTTAGCGTCTGCGATCACCTGCCTAAGTTTCGCCAAGGTGGCGGCCCTCGCGGCCGCCTTCGCGGAGGCTTCGGCGGCGGCCTTCGCGATGGCCGCCGCTTCAGCGGCGGCTTTGGCGGCGGCTTTGGCGGTAGCCGCCGCCACAGCCTGATCGTGTTCACGTCTCCTCCTCGACGCTTTTGCTTGAACGCGGAGTGGAATTGTCACCGCCACTACAAGGGCAACGAGAGCGAACACTGCGGTCTTGAGGGGATGGTGTCGCGCCCAATCGTTAAGCGTGGGCGATCGGTCGCTGTACTCAAATCGTCCAGTGTCCCGCAGGTGCTGGGTGGCGATAAAGACGCCGGCGTCCGAAAACTCCAGTCTGGCAACCTCCAACTTCAAACCGGGTTGCCTGACCTCCCACCCGTAAGTCATAATGCCAAGCTCACTGACACGAATGGGTTGGCATATGATGGGCTGGGTTGTCGGGAATGACAGCCATCCATCGCGGCGGCCTTCTATCTGCACACAGTGACTGCCGTCTGGTGCAATCACTGTTGGCTGATAAACGCCCTCGATTGCCTGCGTAGGCTCATAGCTGTCACCGCAACCAGCAGTCAGCGCCACGAGAAGAGTGACAACCGGTGCCCAACCGGGCTTTCTAATGGTGAGGCGATGACGAACGGTGTTGTCGATGTACATTGCAGCCTTTTCCCCGCAGGCGCCTTTTGAACCGCTACTGCGCCACCACACCGGTTGGCCGGTTGAAGGCGACCTAACGGCCCAGGGTTCAGCCGCGCGGTCCGCGACGCCATGATGGCACAACTTGAAAGGAGGGAACGCAGCGGACCGCGTCGGCTGAACCCAGAGTTAGGCCGCTATCGTATCATCCCCTTTTCGGCGTTTATGACAAAGCCCTCAAACGTATGAGCGAAATGCGAAACGAGGTGGCGGCGCCCTAATGACTCAGCCCAGTCGTAGAAAGGCGCGCTATCGGGACCGACGTAAAAAATCGGTGCGCGCGCATTGGCCAGCGGTCCCCAAATGTGTGCGTCGCCGGGATTCACGTGAACACCGGCGACATAGATGCGCGAAGTGTTTAGCACGGCGTGCTCGAATTGCCGCTGTTGATCCTGGACAAACTCATTCGAGTAAAACACCTGCTTGCCTGGCGCGTAGATCGCCAGTGCAGGCGCGATTGAATCTTCGTGCAGGCAGAACTGACGTACTTCGTCACGAGTGGCCGCTTTCACCGGCGCTTCTACGGCCGTTCTTGCTAGACCTGCCGTTTCGAACGTGATCCCACGAATTTGAAGGCCGCCGAGGTCCGGTAGGAAGTTACACGATCCATGTGGCTTCAGGATAGCAATGTTATCTTTAGCGATAGGTGGGAGACGATATGAGACTGCGTACCCCAGCTTGTTCGCAGCGAGTTCCAGCAGTAGCTCATAATTCAGCGTCGCAAACACTGCAAAACGTCGACGTTTTTCAGGAAGAGCCTCGAGCAGCCGAACATATAGATTCTTAGGGCCAGGCGCAAAAGCCACGAAATACAGCGCGATGTCGCGTAGAAACTGACTGAGCTCGTGCTCCCTAGTTCTGGCGAACTGCAACATTGCCTCTTCGAAATTATGAGCGAACGCCGTTGTCCACGAAGGATCCAAGTGCGCGGCGACACCACCGGCTGCTTGGAGATCTTTGAACAGATCAGGGCCAAGTGGCGGCGGATACGGATCGCACTCACCACTGAATCTGCTAGCGCCTGCGCCAAATAAGAATAGAGTACTCACGCGATCTATCAGCAGCGTATTCGACGTTGGTGGCGGACTAACGGACCCAAGCTAACCGGCGTGGACCCGCACGCCGTGAAGTATGAACCTACGACTCTCGCGGCGCGGGTCCACGTCCGGTTGAGCGCAGAGTTGGGCGGCGTTCGCGGTCTTCATCTGAGCACCGGTGCTTTCGTTATCAATTGGAGAGTACTCGGAGACTCGAGCCGAGCCAACCGGATTGAGTTCACGGGTGTAGCCCTTGCGCCAAGCCAAATTGCGCCATACAGACTGTAGCTTCCGGCAAGAGCATCGCCTGACACGGTCAGATACCGCGAGTGAGTAGTCTGCCCTGGTTCAAGGGTGATCTCCTTGTCCTCGCTCTGATCGAAGTGCTCGATTCCAGTAGCGTCAACGATGCTCGCACCAAGCCAGACTTGATACGGAAACGCCGCTTTGCTGAAGACGTCGTAGAAGATTCTAATCGTCTGCCCTGGCGACGCTTCTTGGCTATCAGAAGTCAAGCGTCTGATCTCCAGCGCGCCCAAGGTTTGGCGAATCCGGGTCGCAACCGCCTCATCCAACGTGGCGTGGCGCTGCCTGTTCGTTTGCCACTTGCCAGCCAAGTAGCCTACCTCGAAGATGGCGATGAGGCTCGCGATCAGCCCTACGGTTTCTGTTGGTGTCATCTCTTCTCAGCGTCCGTGGTGAGCCGCCCAACTCGTCCCTGAGCCGATTAGACGTACCAACCACGAGGGCCTGACGCCGAATCGGTCGTCCCACGCTTCTCGCGCGTCAACTCACGGACTGGACACATCTTAACGCATGCCGGTACGGCCGCCGTCATTCGGACCAATCTGGCTGGCGGTTGCGATAGGCTGATCTGAATTCGTCCTAATCCGGCTGCGATAGGCTGAACGGGTTCGGTTTCGGGCGGCTTCAGAGCGTCTCCAGCGGGCTTCGAACGCCGCGCCCTCCCGCGCTGTTCAGCACGTGGGTGTAGATCATCGTCGTCTGCACGTCGGCGTGGCCGAGCAGTTCCTGAATCGTCCGGATGTCGTAGCCGTCTTCGAGCAGGTGCGTCGCGAACGAGTGGCGGTTATGCCGCGCGCGGCATAACCGGCATTGTGCCGCGCGCCCGGTTATGCCGAGCAGGCGGACGAGCCCGGCGGGCCTCTTGGATTCCACGGTTTCCTGCGCGGCATAATCGGGATCCCTCAAGAAGCGCGAGCAACTTATCGGTGGGTCGATACCGGCCCGGCCTTTGGCCAAGAGGTGCGTGTGTGAGAGCCGCTTCCTCCTTCAACCGGAGCGGCGTGGAGATACATCTGAGTCGTCTCGATCGATTCGTGCCCGAACCAGGCCGGAGAGGAGAGCAGGATTATGCCGCCCCTCGAACTCAAAAGCAGGCGTGAAATGCCACCGGCTCGGCATAACCGGGGACGCGGCACAATGGCGGAACGAGTGGCAACTCGCCGGCCTGGTCACCTTCGCCTGGCGCACCGCATTCTTCACCGCCTTCTGAATCGTGGACTCGTCGAGATGGTGCCGCCGCGTCGTTCCACTCCGCGGATCCCGGCTGCGGTTCGCCGCGGGAAACACATATTGCCATCCCCACTCTCCCGCGGCATTCGGATACTTCCGTCCGAGGGTGTGCGGAAGCCACACTTCTCCGAACCCGGCGTGCCGGTCCTTCTCGTGAATCCGCCGGACCAGTTCGAGGTGCTGCTGCAGTGGCTCGATCAGCGGTCTCGGTAGCATCGTACGGCGGTCCTTGTCCCCTTTTCCTTCCCTCACGACGACGATCCTCGCCATGAAGTCGATGTCTTTCACCCGCACACGCAAACCCTCCAGCAGACGCATTCCGGTGCCGTACAGGAGTGAGCTCACGAGCCTCGGTACTCCACCCATTTCGGCAAGCACCGAGCGAACTTCATCGCGAGTGAGCACGACCGGCAGCCGGCGCGGCTTGCGCGCTCGCACGATTTTGCCGAGCCAGGGCAGGGGATCCTCGAGAACGCACCGATAGAGAAAGAGGATCGCGCTGAGCGCCTGGCCCTGGGTCGAGGAGCTGACCTGTTCGTTCGCGGCAAGGTGGGTGAGGAATGCGTTCACTTCGTCCGCGCCCATCGCCGCGGGGTGCTTCTTGTTGTGAAAGAAAATGAACCGCCGCGCCCACTGAACGTACGCCTCCTCCGTGCGGATCGAGTACTGCCGCACGCGGATCGCGTCCCGCAGACGATCGAGCAGACGCGGCGGCTTCGGCGGCTCGTCCATGCGAGCATCATCCCTCGGCACGACCGCACACCCAAAAGCTCTACGAGGAGTGGAGCGGCGCGTCAATCCGCGGGTCGGTGGCGATCTCCTGTGCCGATTTCTCTTCGCGGATTCTGTCGCGCAGCGCCGAGGAACGTGGAGGCGGGCTTCAGCCCGCCTCCACCGAGGGCCGACCGGCTAAAGCCGGTCGCTACGTTACGTTTTTTTGCAGCGCGTCACTTCGCGAACACGTCGTCCACGTTCACGATGCGCAGGTTTTCCGGTTTGATGTTGAGCTTGTAGCTGCCGATGATCTTGTCCTCGGCCGCGAGCTTCTGGCCCACTTCCGGCGCGTCGTATTTGATCGACGACGGCGCGTCCTTCAATAGCGTGTCGCGCAGTCCCTCGGCGTCCTTCGTGATGATCACCACGTGGAGGTTTTTCGCCGACAGGTACTTTTTGATCGCGTTATTCACCTGCTGGCGCGTGAGCTTCGAATACTGGCCGCGCATGTAGTCGACGTACTCCGGCGTGCCGTACCACCACGAGTCGAGCGCATAGCCGAGGCGCTGGTTCTGCGTCGCGGTGAGCAGGTAGACGTTCTTCATCACGTAGTCGCGCGTCTGCTCGAACTCGGCCTGCGTCAACCCGTCGATGATCATCTTCTGCGTCTCGTACAGGGCGATGCGCATGGCCATCTGCGCGTTCACCGGCACGACCGGGCGGATCCAGATCTCGAAGATCTGCGAGCGGCGGCCGATGTTCGGTGATGGAAAGAACTGGAAGCCGGGGCGATTGAAGTACTCGATGTAGGCATAGTCGCCGTAATTGAGACCGCGCGACTCGCGGATGCGGTCATACAGCTTGCCCGATGACGCGCGATGCTCGCCGAGCCACACGCGCGCGAGATTGAGCGCCGCGAAGTCGGCGTCCTCGCGCGTGACTGGAATCGGATGGCCCATCGAGATCGCCGTCGCGCGCGTGTCCTTCTTCACGATGACCACTTCGAGACCCGACGGCTGATCGCCCTTGATCGCCGGCAGCTCCGCGATCGTCTTCTCTTCCGGACCGGCGCCGAGGAGGCCGAGGTCGGTCGTGAGGCGCGCGCGAAGGGTGTCGGGGAAGTCGCCCGAGAGGGCGCCGACGACGTTCGTCGCGTTGTAGTTGTCCTCGACGAACTTCTTCACGTCGTCGAGCGTGATCGACTCGATGCCTGCAGTCGTGCCGACGACCGTGTGGCCGTACGGCGTCCCGCGGAAGATCACGTTGTGCAGCTGCTCCTTGCCGAGCTCCTCGTCATTGTTCGCGCGGAGATCCTGCCTGAGCGTGTTGAGCAGCTGATCCTTGAGGCGTTTGAAGTCTTCCTCGCGGAAGCCGGGAGAGGTGAGCATCGGCATCACGACGTTCAGATACGGGTCGAGCGCTTCCTTGTTGACGACGCCCGTGAACGTGGTCATCTCCTTGTCGACCAGTGCGGAGAACGTACCGGCGACGGGAAAGAGCGCTTTCTGGATCTCGTCGATGCGCATCGACTTCGAGCCGGCGTCGGTGATCATCCACGCCGCGAGCTGCGCCAGTCCCTCTTTGCCTTTCGGATCGTTCGCCGACCCGGCGGTGAAGAGGAGCTTGAACATCACGTTCGGCAGAACGGTCTTCTGCTCGAGGAACCAGATCTGTACCTGCTGCCCCGCGGCGGGAGCGGCGAAGCTCTCGACCGTAGGCAGCTTGGCCATCGCCTCGGGCATCGGGTCCTTCGAGAGCGTGGTCACGACGAGATTGTTCGTCGTGAAGTACTTCCGCGCCGTTTGCTGAATGTCGGCCGGCGTGAGATCGGCGAGGACGCGGAAGAATTGGTTGATCGTGTCGTAGGAGCGCTCGAAGACGGCGAAGCGCGCGATCGTCGAGGCGATCGTGTCGGTGTTGTCGAGCCGGCGCACGAAGCCGTAGCGCGCGTTCGACTTCGCATCGGCGACGCGCTGGGCGTCCAGCTGCTTTTCGCGCGTCGCGGCGAAGGCCTTCATGATCTCGTCGCGGACGTAGAGCGAGTCCTTGTTGTCCTTCACGCGCGCGTAGACGGTGACGAGGCCCGGATCCCAGTACGGACCCCAGTCGGTGAAGATCGCGTCGACCTTCTGCTCGTCCTGCACGAGGCGCTTGTAGATGTCCGAGGTCTCGCCGAACTCGAGATCGAGGAGCGTGGAGATCGCGGCGGCGTCTTTGGTCTGGAACACCGAGGGGCCGTGGAACGCGACGGTGACCCACGGCAGCGTCGAGGTCGACCAGGACGCGTGCGCGTACACGGGCTTCGTCGCGGGCGGCTCCTGCGGGATGTCGGCCGTGAACGTGCCGCGCTGCCAGTCGCCCCAGTATTTCTCGACCAGCGGAATCACTTTGCCGGGATCGACGTCGCCGGCGACGATGACCGTGGTCTTCTCCGGCCGGTACCAGCGGCTGAAGAAGGTCTTCGAGTACTCGTACTGATTGGGCATGTCCTCGATGTCTTTGATGAAGCCCATCGTGGTGTGCTTGTAGGTGTGCGTGCTGTACGCGTTCTCGCGCTGCACTTCATCGAGCTTGAGGATCGGATTCGCGCTGTTCTTGTTGTACTCGCCCAGAATCGCGCGCGCCTCGGTCTTGAAGACCTCCTCGGAGTACGAGAGGTTCCTGAAGCGGTCGGCCTCGATCTCCAGGATCTTCTCGAGGTCTTCCTTCGCGAAGGTGATGTGGTAGTTGGTGATGTCGTCGGAGGTGTAGGCGTTCTGCCTCGCGCCGGCCTTCGTGATGATCGCGTTGTAGGCCTCGGGCGAGTACGCCTTCGTGCCGCGGAACATCATGTGCTCGAAGAAATGCGCGAAGCCCGACTTCCCGGGCTCGACTTCGTTGCGCGATCCGGTCTGCACCGGGATCTGCAGCGAGACGATGTTCGGGAAGCCGGTCGGAACGACGATGACCTTCAGGCCGTTGGGGAGCGTTTTCTCCACGGCCTTGAAGGGAAGAATGTCGCCGGCGGCCTGCGCAAAGAGCGCGGCCGGCAGCAGAATGGCGCAGAGCGCCGCCGCGAAAACACGTGATCGGAACATATGTCTCCTTTTCGAATGTAGCGCCGGCATCCTGCCGGCCGGTCCGCCGGCTTCCAGCCGGCGCCGATTAGAAATCGGCGAACCGGCCGACTGGAAGCCGGCGTTCCTTAGGTTTGCAGAGTTGTCACCAGCGGTCCGGATCAGACCGCTTTTTCGTCAGGTATCTCGATCGGACCTTCCTTGAGGTCCTCACGGATGATGAGGTCGAGGAAAAGCTCACGTACGCCGTTGCGTCCCTTTTCCTTGAAAACGCGGCGGACGTCGGAAGGTTTCAACTCCACTCCGGTCATGTGCGCGAGGTACTGGCAGAAGACCACCGCGCGCGAGCGGAAGGAGATGATGAGGATCAGGAGCAGGACGCCCGCGAAGAGGAGCGGGAGGGCTGCGGTCATTTCGGTGATTTGCTGCATGGACCGGGGGAATCGTACAACGGTTGCGCGGCAAGTGGTTGCCCGGTTACCCGGTAACCCGGTTTCCCGGTTCCCCCTCCCACCGGGCAACCGGGCAACCGGGCAACTGGGTAACCGGGCCACCATCCCCGGCACCATTCATGAACTCCCCCGCGAGATCCGGCTGGACCCCATCATTTCCATGAAAGAAGAATGAGCGCTAACATCGCGGCTGCGAGGCCATGCCGAAGTTCCTCTTCTACGCCGGAACGGCGTTCTGTTTCTTCCTCGCGGTGACCAGCGGCGCCGAGGCGGCGCGCGCGTTTCTGCAGGTCCCGCCGGCGCTCTCGATCCTTCTCGCGCTTGCGGCAGGACTCGCGGTGGCTACGCTCTTCATGCGCATGGCGGCGCTGCTCGCGGCGCGCAATCTGTTCGCCGCGCTGATGGCTGTGTTGTGCGTCGCGTGCGCGACGACGTCGCTCGCGGGACTGCTGCTGCTGCGCTGGCGAGCGGGCGCTGCGCCGGAGCTCGCGGACATGCACTTCGTCGCGCTGATGTCGCACGGCTTCTTCGTATCACTCAGCCTGCTCTCGCTGCGGCCGTACTTCAGCATCCAGGCGAGCCGCTTTCTGGCCGCGCTGGTGTTCTTCCCGCTGCCGCTCTTCCTGCTCGTGCTCGCGCAGGAGATGCTCGCCACGACCGCGCCGCTGCCGGCGAGCACCCCCGCGTCACGGGTCTTCTTCTCGGTGGCCGGCCTGCTCTTCTTCTCGATCGCCGTGCACTGCGTGCGGCATCGCCATCTCTTCCTCGAGATGACGAACCTCCGCGAGCTGCTCGACTCGCGCATCGATCCGACGCGTCAGCGCGCGATCGGCGGCGTGGCGTTCGACTTGTAGCCTGAAACGTTCCGGCGGCTCGCGTCACTATGAGGGGTGAATGCGAAAACTCGTTCTCGTTCTGCTGCCGTTCGTGATGCTTGCGTGCGCGACGGATCCTCCGGCGTCCGACTCTCCCGCGGTCGCGGTCGAGGCCGAACCGCCGCAGATGGCGGAATCCGCACCGCCGGACGTCGAGTCCGAACCCCCCGCACCGGCACCGGCTCCGCCGCCAGTCCCGCGCATTGACGCTCCTCCACGCGCGGCTCCCTCGCGACCGCCGGTGAGGTCTGCGCCGCCGACGGCTGCGATCACCGAGGTCGAGATGGCCGACTACGCCAAGGTGCCGGTCTTCTACTCCACGACGCGCAAAGTCTCCGCCGAGGACGACCGCAACGTGTACGGATCCGAGCGCGGCAAGCTGCAGTACGGCGTGAGCTGGGTCAGCATCCCGCGCGTGCACGAAGCGGGAGAGCTCGAGTCGCCGTCCGTCTTCACGTTCACTTTCCGCGAAGATCCGGCGAAACACGTCGTTCTGCTCGAGGTGAAAGCGGCGCCGAAAGAGCGCTGGTACGCGGATCTGCAGCGCTCGATCGCCAGCGAGAAAGCCAATCAGACCTTCGTCTTCATCCACGGCTACAACGTGACGTTCTCCGACGCGTCGCGAAGAACCGCGCAGATCAAGTACGACCTCGGCTTCGCCGGGCCGGCGATCCTCTTCAGCTGGCCCTCCCACGGAAGGGAAGCGTTGTATCTCGCCGACGAGGCCAACGCCGAGTGGAGCGTTCCGCTGCTCGCGGAGTTTCTCGTCGAGCTGCGCAGGCGAACGGGATCCACGACCGTTCACCTCATCGCGCACAGCCTCGGCAACCGCGTGCTCTCGAGGGCGATGGAGCGGATCGACATCGATCCGGCCATCCAGCCGAAGCCGGTCTTCCAGCAGGTGATGCTCGCCGCGCCGGACATGGACGCGGAAGTCTTCCGCGAGCAGCTCGCGCCGCGGATGATGAGGCTCGCGCGCGGCATCACGCTGTACGGCTCGAATGATGACCGGGCGATCCTCGCGTCGAAGAAGGCGCATCGGATCGCGCGCGCAGGCGAGAGGGGAGCGAATCTGCCGATCGTCTCCGGAATCGATTCGGTCGACGTGACCGGCATCGACTCGTCGTTCCTCAGGCATTCCTACATCGGCGCGGTCTCCGTGCTCGGCGACATCGCGCAGATGATCTGCGAAGGGAAGGCGATCTCGAACCGCCTGGGCATCGTCAAGCGCGCTCCGAGCGGATGGCGTCTCGAGAAGTCGGCCGCGCGCCGGACGCCGCGGCCGTGTGTCGGGACGGCTCCGCGGTAGACAGCGCGCGCAGCAGCTCGATCGCCCGCGCCCGCGAGAGATTCCACGTCCGCCACCCGATCGTCCGCTTCCGGTCGGTGAAGCGCTTCAGCGCGGCGGGGTCCTTCGCGAATGCGTCGCGGTTCGCGAGGATGACCGGCGCGGCGTCGTCGCTGAGCTTCGAGGCGTAGACCGTATCGAATGCGCGGCGGCCGGCCTCTGCGCGCGAGAGATTCGTTTCGACGATCAGGGCGTCGGGATTGATCGCGTGGAGCGCGACGATCGTGATCATGGCCGTTGCCACGACGCCGATCGCGAATCGTGCGCGGTTTCCCGTCAGCACGGTCACGGCGAACCAGAGCAGCAGGACGGCGAGGGCGATCATGAACGCGGTCGTGTAGAGGCGCAGCTGGGTGAGGCCGAACTCGTCGCGATAGAGCTGCATGCGGTGGTACGCGGAGGCGGCGATGACGAGGACGAGCGCGATCTGCGTCAGCGCGAGGAGGCGGAACGTGCGCAGCGCGGCGGGGCGCTCTTTGTCGATGAGCCACTCGGCGCAGAGCAGCATCGGCAACACCAGCGCGACGACCCAGACGAGCTCGAAGAAGCCGCGGCGTGCGTACTCGGAGTGCGTGACGTTCACCGCGTCGCCGAAGAAGTAACGGAACTGCACGGCCACGAATGCGGCGAAGAGCACGTTGACGAGGCCGAGGGCGATGTTCGTTTCGGCGGCGGCGAGCGTCAGGAAGCCGGGGCGCGGCACGCGGATCATCTCCCCGCTGAACGTGACGCTGCGCAGGAAGCCGGCGCACATCGCGGCGAGCGCGATCGTCACGACGATGTGGTTCAGCGCTTCGCGCACGTCGAACGCGAAGACGTCCGTCAGCAGTTTCGCGAATGCCGCGTCCGCGGAGACGAGCAGCGATCCGAAGAGCAGCAGCGCCGGCGTCGCGATGATCACGCCGCGCGCGACCACGCCTCCTGTGCGCAACGTGCCGCCGCGAGGCATGCGGCTCCATTCGACGTCCGCGAAGACGAGCTGCGGAAAGCCGGCCACCGTCTGCACGCCGGTGGTTGCGAGGGCGAAACCGATCTCCGACACGCCCGCGGCGGCGAGCCGCACGCCGCGCGCTTCGAGCGCGAGCATCGGCACGAGCACGAGCAGCAGCAGCACGTCGAGTCCGCGCAGCACTGGCGAGTCGCGCCAGGCGAGGCCCGCCGCGGCGACGAGCGTGCAGACGGCGGGGAAGAATGCAGCGCCCGGCTTCAGCCGGGCGGACCGGCTGAAGCCGGCCCCTGCGTACGTTGCCGCAACCAGCAACGCGATCCAGAGCGGCACGTTCACTCCCCACGGGATCCAGCGCAGGAGGAGGTCTCCGGCGATGCCGAGGAGGAGGGCCGAGGCGGCGAGCAGCAGGGCGATGCGATGTCGTTCCATTCGAGTCTCCAAGTACTTTACAGTGTAAAGTAAATTGCGTGCGACAATCCAAGCCCCCGCATGGCGGTCTTCAATCTCTTCTTCGCGACGATCCTGCTCCCGCTGGTCGGCATCGCCTTTCTGGCCATCCGCCACCGCCGTCCCCTCGGCGGCTGGATCGCGACCTTCGTGCTCGCCGCGGGGCTCGCCGGCTTCAGCCTCCTCGCCGCGCCGTGGGGCTGGTTCGGGATTCCCGTGCGCGCCGTGCTGGCGCTGCTCTTCGCCGCCGCGACCATCCTCTCTTTGCGACGCTCGCCGCCGCCCGACGTCACGCCCGACAATCCCGCGCGCACGCTCGCGAAGGTGCTGATCGGTGTCTTCTTCGGCTCCGTCGCGATCGGCGTTCTTCGCGCGCATGCCGTTCCCGCCGGCGCGATCGACCTCGGATTCCCGCTGCGCGGCGGGACGTATCTCATCGCGCACGGCGGCAGCACGTCGGCGGCGAACATCCACGCGCGGCATCCGCAGCAGCAGTACGCGCTCGACGTCGTGAAACTGAATCGCGCCGGAATGCGCGCGCGGGGACTCTATCCGGCGGAGCTGACGCGCTACGCGATCTTCGGTGCGCCGGTCGTGAGTCCGTGCGACGGCACGGTCGTGCGCGCGGCCGATGCGTTTCCCGACCACACGCCGCCGATGCGCGATGAGAAGAATGCGCCCGGCAATCACGTCGTCGTGCGCTGCGGCGACGCCGATGTGTGGCTCGCGCATCTGCAGCGCGGCAGCGTGCGCGTTCGCGCGGGCGCGTCCGTCGCTCGCGGCGCGCTCCTCGGGCGCGTCGGGAACTCCGGCAACACGACCGAGCCGCATCTGCACGTGCACGCGGAGCGCGACGGGCGGGCGGTGGCGGCGCGTTTCGACGGGCGGTGGCTCGTCCGGAACGGAGTAACGCGGGCCTCCGGCCCGCCGTAGCGGCGGCTTCCAGCCGCCGCTGACGTGTCGCCGGCTGGAAGCCGGCGAGACGGCGGGCTGGAAGCCCGCGCTACAGAACGCGGAAGCGTGCGCGTGGTGCGATTCGGGAGGCGGTGGCTCGTGCGGAGTGCATTTGTGGACTGCGGCGACATCAGTCGCCGCTTCCCAACGCCGCAGCGGGAGCTGCGGTGCGTATGCGGGCCTTCAGTCCGCGGTCCTTGCGCCGATCGGAGATCGGCGGACCGGCCGGCTGAAAGCCGGCGTTCCGGAGGCCGCGACATCAGTTCGCGAGCAGCGAATCGCAACGGAACGCCGACAGCTGTCGGCCGGTTCGCCGGCTGGAAGCCGGCGAGACGGCGGGCTGGAAGCCCGCGCTACAAAACGCGGCAGCGTGCGCGTGGGGGGGCGTCTGTCGCGCGCGGCGTGATTCGGATTGCAGGCGGCGGTCCTTGCGCCGATCGGAGATCGGCGAACCGGCCGGCTGAAAGCCGGCGTTCCGGAGGTCGCGCCGTAAGTTCGCGAACAGCGAATCGCAACGGAACGCCGACATCCTGTCGGCCGGTCCGCCGACTTTCAGTCGGCGGCGGCAGCGTGCGCTGCCGCGTAGAACAGCGGCGACTGGTGTCGCCGCACTCCACACTCCGTAGAGTTCTTCGGCTCCGCGCTCTCAGACTGCACAACCCTCGGTGCCATTCCTCCACCCCGGTGCGCGAAACTTGACGCGCCCCATGTCCTTCGTTCACCTCCATCTCCACACCGAATACTCCCTGCTCGACGGCGCAACTCGCCCCGAGGCACTCGCTCAGCGCGTTTCCCAGCTCGGCATGCCCGCGTGCGCGATCACGGATCACGGCAACATGTTCGGGGCGGTCGAGTTCTACAACGAGATGAAGGCGGTCGGCGTGAAGCCGATCATCGGCTGCGAGATGTACGTCGCGTACGGCTCGCGCTTCGACAAGACCTCGGTCGAAGACCAGCAGGCCGACGCGGGCTCGAACAATCACCTGATCGTCCTCGCCGCGAACGACACCGGCTATCGGAATCTCGTGAAGCTCGTCAGCGCGGGGTACACCGAGGGGTTTTATTACAAGCCGCGGATCGACAAGGAACTGCTCAGGGCGCACAGCGAGGGATTGATCGTTCTCTCCTCGTGTCTGAAGGGCGAAGTCTCGCAGAGTCTCGCGGGCGGGAACTATCAGAAGGCGAAGGATGCCGCGCTGCAGTACAAGGAGATCCTCGGCGCGGACAACTTCTTCCTCGAGATCCAGGACCACGGCATCCCCGATCAGCAGAAGATCGTCCCGCTGATGGCGCGCCTCGGCGAAGAGGTCGGCCTCCGCCTCGTCGGCACGAACGACTCGCACTACCTCGAAAAGACCGACGCCTTCGCGCACGAAGTGCTCCTCTGCATCGGCACCGGCAAGACCCTCGGCGACGAGAAGCGGATGAAGTTCTACTCCGACGATTTCTACGTCAAAGGTCCCGACGAGATGCGGAGCGTGTTCTCGCAGTATCCCGACGCGGTCGACAACACGATGCGCATCGCCGAGCGCGTGAACCTCTCGCTCGACACGCAAGGGCTACATCTCCCGAAGTTTCCGGTGCCGAAGGAGTACGACACCGCGAGCTACTTCGAGCACGTGACGCGCGAGGGATTGAAGAAGCGCCTGGCGGCGGTGGAGGACAGGCGATCCCGCCTGTCCGGACAGGCAGGATTGCCTGTCCTCCACTCCCCGCAGGAGTACTGGGACCGCCTCGAGCGCGAGATCGAGATCATCAAGAAGATGGACTTCCCCGGCTACTTCCTCGTGGTCTGGGACTTCATCAAGTACGCGAAGGACAACGGCATCCCTGTCGGCCCGGGCCGCGGCTCGGCGGCGGGCTCCTTGGTCGCGTACTCGCTCGCCATCACGGACGTCGATCCGCTCGAGTACGACCTCCTCTTCGAGCGCTTCCTCAATCCCGAGCGCATCTCGATGCCCGACATCGACATCGACTTCTGCATGAACCGCCGCGGCCGCGTGATCGAGTACGTGCGCAAGAAGTACGGCGATGAGAACGTCGCGCAGATCATCACGTTCGGGACGATGGCTGCGAAGTCTGTCGTGCGCGACGTGGGCCGCGTGCTCGGGCAGCAGTACGGCTTCGTCGACAAGATCGCGAAGATGATCCCGGGCGGTCCGGGCGTCACGCTCACCGACGCGAAGGAAGTGCCGCAGCTCGCCGACGCGATCAAAAACGATCAGGAAGTGGCGAAGATCATCGAGATCGGCGAGAAGCTCGAAGGGCTCTCGCGCCACGCGGGCATGCACGCGGCGGGAGTGGTCATCACGCCGGAGCCGGTGACGAATTACGTGCCGCTCTATCGCACGAACCGCGATGAGATCGTGACGCAGTTCGACATGCGCGTGGTCGAGAAGATGGGTCTTCTCAAGATGGACTTCCTCGGCCTGCGCACGCTGACGGTGATCGACGACGCGATCAAGTCGGCGAAGGCGATCGACGGCGCGGACATCGACATCGCCGCGATTCCGCTCGACGATCCGGACGTCTTCCGCCTTTTCCAGGAGGGGCGCACGAAAGGCGTGTTCCAGTTCGAGTCGGGCGGGATGGTCGATCTGCTGCGGAGGGCGCGGCCGACGCGGTTCGACGATCTGGCCGCCTTCAACGCGCTCTATCGCCCGGGCGCGCTCGACGTCGGCATGGTCGACGAGTACGTCAAGCGCAAGAACGGCACGTCGAAGCCGAGGTATCTCGTGCCGGCGATGAAGGACCTGCTCGAAGAGACGTACGGCGTGATCGTGTATCAGGAGCAGGTGATGCAGATCGCGCAGCGCGTGGCCGGCTACTCGCTCGGCCAGGCGGACCTGCTGCGCAAGGCGATGGGGAAGAAGGACGTGGCGATCATGGCCGCGGAGCGCGAGAAGTTCGTGTCGGGCGCGATCGCGAACGGATACGAGAAGAGGAAGGCGAACGAGATCTTCGACTACATCGAGCCCTTCGCGCGCTACGGCTTCAACAAGTCGCACTCGGTGGCGTATGCGCTGGTCGCGTATCAGACGGCGTGGCTGAAGGTGCATTACCCGCGGCATTTCATGGCCGCGCTGATGTCGTCGGAAATGGATCGCACGGAAGCGATCGTGAAGTTCATCCACGAGGCGAAGTCGCTCGGGATCGAGGTGATGCCGCCGGACGTGAACGAGTCGAACATGTTTTTCACGGTCGTCGGCTCGAACATCCGCTTCGGCCTCGGCGCGGTGAAGGGCGTCGGCGAGAGCGCGATCGAGTCGATCCTCGCCGCGCGGCAGAAGGTGGGCCGTTTCCGCTCGCTGCTGCAGTTCTGCGAGGAAGTCGATCTCCGCGCGTGCAATAAGAAGGTGCTCGAAGCGCTGATCAAGTCAGGCTCGTTCGATTTCCTCGGAGACTCGCGCCGCGCGCTCTTCGACCATCTCGAGCCGACCGCGGATTCCGCCCAACGCGCGAGAGACGAAAAAGAGCGCGGCCAGCACTCGCTGTTTGGTGGAGGACAGGCAATCCTGCCTGTCCAGAGTCCCCGAGGACAGGCAGGATTGCCTGTCCTCCACAGTGAATGGCCCGAGGAAGAAAAGCTCCGCTACGAAAAAGAAACCCTCGGCTTCTACATCACCGGCCATCCCCTCAACAAATTCGCCGAAGAGCTGCGCCAGTTCGCGAACGCGAGCACGGAGACGCTCTACCGCCACGTCGATGAAGTCGTGAACATCGGCGGCATCGTCGCCCAGATCAAAAAGTCGAAGATCAAGAAGGGCCCGAACGAAGGGAAGATGATGGCGAAGTTTTTCCTCGACGATCAGTTCGGATCGGTCGAGGTGGTCGTCTTCTCCGACCTCTACGCGAAATACACGAAGTGGCTCGAGAACGGCGTCGCGGTGCTGGTCACGGCGACGGTGAAGGACACGGGCGGCCAGATCACGGGGCGTTCGGCATCGCTGCAGTCCGCCGAACAGAGCGCGCAGCACATCGACGACGAATACGGCGGCCATCCCGAGACCGCCCGCGCGCGCATCTCCGCGTACGAAGTGCGGCTCGAGGATGCGGAAGACGATCGCGATCCGAAAGAGATCGAGCGCGAGAAGTACGGCGACCGATCCGAGATCGACAAACAGATGGTCGGCGGCCTGTTCGGTGGAGCGCCGGAGCCTGCCCTGAGCGGAGCCGAAGCGCCCCCGGCGGCGCCGGATGCCGACGCGTTCAACGAGGCCGCCGCGATCATCGCCGAGGAGCCGCCCACGTTCGCCGCGCACGCGGCGGCGTTCCACGAGACTCCCGTCACGCCGGAGCTCTCCGCGCTCGAGATCATCCCGCTCGACGGCATCCGCGACCGCAAAGTGAAAGAGATCTCGCTCGAAGTGCCGTATCCGCGGATGACCGACGACACGGTGAAGAAGATCCGCGAGATCGTCGAAGAGCACGCGGGCGAGATCCCCGTCACCGTGACCATCGTCGAGCTCCCCGCGGAGCTCGCGACGTCGTCAGGATCGGGCGAGCTGCGGCTGAAGGTGAATCATCACTTCCGCGTGCAGCCGGGACCGGCGCTCAACGAGGCGCTGCTGACGGTGCACGCGAGTCCGCGGTACGTGTTCTGACGCAATCGCTGACCTCCAGGCGAGAACGACGAGCTCCGGGACGGTGAGCTGCTGTAATGATCTTCAGCCCGAGTTGGCTGCGAAGGCGATATACCGGCAAGTCGTCTTCTACTGTAACCGTTTATCGCTTGCGATTGGCCAGAATTGTCTCGTCAGATGGTAAAGCAGACAAGAGCTTTCGGAAGGCGCGTGTGGTTCGGGATTTCAAAGTTTTTGCGGATCGAGGGACTCGGTCAAGCCGGCCTCGTCCTCACGAATTGCTTCAGCTGCCATTTCCGACAAGAGGTCGGACGATCGCGCGAACAACTCGTCCCATCGTCGCTCCGATTCGAGTTCGGCGAGGATCCACGCGCCGAATGCTTCCTGCTCTTCTTCCGGCAGCTTCGATGCTTCCGCGACGGCTTTCTGAAGTAGGTTACCCATCGCTCCATTCTAACGCTGTCGGGGCGCGAACGCTTCCGCCCTCGATGGGCGCCACTTAAGGGATAACGGCGTCGCCTCAGCCCATGCTGCTCGGCACGGTAGCCCTGTTTTGCTGCCTACTGATGACTTGACGTTACGGCTCTTCTTCACGTCGGCCCAACGCCTCACACTGAGCTGCGGCGGGCGTCACGTGCATGAAGCGACGCGGCGCGGCGGCTGCCGCGCCACCTATGCTTTTGATAGCGGCGCGACCTGCAGCGGCCGTGACGCCGCCCAGCTACGATGTTCACGAGCCGGCTCTGCCGGCGGGCCGGACAGCCAGCCCGCCGTCGGCTCCTGTGTGGAGTTTGTTAGGCGGCCCTTACCAGCGACACGGCGATAAGAAGAGAAATGACGCCGCTCATGAGCAGTGCGATCGCGAGGTAGTTGAGCCATGGCAGAAGAGCCGCCGCGAATGACGGCTTGCGAATTTTGGTAAGGAGTTCGCCGACGTCGTCCAGTATGTCCTGAATTTCTTCATGGCGATTGCCGAGCACGATAAGTTCCATTTGAAGGACTTTCGCCTCTTCGACAGCGCCAGCCTGGTAATGGCGATCGAGGTTCGCAACGGCCGCCTGAAAACTGAGAAGCACAGAAAGCAGCGCCGCAGCGAGACAGACCCACGCGGCTATCAAGAAGTTTCGCCCGTCTGGCGTCAGTCTGTCAGCAAACGCAACAGAGCCTGCAATTGCCCCTGCCGCGAGCGTGACTAACGTCTGATCAAAACTTTTGCCGAACTCGCGTATCTGTTCATACAGTTGATCCTGCTGGCGCCGTGCATGCGCGCGCCATTCTCTAAGAGCCGTGAGCGGCAATTCGTCAGGCACGTGCGAACTGTCGGTGACCATGTTTCAGCTATCGGCGTCAAATGATACTACGAGTCGACGGTGAAGTACTGCGGCAAATGGCGTGCCGTTGTCGCGTGCGTGTTTCCGCTTGCAGACACATCACAGCGAACAGCACTGACGCGCCTCGCGTTCTGCTCTTCATCGCTCTCCACGTCGCGGTCGCGGCTGGATAGATAGGTGCGTGGAGCGCGATTCTGGACTCGCGCGGTCCGCCCAACGCCTCACACTGAGCTGCGGCGGGCGTTACGTGCAGGGAGCGACGCGGCGCGGCGGCTGCCGCGCCATGAATGCCTTTGACGGCGGCGCGACCTGCAGCCGACGTGCCGCCGTGCCGTTAAGATGTTCCCGAGCCGGCTCGGCCGGCGGGCCGGACAGCCAGCCCGCCGTCGGCTCCTGTGGGGATGTTGGGCAGCCGACTATCGGTTCATTCGCTTGCGCCAATAACCAGGTCGCCTGTTCTCATGAGCAACGGCGACCACATTAACCACGTCGCTCTCGACGAAATACACAAGCGAATACGGATAGCTCGGAAATACGTACCGTCGCGTGCTGAAGATGTAACGCGGCCATCGTTCGGGAGCTTCAAGCACAAGCTCGATTGCGTGATCTAGCTCGCGCAAGAGCGCCGCTTCGGCCGCTTCGCTGCGATCACGATACCAGCGACGAGCTTCTTCAGCCTCGTCGTTGGCCTCTTCAAAGAAATGGAGTTGCGTCATCGATCTGAGCGATGCAATCGAGCGCGAACCTCGGACCATGGAATCGTCTTTACTCTTCCCGCCCGATAGTCCGCCATGCGTCTCTCGATCTCGGCCGCCCACGCCTCTTCCACACCCTCATCGCGCTCCTCTTCGATGCTCCCGAGCAAGAGACCGGCAAGCTCGGCACGATCTGCCGGTGGCAATTCCGATGCTTTGGCGTAGAGTTCCTCGACGTCGCGGCTCATTCTGCGATTCTAGCGCGAAACGCGAGCGGTGCCATGCACTCATGGCGCTCATCGTGGGCCTGGACTTTGGCCTGGACTCTGTCCGTTCCGACGTGCTCTGCGGTCAGGTCTGCCCAACGCCCGATTTAGTACCGCTTCTCCCATCTACATCTTGCCATCCCGTAGATATCTGCATATAGAACCTTTTCATCCATCAGCAGCAATTGATCGGGGATCGTCGTTTCGGGAGCCTGTTCCATCCTTCGCCGCGTTGTCTTCGCACGCGACGAGCGCAACCTGCCCGTCTGTCGCGGGCCGCTTTCGGCAGTCCGTCGGCGCGGTGATGCATCCAGTCAAAACGGGGATCGTCTCTACGCCTTCGGCATGAACGTCTGCGACGGCCGCGGTTTCGTGCGGCCGTCCCATCCAGTTGCCGTCATCGACGCTTCCATCACGGCCGGCGTGTTCTAGAATCGCCGCACCGTTCCATGCGTGCGTGCGTCGCGACCGGTGCGCCTCGTTCATCGCGCGCTGCTCCCGCGGGAGATGCCGCGCTGCGCGTCGCTCGACGTCGCGGTGCACATGCGGACGGCGTCCGAGGTGGGGGGCGATTATTACGACTTCAGCGTGGGGGAGGACGGCTCGCTCACGCTCGCGATCGGCGACGCGACCGGACACGGCCTGCGCGCCGCGATCCTCGGCGCCACCGCGAAGAGCTACTTTCTCACCCTCTCGAAACGCTGCGCGCCGCGCGAGATCCTCGAGGCGATGTCGTCGGCGTTCCAGCACCTCGCGCTGCCGTCGCTCTACATGTGCCTGATGATCGCGCGCATCCACGAGCGGCAGGCGTCGATCGTCGGCGCCGGGATGCCGCCGTTCTTCGTGCGGCGCCGCTCCGGCGAGATCGAGCGCGTCGAGGTCGCCGGATTTCCGCTCGGCGTTCGCAAGAAGCCGGTCTTCGACGGCACGGTCATCGACTTCGATCCCGGCACGACGATGCTCCTCTTCAGCGACGGCCTGCCGGAGCTATCCGATCCGCACGAGCGCGAGCTCGGCTACGACGCGATCGAGCGAGCGCTGCGCGAGGCTGACACGAGCAGCGCGGAATCGATCCTCGAATCCGTCGTGCGGCTCGCCGACGAATGGTGCGGCGGCCGGGCGAGCGCGGACGATCTGACGGTCATGGTGGTGCAGGCGACGGCCTGAGTCTACAATCGGCGTGACCCGCGGAGAGAAAGCTCATGATGCCGACCCCGGCTCAGACAGAGGCGCGCCGTGTCGTCATCGCCGATGTCGGCGATCGGGAGCAGGGCGAGTCCATCGTCCTCGAGCGCCTCACCGCGCTGCCCGGCGTCGAGTTGATCGGCGTCGAGAGCTCGCAGCGGCTCTGGCGCGTCTTTCATGAGAAGTATGGCTTCTGCATCGTGCCGCGCGCGGGGAACGATCCGCGCGGCACGTCGCAGTGGTGGTATCGCGGCGCGACGCACGTGGCGCGAACGGGCGCCGTGATGCTCACCGAGCCGGGCGAGATGCACATCACGCAGCGGATGGAGCGGCCGGCGCGGCATTACTGGATCGTCGAGCTCGAGCCGGCGCTGCTGGCCACGGCGGCGTCCGAGCTCGGCATCTCCGCGCCGCCGCATCTGCGCATGGCCCAGTCGTACTCGCCGCGCGTCTTCGGCGCGTTCTGCCGCTGGCAGCAGTCGTTCGACGATCCCGATTCCTTGCGGCAGCAGAGCGGACTCGCGGAGGCGATCCGCGTGCTGTTCGAAGAATGCGGCGAGCAGCGTCCGAACGTGCGGCACGCACGGGGAGCGGACGGACTTCGCGCCGCGCGCGATTACCTCCACGCGCATTTCAGGGAGAGCATTTCGCTGCAGACGCTCGCCTCGATCGCCGGCGTGAGCCGCTTCCATCTCGTGCACGCCTTCGCGCGCACGTACGGCGTGCCGCCGCATCGCTATCAGAACTATCTGCGCATCGCCGACGCCCAGCGGCAGTTGCGCGCCGGACTGCCGGCGGCGCACGTCGACGCCGGCTTCGCCGATCAGAGCCATCTGACGCGGCACTTCAAACGGATCGCCGGAATGACGCCGGGCGAATACGGGGCGCTGCATCTTCGCGCGGTGCGGTGATGACGGTTGCCCGGTTTCCCGGTTTCCCGGCGGCGGCGTCCGGGGGGCGCCGCCCTGCATGTCGCGCATCCTCGCTGGCGCCGGCCCCCGCGCGGCGCCGCCGGGCAACCGGGCAGCCGGGCAACCGACCAGCGTCACCGCACCGCTCTTCGTTTCAACTGCGGAAACGGGATCGTCTTCAGATACGCCGCGAGATCATCGAGCTCCGCGGCGGAGAGTGTGCTCACGTGTGCGGCGACGGCCTGCTGCAGCGTCGCGGCGCTGCCGTCGTGAAGATACGGCGCGGTATCGAAGAGGCCGCGCAGCGTCGGCGTATCGAACGCGGATCCCTTGCGCTCCTGCGCACTGCTGCCGGTGCCTGCGTCGTGTTTGAGGCCGTCGCTGAAGAACGCGCCGGAATGGCAGGAAGCGCAGTTTGCGCGCGCGAAGACCTCCGCGCCGCGCCGCGACGCGTCGGTTGTCTCGAACGTCCGCCGCGGCGCGCGCAGTGTGCGCATGAACGCCGCGAGATCGTCGAGGTCCTGCGAGACGCCGGTGTGCGGCGCGTCGCGATCACATGCGGGCATGCAGCGCAGCGCGCCGCTCGCCAGTCCGCTGCCGGCCTGGATGAGGCGGATCGTGCTCTCGACGTCCTGCAGCTCGTCGAGATCGCCCGACCAGTGCATCGGCATCGACTGCTCCGTCGCAAACAGCGGCGGCGTGTTGCGCGGACCGTCGCGGAAGAACCACGTTCGCCCATCGGTCCCGCCGTCCGGATGGCACGTCGCGCAGGAGATCCAGCGATCCTTCGCCAGGCGCTCGTCCGCCGACGTGTAGAAGAGGATCTTGCCGTTGAGGATGTCGGGCGGCAGCGGAATCGTCGTCACCGCGGTCGTCTCGACCACCGCGTTCGTGGCCGTATCGATGACCGACACGCTGCCCGAGAGCGCGTTGTTCACGAAAGCGAAGCGCTCATCCGCGGACAGCGCGATGCCGCGCGGGTTCTTTCCGACCGTCAACTGCTTGACTTTCGTCTTCTTCGTCGCGAGGTCGATGACCGACACCGCGTCGTTGCCCGCGAGCACGACGTACATCACGTTGCCGGACGTGAGGACCGCATCGGTGGGCATGTTGCTCGGCCGATCGACGATGTCGATCGCCAAGCGCTCGCGCGGGAGATTCTCCTGCGTCGTGAGATCGAGCACGGAGACGATGGGAAACACGGTCGTGTCGAAGAGCAGCGCCTGGTTCGTCGTGTTCGAGCGCGTCTGCGGCGCGTACGCGCGGCCGTTCGCGAGCACGACAGCCTCGGAGAGATTGCTGTCCGCGCCCGTGGTGATCACCTTCGTGACCGCGAGCGTGGCCGTGTCGATGACGCTGATCTCGCCGCTGCGGAAGTGCGTGACGTAGAGGCGCTGCGCATCGAGCGCGAGGCCGCGCGGGGATTCCTTCGTCGGAATGGTCGCGATGCGCGCGAGGGTCGCCGCGTCGACGACGTGCACCACCGCGGCGGCTGCATCGCTGACGTACAAACGTCCGTCGCCGGTCGCAACGCCGAACGGCTCGACGCCGATGTGCGCCGTGCGCTCCACGCGCTGCGTTGCGAGGTCGATCACGGCAACGCTGCCTTCACGCAGCGCGACGAAGGCGCGCGCTCCGTCGATCGCAATCGTTTGCGGAGTCGCGCGGAGGCGCAGCTCGCTGACGACGGCGCGTGTGCTCGCGTCGAGGATGGAGACGCTCTCGGAGTCGGGGTTCGCGGTGACGATGTGCGATGCCGAAACGGCGATCGTGGAGCTGCGGCCGCTCGCGCCGAGGGAGAGGACAGCGGCGATCACCACGAGCGCGCGCATGCGGAGAGAGTAGCGCGCGCATGCGGAGAGTGTAGCGCGCTGCTGTCATCCCGAGCGTTAGTCGAGGGACCTGCGTGGGCGGGTGGCTCGATCAACGCGCCACCCACCCCCCCGGGTCCCTCGACTACGCTCGGGATGACAGGCGGGGTTACCTACGATACCAGCCTCAGGAACTCGTGCGAGGGCACCGGCTCCTTGATCAGGTATCCCTGCATCTGATCGCACGCATGCCGCCGCAGGAAATTCGCCTGCTCGGTGAACTCCACGCCTTCCGCGACGACCTTCAGTCGCAGGCTGTGCGCCATCGCGATGATCGCTTCCACGATCGCGGCGGTATCCGGATCGGTCGTGATGTCGCGCACGAACGACTGGTCGATCTTCAGCGTGTCGATCGGGAAGCGCTTCAGGTAGCTCAGCGATGAATGCCCGGTGCCGAAGTCGTCGAGCGAGATGCGCAGGCCGAGCTTTTTCAGGTCGTACAGCGTGCGGATGCTCGTGTCGGGACTCTGCATCGCGCTGCTCTCGGTGATCTCCAGCTCGAGCAGCCGCGGAGGCAGGCCGGTCTCGCTCAGGATCTCGGCGACGCGGCGGACGAGATCCGGGTGCTGCAACTGCGTCACCGACAGATTCACCGCGAGCGTGAGGGTCTTGAATCCCGCCGTGTGCCACTCCCTCGCCTGCTTGCACGCCTCGCGCAGCGCCCACGTGCCGATCGGAATCATCACGCCCGTCGCCTCGGCGAGCGGAATGAACGTCGCCGGCGGAATCGAGCCGAGAACCGGATGGTCCCAGCGCAGCAGCGCTTCCATGCCCGTGATGCGGCCGCTGCGCAGATCGAAGATCGGCTGGTAATGCACCGCCATCTCCGAGTTCGCGAGCGCCTTGCGCAGCCCGTGCTCGAGGGCGATGCGATGCAGCGCCTTCGCGTTCACGACCGCGTTGAACAACTGATAGTTGTCGCGGCCGAGCTCCTTGGCCTGATACATCGCCGTGTCGGCGTTCTTGATCAGCGCTTCCGCATCCGTCCCATCCTCGGGGAAAAGGCTGATGCCGATGCTGGTGGTGATGAAGAACTCGCGTCCTTCGATCGTGAACGGATGGCGGATGGCCTCGATGATCTTCTCCGCGACCGGCGCCGCATCCTCGGAACGCTGCAGGCTCGGCAGGAGGACGGTGAACTCGTCGCCGCCGAGGCGGGCGACAGTATCGCTGTCGCGCACGCAGGCCTGCACGCGCGTCGACACGGCCTGCAGGAGCTGATCGCCGATGTTGTGTCCGAGGGAATCGTTGATGACCTTGAAACGATCGAGATCGAGGAAGAGCACCGCGAGCGGCGTGCGCTGCCGCTGCGCGTGCGAGAGCGCGACGGTCACGCGATCCTTGAACAGCAAACGATTCGGCAGATTCGTCAGCGCGTCGTGATACGCGAGGTGCTTGATCTGTTCCTCGGCGTACGTGCGCTCGGTGATGTCGCGTACGACGCAGACGATGCCGTCGCCGGAGATCGCGGTCAGCGAGATCTCCTGCGGGAAGTTCGCGCCGTCGCGGCGGAGTCCCGTGGCCTCGCCGCGCCAGCGGCCACGCTGCTGAACTACCGGCATGATGGTGGTGATCAAGCGGACCTGCTCGTGCGGCTCGTACAGATCGCAGAGCGACTTGCCGAGCAGCTCGGCCGGCTTGTGATATCCGAAGAGCTTCGCCAGCGAGTCGTTCACGTACGTGAAGTCGAGGCGGTGATCGAGGATGCCGATGCCGTCCATCGACGCCGTCATCGCGGCCGACTGTCTGCGCAGCATCTCCTCGGCGCGCTTGCGCTCGGTGACGTCGGCGGCGACGTGCAGGAATCCGGTGATCGAGCCATCCTCGGCGCGTAGTGCCGTGACCGACACGGCGACCGTGATCGTCTCGCCGTTTTTGCGTTCGTAAGTCCACTCGCGCTCTTCCACGTCCTCGAGCGCCGCGCGCAGCACGAGCACGTCGAAACCGCCGATCGGGCGGCGGAACTCGAGCGAGAGCCCCGACGCGTGGTGCGCGAGCTCATTGGGGACGTGGAGATCGAGCAGCGAGCGATTGCCGATCATCTCCGCGGCGTCGTAGCCGAGCATCCGCTCCGCTCCCGCGTTGAAGACGGTGATCGTGCCGTCGGGATCGGTGGCGATGATCGAGACGCGCGTCGCGGCATCGAGGACGGCCTTGCGCTGCAGGTCGGCGACGGCGACGGACTCCGCGGCGCGCCGCCGCTCGGTCACGTCGTACACGAATCCCTCGAAGAAGACCGTGCCCTGCGGCGAGTGGATCGCGTGCGCGTTCAGCTGCACCCAGACCGGCGTGCCGTCCCTGCGCCGCCACTGCAGCTCGACGTTGTTCGCGTAGCCGTAGGGCTCGAAGCGGCGGATCAGCTCCTCGCGCTGGTGCGCGTCGAAATAGACGTCGCGCTCCATGTTCTTCGTCTGCAGCTCCTCGATCGAGTCGTAGCCGAGCATGCGCGCGAGCGCGAGGTTGGCGGTGACGATCCGTCCGTCGCGCGCCGACTGGTAGATGCCCACCGGCGCGTAGTCGAAGATGACGCGGTACTTCTCCTCCGACTGCTGCAGCGCCTCCTCGGCGCGTTTGCGCTCGGTGATGTCGTGGATGATGGAGTAGAGGAGGCGGCGTCCGCCGGTGTCGATCGGGCCGGTGTGGACCTCGACGTCGCGGATCTCGCCGCTGGCGCGCATGTGGCGGAAGTGAAAGTACGTCCGCTCTTTCGACGAAGCGCGGCTCATTTCGTGCCGCAGCTCGTCCTCGCTGCGGATGTTGATGTCCCAGATGCGCATGGCCAGGAGCTCGTCGCGCGTGTAACCGTAGTAGTCGCACGCGGCCATGTTCGCGTCGACGATGGCGCCGGTCTGCGGATCGATGAGCAGCTTCACGGCGCGGTTGTTCTCGAACATCTGCCGGTAGCGGCGCTCGTTCTCGCGCAGCGCGTCTTCCTTGCGCTTGTGCTCGATCGCCGAGGCGATGTGCTGGGCGACGAAGACGAAGACTTCCCTGTCCTTCTCCGTGTAGCGCGCGGTCTCGCGATACGACTGCGTGACCACCGCGCCCCACGTGACGTCGCCGGTTTTCAGCGGCGCGCCGAGCCAGTCGATCGACGGCGCGCCCACCGGCTCCACTTCACGCTCGGCGACGAGGCGCTCGAAGACTTCGGGAGTCGCGAGCAGCGGCTTGCCGGTGCGCAGCACGTACGCGGTGAGGCCGCGGCCGGGATCGATCCACTCCACTCCCTCGTCGAACTCGTCGATGAAGTAGGGGAAGGTGAGGCGATTGCGGTCGCGGTCGTACTCGGCGATGTAGAAGTTCGTCGCGTCCATCAGCTCGCCGACGACGCCGTGCATCGCGGCGTACAGCGAGTCGAGGCTCTCCGACTCGCGGCTCAGCTGCGCGATGCGAAACAGCGCGGCCTGCAGGTTCTCGGCCTTCACGCTCTCGGTGACGTCGCGGAAGTACCAGGAGCGGCCGCGGATCTGGTCGCCGGCGATGATCGGCAGCGTGGATCGGTTCAGGACGCGGCCGTCCTTGAGGAGGACGGTGTCGCTCGTGCGCACGTCCTCGGGATGCTCGTAGAGATAGTTCACCAGCTCGATGAAGTGGTCCCAGTTCGCGACGGCTTCGGCGGCGTAGCCGAGGAGCTCGTTGTCGTCGGCGGTGACGGCGACGCTCTCCGGGATGCGCCAGATCTCGAGGAAGCGGCGGTTGTAGGAGAGGACGTTGCCGGCGGGATCAACGACGAGGATGCCGTCGAGGGTCGCTTCCTGCTGCGCCTTCAGGATGGCGATCGTGGTGCGCAGCGAGTCGTCGGAAACCCCGCGGCCTTCGCGCATGAACCGCGCCAGCGCGCGTTTCGCACGCTGGATGCGCGATCCGCGCGACTCGGCGGACGAGGAGTATGAGGAGATCGTCATCTCGGGACTGGGGCTGGGACTGGGACTTGTACGCCTGGTGGATGAATTTTAGCCGAAATTTCAGTCTCCCGGAGTTCCGTACTGGCGGAAGTACTGCCACTGCTGGAATGCGATGTAGACGAACCAGGCGATGTAGAGGCCGATGAAGAACTGTTTGAGGAAGAGCGCGGCGACGGCGACGCCGCCGCCAACGACCATCGCGATCCAGACGTAGACGATGAAAGCGGTGCGGTCGCGCAGGAAGATCCGCAGGAACTCGCGGACGGCATGGCCTCCGTCGAGGGGCGCGATGGGGATCAGGTTGAAGATGCCCCAGAACAGATTCGCCAGAACCAATCGCGGGAGCAGCGCATCGAGCATCTTGTCGGTATGCGCGATGGGAAAGCTCTCGTAAATCCACTTGCAGAGAAACATCAGCGCGAAGCTGGAGATCGGTCCGGCGAGGCTGATCAGCATGTCCTGCCACGGCTTCGCCTTGCGGCGGTTCATCGTCACGCCGCCCATGCCGGTGAGCACGATCTCGCTCGCGCCGAATCCGAAGGCCCCGATGGTTCCCGCGTGCGCGAGCTCGTGAATGAGGACGCTGATGAAGAGGATGGGGATCCACAGCAGTGCGTAGTGAATCCCGAGCTGCGCGTTGTAGTTCAACGCCACGAAAAAGACGATGAGGATGATGAAGTTGAAGTCGATGCGGATGGAGGTGCCGCCGATGGAGCCGAGATTCAGCATTTGCGCGGGGGAGTATATGTGTCATCCCGAGCATCGCGAGGGACCTGGGTGGGCGGGAGGCGCGATTCGCGTGCCACCCGCCCTCCCGGGTCCCTCGACTAACGCTCGGGATGACATTCGCGCGTCACCGCGGCAGTCTGATCCGAAACACCGCGCCGCTCCCCGGATCGCTTCGCACGTCGATCGATCCTCCGTGGGCCTCGATGAAGCGGCGGGCGAGGGCGAGGCCGAGGCCGGTGCCTGTCGACTGCACTCCGCGCGTGTGGATCTGCTCGAACTCGTCGAAGATCCGCAGCTGATCCTCGGCGCTGATGCCGATGCCGTGATCGGCCACCTCGATCTTCCACATCGAGTCGTCCGCCGCGCCGCGAATCACGATCTTCTCTCCGTCCGGGCTGAACTTGTTCGCGTTCGAGAGGAGATTGAGCAGCACCTGCTCGATGCGGCTCGCGTCCGCGCGCACGAGCATCGGCTCGTCGGGCGTCACCACTTCCACTTCCTGGTGCTTGCGCACGAACAGCGGCTGCGTCGAGGCCACCGTGTTGGCGATGCTCATCCGCAGGTCGAGGCTCTCGAAGTGCAGCTTCATCTTCCCCGACTCGACTTTCGCGATGTCGAGCAGATCGTTGATCAGATTGAGCAGATGCCGCGCGCTGTTGCCGACGTTGTCGAGAAACGCCAGCCGCTTCTCGCGAGTCATGGTCTGTTCCTGCTCGCTCATCAGATCGGAGAAGCCGATGATCGAGTTGAGCGGCGTGCGCAGCTCGTGGGACATCTTCGCCAGGAACTCACTCTTCGCCCGCGACGCCGCGAGCGCCTTCTCGCTCTGTAGCCGCAGCTCGTCCTCGCGGCGGCGCAGTTCGCGCGCGGTCTCGTCGAGCGTTTCGGCGATCGACTGGAACTCGACGTAACGGCTGTCGATGCGGCTCGCGTCGAGGAGATTCCCTTCGCCCATCGCATGCAGGGCGTTGCGCAGCTGCGCGAACGGCCGCGAGATCGTGTAGAGCAGCATCACCGCGGCGAGGACGAGGATGAGGAAGACGATGGCGTCCACCATCGCCGAGACGAGCATGATCTTTCGCCGCGTCGTTCCGAACTCCGACCATTCCGCGGCGTTCGCGCGATCCATCAGCGGCCGCAGCGCGAGGATGTGGCGTCCGGTCGCCTGTGCGCTCGACGGATCCGGCGCCGGCCCGCGTCCTTCGAGCCACGCGCGCGATCCGGCGAACCAGCTCGACGCCGACTCGGCGACGAGCAGGAACTCGCGGTCCAGCTCGGGGGAGGAGGCCGTCATCGCCGGCGAGAGCTGGCGGACGAAATCGTCGTTCGCGCGCTGCGCCGAGACCAGGCGGGTGAGCGCGTCGGAATCCGACGGATCGATGAACGCGGCGCGCACGAGATTGCTGTGCATCCGGTGCAGCGTCTCCTGCGCGGAGATCCACGTCATGTGCTGATCCATGCGCTCCTGCTCGAGGCGGTTGAGCAGATACGTGCGGATCGCGAACGAGGCCGCGAATCCGAGGAGGAGGATCACCGTGACGATCTGCAGCGCGTTCGTGATCGTGCGCCGCGGCTCTTCGCCGCTGCGCGGCCGGTTGATGAATGTTCCGCCGAACGCGAGCACCGGCGTCGCGATCAGCAGCGCCGCGGTGAAGTCGGCGATCCACCAGACGAACACTTCGCGCCACACGATCCCGACGCCAGGCGGATGGCTGATCACGAGCAGATCGCCGAGGATCGCGCTGATGCCGGTGTTGACGATCGTACCGAAGACCAGAAACGCGAGCAGCGACTTCATGTCGCGCAGATCCGCCGTCAGATCGCGCCGCCAGCGGAAGACGAGCCACGGAATCAGTCCCTCCGCGGCCGAGAGCAGGCCGCTGAGCACCAGCTGCGACGCGGTGATCGTCTCCGACCACGGCGTGGCGATCGTGCCGAGAAACACGCCGATCGCCGCGATCGGTCCGAAGGCCATGCAGGCGATGATCGAGATCGCGGTCGCGGGAAAGAGAATCGAGACGCCGCTCTCGACTTCGAAGTTCACGGCGATGGCGTTGAAGAACGCGAACACGACAAACGTGAGAGCGATCTGCAACGTGCGGATCAGCGCCGACCGAACCGCGGGAGAGAGAGGGGGCATGGCGGTGTGGGAGAGATTGTAATCGCGGACAGCGGGGAGAAAGTGACCGGAACGCCGACATCTTGTCGGCCGGTCTTTTTTTGTAGCGCGGCCTTCCAGGCCGCCGTGTCGCTGGCTTCCAGCCAGCGACGTCGCCGGCAGGATGCCGGCGTTACGGCGGGCAGGATGCCCGCGCTACAACGGCTTTCATGGGTATGCTACGGCCGCCATGCATTTCGAGACGAAAGCGATTCACAGTGGCGCACACATCGATGAGGAAACGGGCGCGCTCGCGCCTCCGCTGATTCTCTCGACGACCTTCGAGCGTTCGGAGAGCGGAGAGCCGTCGCGCGGCTACAGCTACATCCGCGACGGGAACCCGACCCAGGCGCGGCTCGAAGAGGCGCTCGCGGCGATCGAAGGCGGCGAGACCGCGCTCGTGTTCGCTTCGGGCATGGCCGCGGGAGCCGCGCTGCTGCAGACCCTGCCGCGCGGCGCGCACGTGATCCTGCCGGATGACTGCTACTACGGCTACCGCGCGCTGGCCGAGGAGTTTTTCGGGAAGTGGGGACTCTCGTTCGACGTGGTGGCGATGGAGGACCTCGATGCGGTGCGCGCCGCGATGCGCGACGAGACGAAGCTGGTCTGGTCGGAGTCGCCGTCGAATCCGCTCATGAAGATCGTCGATCTCGCCGCGCTCGCGGAGCTTGCGCACGCGCGCGGCGCGCTGCTCGTGACCGACGGCACGTTCGCGACGCCCGCGCTGCAGCGCCCGATCGAGCACGGCGCCGGCATCGTCCTGCACTCGACCACGAAATACCTCGGCGGCCACAGCGACGTGCAGGGCGGCGCGCTCGTCTTCCGCACGCGCGGCGGGCTCGCCGAGGAGGTGTTGCATACGCGGAAACTCATCGGCGGCGTGACCTCGCCCTTCAACGCGTGGTTGATCCTGCGCGGCATCCGCACGCTCGCCGCGCGCATGCGCGTGCAGTGCGAAAACGCGATGGCGGTGGCGCGCTTTCTCGCGGAGCATCCGCGCGTCGAGGCCGTGTTCTATCCGGGACTCGAGTCGCATCGCGGCCACGAGCTCGCGCGGCGGCAGATGTCTGCGTTCGGCGGCATGCTCTCGTTCCTCGTCCGCGGCACGCGCGCGGATGCGCTCGCGGTCACCGCGAAGGTGCGCGTCTTCATCCGCGCGACCTCGCTCGGCGGCGTCGAGAGCCTGATCGAGCATCGCGCGAGCAGCGAGGGGCCGGGGAGCCGGACCGCGGAGAATCTGCTGCGCGTCTCCGTCGGACTCGAGCATGCGCAGGATCTGATCGACGACCTCGCGCAGGCGCTGACGTAAAATGGCTGCCCGGTTTCCCGGTTGCCCGGCTTCCCGGCGTTTCTTTCGCCGGGCAGCCGGGTAACCGGGCAGCCGGGCAACCCTATGTCGAACAACTTCGAAATCCTCTGCCCCTGCTGCTCGGCCACGATCGTCATCGATCGCATCAGCGGTGAAGTGCTGCTGCACAAGGCGAAAGAGGTGAAAGCCGGCGGCTCGCTCGAGTCGATGGTGGCGAATCTCGAGACGCAGAAGAGCGAGGCGGCGAAGAAGTTCGACAAGCAGATCGAGAGCCAGAAAGACCGCGCGCGCATCCTCGAGGAGAAGTTCAGGGAAGCGCTGCAGCGCGCCGAGAAGTCGGACGAGAAGTTCGTGAATCCGATGGATCTGGATTGAGGGTTGCTGGGTTACTGGGTTTTTAGCAACCCAGCAACCTAGTGCTCGTTCAAGTTTGTAACGAGGAGTTTGTCATCCCGAGCGTGAGCGAGGGACCTGGGTGTGTGGGCGGCTCGAGTCTCGTGCCACCCACCCACCCAGGTCCCTCGCTCACGCTCGGGATGACAAACCTGGGTAGCGCACGCTTTCAAGATTGAACGAGCACTAGCAACCGATGACAACGAAGCACGCACTTCCCGCCGCCTTCGACCCCGACGCCGCCGCACTCGCGGCGAGCGGCATCTACGGCCTCCCATTCAAACCGAAAGACGCCCGCGTCGTCATCGTTCCTGTTCCCTTCGAGGCCACGACGTCGTACGGCGGCGGTGCGTCGAAGGGTCCCGCCGCAGTGCTCGAAGCGTCGAAGCAGGTCGACCTCTTCGATCATGAGACCGGCCGGCCGTACGCCGCCGGCATCGCCATGCTCGACATTCCGAAGAGCGTGCTGCGGTGGAATCGCGAGGCGAAGGCGCTAGCGCACGCGAAGCGTCCGGCCACGAAGAAAGTGAACGCGTACGGCGAGCGCGTGAATCAATGGGTCTACGAGCAGACCCGCGCACTGCTCGACGCGAAGAAGATGCCCGTGATTCTCGGCGGCGATCACTCCGTCCCGTTCGGCGCGATCCGCGCGTACGCGGAGCGCTATCCCGGTCTCGGCATTCTCCATCTCGACGCGCACGCGGATCTCCGCGATGCATACGAGGGCTTCACCTGGTCGCACGCATCGATCTTTCACAACGTGATGACGAAGATCGACGCCGTCGGCCGGCTCGTGCAGGTCGGCGTGCGCGACCTCGGACAGGCCGAGCGCGCGATGATCGACGGCTCGAACGGCCGCATCGTGACGTTCTACGACGCCGATCTCGCGGCGCGAAAAGAAGACGGCGTGCCGTTCGCGACGATCGCGGACGAGATCGCGGCCGCGCTGCCACGCGACGTCTATCTCTCGTGGGACATCGACGGCCTCGATCCGACGCTCTGCCCCGGCACGGGCACTCCCGTTCCCGGCGGCCTGTCGTGGAACGAAGCGATCGGCCTGCTGCGCGCGCTCGTGCGCGCGAAGAAGCGCATCGCCGGCCTCGATCTCTGCGAAGTCTCCCCCGGCGAAACGGAGTGGGACGCGAACGTCGGGGCCAGGCTGCTGTACAAGATGATCGGCTTCGCGCTGCTCACGCACGGAACGCCGATTTCCAATCGGCCGGTCCGCCGACTTCCAGTCGGCGCCGAGCGGAGCTCGGCGGACCGGCCGACTAGAAGTCGGCGTTCCGTTCGCTGATCGCCTCGACAATCTTCGGCACGTGCTCGTGGCAGTCCTCCACGATGACGCGCACGCGCTCCTCGGGCGAGCCGGAGATCGCGGTGCCGGCGACGAACACATTGCGCACGTTCGTCTCCATCGTCGTCTCGTCGTAGCGCGGCTTGCGCGCGTCGCCCTGCAGATCGACGCCGAGCTGCTCGAAGAGCGTCGGGTCCTGGCGATAGCCGGTGAGCAGGAGCACGAAGTCGGCGTCGACGCGCTCGCCCGAATCGAGCAGCACGCTGCCGCCGCCGATCTCCACCGGCGACGTGCGCGGCAGGAATCGCACGCGGCCGTCTCGGATCATCCCGCGGATCTCGGGCAGCAGCCAGAACTTCACGCTCGGATCGATCTCCTCGCCGCGATAGCTGATCGTCACGTGCGCGCCCGCGCGCTGGCAGCGGATCGCCGCTTCGACCGCGGAGTTTCTGCCGCCGATGATCAGGAGGCGCTTCCCGAAGTACGCATGCGGCTCGTGAAAGTAGTGGCTCACATGCGGGAGCTCCTCGCCGGGGATGCCGAGGAGACGCGGGGCGTGCATCGCGCCGATGGCGAGGACGACGGCGTCGACGACGTACGTGTGCTCGCCGTCGACGGCTCGCGTGCGCAGCTCGAACGTGCCGTCGTCGAGCCGGCGCGCGGAGGTGACACGCTCGTACGTGCGCACCTCGAGCGCGAACTGCTGCACGATCGCGCGAAGGTAGGCGAGGTACTCCTCCCGCTTCGGCTTCTGCTGATCGGGAATCTGAATCGGAACGCCGGCGATGGCGATGCGATCCGCGCTGGAGTGGAAGACCATCTGCAGCGGATACCAGCTCATCGTCGCGCCGATCTGTTCCGCGTCGATCTGCACGTAGTCGATGTGCGCTTGTTTGAGCGCGACGGCGAGCTCGAGGCCGATGGGGCCGGCGCCGATGATGGCGATTTTCATGGTCTGGTTGCTGGGTTGCTGGTGCTCGTTCAATCTTGAAAGCGTGCGCTACCCAGGTTTGTCATCCCGAGCGTTAGCGAGGGACCTGGGTGTGTGTGCGGCTCGAGTCTCGTGCCACCCGCCCACCCAGGTCCCTCGCTCACGCTCGGGATGACAAACCCCTCGTTACAAACTTGA